>NZ_PCPP01000001.1:835504-1514344 GCF_002979755.1 Chryseobacterium culicis | reverse complement strand
AAAATGCACCCGATAATTTCAAAAAAAGTGGAATTAGATGGATAAGATTCCTAAGATCTAATTCGGAATTTAACCCAAGCCTAATTTATCTGGTAAAGCAAGAAACAGCTGAAATAGATGCTATTGAAGACGTGAAGTGTTATTAGAATACCTCACCCGATGATGATCCAAAATGCCCCAATAAAATCCTCAAGAAATTGAGGATTTTATTCACTCAGGCAGTTTTATCTTCTGTTGTTTTTACGTCTTGTACTGATGATATTGAAAAGTTTTGCAACATCCTTCAGATGGATCTCGAAATCCTCATAATATTCATTCAGAGAATGAAGGGTGATAATACCTTTCTCAACATCATGGTTGACGATTCGCTTTACTAAAATTCCTTTCTCTTTGTGAACGATGACAAAATCCCACTTATCATAATGCAGCTTACTCATCCAGTAATCCTGTCGGATGTTTCTGCATAAGATAATATCACCTTCCAGATAGCTTTCGTATGATCCGTTATCCATACTGTCTCCTTTCACTTCAAAACACATGTATTCGCCTCTGTGCTCTATATCGTCCGTAAAAGGAATAGTGGGTAAACTTTCTATATATTCTTCATCAGCAAAATTACTCAGATAACCGGCTTGTGCGTATTGATTCGCCAATGGAACGTGCATGATCTTTAAATCTGAAAAAACCACTGGAGACGCACTGTCATCATTGAGTTCCTGTTGTTTTAATAGTAAATTGGTGACAAAGTAAGCAGTTGTTTCCGGTATTTTTCGTTCGCCTTTTTCCCAATATTGCACGGCTCTGGTGCCTACTCCTATAGATTTTGCTATATCAGCCTGCTTCATGTTTAGTTTCTTTCTAATTTCTTTGAATTCTAAATAGTTCATTTTGATATGTTTATAGTTATTTGTAAAAAAAAATGAACAAAATGTTCGTTTTTGTTTTGAAAAACGAACAATGTTCGTATATTTGTTTCGTCGTTAAGATGGAACAGTACAAATGTACAAAATTATATTTAAAATTTAATATTTTTTTAATATTTTAAAATGTTGCTTTTTGTTTGTAATTGCATATAAATAAGTGAGTTGAAAATTTATTTTATAGATAATGCATTTAAAATACAGATATTTTATTTTTTTGTTTTGTCCGGAGCAAGTAGGAATGAGGAAAATTTTAAATTATCTATTAAATGTAAAAAGTGCGTTTTTAATATTGCTTTGTTTGAGTTTTGTTCGTTTTTGTATTGTTTCATTGATGATAAAAATGCGTTTATTTTGGATGGCTATCTGAATAAAGCAATCATTTTGCTCTTTGTTTTTCCAGAAAATAAAAAACAAACCCAAAATGTAGAATAACACTACTGTCCAACATATAAAATATCGATTAATTATAGTTGTCAGTAAAGTTGCTAATACATCCTGAAAGGGCAAATGAAATATAAAATAAAGAAGTCAGGGTAAGATTTTTATTGGGAAATACCTGGTACCGGCTTCTAAAAAACAAAAATAATTGAATTAGACATCTTTTAGAAGGCGGAATATTCGTCTTTAGGGATTCTTATGACTTTATCAAACGGTCAACAGGTAAGAAGAGGAAGCCTGTCTGATTCGGAAAAAACGATTTAACCAAAAAAAACTTTTAACCATAGAATATGAAACGTAGTAAAGAATTAGTCGAAAAAAGAAAAGATTTTGTCATTGATTATGTAAAGCGTAATCAGGATAAACAGATGAAAGTGATTGTCAACGAGCTGATGGAAATGTTGTTTTTGTCTGAAAGAACAATCTATAACATCATTCTTCAGCCATAGTACATGGTCACGCAAGAAAGCTCCATCATTACCATTTAATATAATGTTGTAACGTGAATATCAGTAAGATAATGTTTGTAGATAGTGTGTATTCATAATTCATTTCTTGAAATTATTCATTCTAAAAAGATAAAAAGGATTCAAAGCTATTGCTAAATCCTCAGCAGCCTCATACATCAGATTAAAAGGCGGCTCTGATATCTTTCTCAAATTTAAATTATAGGTAAAATATTAAGGTGAAAAACGGTTTTTGCTTGGTAGTTCTGTTGTTTTAAATGAAACATGAATGGTAAAAAGAAACCGTTTGGCCTTAGTGTATTGGAAGGGAAATCAATTAAAAAAAACTAAAAAAGCAATTATTCATTTAATAAAATTCTAGTAGCCATGAAAAAAAAAGAAAAGAAAAAAAAGAAAAAAGATAAGGAAAAACTGAAGAAACCAGGGAGAGATATCAGTGATATTATAGACGAGTTAGCTTATGCGGACGAGAGCGAAAATATCAGGAAAATCAGAAAGTTTTTAGATGATATGTACATCCTGTCTCAGGAATAATTAAACATCTGAAAGTAGTTTGAAAATTAAAATTTTTAATAAATAATAGAGAAAAAAGAATGAATTTGGATAGTATAAAAGCCCTTTTAATCGGAACTGCAATAGCATTTTCAGGAGGATTACTGAGGGTACTGGTCTCCATACAAAATAAAGAGAAAAAACAGCCATGGGAGCATTTTATCACATTGGTAATCGTAGTAATTGTAGGATTTACAATGAGTTATTTAATGAACAGAGCCGAATTGCATGACAAATGGTATTCAACAGGAGTATTGTTTGTATTGGGATATGGTTATGATAAATTCCTGAAAATGATCACTAATAATCTGCCTAACTGGATTGATAAAGCAGTGAATCTTCTTATTGAAAACAGATGTGGTGTCAATACAGACAGACCATCTGATGAGGAAGAAGAAAAAAAAGATGATATGAAATCATAAAAAGATTCTGAAACAGTCTTTACCGTAATGACAGAATCACTCACTCCAAAGGAGATTTTCTCCGAAAAAGAGTGAATTACAAACTTAAAAAACCTGAAAATTTAAAAGCAAGAGAACAAACAAGGAAATGGTTCAGTGTTGCCTGTTTCTCAAAGTCAAATACCATTTCTATTTACTCACATTCTTAAAGAATCTACCTCACCCGGTATGATTTTTCCAACCCGGCAGGCACCCTATAAGGCACAATATCTTAGTTGTGCCTATAGGTCTTTTAAAACAATATGAAATTAAAAAACTAAGTCAATGAAAGCAGCAAAACCTGTAGAAAAAGACAATAAGGCCCATAAAAACCAGAGCAAAAAGCAAAAGCCGAAAGATCCGGTAGTTGTACCTCTGTCTGGGGTAGATGTGGTCAGTATACAAACACAAAAATCCGGAAATCGGGGCATTACTGCGGGATCAGGAAGTCCTAATGATAGCCTGCTCAACCTCAATGGTACCATTGCGGGTGTTCATGATTCACGAAACATTTATGGCCAGGGATCAGAAAAAAATTATGGAAAACTCCAGGAGAGTCTGGCGAAAACCGGAGATATCAATCATCCCGACACCAGGAAAATGGAAAAAGGCTATATGGCTACCCTGAATGAGAATCAAATACAAGATTATCATAAACTCAAATCCGGTGCCTATCTGCCCAAAACAGTACAAGAACAAGCTGTAGTGTATCAGGAAAGCAAGAGTATTCAGGAAGCAAAATCGGATACAAAGACGGCAGGAAAAGCCGTTTCCAAGAAACCGGAAGTTGCTGCTGTAGAAAAACCTCAGTCAGTCCCTGCAGATAAAACGGTGGTGGCTGATGCGGAAACAAAAACCTCTGCAAACGCCACAGACAATCCCGGATTCATGGAGTTGAGCGGACGGATCAGTGCTACAGCTAAGCTACAGAAACAACACGAACCATCAAGCAAAGCAACAAATGATGCACAAGCTGCAGCACCATCACCTGCCAATGAACGTCAGAGTATGGCGCAAGCAAGCCAAGTGAACACCATGGATGAACAAAAACCTGGTCTGTTCAAGAAAGAAGATTTTAAAGCTTTGCTAAGTGAAAAAATACATAACATCAAGCTTCCGAAAAATGAAGAGCAGGCAGATGAGTTTGAGAAACATAACAATATACAGGAAGTCAATCAAAAGGCAGTAGGCGATGTTAAAAAAGAGAAGAATGTAGCCTCTAATGATATTGCTTCTGCAACAGCTGCGCAACCTAATACAGCCGCACAGCCTGTTCGTGCCGTTGCAAAAATGCCAACACAAAATGTAGGTAATGCTCCGGGTACGCCAAATGCAGCGAAAGCAATGCCGGTGAAAAGAAATACAGCAAGCGTAGAACAGCCTATTAAGGAGCAAACAGCAAGTATCGACAGTGAAATGAAAGCCAATGGAGTCACCGATACGATGTTGGCAAAATCTAATGAGCCTAAGTTTACAGATGCTTTGGCACAAAAGAACAAAGCCAAAACCCAAAGCGTTGCGGCCACTCAACAGTTCAGAACCAACGAAAATAAAGAGCTGTCTAAAACCCGTAACGAAGCCCAAACCCAGGCGGCACATCATATTAGTGGCATGCATGGTGCGAGAAAAGGAGGACTAGGTAATGTACATGGTGAACAAAAGCAAACCTCAGGCAAAGACAGCCAAAAACGAAAAGAAATTGCCGATCATATTAATGGTATTTACCTTACGTCCAAAACCGATGTGGATGGTATTTTAAATAATCTGGACAAATCAGTGGCCGAAAAATTTGATAATGGCAGCAAAGAAGCTAAAAAAGCATTTGAAGCCCATGTCGATAAAGAAATGAAGGCTTATAAAAAGAAACGTTATGGAGATGCCTATGCAAAATACGGAGCTTTAGTGGCAGCAGGGAAATGGTTATGGGACAAAGCCACAGGGCTACCTAAAGAGGTCAACAAATTTTTTGACAGTGGTAAGGACTTGTACATTAAAGTCATGGATAAATTTATTGACCAAATCGCCACCCATGTTACCACGCAGCTTAATGCAGCCAAAACCAGAATTGCTAAAGGCAAAAAAGAGGTACAGACTTATGTCAACAGTTTATCACCAAGTTTAAGAAAAATTGGAAAAGATGCTATTGCAGAGATCCAAAGCAAATTTAATGCATTGGAAGACAGCGTAAACAGTAAAAAGGATGCATTAATTGATGTGTTGGCTAAAAAATACGCAGACAATATAACAAGCATTGATGCCAGAATTTCAGACCTAAAAACACAAAATAGCGGCTGGGTGAATCAGGCTCTTGATGTTCTTAGAACCAGTGTGTTTGCCATTATTATTGAAATTAAAAATACCCTTACCAATTTATTGTCCGGTGTTATCAGTGCCATTCAGGCTATCATCATGGATCCGATAGGATTCTTTAAAAATCTTATTGCCGGAGTTTCGCAAGGATTTACTAACTTCGGAACCAACATCTGGAATCACCTTAAAACCGGTTTCTTCGGATGGCTGACGGGGGCAATGAAAGGAATCTCTTTAACAATGCCGGAAGATGTATTCTCTCTGAAAGGGATTTTCTCCATTACCACGCAGGTGCTTGGTTTAACGTGGAGCGGAATCAGAGCGATCGGATCCAAAGTAATAGGTGAACCTGTAATGAAAGTCCTTGAGACTGCTTCTGAAAAAGGTCTTGAAATAGTAAAGATCGTACGTAAAGAAGGTGCTGCCGGACTTTGGGGATATCTGAAAGATCAGTTTGCTGACCTTAAAGCGACGGTAATGGATGCTATTATGGACATTATCCAGACACAGGTCATCCAGGCAGGTATTAAATGGGTGATGGGATTGCTTACTCCGGTAGGAGCATTTATAAAAGCAGCAATGGCCATTATAGATGTGGTGAAATTCTTCATCCAGCGGGCTGCACAAATCATGGAACTGGTAAAAGCCTTTACCGATAGTATAAAAGCAATTGCCAGCGGAAATGTAGGTGCCGTGGCCAAATCGATAGAAAATGCATTAGGCAGAGCTGTTCCTGTACTGATTGGTTTCTTAGCTTCATTACTAGGAATTGGAGGATTAGCAGATAAAGTATTGGGTGTTATCCGAAAAATACGTCAGCGTATTGAGAATGCAATTGTGAAATTCTGGAACTTTGTGAAAGGCAAAGCTAAAGGATTGCTTGGGAAGATTGGTGTTGGAGGCAAGAAAGATAAGAAGGAGAAAAAAGGAGAAGATCTTCGTAGTACTGAAGAAAAGAAAAGGGATCTACATGAAGGGGTAAAAGAAGGTACACAATTGTTAAAAGATAAAAGCTTAACCCCAGAAGAAAGGGAAAGGCGTTTAGAAATTATAAAGCAAACTTATGAACTAAAAGAATTAAGGATTGTTACAGAAAAGATAGATCGAACTGGAAAATGGGTTTATATATTCGGTAAGGTTAATCCAGATGAAAAGGGAACAGTATTAAAAATGGCAGATGGTGAGGAAATTGAGTTACAATCATATCAGGCTGCTATAATTAGAGAAGAACTATTATATAAAGGAGATAAAATACAACATTTTAGAGCTATTCTACCAACGGGATTAATGCTGGATCTTGTTGCAACAGGTAATCGTAATATTGTAATAACTATAAATAAGAGTAAAGTAACAGTAGTTAATGTACAAACTCCTAAAAGAAATGGTGATGGTGCTGAAAGAAGAGGTTTAGATCCTAAAACGTATTTAGAAAAGCAATATATTATCATAAATGTAAAAGAAGATTTGGTTGCAAAAATTAATAGTTCAAAAATAGATGACTATGAGAAGATATGGAAAAAAAAGAAATATAAAGTAGGAGATGTGGATTGTTTTTCATTTGCAATGTTTATTTTAAAGGGTGAATTACAAGGAGATATGAAAAGTGAACCTGAAGGAAAAGATAATGAGGCAAGATTTTCAGATTTACTATTAGAGCAGGAGGAAAAAGAACAAGATAACCAATATATAAATAGAAAAAAAAGAAGATAATATATGACAGATTTTATAAAGAAATTAGAAAAAGAGTTTGATACTCAAATTATCCGTTCTAATAAACATATCTGGGAAAATTATTACGATGTAGATAATGATGGAAATATTACAACACTTTATTTAGATGAGATTGATTTAAGAGATATTGATATTTTATTGCCTATCGCACACAGTTTGGTTAATCTGGCGGTTTTAGATTGCAATATCAGAACTTTAATAACACTCAAATCATTTACTCGATTGGAAGTTTTAAGCTTAAGGCAAAATAATTTATATGGCTCCCCACTTGAGCATTTAAGTTATTTGAAAAAGCTAAAAAAGCTTGATTTAAGAGGAACAAATCTTACGGATACATCATCACTCGGCACTCTTAATAGTTTAGAGATGTTGTTTATTGGTGGAAATGACCATCTTGATGAGATTAAAGGCTTGGAAGATTTAAAATCACTATATCATTTAGATGTATCTAACAGTTGTATTAATAGTATTGAGAACATCTGTGCAAATGAAAATATTCGTATACTGAATTTAAAAGGTACTAATTTGAAAAAAATTACACATTTGGAGAAATTCCCTAATTTGGAAAGTCTTAATCTGGATGGTACTTTAGTAGAAAAAATTGAAGGATTAGAAACTTCGAAAAATCTTAAAGAACTTTTTATTTCTACATGGCGGATAAAGCGTATCGAAGGCTTGGAAAACTTAACCAAATTGGAAGTTTTGGATTTATATTTGAACGAAATTTCAAAAATAGAGGGATTGGATAATTTAACCAATTTAAAATGGTTGAGTCTTAATAGTAATAAAATAGCCAAAGTTGAGAATTTAGAAAATCTGACAAACCTTGAACTTTTATTACTGGAAGCCAATGAGCCAATTACTTATTTTGATACTGCATTTTTTCACAATTTAGTTTCAGAATGTTATATATACATGCGCGACATGATTGACATTGAAGAAATTCAAGCGGCTGCACCGAAAAACGTTAAGATTAATTATGATGACGACTATCGTTGGCCTACTTCATTGTATCGTGCTCCCAGAGAGGTTTTTGAATAACATTTATTTAAAATAGGATTCAAAAGATAAATAATTAAAAAGCTTTTAAAGCGAAACTTTACTGTAAAGTTTCGCTTTTTAAAAAAACTCCTCCCTCCGAAAAGTAAGTTACAGTTTTATTTTAATTATCCAACATAAAAGAATAATCAATACTTTTGAATACATCAAATTAAAATATTGAATATGAAAAAAATACTATTCCTTTGTTCCCTGCTCTTCGGTCTTTCTGTAAGCGCCCAAACTATAGAATCCGGAAGCCATAGTACCACAGGATATATCAAAAGTGACGGAACTATAGAAAACAGCAGTCATTCCACGGTGGGATATATTAAAAATGATGGGACTATCGAAAATAAAAGCCGAAGTACTATTGGCTATATTAAAAGTGACGGAACTATTGAAAACAAAAGCCGTTCTACGGTAGGCTATGTGAAAAAAGACGGGACTGTAGAAAACAGCAGTCATTCCACTATGGGGTATATCAAAGATGATGGAACGGTTGAAAACAGCAGCCACAGTACTATCGGGTATGCCAGGGGAATCAAAAAAGAATGGGCGGCGGTAGTATATTTCTTCTTTAAATTGGATTGATAATCTGTTCATAAAAGGAACTACGTCTTTTAAGGATAAACATTAAAAAAGCAAGGCTTGGATTTTTATAATCTGAGCCTTTTTTGTTATCAATACAGACTGGATTTTACCACACAAAAATGCAAATAGGTCATGTTAATTATTCGGAAAAAAGAAGGTATTGCAACTACAGAATAGAGAGGGGCAAAAACTTTCCTGAGAATAAAAAAAAGCTGATTTTTGAACTTTGAAATCAAATAATACCTCGCTCTGCTTTTGAAAGTAAAGCTTACTGCAACTACAGAATCGGAAGGTCCAAAAACTTTCACAGGAATCAAAAAAAGATGAATTTTGGACTTGAAATCAATGATACTAACTGGTATCTCTAAAAAAATCATACAAATAATATAAATAGTAAAGAATAGTGAAATATTATGAAAAAAGATGAATTAACTCCAAGGCAAGAATTAAAAACCTATTTTGAAACGGGTAAACATCCAACGCAGGGCCAATTTTCGGAACTGATAGATTCTTTAAGACACAGAGAAGATACCCTGACCAATAAAGAAAAGGCGATCCTTGCCAATAGTTTGGCACTTATTGAGAATGCATTTATTTACTATTCTACAAACATTATTGGAGATTTAAAATTCCGGGTTGTTGTTAGCTCACAGGATGAAGAAGATCAGGTGGTAACCGTAAGACAAACTGAAAACGCTGTGGAAAAGCAATTCTTATTAGGCAGTGCACCTTATACCTTTAAAGTAAAGGAAATATTAGGAGAAACATTAAAAGAAACTGAATATTATCTTTTGAGATATGAATTAAGCCCAAGCTATACCATTTTTAGAATGTTTGGAAATGAGCTGAACACTATTCCTGAAGGTTTTGATTTAGGGTTGCTGGAGGGCAAAAGGTTACCCATACAAATTTATAAACAGGATTATGGAAGAAAGGTAAATGTTATAAATACAAATATTAAGTTTGTTAATAAAACTGAAGTACCTATACAATACAGAGTAAGTGGAAGTAACTGGGGTTCGAGATTCAGAGCTGAAGACTCTGTTACTGATCATTATGATATAGCTGATCATTTAAGCTTTAATTATAAGGCAGACCTTACGGAAGTGAATCGATCTATACAATGCACCATTTTTGACGAGGATACAAATAGTCTTTTAGCTACAAACTACTTATATGCCGGACTCAACCAGGATGCCTGGTATGGTGGTGATATAAGTGAAATCAGAAATGTAAGGATCGAATGTAATTATTCTATTAATGAAAAATAGTCAGATTGGAATCTGAGCAATTCATATTACAGAATATTTATCTCCTGAAATAATCATATTGGCATAATCAAATTTGCTAGAATGGGTCTAAGAATAAAGGGGTGAATTTTAAAATGATGTTCCTATTATCCGATTCTAAAAACTAAGGTTACAAGAAGCCCCAAAAGTTTTACAAACATGAAAAAAGCAAGAGTTCCGAATTTTAAAAACATAACAAAATAATCATTGTACCCAAAGGCAATTAAGCTGTAAAGAATAATAAAATACCATGGAAGAAAATAAACCGACCACAAGAGCCCAGTTAAAAACCTATTTTGAAACAGGTAAACATCCTACACAAAATCAATTCTCGGATCTGATTGATTCTTTAAGACATAAGGAAGATGTCCTAAACAAAAAAGAAATGCTAATCTTTGCTAATAATCTGGCAACTATTGATAGTGCATTTATTTACTATTTTGCAAATAGTGTTGGAGATTTAGAAATCCAGGTTGCTGTAACCTCACCGGATGAAGAAGATCAGCTGATCACCCTAAGAGATTCTACAAAAGTAGGGGTAGTGAGACAATACTTATTGGGAAGCGCACCTTATACAATTAAAATAAAAAAAATATCAGAAGGTAATTTAGGAGAAACCGAATACTATAGTTTTGGGTATCAGTTAAGTGAAAGCTATTATATCCGTAGGTTATTCGGAAACAATCTGAATACTATTCCTGATGGTTTTGATTTTGGAGAATTGAAGAATGGCAGACTACCCATTGAAATTACTAAAATGGATAATAATGCAAGAATCAATATTGTAAATACAAGTATTAAGTTTATAAACAGAACTGAAGTGCCTATCCAATATAGGGCATACTCACAATATTGGGGTAATGAACATGGAGATAAAGATACTGTTACCGATCATTATGATGCATGGGACTTTTTGTACATTGCTTATAATGCCGACCTTCAGGCAATCACTCAGAACATACAGTGTGATTTGTATGATGCGGATACTAACACTCTTGTAGCCTCAGGATATTTGTATGCCGGGCAAAGTCAGGAAAATTGGTGGGGTGGTCAGGTAGATAAAGTCAGAAATGTTAGGATTGAGTGTAACTATGGTTCTAAATAATAATGAATCATTTTAAAACAGAGTTACTGCAACTACAGACAAGCGGGGGCAAAAAACTTTGATAAGAACAATAAAGTGATTAATTTTGAACTGTACATCACTACAACATAAATAGTAATTGCTATTATGTAAAAAAACAAGCCGTATTCTATCAATATAAAAGAACTTGAGATCCCAGGACGGCAGAGAAGTAATCCATTACATTCTCATTACTAAAAATACAATCTCAATCGGGTAAGATATCCTGTAAAAGGAAGCTTTATCTACCGGAACATCGTCCGGAAAGCGAATGAAGGGTTGTCACCTCTATTTTTTTTTGAAAGCAAATAATAAATTCTGTGAAAACGGAAGGTGAAATTGCATTGCATAAAATTAAGAAACAAGAGTCATTGGTTTTAGGTGTAATAGATTGTTTATGAGTAAGATGTGATTTGCTGCAGCTACAGGATGAAGAGAGCGGAAAACTTTTATAAGAACAAAAAAAGTATCAATTTTGAACTTTACATCACAACCGGGAATCAGCTCCATAAAGCGGTTATAGTAAGAACATAAGCCAATAAGAAAACTAAAATATCATGGAAGAAAACAATATATTAACCCCAAGAGAGGAGCTGAAAACCTACTTTGAAACCGGTAAATATCCTACAGAAAGCCAGTTTGGCCGATTCATAGATAACTACCTCCATTTAAATGAACTTAATTTCGGACTGGATGTAAAGGCATCAGCAGAATGGACCTCAAAATACTATCATTTCTATCAGGCCGGAAATGTTGAAAAATCGGGCCGAGGACACATCAATCTGGAAGCAGAATCCGGAAGTGAACCACAGAAAATAGATCATTATGTACATGCTTTCAGCAGAAGTGTAAGTTATAAATACTTAAAGGTAAAATTATCAAATGAATTAGATATTGATAAGTACAAGCCTAAGATTATTATAAAACGTTACAAACAGAAAAAAAAGGTCAGGAATGGATTCAAAGATGCAGGTTATTACAGGGAACAGCAATTAGATGCAATATCGCTGGGCAGAATGTCCGAATACCCTGTAACATCTAAAGAAATGATTCTGGATATCAATCCTATTAATTATTTCAGACCCGGATCACAGTTCAATGAATTTTATCCATCAGGAACACTTACCAGAGCTGGTTCATTCAGACATACGGTTCATCATAGAAAACCATTTTCCCTTATTCAGATGCTTTTGGAAATTGAGATCAATGGCAAAAAATATACATCGTATCCCGTTAATATAAAAATTATTTTGGGACGGGACTTTTACGATTTGGTTAATTATATTATTGATTAATCCCAAACATACCTCAATCGGAGAGATTCTCCTTGGCAGGACACCTTTTAGCGCGTGAAATCCCGGAATTTTCTGATGTGTAAACATGAGAATCTCCTCCTGGAAGCAGAATGCCTGGTCTTCGGATCTATTATTCTCTTTCAAACGCAGATTAATTCTTTAAAAAGAAGGACTCCAATGAAGGAGCTACTTTCCAAAAGCAGCTGGCTGTGCCGGCTGTGGAGAGATACTCAAATGTGAGCAACTTTCCGGTTGAGATTTCTTGAAATTAACTACGAAATACCCTGTAATCATCCTTGAGATGCTGCACGATATTTAAAAAACATACAACATACCTCAATCGGAGAGATTCTCCTTGGCAGGACACCTTTTAGCGCGTGAAATCCCGGAATTTTCTGATGTGTAAACATGAGAATCTCCTCCTGGAAGCAGAATGGCTGGTCTTAAGATCTGTTGTTCTCTTTCAAACGCAGATTAATTCTTTAAAAAGAAGGACTCTAATGAAGGAGCTACTTTCCAAAAACAGCTGCTGTGCCGGCTGTGGAGAGATACTCGAATGTGAGCAACTTTCCGGTTGAGGTTTCTTGAAATCAACGACAAGATAAGGGGAAACATCTTAAAAGTGAAAATGATGCAGTACACCGGATCTTAAAAAAGATAAAAACCCATGGAGTCAGAACAATTACAAAAATTATTTACTCATTTAGAAAAGGTTATTACATGGCGTATCAACAATCCTTCAGAGGATTTTAATGGAGGAGCCCCTGAATTGAATACCAGTAACCATGAAAACTTTCAATTAGGCGATTATATTTCAGGGAAAGAGCTTGCCCATCAGGAAGTTGTGGTTCTTTTAATGGCTTTATTGCCCCGATTGGATCCAGCATTGCTGAAACGCATTTATCTGGAGCTTCCGGGTAGTGTGCTGTTTGACTTTTGTTCAACCAATGATAGCGGCAGGCTCTTTTATCCTACCATTCAGGCTGCTCAGTACGTTTTAGGAGGAGACAGTATTTCAGAACGATTGAAAGCTCTGGATTATTTCGGCCCCAATTCGGTTTTGAGTAAAGAAGAGCTCATCGTTTTTTCAGGTTCAGCCTATGAAAACAGTCAGATCAATGTTCATGAAGAAGCTTTTAACAAAATCATGTTTGGCTTGGAATTATTGCCGAAAATGAGCAATGATTTTCCGGCAGAACAGATACTCACACGCCGATCATGGACAGATTTAATACTTCCTCAAACTACGCTGCAGGAGCTTAAAAGTATTGAAGCCTGGTACAATAGCAGCCGGATACTTATGGAAGATTGGAACATGCAGACCAAACTTAAACCAGGGTTCAGAGTGTTGTTTCATGGAGAACCGGGAACAGGAAAAACTCTTGCTGCCAGCCTTTTAGGGAAATACACCCAACGTCCTGTTTTCAGAGTGGATGTTTCTATGCTGGTCTCAAAATACATCGGAGAAACAGAAAAGCAGTTAGCGAAGCTGTTTAACAAAGCAGAAAATAAAAACTGGATTTTATTTTTTGATGAAGCAGATGCTATTTTCGGAAAAAGAACCTCTGTAAAAGATGCCCATGACAAATATGCCAATCAGGAAGTTTCTTATTTGCTGCAACGTATAGAAACATTTTCAGGGCTTATTATTCTGGCATCCAACTTTAAAAATAATATGGATAAAGCCTTTACACGACGCTTTCACAGCTGCATACAATTCAATAATCCAAAGCATGAAGAGCGTCTGCGTATCTGGCAGCAAAATTTACCCGAACCATTACAACTTGAAGATATTGACCTGGAACAAATTGCCCAGCGATATGAATTAACCGGTTCTAATATTATGAATGTCATACAGGATGTAAGTTTAAAAACAATTGCATTACAAGAACCTGGTTACAAAGTAAGTTTAGATATGTTGCTGGATAGCATCAAGAAAGAATATGTAAAAGAAGATAAAATCTTTATGTAAAACTTGAATGTCAATCAGACTTCCCGGAATTGAAGAATTCAAGATAAGCCTGTTCAATTTTTTAAAACTAAAACTCATGAAAACAAAGATTCTGTTATTGCTCATATTGAGCAGTCTCATGTTGAGCTGCCGGAGTAAACACAAAATTACAGCCACTTATAAAGAAAATACAAACAAGACAGAAAAAATAAAGGCTGATTCTTTAACCCTTCAAAGCTCACAATCAACTCAAAGTATATCAGATGAGGTGTCGCTGAAGGAAGAGAGAAATGAAATATCCGGAGACCTATTGATTAAAGGAAAATCGGATGCATCTCATCCCTTTGTTTTCCATAACGTGATAGGGCGTGATACCCTTCAGCGTATTTCCATTGTGGGAAATGCAGAATATTCTATCAGCAGCTATTATGCAAAGGGCAACCATGAGAAATCGGAGGTTAAAAAAGAAGAAATTACCCATGTTGCTCAGGATGTAACCCAGAAAATAAGTTCAAAAGAAACAGTTAAAGAAGTGGCTTCAAATGTCTCTGAAGAAACAAAGGAAATTCAATCAGATGGATTGGAAATCCTGGCCTGGATTTTCATTACGATTATTGGAATCACTTTAGTACTCATCTTTTTCACCTACAAATATTTTAAGATATGAAAACATCACAAAAAGGAATCAATCTGATTGTGTCATTTGAAGGCTTCAGTTCAAAACCTTATCTGGATTCTGCCGGAATTCCCACAATAGGATATGGCAACACTTACTATCCTGGAGGAAAAAAAGTAACCATGAAAGATCCTGCAATCAGTAAAGAAAAAGGAATAGAGCTATTTTCATCTGTTTTACCAACTTATGAAAAAATCGTCAACAGTAAAATTAAATTGAATCTTACTCAAAATCAATTTGATGCTCTCGTATCGCACACTTACAATACCGGAGGATCAGATGGACTATTTTCTTTGATTAATAAAAAAGCAGAAGAGCAGGCCATCAGAAATTGGTTTACCACGAAATACATTACAGCTGCCGGGAAAATATTAAACGGGCTCATCCGCAGAAGAAAGGCTGAAGCTGATCTGTTCTTTTCTAAATAAATAATTTCTACCTAATAGTGGGAACTTTAAACCATCTATTATCATTGGAAATAAATCTCCAAAGTCCGGTGTGGCCTGCTTTATTCCGGCTTCAAACTGCTCATACAGTTCAAATTTCAAACAAAGATGTATAGCATCATTGTAATATTTTGAGATTACAAAAGTGGAATCAGCTTCATGGATTCTTTCTAAGTGAGCGCATAGACATATCGCTTCATCTGCAAGTATATGGACTTCTTCGCTCCTTTAAAATGTCACGTGATAGAAATACTCTTTAAGCCTTTCCTAATTATCAATTTTATCAAAACTAATTATCAATTATCAAATGAGTACACCATTACATACAATTTTCAGTTGGTTTGAAACTGGAGATTTTCCAACAGAAACCCAGTTTAAAGACACGTTTTTATCTTTTTATCACAAAGATGACTTAATCCCTATGAAAGGTATTGAAGGATTTGAAGAAATTTTTCAATTATTTGCCAGTGCAGAAGCATTTCAGGAACACTTAAAAGACCCAAAGGCTCATTCGGAATATCTGGCTTTATTGAATGCCGGCAACCTGACTGCAGCGCATGTTGACAGCTGGAAAAGCAAACTTGGAATCAGCAATGTTGCTACCATCGACAGCACTGATCAATTAGGGAATGCGTACACGAAAATACAGGTAAATAGTTTTGTGGAGGCATTGAAAGATGCTGATAAAGACTTAGCCCTGAAGATAGAAAATATTAGAAAGATACTATTGTCTAATGATCTGTCTTTAGATGAACTTCAGGAAATAGTAAACTTCATCAAAAAAAACCGTGATGATATTGAAGCTTTAAAAGCTCTTCCCATAGGAGAATCAAGTGAAGATAAAGTAAAGCTGTTATTGGACTACGGTTGGCTAGGCAGCCCGAAAAATCAACAGGAATTTAATAAGCAGATCTATGATAAGGTTTTGCTGATCTCACAGACCACTGAAAGTGCAGTAGTGCAGATTACAGGAAGTGCAGTATTTCCCAATACCCTTGAAACGGAAAATGTGATCATTCAGGCCCGGGACAGTGTTACCGGAAAAAAAATAAATATTGACGATTATGCAACCAATCAAACCATCGAGATTAAGATGTTGGGCGACCTTGCTAATCCGATTAACATTCTCATTTTAAAAGTTAAACCATAAAAAAATAAAAAACTATGAATAATAACGCAGTAATCAGTAATAACGCAAATCAGGATAATTTTTTCGGGGAATTACAACGTACCCGTTTTCAACAATTTACTTCATTTCCCAGTACGGATGGTGTTCCTGCAGGTTGGGTAATTGATTATAATGGGCAATTGCATCAATGGAATGGTACCGAATGGGTTAATTTGGCCGAAAATTATGTACATCCGGAATATCCGTTGACTAATAATCCATTTCAGACCAATCAGACAAGCGGGCTTCTATTGCTAAGTCAGCTTCTGACCAATAGTTCAGGGCATGTTATTAAAGTAGCAGGCCGAAATCTTACCAATGCAGATATTGTTTCTATTGTTGTGAATGACGCTATTCAGTCAGGTACCTTTACATGGTCATCCTATAAGATTAAAACTTATGTTGAAAACTTCATAGGACAAAGCCTTACAGGAGCACTGATCTATCAGCCGGGAGGTTATACTCCTTCTACTGTTGAAGGTTCAATGACGATGCCATCACCTGCTACAGCAGCGGTTATTAAAACAGGAATGGTATGGGTGATTACAGCAAATGGATGGGTGGGCAATGAACCTGTATCTGTGGGTGACCATCTTATTGCCAATACCGATGATGCTTACAATATCCCTAAAAATTATCAGATTATAGAAAAAGGTATCCCTGATATTGTAGACGCTACAGATATGGTAAAAGGAGTGATCCAGATCGCTACAGATATTGAAGCTATTGAGGGAATCAATATTACTAAAGCAATGACTCCAAAATCTACGAAAGCTGTTTTGGATGCAAAAATTAAATCCCAAACATGGCATATCGGAGATGGAGCGTCCGTTTCTTTCCCTATCACCCATGGCTGGAATACCGTGAATGTTGATTATATCTGTTATCGTAATACCGATAATAGAAAAATAAATGTAAGTTGTGTGGTTATATCAGAAAATGATGTACAAATAGATGTTTTAGCACCTCTTACCCCGAATGAATATAGAATTACTTTAACTGCAAGACTAGACTAATGATTGCTCCTGAATATTTTAACAATCATATCGCCGTAGAAGGCGAAATAATTGTGAAAAGTGTTCCAAACGATGCAGGTTCTGTAATGGTTTGGAATTCTGTAACGAAAAAAATTAGCACAAGAACCCATGCGGAAATAGTTTCTGATTTGAATTTAGTAACAACTAATACCATTCAGGATATATCGGCAAGAAAAACATTCTCAGGAGCTACCGGGAATGCTTATAATGCAGTTGCTTTAGAATTAAGAGGCAATGGTACATCTGATACAATTTACCCTGCAATTTCTTTTCATCAGCCGGGCCTTTATGCCGGTACATTGCAGTATAGGTCAAACGGTTACCATTTTATGAATATCAATGGCAATGCTTTTGATAACGTGAGATCTGCCGGGTATTATAAAGACGGGTCAGATAATGGAAGATTCCTTACGGGAGGCGGTGGAGATTATGATTCCCGAGGAAAAGAAGACTCCTGGTATCATTCCGGAAGAAACTTCCCGCAGGGTACATTCATTGAAACCGATGTAGATTATTCTGTAGACTATGGAGATCAGTTTCTTTTAGAGATTAAAGGGAATATGTACGGTACTGATCAGCCTTTAGATTGTAAGATTCAGGGCTATATCTATAATGGTACTATTATTTCTCATAGCGGCTATTCTACATTACATTACTGGAATGCGATTACTGCCTTAAACTTAAATGGTAAACTTTGTTTTTGGTTTACTCAATTATCTTACTGGCAGGGGTTTGATGTAAAGGTAACGGTTGGATATGGAGGTTTAGACCAAGGTAAAAACAGAGTTACTTCAGTGTCGGATCATCCGGATCCGGGAGGTATAAAAAGGGTTCAGATCAATCTTAAACATTTACTCACTAAAGAAGAATTAGTTGCTGGTAATACATTTTGGGAGAAGAAAGATACAGGTGGCTATTGGGCATTAGATTCCGATAGACCTATAGCCGGACTCAATGGAAATGGAGCGCAGACAATTTTATCTGGTGGTTTATTGGCCTCTTCTGCTTATACGGACTCTCAGTTTATTCCTGCATATGGTATCCATTCAAAAGGTTTTGTGCAAACAGATGAAGGTTTTCAAAACAGGTTTTACAAAGTAGATGAAAGAAATAGAATATGGTCATTTGCAAACGCAGATACTTATGGACTTTCTTATTATCAGGGAAGTGCCAATAGTTTGAATGAAGGTATTGGTTTCCATTTTGGAGATCCGGATCAGCCTACCCATTTTCTGGGAAGATCAGGTCAGATTTATTCTAGCGTAGGTATTTATTCTAATTCATTTACTACAGGTAATAAACAGGTTTTAAATTATAGTGGCCCATCTACATTATATGTAGGAAACCCTACCATTAATACGATTATAGAATCTAATGGCAATGACATTATACATTATAAAAATGGAGTCAATGGAGTGGTTTGGGATGCCCATAACTTAGATCCGTCAACTTTTGTTAATGCATCAGCTCTAAATAATTATGTTCCTTATAATGGAGCAACACAGGATGTAAATCTTGGGGCAAAGGATTTAGAATTTGATGGCGGAGGATCTATAAGTAAACACCAGAATAATGTAAGGATATTTAATAAAGTTTATCAAGGGAATTATGCTGAGGGAGGACACACAGGTATTTTAGCGATTAAAATGCCACAAGCCTCAACAGAGCATGCTATGTTTAGTGTTGATATTAATATTTATGGATATGAAAACCAATACTTAGGAAAAGTGAATGTAGCTTTCTATAAATATGTATCAGGAACTCTGGTTACCAATGGTTCAAAAGCGATATGGGAAGTCACAGATAATTTCCCTACCACTACCGCAAGAATTGGGATTGGAACTGATGGATATGTTAGTATTTTATTAGGAGAATCGAACACATTCTGGAATGGGTACTTCTCATTTGAAGTCGCTAAAGTAGAAGTTAAATATGGGAACTATAATCTTGACTGGAATGTAGGATGGTCTCATGCAATAGAACCTAACTTTGATTTATATCCTGCTCATATCATTGTGTTACCTTCTGATGTAGTTGCTACAAGAAGTTGGTTAACAAATTTTGCAGACAGCAGCTATATTCCAAAAGCGGTTCAGCTTAATGATAACTTCAATAGTCTTGGAGGGTATTCCAGTTCCGGAGTTTATAGAGCGAACAGTAATGCAGGAGGGGTTCAGCATTTGTACAGTCCTATGTTGCACATGGGGGCCCAGGATACCACAGCACAGTTGCAGGTAAAATATAATGATACGAATGCAGACGCAGGAGAATTAGTCTATAGAAGTGGGTATAATGGCAATTGGACGCTATGGAGAAGAGCCTGGGATAATGTAAATTTCAAACCAAATGATTATCAGACAAGAAATACAGATGAAATTATCTCCGCAGCGAAATCCTATTATAACAGAATACCTTTCAAACTAAAAAATAGTTCCTATAAATCCTGGTCAATTCAGAAACCTACCAATAACAATTTAATATTGGCACCTTCTGTTACCAATAATGCAGAAGATTGGGATTTAAATAATGGTATAACATTCACGGATGCCGGTCAGGTTTCATCAAAAGGTTTCAATAAAGTTGGGTATAATGATAACTATATCTTAACAGCAGGTGGTGGCCAGAGATTAGCCTCAGATTTTATATCATCTACAGACTTAGGAAACTATCTCAGAAAAGATGGCGGTACTATGACAGGAGCTTTCAATATAGAGACTCCAGCTATGTTAGGTAGATGGAAAAGTACTGCACAAACAGGGAATTATCTGACCTGGCAAAAGTATGATGGATCTAAAGATATAGCTTATATTGGAGCTGATGGAGATTCGGCCTCAGGAGGTGGAGCAGGAGATAGTTTTGCAATGAGAGCTGTAAATGGGGGTGACCTATTATTAAGTTCAGATAGTGGTGTTGTTAAAATTCAAGGGGGTATTCCCTGGACTACTAACAATTTTAATCCCGGAGAATACCTGGCGAAAAGAGGGAACCATCAAGATGCAACTGCAGTAAAAACTGATTATCCTTTAAGCGTTACAGATTGGGCGACAGGTAACGGATTCCCCACTACTTATGGTAACTCTTTACACATTGCAGGAAATAATACATGGTATCATAGAATAGATTTTCCTTTATTCAGCAATCACTTAGAATATTGGCAGGCGATCAATACAACAACCATGACGAAAAAAGGGAATATTCCTTTATTGTCAGATGGAGAAGCGCTTTGGACTAATAATAATTTTAATCCTGATGCTAAAGTTAATTCTTCAGAAAATGCTCAAACACTAGGATTTTCAAATGGTTTATCAGCAGGTGCACCTTACATCTACCATAGAACAGATGGTTATGTATTTTTAGCAACTCACAATTGGACAAACAGCAAGTTTGTTAATATCGATGGACAACAGGATATTACCGGACTTAAGACTATTAAAGGAAGAGCAAAAAATACAGGTACAGGCTGGGGCAATACCAGTACATCAGCCGAGTATTCTTTCTTAGTAGAAACTGAAAGTGGTTCAAATCCTGATAATCAGTATACAGCATCCATCGGATTTTCTTCTAATAGCGGCACACAAGCTGGTATATATGTAAGAAGTAATGACGGAAATGGTACATCTATGGCTTTTGCAACAACCAATTCGTTTGCAGCAGGCCCTCAGATAGCGATGACTATTGATAGTTATGGTGCCGTTAATCATGTAAGATCAAGACCCACATTTCAGGGGAATGTAATTTGGGATACAGGTAATCTTACGCCTGCTATGATCAGTAACTGGAACGATAAATTTAAAGAACTAAAATATGTCGCTAATTTAAATTTAGTTTCTGAATCTGGAATTTATAGACAGGAAGCTCCATCTTCCGGGTTTAATTATACAACGACTTTAAATCTGAACTCAGCTGATGGCAGACAACAGTTAACTATTGACAGAGCTGGCAATGGAATGAAATTCAGAGGCAGTAATTCAGGCTCTGGAGATACAGGGTGGCAGCCTTGGAGAACTGTTTGGACTGACGCAAATTTCTCTCAAGGTAATATCAATAGCTGGAATTATA
The DNA here is from genome assembly GCF_002979755.1 of Chryseobacterium culicis. Lineage (NCBI taxonomy): Bacteria > Pseudomonadati > Bacteroidota > Flavobacteriia > Flavobacteriales > Weeksellaceae > Chryseobacterium > Chryseobacterium culicis. The sequence goes on along the minus strand of NZ_PCPP01000001.1, from coordinate 1,492,807 downwards.
TGTCTAATAACGGTGTTATTGTAAACCAGCATTTTACCAATCAAACAGGTAATGGATTGATGGTTGTTGATAATTATAATGGTGGAGAATCTGGCATATATAATGAACAGGATGGGTTCTATTTAACTGTATTGGAAGGTGAGTATTATAAATATTCAAGTAAATATAAGAGTTGGGAAGGGATTAATTTCCATAGAAAGAGTTATAACATTGGTATAGGTACAGATGCTAATGATGCCGATAAAGTAACTGTTTCAGGCTCAGTAAAGGCTACTGAAAACTTTAAATCAAAAGATGAAAAGCCTAATACTTTATTTATTCCGGACGGAAGTCTTTCCTATCTTGATGATGAGATTATCAATGAAGACTCAAGAATGAGATTATCTCATGGCATGATTGAGCAGCAGCCGGGAGTTCAATATTATGACTCTGATAATAGAATGCTGGTCATCAGATGTGTTCATGGTGAACAATTTACATTAGGAAAAGTTTTCCGAGGTCAGAGAATACTCGTATTAAATGCCAGTGATAGTTATGGGCAGGGATTCGACATAAAAAGCGCAGGGTATTCATACAAAATACCACCGTATAGCTCGATTCAATTATTTGTCTGGGATGAAAAGACCGTTTATAAATATGCAGAAAATAAGATGTATTAAAACTGGAAAATTCAGAATCAAAAGAATATATAGCATATAAAAATGGCGTCACTTGTTGTAAAGTGGCGCCATTTTATTGGTTAGAATCTATTAATTTCTTGGATGAAAAAGTAGAAGTCTATAACTTGATGGTGGCAATGCTTAATCAATTATGAAAAAAAGGCTTTGGTAATGTCAGATAATGTTATTAAATTTATAATTAGTTCCGAATTTTGGATTCTGAATGACAATAGTATTACACCTCACTAAATTTATTAATCATGAAAAAGCAGATCTTTATCATTGCGCTGTCTCTGGGAGCTATTGCCTTAGGAACCAACCAGGTTATGGCACAAAATTCAGAGCAGGTGAGTACATCAGTAAATATTATTTTATCGGACGTTATTGCAATGGACATTGGCTCTGTTGCTTCAGAAGGCACTGTAGATTTTAATTATGGAAGCACTAAAGATTATAATTCATCAAAAAATGTGACCGTTCCCAACAGTTTAGTCATTATTTCCTCTAAAAATTTTGATGTAAAAGTAAAATCTGAAGGCACACACTTTGTAAGTGGTGCCAACGTAATTCCTGTAGATATATTACAGGTAAAAGCAATACCGGGCGGAAGTCTGGTAGGAACTTTGAATGAGGTCACTTTATCTACAACTGATCAGGTGCTGGTGAGTAATGCAAGTTTAGGAACTAAACAGTCTGTAAATATTGCATATTCTATTTCGGCGGAAAATGCATCCAAGGTACTTCTAGGAAAACCACAGGGAACCTACACCCAAAAAATAACTTATACTGCCACTGCATTGTAAGTAACTAACAATTCTTAAATAGAAAAGCCCTCAATACTACAAAAGTATTGAGGGCTTTTCTATTGATCATATGAATAAACCCTGTAGTGATTTTACTACGTGAACTTCCTTTTTCCACTACAAAGAAACTTTTATCACCACTATAAATTTGCAGTATACAAAAGATAACAATTAAGTAAAAAATAACAATAAAATATTACTGCCATGACAAAACAAATCGTAATCACAGCCTTAACTTTTGGAGCGATCATATTTGGAACTAATACTGTTCAAGCTCAAAATACAACTGCAACTACCACTGTAAACATTACTCTGAATGATGTTATCTCTATCGACGCAGGAAGTACTGCCATTGGTAATACGGTAGATTTTAACTATCTTACTGCAGCAGACTACAATTCTGATCAGACGATTACTAAAGCCAACTCTTTGAAGGTTACTTCTACGAAGAACTTTAATGTTAAAGTAAAAGCAGGGGGTGCTAATTTTATGAATGGAACCAACTTAATTCCTGTAAATGTTTTGACTATCAAAGCAGCTACCGCTGCCGGAACAATGGGCGGAACAAAAAATACAATAGTTTTATCTGCAACGGATCAGAATTTAGTTACAAATGCCCCACTAGGAAGTGCCTTAACGCTGAATCTGGACTACACTATTCCAGCAGCGAAATCATCATCTTCTGATATTTTAGGTAAACCGGCTGGAACTTATACGCAAACAGTAACTTATACTGCAACTGCTTTATAAATTAATTTTTCATATTAATATTTTGTGATTTGGTGTTTCGAAGGCTTCCTCAGGAGGCCTTTGATTTTGTATGTATTGTACCTATATAATAAAATTCAAAATCCGGTAATTTATATTACGGCTGCTTTATAAAAAAAACACATCCATATACATGCCCTCAGCACTTTTCAGGTACTGAGGGTTTTTCTATTTAAACCTAATGCGTAATCCTGTAGTGATTTTACTACGTGAACTTCCTTTTTCCACTACAAAGAAACTTTTATCACCATTATAAATTTGCAGTATACAAAAGATAACAATTAAGTAAAAAATAACAATAAAATATTACCATCATGAAAAAACAAATCGTAATCACAGCCTTAACTTTTGGAGCAATCATATTTGGAACTAATAATGTTCAAGCTCAAAATACAACTGCAACCACAACCGTAAACATTACCCTGAATGATGTTATCTCTATCGACGCAGGAAGTACAGCAATTGGTAATACGGTAGATTTTAACTATGCTACTGCAGCAGACTACAACTCTGATCAAACAATTACTAAAGCTAACTCTTTAAAAGTTACTTCTACAAAGAACTTTAATGTTAAAGTAAAAGCAGGAGGTGCTAATTTTATGAATGGAACGAACTTAATCCCTGTAAATGTTTTGACTATCAAAGCTGCTACAGCTGCCGGAACAATGGGCGGAACAAAAAGTGCTGTAGTGTTATCTGCAGCGGATCAAACCTTAGTAGCTAATGCCCCACTAGGAAGTGCCTTAACGCTGAATCTGGACTACACTATTCCAGCAGCGAAATCATCATCTTCTGATATTTTAGGTAAACCAGCGGGAACTTATACGCAAACAGTAACTTATACTGCAACTGCTTTATAAATTAATTTTTCATATTAATATTTTGTGATTTGGTGTTTCGAAGGCTTCCTCAGGAGGCCTTTGATTTTGTATGTATTGTACCCCTATAGATAAAATTCAAAATCCGGGAATTTATATGACGACAGAATAACAGCAATTTATATACGCCCTAAACACTTTCTAAGTGTTGAAGGTTTTACTATTTAAGGCAAATGAATAAACCCTGTAGTGATTTTACTACATGAACTTCCTTTTTCCACTACAAAGAAACTTTTATTGCCGCTGTAGATTTGCAGTATACAAAAGAGAATAATTAAATAAAAAATAACAATAAAATATTACTATCATGAAAAAACAAATCTTAATCACAGCCTTAACTTTTGGAGCTATTATATTAGGAACTAGCAATGTTCAAGCTCAAAATACAACCGCAACCACAACCGTAAACATTACTTTGAATGATGTGATCTCTATCGACGCAGGAAGTACTGCAATTGGTAATACAGTTGACTTTAACTACGTTACTGCAGCAGACTACAATTCTGATCAGACGATTACTAAAGCTAACTCTTTAAAGGTTACTTCCACGAAGAACTTTAATGTTAAAGTAAAAGCAGGAGGTGCTAATTTTATGAATGGAACCAACTTAATTCCTGTAAATGTTTTGACTATCAAAGCAGCTACAGCTGCCGGAACAATGGGCGGAACAAAAAATGCTGTAGTGTTATCTGCTGCGGATCAAACCTTAGTAGCTAATGCCCCACTAGGAAGTGCCTTAACGCTGAATCTGGACTACACTATTCCAGCAGCGAAATCATCATCTTCTGATATTTTAGGTAAACCAGCGGGAACTTATACGCAAACAGTAACTTATACTGCGACTGCTTTGTAATAAAAAAAACACATCAATTTTATAATAAAAAAACACATCAATATACGTGCCCTCAGTACCTAAAAAGTACTGAGGGTTTTTCTATGTACACCCAATGAGTAATCCTGTAGTTATTTTACTACATGCACTTCCGTCTTCCACTACAAAGAAACTTTTATCACCGCTGTAGATTTGTAGTGTTCAAAAGAGAACAATTAAACAAGAATAACAATTAAATAGTATTATCATGAAAAAACAAATCGCCATCGCAGCCTTAACTATTGGAGCAATCATATTAGGAACTAACAATGTTCAAGCTCAAAATACAACTGCAACCACAACGGTAAACATTACCCTGAATGATGTTATCTCTATCGACGCAGGAAGTACTGCAATCAGTGGTGCAGTTGCCTTTAACTATGTGACTGCAGCAGACTATAATTCAGAAAAAACAGTGGCTCAAGCCAACGCTTTGAAAGTTACTTCCACAAAAAATTTTAATGTTAAAGTAAAAGCAGGAGGCCCGAATTTCGTTAATGGTTCAAACTCAATTCCTGTAGATGTTTTGACTATCAAAGCAGCAGTAGCTCCTGGAACTATGGGAGGAACAAAAAACGATGTGATTTTATCTGCAGGAGAGAAAACCTTAGTAGCTAATGCTCCTCTTGGAAGTGCCTTAACACTGAATTTGGACTACACCATTCCCGCTGCAAAATCATCATCTTCTGATATTTTAGGGAAACCGGCCGGAACTTATACACAAACAGTAACTTATACTGCGACTGCTTTATAATAAAATTTTTAGTTTGTAAAGGTTCATTTTGCTATGTTTTCAGTAGTTTTGGGAATCTTTATTATTAAACTATTTACACCATGCACAAGTTTATTCACCTTTTCATTTTCTTTATCCTTACAGGCTCTTCTTCACTTCTGGCACAAAGTATCTCTATGTCGCCTACACGCTTGTTTTTCACAGGTAATCCGGGAGAAAAAGTAACAAAGACGGTCACGCTTCAAAACAGCTCGGATAAGGATTATGTTTTTAATCTCAACTATAAAGATTGGGCTAGAGAAGAAGACGGAAATAAGGTTTATCTTGAAGCAGGCAGTTCAAAAACTTCCAATGCTTCCTGGGTGTCCACCTTAGAAAATGCGGTAACAGTTCCTGCGAAAAGTACAAAAGAGATTGTAGTAACTATGCAGATTCCGGCAAACGCATCACAGTCTGCCGTTACGAACAGCATGTTGTTTTTTACTCAACTTCCTCAGCAGGCAGATAAGGCACGTGTTCAGAATGGAATAGGTATTATCACCTTATTTGAAGTGGGACTTCACATTTTTTATACTCCACCGGGAAACCATGTGAAAAGTTTGGATATTACCAATATTTCAGAAGCGAGTAATGAGAATGCAGCGAATAGAAAAGTCGCAGTAAGCATTCATAATGATGGAAACACCATCAATGATGCCACCGTTGCGTTTGAACTCACCAACACAGACAATGGTAAGGAAATAAAATTACCCGCAATTTCCATCTCCATGCTTCCAGATACTAATCAGGTTGTTCAGTTTTCTTTGCCAGAGAACATTTCAGGGAACTTCCTTGGCGTGGTTATTATCAAAATGGCAGAATCCAATGATTTACGCGTAGGCGAAAAAAACTTTAAATTTTAAAATTAAGCTTTGAAACCACAGAATGGAATATCGTTATCAGTCCTAAGAAGAACAATCTTATTTTTTGTATTTGTTCTTCTGAACTTCTCGTGGGCCTTTGCACAGGAAAAGAAGGATATCCAAATCCATTTTGAAAATGACAGTGTAGCTGTTGAGAAAGGTTCTACTTTTACTAATTTCCTGGTTATTGAGAATAAAAGTTCTGAAGACATTATTATTCAGAATATCATGCCTCAGGAAAACTATCCGGGATTGCTTTTTTATCCCAAAAATGACTTTACCTTAGGTGCGGGGCAGTCTAAAAATCTTCCTGTGAAACTGATCGCCAACGTGGATTTTATGAAACTGAGATCCAATGAGATTAAATTCAAGGTTTCGTATACCACTCCAGCGGTCACCAGAACTGAAAGCGCCTCGTTCTTCGTTGCTAAAGGTGAGAATAAAAACATCGCCATTTATACGGCCACCTACGAAAACTTCATTAACCCTGCTTTGCCGCAATCTTCAATTCTGCTGACTGTAGAAAACCAAGGGTATAGTAAACGAACCGTTAAGATTGATCTGCAATCCATTCCTGATGGCTTAGAAATTTTGCCAAAACAACAAACTGTATCTCTGGAAGGTTTGGAAAAACAAACGATTGAGATCAAAATTGTGGTCAGAAAACAGAATACGCTTTATCCGGAATTTAATATTAATGCAATCGTCACAGACCTGCTTGATAATAAAATCGTGGGAAGCAACACGCTTTACTTAGTCGTTTTATCGCACAACAGACAAATTGCCCGTGGAAACGAAGCGGCGAGCGGAAGTAATTTTGCGGAAATGAGCTATAATGAAAACAGTTCACGTCTCAATTTTCTTCAATTGAGGGGAAACACAGCATTTCGGATAACTGAGAATTTGAAATCGCGCTTCAATATCGGGGCAGATTACTATCTTGAAGACGGCCGTTATAACCTGTATGATACCTGGTTGGAACTGGAGAGAAAAAATACGGTGTTACGATTGGGAAATGTTAATAGTAGCGATTACGATTACCCGGTTTTCGGAAGAGGAGGGAAAGTCTCTACCAAATTTGGTGAAAATAATCAGATTGAAATTCTTGCCCTGGAAAATAATTATAATCTGTACGGTACTTATTTCCAACAAACAGAAGGATCTACTATAGTGGGTACAAAATATGCTTTTGGGAATGCTAAATCTTTCAATGGGAAAGTGTCCTATATTTTCGACCATGATCCGCGCCTTAACGTAGATACGCAGGTAGCGAACGCAGTATCAGCATTGTTAATTAACGATAAACACACCATCCGCACGGAGGTGGGTCTGAGTCACGAAAAAGGTCTTTTGAACAAAGATGAAAACGCAGGAGCTTCCATGGGAGCCAATTACGATGGGAAAATAGGGAAATGGGATATACAATCTTTCAATTCCTTTGCTACCAAAAGTTATGCAGGGATCAAAAGGGGATCCTTTTTCTCAAATCAGAGGATTGGTCGTCAATTTTCTGCTGCTCAGCGTGCTTTTATACAATATCAGAATTCGCAGGTAGAACCTGAGTTCCTGAGTTTCCAGAATGAATCCACCCAACCTGGGAATACTTCTAATTTACGTTATTATTTCAACAGTACAGAAGCATTGGGATTAGGGTATCAGTTTTCTTTAAGAAATTGGAATTTTCTACTGTCTCCAAAGGTTGAAAAGCAAAAAACAGCTAATTTTTACACATCGCAGGAACTTTTTTCATACCGGTTGGAAGCCAATATCAGCACTACATTAGGTGCCCACGGATTGAACCTGACAGCGGAATATTCTTATTCAAAAGAAAATGATAAACCAGACTGGTTCAACAGTTTGAAAACAACTTTGTCTTACAGATATAAATCATTCTCCCTCAACGGAACAGCCCAATGGAATGTAACCAGTGTCTTTGATTTAAATCCTTATTATGATGTAAACCGTAATTTCGCCAACTACAATGTATACGCTTCGTATAATTTCCAGATGTTTAATCATAATCTGACTGGATCTTTTTCAGCCGGAGCCTTCTATTCGGAACTTTATAAAAATTTAAACAGCAATATCACCGGTAATCTGGAATATAAGATTTCACCTTCATGGTCTACTACAGGGTATTTTAATCTTTCCGGTTATAGATCTACGGCTGAATATGCAAGCAGTGGAAGTTATTACCAGTACAGAGTGGGGATTAAAAAATATTTTACCACAGCAACAGCTTTCGGAAATCATAAAGTGGCGTTTCAGATCTTTGAAGATAAAAATTTTAATGGGCTTCTGGAATCCGGTGAATCGGTACTTGCTAATGAAATTGTAAAACTGGACAATTATGTAGCGATGACGGATAAGAATGGAAAAGTAGTTTTTCAGAATGTGCCCGAAGGTACTTACACACTGAAAGTGAACGAAAGTGCGGGTGCCCGATTGATGATGGATCCTGTCATTATGGTGCATACCAATATTAACCGTAAAGTAGGCTTGGTAAAAAATATTAAGGTAAGTGGGAAATTAACAGAGATCAGACAAGCCTACGATGTTTTGGAAACGGATGTAACCGGAATAGTAGTGTATGCAAAAAGTGAAGATGGCATGATCTATACTGCCGTGGTGAACCAAAAAAATGAGTTTGAGTTTTTCCTGAAAGATGGAAAATACAACCTCTATATTGAAAATGACAAATATAGCTATACCCAGCCTACCCAAACGATTCAGGTGACAAAAGAAGGGTACTCAAAAACTGTGGTTTTTGAATATAAGAAGAAAGACACCACCATTAAGGTGAAAAAGTTTTAAATTTAAAAGTATGAAAAAGATGAGGTCTTTTCTAATAGGAATTTTTACCGTGTTCTGTGGGGCTACAGTCATGAAAGCTCAGGATGTGTACCTGTCGATTCCTGATAATAATATTTTTAACAGGAGCGAATTTACTTCAGTACCTACAAGGGTAATGACGAACGCCAACAGAACAAACTGGGATTATGCCTTTTTGGGATTACTCCCAACAGCTCCTACATTTACCTCTGTTTCCGGGCCAAATTTTACTCATTCTTCTTCCTCACTTACTTTACCCGGTTCCACGCTTATGTGGCAGTTGGAAAGTATGGGCGGGCAGATGCCATCTACTGGATTTTCAGGTTATTTACCAGGTTTTCAGTCGTTCAGTACAAGTGCTATAAAATGGTTTGAACCACCATCAATCAGTCTCGGGGGAGGATTCAACCGGGGAAATATCAATTTTACATTTAAAATTCCTGGCTCACAATTTTCTGCCAATGCCTTCCGCGCGGGGAATTACTCCATGGATATCACTCAAAATTATAATGACTTCACACCGCGTAATTTTAAGACAATTTTAGTTATTCCTTCAGCTATGCGATGGATCGCAAACTCTTTAACAAAATACATAGAAATATCTTCTTTGAATGACTACCGAAATACAAACACAAGGGTGTGGGATTTGGGGAATACGGAAATCGCGCATACGGTTGATTTTAATTTTTGGGCGAAAGCTGCTTCCACAAACATTCAGTTCACTTCTTCTAAAGGTGTTCCGGGAACCAGAAATATAGGAAGCATTAAATTGGGCAGTAATGGAGCTGCACTCACAACCAAAGCCTTATCCTCCGATTTTCAGAATTTTTCCCCTGCTAATTTCAGTGTTGTAGCAGGAAACAGAAGCAGCTTTATTCCGCAACTTTATGTGTCTGCGGAAGATTTTAAAAACTTCTTTTTTGAAGCCGGAACTTATACATTTGAATTGAACTTCAATGCTAGCAGTACAGATAACTCAATTAACAGTTTGCAAAATACGGCTGTTCAGCTAAAGGTGCTTCCTCTGTCGGAGATCACCATTCCCAGTTCCGGGCGTAATGTAAACTTCAATTTTAATACCGCTGCCCATTATACTGATGGTCAGTCACAAATGATTCCCAACCAAATTATGTTGTCCAATAATGAAAACTTTGAACTCTATGTAAAATCGGACGAAAATTATTTCAAGAAAGGAGGTCTGCAGACCAACATCAATTCAAATATTTTACAAATAGGAGTGGATGGAAGTTCTGTAAGTGCTCCCTTATCCAAAACGCCTCAAAAAATACTCTTTAACGGGGCACCGGTTTTGGACCGCGGACTGAACGTAAGATACACCATACCACCTGCGGGTGCCCAAAGTTTGGTAGGCAAGGAAAATACTACTTACTCTATCAATGTTTATTATAGCTTTACGGCAATTTAACAATACTTTTTGAAAAATGAATCCTCTTATTTGCTGATGAAAAATTCCTCCATTGGCAAAAATAAGATGGATGCCTTCCAATAATTCGTTTTCTGAGTGCTTTTTTGGCAGCATTTTATGGCTGTGGTTTCCTCATGCAATTGGCGGAAAATACAAAACTTTCCAAAAAATTTCCTGAAGTATCTCCATAGATACGTTTTCTTCCTTTGATGAATTTCCCTCCATCAATCCCTATATTTTCATGATCTGTAGATGTATTTTGGTAGTCTGGCTATCAATTATTGCCACTTCAGGCTGCTATTTTTTATCTTGCATCCTTCAGCTGTTTGCAATCAGTAATCTGTTGATACTATTCCATATTCCGTCTTTTCTCTATTTTCGATAATACCGGTAAACAGTCTGCCAGAGTTAAAATTTTCCTGGAATCTGACACCGCCGTTTTTGTGAGATAAAACAGGACCTGTATTATTTCAGGTAAATCCCATTTGATTTTTCTTTTTACTAATATGATATTTTTTTTAACTTGCTACCTTCTGGAAGAAAGGTCTGAACCATGTGTTTTTACTTGCATTTAAGCAATATAACCCTTTCAGCCTTCTTTCAAAAAAAATAATTCAAACAGCTTCTAAAACCGTGATACTTAATTTATGAATGATTTTATCAACGAACTCCAATTAAAAATCGAAAGGCTGGAAAACGAAATCAATTTCAAGAATGGACTGATCTCGATATTGTCTCATGACCCAAAAGAACTGTTTGGGACCTTTCTGTGGCTTATAGAAGAGTTAGAGCAAAAGACTTTAAGTGAGGAAGATTTTTTTAAGTTGTTACCACAGGTAAAACGAGATGCCCAGAAGAATCTGCAAACGATCCAGGACAGTAATGCCTGGCTAAAAACACAATACGGGGATTTTAAGATTAAACCCGTTAAAATCATGGTGATGGATCTTTTTCATTATTTAGAAGAAAAATACGCTGCTCAATTAAACGAAAAAAATATTAAATTTTATTTTAAAGGAGACCACGATGCATTTCTTACAAGCGATCGCCTGTTGCTCGAGTATGTTTTAGACAAGATTTTTAACAATGCGGTAAAATACTCCTTTCCCAATCAAGATGTTTATTTACAGGCAACTACAGAAGGTGATCAGGTTGTACTTTCTGTCATTGATTCCGGAACAGGAATAGATGAGAAGTATTTATCTACGATCTACAATTATGGTAGTCCCATATTCCTGGGAACTGCGGGTGAGAAAGGAGTTGGATTAAGTTTGAAAATTGTAAAAAATTTTATATCCTTGCTGAAGGGAAACATCCAAATTATTTCCGCTGAAAATAAAGGTACTACGGTTTCTCTTTTTTTACGTAAATTTATAGAATAATGGGTTTAAAAGCAAACATTCGCATTGTTGTAGCAGATGATCATGGGATCGTACGGATGGGTTTGATACAAACAATCAAACGATTCAGACCCGATGCCATCGTTTCAGAAGTAGAGGATTACAAATCGCTGTACAAATTAATTCTGAAAGAAGAATTTGATCTGGCCATTATGGATGTTAATATGCCTAATGGTTCTGTTCAGGAAGCAATAGATTACATAAAAATTCACCAACCTGAATTAAAAATTCTCATATTTTCTTCACAGGATGAAGAGTTGTATGGGATGCGTTATCTAAAAATGGGTGCTGGTGGCTATCTCAGTAAGCTAAGCTCCACGGAAGTCATTGAGACTGCTTTAACGGCAATGCTCAGTAAGGGCCGATATATCAGTGATAACATAAAAGAAGCGATTTTTTTAGAATCATTAAATGGTGTGACAAAAAATTCTCCCTTTGAAGCGCTATCAGACCGCGAATTGCAAATTGCCAATAAGATTGCAGAAGGTCTTCCCCTTAAAGAAATTTCTAATCAACTGAATCTTCATTCATCAACGATCAGTACTTACAAAAACAGGTTGTTTGAGAAGCTGAAAATACGATCTATACCCGAATTGGTGGAAATTCTCAGGCTGTATAATCAGTAAATATTCTATCACAAGAAATTGTTTGTGATAGAATATTTATTGCTCTTTTGTACAGAGCCGCAGTCAGATACAGGTAATCACACATCAACGAGTAGCTGAAATTGGAGTTTATCGGACTCGGTGATAAGCTTTTTTGGTATAGGGCTTCTTCGTCCTACAAAAGGAATATCTTGCAGAAAGAAAACCTGTCATTTGGCTAATAAATGGCTCAATTTACATTAAATTAAAGCCATTTAGATATTGGTGACCTCGACAGGACGCTGCCCAAACTCGGAAGTTTATCAAAAGGGAAAGCTTCAGGATATTCATGATTTCTAGTTCGAAAAAATCTCCTGCTGTTTCAAATAACAACAGGAGATTAATTTTTATTTAAAAGTTGCTTCTAATTTTTGTTCGTTTTGTGTTTTAATAAATTCATTAAAAGATGTTATATTGTTGATGTTTAACAGTATATTGTTTTTTGATTTATCTTTTTTTCTATAGGCATCGGCAAAATAAGCTCCATATATGTGACTAACATTTAGTAAGGTTTTGTATTGAATATCTTTTTTAGGATCTAATGAAAAATTCGTTATTCCGTGACAAGAGAAACAGGTAGTATTTTGATGATACGTTTCCATCATAATGTTGGTCGCATTTGGACTTCCTGCCAATTTTAAATTTCCCTTATTAAATTGCTGATAAACATCTACATTTCTAGATTCCTTGCTATTAAGCATTGCTAGCCAGATGTTACCGTTATAATATTGCTTAATTTCACTTTTTTTAAGTGCTTTTTTATTTAATTCATTAGCAAGATCAGCATGTCTTTTATATTCAGAATTATTTGGATGATCATACTTTTTTTGTGATATACCCAATGGATATTTACGATAGGCCTTATCAGCTATTTTACCTTTTTTAGTTAAGGTGTCAAACTTAATAGCATTCAGAGAATCTTTTGCACCAAGTTCACCTTTTTTAAAGAATAAAAAATCGGTTTCTGTTTTAGCAATTGGCTGACTGTTAGTTGTATTTGATTTAAATCCATGTCTTTGTTTTGAATTCAAATCAGTTAAGTTATTTAGATTATCCGGAGCTAAATCCTGACCTTCAAAAGTTGCCCAAAGCATTTCTGGAAATCCTTCTACTTTGCCAACGATATGTAAACCAACAAGAGCAACTGCGGGTATGTTTTGATAGTTTAGAGGATTATTGATTATGAGATTAACATTATTGTAATCATTCTTTCTGGTGAAATAATCTATTTTGTTTAAATAATCTTTTTTTATTTGTGGTACATTATGTACAATCAAGTAATTTTTCTGCTTATCCTTGGGAATCGCATTAAGATCTACCCAGGCAGCCTTTAGTTCTAATGAAGAATTGTTATAGACCTCTGTTGAATCACTTATATTTTTAATTCCTTTTTTTACTTTCTCTATAGCAGCATCTGTCGCTTTAACCATCTGATCATGCATAATTTTATTCATATGTATCGAATAAAAAACAGTATACTCTTCAGAAATCCCAGCAAAGTCTGTATTTGATTTTAATACAGGATGGTCACTACCTGCCTGATGAAATGCAAATAATTTTAAAGGTGATTTATTCTCATGAGGTACAGGTTCTCCGTATTCAGTAATTTGAAAAATATTTTTTGAATCATCCAAGAACAATGGCAAGCCATCTAAAGTTTTTTCATTTTTTGAATCTTTAATGTTCTGTGTTAAATGCAAATACTTTTGCCAGGACCAGGTGTGGAATGCTCTCGCAGAATCTTCTTTGGTTACAACTAAAGTATCATTTTTCCAGAGATTATCGTCATATGTATCTGGGATGAATGATTTGTTGTAGTTGGAAAAATACTTTTTCTCAAAATGGTCTAGAGACTCCTTATCATTTTTATTCATTTCTATAGATTCCATAGATTTTTTACAAGAGATAAGGCCGAAAATAGTACCTGTCATTATGCTCAAAAGCATCAATTTTTTGAATTTTAATTTCATGGTTTTAGTTTTTTGAGTTGATTATATTTTTAAAATCGCAATAACATTCTTTAGTTATACTAGGTGACTGTTAAAAAAATTATTACATTATTTTACAAATTCCATTTTATGTTATATAACTTTTTATATTTGCTATAAATACAATATTAATGTTATTTTTTTAAAAATAATTCAGTAGTAATACCTAATTTTGAAGTAATGTATTATGATTGGGTGCTGAATTTACAAATGGTATTCAATTGAATCTCTTATCTTGTAATTTTATGAACTTCAACTAAGTTGTGGAAAATGATTGTATTAGAAATTTCTGTTAAGGAACTAAATCGCTTACTTTTCTGAAAGATTAATTAAACAATCAATTAATACAAATTTCTCAGATTTGATTTGGATAAATTGAATGAACTCTTTGAGCTTTAAAATGTCTAAACTGGAATATAATCCGGGTATAAGGAACGTGTAGAGGAAGTACTTTTAGATAATTATAAATAGTTCACGTCAAATATAAAAGCTAAAAGAAAATCAATTTCCAAAAAGATTACTTTTCTCAATGGATAACTTTAAAAACCATTATCATAGAGCAATCTAATAACAAAAATAATGATAGAGTGTTTGATGTTTTTCGAAAAAGTCGAATTTGACAAAAAAGTTTTCAAACACCTAGAGTCAATCTTTTGTCGATGGGATCTTATTAATAAGGAGGGAGTTAACTAGAAATAAAAAAGGGGATCAAAATTTGAAAAATCTTAATCCCCGTCTTGTGAACTTAACAGGACGCTATCCAAACTCTTTTTTTACAGATATAGAAAATATTTTAGTTTTAACTCATTGATAATAATTCATTTAAAGATATTTTGATTTTGTTTGAATTCTGTTAGGTATTCCACTATTACTATATTTAGTGACATATCTAAATTACACATTATATTTACATATATTGTATAAATTTAATTGATAATATTTATAGCTGGCCTGTTATGTCTTAGTATTTCCGCAAATAATATAAAAAACAGTACTTATTGCAAAAGCTTAAAACGTATCTCTAACAGGCTAGGATGGTCTAGCCTTAAGGATAGGAGGAGGAAGATGCTACCGCTAGTTTTTATCAGCAAAAGTTTTTAAAGGTTTATCGTAATCTTATACCCCAGAGATTTAATATCTTTGTTTTTAGCCCTTACCGATAAACTGTTACGCATATTATGGCAATATCTGAAAAATAGCCTCTTTTGCTGCACAATGCTTCAGCTTATCAAATGTAATGTGGAAGTTGCAGTTAATGTTTATGAAACATGTGAATTTTAGTTATAATTGTTTTAGCGAAAAAGGAGAAGTTAGTTTACCCGATAAGGTATTTACGACCTCCTGTTTGGAAGATGGCTTCCAGCCCATTGTTTTTCTTGACAGCTGTGTCTGTTTGCATATCATTAAAGTGGTAGAACATAAGAGAAAAGCACAAGGGGTCAATATCCAGAGAATATTAGCATTGAAAGAGTATATAGCCAAATATCCCGAAACCAGGATCGATCCTTTTTTTGCATTTTTAGAGCTCTGCTCACAAAAAGAAAGTTTCGATTTTGAAAAATTCGAGGATTTTAGACACCGGATTGATTTCTTTACTCAAGTCCCCATTAAAATTTTTAAAAGCTTTAATTACGATTTTTACCGTGACTTTTTTGTGTTCCGAAGAATACCTCCCATGAAGGGAGATCCAATGGAGCCTGTGAACCAGATTCTGAAAAATTCTTATTGTACGTTACTTAAAATAAGAAGCCTGGCAACAAAAGGTCTGACAAAAAGTAATGCCGAATATAATATAGATGCACTGGCAGACTGGATGACCAATGAACTTAACATCTTTCGCGGTGCCGAGTATAAGTTGGGAATGAATATTTTTGGCGGAAATACGGAGTTTAGGAAAATGATAGGGTTGGACAATAAGCCTAAGGATGTCAAAAAAAAGCTTAAAGGAACTGCGTGGGATATGTTTCATTCCAAATTTACAGCAAACAGCTTTCGTATATCAGAAATACTCCAGAAAGCTATTTATCCGTTTTTTTTAACCAGTGATGCCAATCTGTTTAAAATATTTCAAAATTTTAGTATAGAGATCGTGAAAGACGGAGGAGAAAATTTCGTCACTTCTTTCGTAATGACTTCTGATTTCTCATATCCCCATCTTGATGATACTTTTATTGAAAAAAATAATAAAAAACTCTTTTACTTATTTGTGAACAGAAGTAATCATCAGCATCTCTTTAATGAAGAAAAGGTCGACAGGATGATTTCAGAGCTTGAGGCCGAAAATAACATTCCGTAATTATCAAGATTAATAGTGAAAATGTAGGAGAATGATTCATTCCATTCTGATGTTTATCCACTAGTTTCGGGAATGCATGGTCTAATTCTTTTCCAAATCACATTTCTTTACTGCGCCAACAGCAGAAAAAAGTGCGGTCTCCATAAAAAAGACAATCCGAAACATGTCGTAGCCTTAATGGCTGGAATAGCAATATTAAAGCCAATGTTTAAATATTGCCCCGTAGAAAAGAATAATTAGACAGTTAATTATGTTCCTATTTTTATGTAAATACGGAAATTCATAAGGGTATATTTATATCTTTGCATAAATTATAGCCTTTTAAAAATTATATGGATAACAAAGAGAAATATGTTAAGTTGATCACCAGGAGACTTACCTATCTAAAAACAGAGGTGATGATTTTAAATGCCCTAAACCTGACCGACATTAACATCTTTGCAGAAAATTTTTATAGGGATCTTTTCAACCTGATTGGCTATAGTTTCACCAATACGAATTTTGAATCCAATAACTACGCTTTTATTGACCTGATAGATCATGTGGATAAGATAGCAATCCAAGTGACCTCCCAAAATGATAACGTCAAGATTAAGGAAGCTATCGATGGATTTTATAGTAAGCCGGAAAATAAAGATTATAAATTAAAGCTGATGCTGATATCCAAAGATGCTAAGGACTATAGAACGAAATTCGGACATGATTTCAAACACAAGGACGATGTTTTGGATATCACAAGACTTCTTGCCTTGATAAATGATATCTCTGATCTGGATCAGGTTAAGAAGATTGCAGAATTCTTAGACAAGCACATTGTCCCGGAAAGAAATAAGACGGAATCCAATGAAGTTGAAACCATAATGGCACTGATAGGGTATTTAAGTAATGAAGATAATTTGGCAGTCTCCGAGAGGCCTGGAAACGTTGATCCGGACTTTAAAATTTTCAACAGATTTGCTGATCATAGCAAATTTTTAATAAGTTTGTATTCGGAATTATGTATGTTGTATCAGCAGCCCTTGGCTGAGGCAAGAAAGGAAGTAGACGCTGTGAAAGCGATTAAAATTTCCACTTATCTTAAATATGAAAGTGATATGGTGCTAACTAGGGAAAATAATGATCCCAGAGCAGCTCTTGATCAACTCGCTGATATCTTTAATAATAAATTGTCAGTAAACGGACTTACATTCGATAAGCAGGCCATCAGGTTTTATTTGCTCGATGAGCTCATTAATTGTAACGTATTTCCAAATTAATAGAACATGTTGGTAAGTAAAGACGAAAATATAAAAACATCATCGGTATATGTCGCCTCGCTGATACTGAAATCCATTCAGCGTCGAAGAGCCGACAAGATATCTATTTTCGATGTTGCGAAAGATCTGAAGAAATACAATATTACCCGTTACAGGCATCTTTTCTTCGGTCTTGCATTTTTGTACTCCTCAGGGATCATCGACTTTAATGCCCCATTTATATATGTTAATAAACAGAAATGATTAAGTTAAGTAGATTATATAGTGAACCTAAAATATTCGAACCCATCTCTTTCGATTATGGGATCAATATTATCATGGGAGAATCTGCCGAAAGCACAGATAAAAAAATTGGTGTCGGAAAATCTATTTGCATCGAATTTATTAATTTTTGTTTATTAAAGCGGTTTTCTGACAGTAGGTTAAGCCTCATACCCAAAAGTTCCATCGATATTATCGAAAGTGATATCAAGTTGGATCTAGACTTTAATGGGAAAAAAATGACCATTGCAAGGTCCATAAGAAATCCGGAAACCATAACGCTATACTTGGATCAAAGGGAGACTATTTTCGACCGTCTTGAAGATGCCTCTGATTATCTGGGTAAACTATATTTTGATTCTTTTCCTGCCAATTTGAAGAGACTAAGTTTCAGAAATCTGCTTCAACCCATCATTAGGGATGAAAGGTCTGAATTTAAAGATCTGATCCAATCCCATGACACGAGCAAGAGGATTCCACCTGACTATAGTCCCCATTTATTTTATCTTAATCTTGGACTTGAGAAGTATTCCGATCTTAAGGTGGTAAATGAAAATCTCAAGAAAAAATCGGCATATTTTTCAGAAATAAAAAAAATTGTAACTCGCAACAACGAGATCAAAATTCCCGATGCTAAAGCGCATCTCAATGAACTTGATAGTGAGGTACATAAAATCAACAAAGCGATCGAAGCGCTCAAAGGTAATGCTTCTTTTGAAGCCCTGCAGGATGACCTTGTTAAACTGGAGGAGAGGATGCATACCCTTAGGGTGAGGCAGCAGGCTGTAAAATATGAAATTAAGCAGATCGATTCTCTGCCGGCACCTGAAAATATCAATGAACAGGAAATGGCCATCATTTTTAACCAGTTCAAACAGGGCCTGGGCGACCTTGTCGAAAAATCACTGGATGAACTTAAGGAATTTAAAAACAAAATTGATGGATTTCGTTCTTCTATTGTCAATGACCGTCTACAGTCACTTAAAGAAGAGCTGAGCTTGTTGAACGAAACCCTACGGAAATTGGATGACGATTATTCCAGGAAAGTAGGTCTAATTGATAACGGCGAAATTCTGAAAGATCTAAAAACTTCAATCAAGGTTTTTAATGAAAAGAACAGTGAACTGAGCAGTCTTAGGTCCTTAATAGAACGACATGACACCGCAGAGAGGGAAACAAAACTTCTAAAAGCTGAAAAGACCGCCTTGTTGGCCAAATTTGATGAAGAGCTCTATCAGAAAACTGAAGTTATCAAAAGTTTTAGGGAGACAATCCTAGAGATCCACGAACAGATCATGGGCAATAGGGAAGCACATTTCGATATCATTACTACAAAGAACAATAGTATTGTGGAATTCATTATGAGAACCGATGATGACGGGAGCCATTCCACAGAACGTATGAAAATCTTCATTTATGACGTTTCTCTTATGTTCAATGAATATACAAAAAAATACCACCCAGGATTTTTGATCCACGACAATATCTTTGAAGATGATGATTCCATCGAAAAGAGTCTTAATTATCTCTATTCTTATAATGAAAAGAGTCCAAACGAGTTTCAGTATATCGTTACTTTGAATAGGGACCTTATAGAACTTGCTGACAAGAAAGGAAAATTGGTATTTGATATCGATTCTGTCAAACGTGCTTCCTTTACAAAAGAAAAGAGGTTTCTGGGACTTAAATACAATGAAACGAAATAATACGGGATTCGAACTTTTCCGCTTCTTCGGTGTATTTATAAGGTTTTTCAGTGGTCGAGGCTATGTTTGCCACGATTTTGCCACACTTTATAAAAACCTTTCGTTTAAACGTCTTCAAAGCGCATTTGCGGAAAGTGAGGGATTCGAACCTAATGATTTAAGTAATTGAAAATCAAATGATTTAAAATTTACTTTTCAAAAGTGCCACGAATTTGCCACAACTCCAATATCTTATGGATTAAGCTACAAAATCTGAACGACTCAACTAAAATACACTTTAGTTTCGATATGCAAATTAGATATTTAGTTATTATGAAATAATAACAGCTTGATCTATTGTTTAAAATATGAGTTATTTTATTTTTTGAAGGGAGAAATACTAATCTGTATTGCAACTGATCTACCCAGATCAGAAGATGCCTTCAAAGAATTCAGGGGCAATGACGGTTTTTTCACAGGTAGAAGAGACGAAGGACAAAATACCAGAGTCAGTGCGGCATTTATTACAAAGATAAACCCAGATAATTGGGAGAATGCAGAATATTGGATTATGGAAAATCAAAAAGCATTGAAACCTCTTGATCTGAGGAAATCACCATTGATAACCCGCTTTATTGAAGAAAACATCATATATAGGACTCAAGGAAAACCATTTGGTGAAATTATAGAATAAGGAAAGTTATTTTCTTAATAGGCGATTAAAGTATTTAAAGCAAAATATAAATTATGAAAAAAGCGCTCGCTCTGGTGATAGGTAATGGAATCTATGAGGATCCAGATGATAACCTTGATAATGCCGTAAACGATGCAATTGCTATTGAGAAAAAACTTCATAACCTTGGTTTTATAGTTATCTTAAAAAAAAATTGTACCAAGGTCGAGTTTGAAAAAGCTATAAAAGAGTTTGAGAAAAAACTGGAAGGGTTTGAAGTTGGTCTTTTTTACTATTCAGGACACGCTTTTCAGATTGAGAGGGAGAACTACCTTTCCGCAACAGATTCGAATTTTGAAGATAGCGATTTTGCAAAAACAAGCTGTATACCACTTCAATTAATCATCAAAAAAATGGATAGAGCTAAGTCTGATGTTAAAATTATAATATTGGATGCTTGCAGAAATAATCCCTTGAAGGAAAGATATAGGGGAGGAAAAGAGGACCTTGCTCCAGTTAAGGCTCCTAAAGGTTCTCTGATCGCCTTTTCAACCTCTCCTGGTGAAAAGGCACAGGATTTTGGGAAGGGTGGCCACAGCATCTATACTGGCTGCCTGCTCAAGCACCTGGAAGATCCGGATATACCGATCGAGGTTCTTTTTAAAAGGGTTAGGGTTTCGGTAAATAGTTTATCGAAAGGTAAGCAAACCCCGTGGGAGCATACTTCCATGATTGAGGACTTTTATTTTCATCGCTCAGAATTGGTCCATGTGACAGATCTGCCATATGACAGCCAAAGCTTGATCAGGGAGCAATTTGTTCCAAAAGGTGGTGTAGCAGATAAATTAATTTTAGATTTATTCTCCACGCAGTTCAGCGAACAAAATTATGCCGCAACGAAAGTACGCAGTTTGGCAAAGGTAACGTTATCACCCAGTGAAAAATTTTTGTTGGGTCGTGGCGTACTGTATGCCGCCAACTACGGCGGTTTTAAGGCCAGAGATCTTATTAATACACTGGGAAATTGGATCATATCGTTTGATGAAAAAGGAGAAAACCACCTTTTAAATGGTATTCTTTTCGAAATATATTTCGATGAAAAAGGTCATTTAAGCAAGGATTATTATAAAGGTGAAATGTTAGATGAGATCTATCAGTATGAAAGTGATAGTAAGTTTGAAAAGTCTTTCAAGTTTTTGCTGGAGCAGCTAAAACCTCACCGGAACTATTTATTTTATCTGCCAGGTGATGGCCGTATAACAATTGATTTGCTCTTAAAAGAATATGAACTTAGCCTTGCTGGGGGGCATAAGAGAAAATATTTTGAGATACAATCGATGAAAATCGGCGGTAGTGAACTTTTTAAGCCCGGGCAGGAGGACGAACTATTTGGTAGTAGTTTAACATCAATGTCCGAATTTAGTAAATCCATTGTTAAATACCTGCTCATTCCAAAATCAAAGCAGAACATTATAACTCCCTTTGAAGATGGAGAGGTTAAAACTTTAGGATTACCACCCGGCTTTGATATTCGTGAGATTATGAAAGCGCGCGGGCAGTAATAAATTTTAAGTGCCGTCGAGGTTTATTTACAAGCACTCGTAAGAATAGTATAAATCGTTTCCGCGACAACAGGGCTACTTAAGTACGGTTTGATATCATGGTGATTATCGCTGTTATTTTCAATTTCGTGATTTATAATTTGTGGTGTAACCCTAAAATTCTTATTGTTCAAAGGATTAAGAGCCACTATATCTTTAGGATCATAGATATTGACCCACTGACCATTTAAGATTTTGGGATAGGAAGGGCAGGGATAAAGTTGCCTTTGAACCGCTTGAACTCCTAATGGTGATCCAAGCGTAACTAACCCTCTTATGTCATATTGGTTTTCAGCCAGGGTATGTAAAATATCGTATGCGATCACAGTCCCTAAAGAATGCGAAATAATTATTGTTGGTTCTTTGGTTATGGCTGAGGTGTGGAAACTATTGATTTCCTGTCTTGCAGCTTCTACCACCAAATACGTGACAACATCGTCGGTTTTCCACTTTACACAAAAATTGCCAAGCGAATCTAACCTCCGATCCACAAGCCTTGCCAACGCAATAACATGTTTGTTGTTGGTCAGCCCTCTATATTGCTCTGTTTCGCCTGATTCTTGAGCTACTTCTTTCTTGCTTATGCCCGAATTTTTACGCAGTTCTTCCAGAAGGTCTTCATATACTTCATCGAATTCACTTACATTATTTGGTGAACGCATTTTAAATTTGCCGTCTTTGATAGCCTGCTTATAAAGATCACGCTGATGGATCAGGTCTTTCCCGTAATATGGCAGGGTCAAATTTAAATTTTCCGGAAAAGGGATGTTTGCATTTTCAAAAGAAGCTCTGAGTGCTTCCGCCCAAATTCTTAGTAAGATCTCTTGCGAGAACTCTTCCTGAGCCCTGCCATGTATAAATAAAATCTGCATTATAATTTTCTATAATTTTGGGTGTCATGTAGATATCCAAGTCCGGTTCGATTGATCGCTGTCCAAAGTCCTGGTTCTAATTGTGTTGAAAGATAACTATATGGATTTTCTGGTAGTAACTTTAAATATGACCAGCCTTCAGTTAGCATAGGAATAGGGATGTCAAAGTGCTCAATATTTTCCAGATTTACACCCGATAATTTTCCCAATATTTTAATATCACCTAATACAGGCTCCGGCTCATCTTGCATTATATGGTAAATGGATCTTACCCCTTCGAAATTACCTTTTTGATAATAAGCATAGGCGGCAAATAGTCCGAGGGTTGGATCAAGATTTTTATACCTACGTAAAAAGCCAGCTATTTCTTCATCCCCGAGGAAGATACCATTTTTTGCAGCTGCAATAATCGTTGCCTTTCTGCGCGCTATTTCTCCAGATCTGCGGTGTGCTTGCTCTCTACGCCATCCTGTTGTAGGAAAATAGTTTACAGTCAAAAGCTTTCCTTTTTCGAAAACTACTTGTGTAAAAAAACCGTCCAAAATAGTTACAGGGTAAAAAATCCTTGTTCTGGGGTTTCCTATTATAAATATATTGTCCTTATCCAAGATGTTATATGCTTCATCATAATCTAATATCTGCGGAATTGCAAAATTTCGGTATCGAAATTTTAAAGGTCTTTTAGAAAAAACGACCGGGTTAAGCAAACCGCTTACCATTAATCCTGTTTGTTCCCTACTGAACGTATTTGGCGAGGTGAAAAAATCATTATCATACTCATCATTGTATGCACGACGGAAATTATTAACGATTTCACGCGTTTTTACATCAATATTAGCACCGCTTATCTGCACAAGTTCTTGTAGTTTGCTTGAAACCGTTTGAATTTCATGATGTTCCCCCGGAGGCGATACGGAAGGTAAATTACCTTCTGGAGCACTTTCTACAGTTGGTGTACCAATATCAAATTTGGACAAATGCAATGGATCACGGGAGGTCACATCGCTCATAGGAAACTGACGCTTGGCACCGGCAGCAGCGGTTTCAGTTGGAACAATTTTTTTTAAGTATCTTCCTAATTCATCAGAAAGCACGGCTGGAAAACCAGGTGCTAAATTCTGGATCTGCTTTATTACCTCAGGAACGTTACCATTGAGGCAACTCAGTAAATGATCGCTATATATGCTTCGGTAGGTACCGTCGTTATTTTTAATGTCAACAGCAGGTTGCCCAGGCCATGTGGAATAAAGTACATCAACTTCTGTATCAGGATTCAATTTATCCAGATTTGGCAGAATTGCTGAACCCGAAGCAGCTTTAAGTGCTTTGTGATCAGAGGGAACACGGCATGAATCCGAGATGAAGATTACGTGAGGAATCCCAGAGGTATAGGCAAGCGCTTTGTTGAGCGAAATACTAATGCAATCATCCGGATCATTTTGGTAGTCAGGTAGGAGCCATACATCGTTAGCTGCTGTATGCTCAACCCCATGTCCTGAAAAATAAACAAGAAGTTGATCTGTCCCATCTTCAATTATTTTACGAATTACCTTTTTTATTTCTGCTATATTACAAATACCTGTTTCCTCGCCTTCAGGTTGATCAACAAATAGGTAGGTATTGTATCCTTGATCCCGTGCCCAGTTCCTCATCTGGATTGCATAGTTTGATGGGGTGTCTAAATATTGGAGATGGGGAACTTCATTAATCCCAATAAGAATTGCATGTTTAATTATTTCTGGCATAGCTATAAATCAAGATCTTTTTTGGTGAAAGATGTTTACCAATATCAGGATTGATTTCTCAGGTTGAATATGGTAACGCAGTTGAAAACTTAGCGTTCTATAGTGTGTGACTATTTCTTCGGTGTTAACGCTCAAATATCTGTACTTTTTGAACAAAAAATCAAATTATGATTCTTCTGCTAAACAATAATAGTAGACACGAGTATCGCCATCGAAACAGGCTAAAGTTGTTGGATTCATGAGTTCGAGGTTAATTTGTTTTAGTAAATATATAGAATTTTGTAAGAGAAAGTACAGAATAAGTAGAAGATTTATTTAATAATGATTTACAATTTATATTAATATTGATAGAATTTTTTGACATTTAATATGTTACATATGATTAATAAGTTGAAATACAAGACTTCCTTAGTAGCATTTTCTCTTTCCAAAATTTTTAATCATTAAATTTGCTGTTTCACTTATCTCATAGGAAGATTTTTTTTGCCTTCCTGTATCCATTCTAATAGTTCTGTCTTAGAAAAATAAAGCCTATTTCCCTTTTTATAATAAGGAAGTTCACGCAAGCAAACTTTTGAGTAAAGTGTTGGTAACGAAAGTTTGAGGATTTTGCATGCTTCTCTTGCACTAATAAATTCTTTTTCAGGCAGTTCTTTTTGAATACGATCTAATAGAATTTCTTCAATTTTATCCAATCGACTTTCTATCCTTTTAAGAATATTTGGAATCTCATCAAACGTATAATTCATAACTTTTTTCGAATTTTATGACTATTATAATTGATATTTTTTTGTATAACCTTTAATAGCTTAGTTTGGCTTTAAATGTCCCCCCCCCCCTTAATATATATTAAAACCTGCTAATTTAACTCTATAAATGGTTTCTCATGAACATCCATAATGTTTTTACCAATGTTGAACAGATTGATTTTTATTCTTTCAGACGCTTCTTTTTCAAACTGTCAACAATTTTTGCATAGATTTCAGTGGTCTTAATATCTTTATGACCTAGCAATTTTGAAACCATATATATTGATGTTCCTGCTGCTATTTGCAGCGTTGCAAAAGTGTTGCGGAAGCCATGAAAAGTAAAGTGTTTGTTAATTTCTGCATCTATTAACCATTTTTTTAGTTATGTAAATCGGGAAGGTATTTTAACTTTGCTTTAGAAGACCATTAATATTATTATTTAAACTTAATGGTTGTTTGTAACTAAAAACAAACAATATAACATCTACGAATTACAAGGCATGTCAATTGTAGTTTAATTTGGTTGGAATTATTATGCTAGGAGAGAGTAAAAAGTTGATAAGGCTTGTATTTGCTTTGGTGAAAATTTTTGATAGACTTTGATTATGAGTGTGTTAAAATAGGTGTTGTGATTCTGCTAATAATATCTACTTTGGATTAAGTATGAAATATTAAAATAGATTTTATGCTATTAAATCATTATTGCTGTAATATTTCCTTTTTGATGCGGTATCCTTAATGACAGGAAGATATGTATTTATTGTAATGAAAATTTTGCAGTTCCTTAAAAATACTTTTGATATCTAGGTGTCATATTGATGTGAGAATGTCATTAATTACTGCTGCTGCTATGAAAGTTTCTACTGAATTTCCCTTTTTAATTGATATAGCGTAAACTGCTTTTTGTTTATCATTTCATATGATTAAAAATATTAATTTGTAAATCAAATAAATACATTAATTATATGAAGTCAGCCTATTTATACGTCCGTGTAAGTACAGACGAACAAAAGAGAAAAGGTTACTCCTTGCCAGAACAGGAAGATAGATTATTGAAATATTGTAAGTATAACAATATCGAAGTCAAAGGAATCTATCGTGAAGACTATTCTGCCAAAAATTTCAACCGACCTGAGTGGAAAGAATTGTTTTCAGAAATTAAAAAGAAATCATCAGGAGAAGATAAAAACATACTATTTATAAAGTGGGACAGATTCAGTCGTAATGTTGAATATGCTTACGAAATGATTGGAAAGCTGCGAAAATATAAAACGACAGCAATGGCTATTGATCAACCAATTGATTTCTCTGTGCCGGAAAGTACCGTTATGCTGGCTGTATATTTAGCGGTTCCGGAAGCGGAAAATACTCGGAGGGCTCAAAATACAGCAAATGGTATTCGTCGAGCGAAGTTGATGGGTAGATATCCTAATAAAGCACCTATTGGATTTATTAATTTGACATTAATGGATGGTAAAAAAACTATTGTTCCTAAAGAGCCTGAAGCTGATATTATAAAGTGGTCTTTTCATCAAGCTGCCCAGAACGATCATAAGATTTCCGAAATAATGAAAATGGCTAATGAAAAAGGATTGATATGTTCACGGTCACACTTCTTTAGAATTTTACGGAATCCAATTTATTGTGGGCTTATATCAGTCAAACTTAAGTCTAATGAAGAACAAATGATAAAAGGTTTGCACGAACCTTTAATATCTGAATCGTTATTTTATCAAGTTCAGTCTGTTATTAATACAAAAAGAAAAACTACTTCTAAAAAAGATGATTTGAAAGAGCTGTTTTTTCTTAGAGGTTTTTTGACTTGTCCTGTTTGCGATCGAAAACTCACTGGAAGTATTGCACAAGGAAGTTCAAAAAAATACCCATATTATCATTGTCATAATCGCTGTAGGACAAGGATAAACGCAGTTTTTCTGAATGATTGTTATCAAAATAAGCTTCAGCAATTAATACTATCAAATAATACAATTGACTTATTTAAATGTATTTTACAAGACCAGAATATAAAGACACTGAAAGCAAGTTATTTGTATAATCAAAATTTAATTGAGAGAAAAATAAAAGAAAAGGGGCAAGTTCTTTCTCAAGGCAGAAAGTTGTTTTTAGCAGGAGTATTAAAAATTGATGACTATAATGAATTAAAAAAAGAGAATCAAGTTAACATTAGGCATCTTAAGAAGGAAGCGCGTGATATTTTTCTTAAATTAAAAGCTATTGATAAAAAGAATCAAATAGAAGATAAAGAATTAGTCGAAGTTTTTCGAAAATTTTCCGAGTTTGACATCTCAGATAAAAAAAGTCTTGTGAGTCTTATTCCACCAGTTGATATTGATTATAAAACAGGAGATCTTTCTTTGGACTTGAATCAAGCATTTTTAAAAATATTATCAAAAAAAAGTAACCGAAAAACTAATAAGAAAAATGAATTTTATTGATAAGAATGTTTCAGTTGAACAAGCGATTATTCTTTTAGCTAAGAATGGAGTTCAGGTAAATGAGAAAGAAGCTAAAATTATATTAGAATTACTATATTTAGTATCAAAAAGTTACAATAAGCCAAAAGAGGAAAAAATACTAGAACCTTAATGGGATTTCAAACTACGCTTTAATACCGATGAAATCTCTGATAGAGCACTTTTAGACTGTCTGTTTCAGGTGGACTAGGGATTTCACATCAAAAAATTCAAACTATAAAATGTCAAGCTGTAAAAGCTTGATATAGAGATTTTTATGTGTAAAAAAAGAGAGACAACTATCAAATAGTTGTCTCCTTCAGTGACCTCGACAGGATTCAAACCTGTAACCTTCTGAGCCGTAATCAGATGCGCTATTCAGTTGCGCCACGAGGCCTTGTGTTATGTTTTTGTTTAACGGTTGCAAATATACCACTTTTTTCCGTTCTTTGAAAGATGAAACAGAGAATTTTACTTTTATTTACGGTTTTTGCGCTAATTGCTTGTAAGAGAGAATCAAAAATTTCGTCCTCAGACTGGACAAATATCTCCGGCCGTACCCAATTTAAGGAACATGACGGAGTTCTAGAGCTAAAATCGGGGAATTTTACATATAATTTTAAGCAGAATCAAACTCCTTTTAAGAAAATCATCCTATTGAATGCTAGTATGGCAGGGTATATTTCAGAGCTTGGAGCAGAAAATGTAATCATAGGCGTTTCAAGTCCGGAGTATATTTATTCAGATAAAATCCAGAATCTGATTAAAGAAGGAAAAATCCAGAATGTAGGAAGTGAACAGAAATATGATGTAGAAAAGATTATCTCTATGAAACCGGATGCTATTTTTACCAATCATATTGCCAGTTTCGACAATACCTATGAGCTTTTAAAGAATAACGGCATTCAGGTTATATTTCTGGATGAATATATGGAGCAGAAGCCTTTGGAAAAAACAGCTTATATCAAACTTTTTGGAGAGTTTTTAGGAAAAGAAAAAGAAGCAGAAGCTAAATATCAGGAAGTTGAGAAAAACTACAGCGATCTGAAACAGCTTGCCTCAAAAGCAAAAGAAAAACCTGTTGTCCTGGCTAACGAAATGTATGGGGATGTTTGGTATCTTCCGGGAGGAAATACTTCTGTGGCTCATTATATTTCGGATGCCAATGCCAATTACATCATGAAGGATAATAAAGATGAAAAAGCATTAACAATGAGCTTTGAAGAAGTATATGCTAAAGCAGGAGGTGTTCAGTACTGGGTAAATGCAGGAAGCCATACTTCAAAAAAAGAAATGCTGGGCATGAATCCTTTCTATGGAAAGCTGGATGTATTCAATAAAGGGAAGATATATACCATTGCAGGAAAAGAAAAACTGAAAGCAAACGACTTCTTTGAAAGCGGTGTGGTAAGAGCAGATCTTATTCTTAAAGATTATATAAAGATCTTTCATCCTGAACTTTTACCGGATTATCAGCTTACTTATATGAAAGAATTGCAGTAACTCGTACTATTTGCTTATTTTTGCCTTTCCTTTTTATCAAGTTATGTGGAAAAAAATTAAACAGCTTATCTTCATCATTCTTGTTCTGAATGTAGTTTTTATTATCTGGGGCAGATTCTTTAATCCGCCAATCACTCTTACTCAGATAGGAGGGCTTTTTGAATACGGAAAACTGCACAGAGATTATATTTCCTATGATGAGATGGGAAATAATGTGAAGAAGGCAGTAATAGCCTCTGAAGACCAGAAATTCTTTGATCATGACGGTTTCGATTATACTGCTATCGAAAAAGCCATGAAAAATAACGAGAAAGGCAAAAAAATAAGAGGTGGAAGTACTATTTCCCAGCAAACGGCAAAGAATGTGTTTCTTTGGCAGGGCAGAAGTTGGGTGAGAAAAGGACTGGAAGCTGTTTATACTTTTATTATCGAAAAAGTATGGACTAAAGATATTATCCTTGAAAGATACCTGAATTCCATAGAAATGGGGCAGGGGGTATTTGGGGTGGAAGCTGCTGCTCAATATTATTTTGGGAAATCCTCCAAAGATTTAAGTACCTCAGATGCAGCATGGATTGCCGCTGTATTACCTAATCCAAAGAAGTATGACCCTAAAAATCCATCTCCTTATTTAAGAAAGAAACATAATTGGATTATGAGACAGATGAGGAATGTGAGTTTGAAATAGTATCTTTGTACTAATGAAATTCTTTAATTCCAGCACAAATTTTGAGTCAGTTCTTAAAAAGTATTTTTCTTTTAAGAACGAAACCCTTTCTTTAGAACCTTTTGCAGAGTTTTTAGAGACCATAAAAGAGGCAGACTTCACAGATGTGCTCAATTTTTTCAGAAGCAATCCTCAATTTACTGAGAACTTTAAATATTATATTCACAATATTTTTAAAGGAAGACCTTTTAACCTTTCACTGACAGAAGCTAATATTCTTTCAGAAAATGCTTTTTTCCCGGAACTGAAAAAAAGAATACTGAACAAAGTTCTGCCACCTGTTGAAAACGAAAAGACAGTATGGTACATGATCGACAATGTCAGTATGAGACCGAAGAAGGATTTGAAATACCTGCACAATCTTCCCGAAAATGAGATCAATGAATTTTTAAATATGTTGGGAGCTTCGGATTTTATTATCCGTCCCAATGTGAAAAAAGAACTCATTTTCTCTATGAATATTCTTTCCTGGAGGGTAACAGGAATGGCAATGGAAGTGGAAGTAGTGAGAATGGCACCTCAATACAGAAATTTAGACAATCCGTTTCTTGCTCTGCAGAATGAGCTGGAGGCATTAGCCGATGATCTGATAAAAGACCCTGAATTACAGCTGCATTCAAAAGACAGCAGATATAAGCAGATTAAGATCTATGCAGAACAATGCCAGGAATTTGTGAATATTGCCTTTAAAAATTCAGCCAAATATGGTATTTCAGGAAAAATTAATCAATCCCTGATAAAAATCCGCCAGCAGACCGAAAGAATTTATGAGATTGTTCAGCTATTGGTTATTGATACCGATGAAGATATTCAGATAAAATCTAAACAGCTGGTCTTTAATATTCTGAGCTATAAATCCCATAAAAATAATATCTCAGATCTTATCAACGACAGTACAAGGCTGATTTCACACCTTATTACCAATCACACGGCAGAAGCAGGTACCCATTATATTACGTCTACCCGAAAGGAATATATGACTATGTTCTATAAAGCGAGCGGAGGGGGAATTATTGTAGGAGCGCTTTGTGTTCTGAAAATGCTGTATGGATATATTCCCGGAAGTGACTTCTCTCATGCTTTCCTGTACTCGATGAACTATGCAATGGGATTCATCATGATCTATCTGATGGGATTTACTCTTGCAACAAAGCAGCCGGCAATGACAGCGGCTACCATGACAAAAGTATTGTCAGAAGAAGGGAATGCTCAAAGAAACAATACGGAGTTTGCCCATCTGGTCTCCAAGTTATTCAGAAGCCAGTTTATTGCCTTTGTGGGAAATGTATTGCTGGCCTTTCCGGTGGCTCTTGCCATTATTTACGGTCTTGATGTCTTTTTCTCACAAAACCTTGCTGTAGAACGTTCTGATAAACTGTTAAAAGATCTTGATCCATTTAAATCAAAAGCAATTTTGCATGCAAGTATTGCCGGATTTTATCTTTTTATTTCAGGAATTATTTCCGGGAATATTGGGAACAATTCTGTGTTTTATCAGATTCCGGAAAGAATTGCTAAAAACCTTTCCATCAGAAGTTTTTTTGGGAAGAAATTTGCCAAAGGACTTTCAAAATATTATGCTAAAAACTGGCCGGGAATCATTTCTAATTTCTGGTTTGGTGTTTTCCTGGGGGCGACAGCTCCGGTTGGGATGTTTTTCGGTCTCGATCTGGATATAAGACACATTACCTTTGCTGCCGGTAACTTTGCGTTGGGATTGTATGGAAAAGATTTTTCCGTAGATTCCTATACATTCTGGATGTCTTTTGTAACCGTATTTTTGATCGGTTTCTTCAATTTTCTGGTAAGTTTCAGCTTGTCGATGTTCCTGGCATTCAGATCCAGAAAGATGAATTTTGGACAGGTAAGTGAGATCTATAAAGAAATATTCAGATATTTTACCAAGCATCCGTTGAAATTCTTCCTGCCATTACGCTCAGGGCTGGACAAAAAAGCCGATGACTTAATGAGCAGTACGATTTCTAATAAATCAGAAGAACATTAACAATAAAATAAAAATGCTGTCCGTGGGCAGCATTTTTTATAGGTTTACGTCTTATAATATTTGAAGGTCACTGAATTTTTCCACCCCGAATTTATCCTGGAACTTTTTGAGGTAAAAGCTTTTTCTCATTTTAAAGTCATGTTTCAGTAAAGGAGAATCAATTTTAATGATGATGCATTCATTTTCAATATTGACACTTCTTATTTCCTTGAAAAGACTTTCATCAAGATACTCTTCAAGGAAATCTTTAATATCAAAAGCGACAAGTTTATGTTCAAAACCGTAGATTCTGGCAAAAGATTTTACCAGTTCGGAGGATTGATATTCACGTTTTTTCTTCTTCATAGTTGAGGTTCGGGTTGCGTGATTCGTGTTTTTGGATGACGTTTTTTTTATGAGTATAAAACAGGAAGCGAATGTAATCATTTTTGTAGGATGATCTTTCATAGCCTTCAACAATATTTGTAATTACTGAATCAGAAGATCATCTTAATTGGCTGCCTAGTTCGAACAGTTCGTACTTGGGAAGAAGATGAGAAGCTTTATGGGTTTTTAAAAATAAATCGAAGGCTATTTTGTAAATGTCAAGATTTCTATAACTCATATTATTTGTGTTTTAGGATTTTAAGGTATGATCAATACTATTTTGAGGATAAAGAAAATTAATTTTTACTTTATAATCACATCAACACCTTGAATCCAATCCCGCATCTCATAACTCGAACCCCGCAACTAGCATCCCGCATCTAGCATTAAACTTCAAAAATTATACTTTCCTCATTGATTTTCTTTACCACAATCTCCGTACGTTCTCTGTGGGTATCCGTGATGAAGATCTGTCCGAAACTTTCTCTATTAACCAGCTCAATCAATTGTGCAACTCTGGTGTCATCAAGTTTATCAAAAATGTCATCAAGCAACAATATAGGGGTCTTTTTCGTTAGTTCTTTTACCAGACTCATCTGAGCCAGCTTCAAAGAAATCAGGAAGGATTTTTGCTGCCCCTGAGAACCGATTTTCTTGATTAAAATATGATCCATTTCAAAAAGCAGGTCATCTTTATGAATTCCCTTTGAAGTATAGGTGAGCATACGGTCTCTTTCAAGGCTTTCTTTTAAAAGATTTTCAAAAGAATCTTCCAGCAAATGAGATTCATAAATAACAGATACTGTTTCTTTTCCACCTGAAATGATCTGGTAAAAATTCTGAACAATAGGATTAAGCTGCTCTACAAACTCTTTTCTTTTATTAAAAATTTTTGTTCCGAATCTGGTAATTGGGTCATCATAAATTTCCAGCGAATCTTTATCCCACGTTCTGTTTTTGGCAAAATATTTCAGTAAAGCATTTCGCTGCTGAATGGTCTTCTGATATTGAATAAGGTCAAAAAGATACTCTGAATCCGTCTGAGAAATCATCGCATCCAGAAACTTACGTCTGCTTTCCCCGGAATCCGAAATAAGATTGGAGTCATAAGGGGAGATCATCACACTTGGCAGATATCCGATATGATCAGCGAGTCTGTCATAGCTTTTATCATTTTTTTTGATCACCTTTTTAGCTTCCTTAGGCTGAGTGATTCTGATGATATCTTCACTTTCCTCATTCTGAATTTCAGCATCAATGGTAAAAAAATCTTCCTCTTTTTTTATATTGTTAAAATCAGTATTTCCTAGAAAGCTTTTTCCTACTGATAAATAATGCAGGGCATCCAGAATATTGGTCTTTCCCACCCCATTATTACCCACAAAACAGTTGATCTGCGGTGAAAATTCAAATTTTTTCTCAGAGTGGTTTTTGAAATTGTAAAGGGAAAGCTTCTTGATAATCATTCGTCAAAAATACTCCATTATTAGTAAAAATAAAAAAGGAAGTGCAGAACAAGTTTCCACTCCGAAAGAGTAGTAAGCGTCATCTCTTTTATTATCAGAGAAATAGATAAGAATATAAGTTACAATGCTTGCCATAAAAAAAGCGGTGGCATAAGATAATTCAAGATAGAAAATCGAGATCATATTACTGATGAAGACAAGTGCATAGGCAATGTATTTAGTATTCTGAACACCCATCAGCATCGGAAAGGTTTTTACGGTGTCACTATTCATATCCCGGATATCAAAAGGAAGAACAAGTGCGGTGATAAAGAAAAAGCTGATCAGAAAGATCGGTATACTGAACTCAGGAAGTGTAAGCCAGCAATTGACTAACGCCCATACCAAACCTACATAGAAAACTTTCAGCAAAGGAATCTTACGGATATAAACATCGAGAAAAAAACTGTTGTAAAGCAGTCCCAGCACCACAATAATAAACCATTTCAAAAGCCTTATTTCATTATGATTGTGAATGATTAAAAAAGCACAGGCAATTCCCGCAAGGGCATTGATAACAACTATTTTGAAAAAATGTCTGGTATATTGGTATTTAGTATAAAGATAACCACTGAAATAAGTGATGAAAATTAATGCAAAGGTAGGGAAACGGAATGTGTTTTGCTCTTTCATGAAAAATACTGCAAAAAGAGTTCCCATAAGAGAGACATAAATCTGGCTGTCTATGACGGTTTTTTTCAGTATTTTTAAAATGTTCATTTATCAAAATTAATATATATGAAAAGATTTTCCAAGATTTTTCTGCTTTTGCTTGTAATGCTAAGCTTTTCAACGGTATCCGCACAGAAATATTACGATACCCAATGGAAAAAAATTGCTGAAAACAGTACGAAAGGAGCTTATAAATCTAATCTTCCCATTATTTTAGACATACAAAAACAAGCCATGAAAGAAAATAATGCCTTTGAGCTGATCCGTTCTCTGAAAGCGGAATTCAGTATTGTAAACCAAACAGTGGATGATGATCAGAATGATTCTGCTTCTCAGTTTTTCAAAAAACTTAAAGATGCGGAAGGAAAACTGAACGGAGAAGGGAAATTGATGTACAAAGTCCTGCTGAATGGTTTTTTTATGGATTATTACAACCAAAACTCATGGAAAATAAACGGAAGAACCAATATCAATTCCCAGGATATTTCCCAGATTGAAACCTGGAGTAAGCTTGATTTTAAAAATTACCTGACCAAAAGTTTTCAGGAACTTGATCAGGAAAAACCTGAAATGAAAAAGATCTCTCTGGAAAAGTATAAAAAAGTTTTTTCAGGAACTGAAGATATAGCGTATTTTCCGACATTATCGGATTGGTATGCTGTTAAGAAAATAGAGTTTTTATCCGAAAACAATATTTTTACAAAAAATGAACTGACAGCCAACCGCACAACGATCAGTGCAATCTATGATGAGCTGATTGGCCAGAACAGCGGAAATTCCAAACTGTATTTCATGAAAGAGAAGATTACGGAAAACTGTAATTTCACTCATTGTAAAGATAAACTTCAGCTGCTTCAGAATCTTTTAAAATCTAATGTAGAGGGGGATTATAAAGTGGTGATCATGGGAGAGATCATGGATGAATTTGTGGGCAAGAAGAAACCTAAAGAAGCTCTTGCATTAGCTGCACAAGCCAAAAGTGAATATCCGAAATCTCTTTTCCTTGAAAATATCAAAAGCAAAGAGGCACAGATTGTAAATCCTTATCTTACGATCAAATATGAATCTCAGACCCAGAATAATCTGCCCATTCATTTAGTAGCACAATATCAGAATGTTTCTGAATTTACTTTGAATATTTATGAAGTAAAAGATGATTTTACCTCATTGTTTCAATACATTGATAATTCCTATTCCAATGTCTTCGGAAAACTAAAAAAGAATCTGGTAAGAAAGGAAACATTCCAGCTGCCAGATCCTAAGGACTATCAGAATCATACAACGTCACTGGAAGTTAAACCCCTTCCGTCGGGAATATATGTAGCAGAGTTTACAGTTGCAGGAGCTGATATGAAAGATACCGATTCCCGACAAAATTTCTACTTTCTGGTGTCAGGAAACAGAATTATTTATCAATCCAAAACAGACAGGAATCCTCTTACTGACGAGTTGAAACTGGTTAATAGCGAAAATGGCAAACCGGTGACGAATGAAGGACTTCGTTTTTATGAATTTGTTTCCAATAAAACATTAAATAAAATTGATGGAACAACCACTGCAAACGGAGTATTTAAATTCCCTTCCACACAAAGCAAAGAATATTACAGAACTTTTCTGATCCAGCAGCCTAAGACCAATGATTTCCAGATCATGCAGGTGTATGGAAACAGAGGATCTGTGGAAGATTATAATCCCAACAAACAAACCCGTTCCACCGCTCAGATTTTTATAGACCGAGGAATTTACCGTCCAGGACAGACTGTTTATTTCAAGGTGATCAATACGAGACAGAATAAAGAAGTGGAAGCTGTGCTTTCTGGATTAAAACAAAAAATTACGTTATTGAATACCAACAGCGAGGAGGTTTCTTCCCAGGAATTTACCACCAATGAGTTTGGTTCTTATCATGGAAGTTTCATTCTTCCGAAAGGAAAACTGAACGGTAATTTTTATCTGAGAATTGAAGGGGAAAGCCAGGGATATAAAAACTTCAGGGTAGAAGAATACAAAAGACCAAAGTTTGAGGTAACCTTTAATCCGATAAAAGAAGAGTATAAATATGGACAAACCATAGAACTGAAAGGAAAAGCGGTGATGTTCTCCGGTGTTCCACTGAGCAACACTGTGGTAAATTATGAAATCAAAAAACACAATATCAGATGGAGATATTTCAGCTGGTATCCACAGAATAATGATAATGAGAACTCTGTTCTTGGTGAAGCAAAAACCAATGAAAAAGGAGAGTTTGTGATTCGTCTGGAACTTAAAAAAGATGAAAATCTGGAAGGCATACAGATTGATAACTATGCTATCAATGCTTCGGTTACAGATATCAATGGGGAAACACAGAACGCTAATACCCAGTTGAAGGTAGCCTCAGTTTCTCACTATATCCAGGCAGAAAATATCAGCAATACTTTTGCCGATGAAAATGTAAAAGTAAAGGTAGAAACCAAGAACTATAACGATCAGAATCTTAAGAAGCCTTATCAGGTTAAGCTGTCGAAACTGATGGCTCCGGACAGAATTTTCAGAGATAATTTCAAGTCTGATGTTCAGAATCTGCCTAAATATTCAAAAGAAGAATTTATCAGCAAATTCCCACATGATTTTTTTGATAAAAATGATGAGGTCAAAAACTGGAAAGCAGAAAAAGTACTGATTGAAAGACAACAGCAGCCATCTGCAGACAATGCTCAGCTTTCAACGAATCTGGATTTAGGGAAACTGGATGCCGGAGATTATCAGCTGGAGCTTTTCAATATCGAAGGAAAAGATACCATAAAATCTTCACAGTATTTCAGTGTTTGGGATAAAGCTTCTTTAAAGCCAAATCAAAAAACATTCCTGACGGTTATAGCTCCGAAAGAAGAAGTATCAAGAGGAGAAAAAGTGAAAGTGTATGTTTTCTCAGCAATTCCTGACGCATTGGTGAATGTTTTTGTTCAGGACGGATCTGGAAAAACGGTTTCAGAAGTTCATCAGCTTAAAAAAGGAATATTGGAATATACCACTGAAATTCCTAAAGATAAAAGTGTCTCAGATCTGAACCTTCAGTATCAGCTGGTGGCATTCAATGATGTGAATACAGAATCTGTTTCTTTAAAAATAAAGGATACCGAAAAACCTTTAAAAATAGAAACGGTAACTTTCAGAGATAAGCTTGAGCCAAATTCTAAGGAAAAATGGACGGTAAAAGTAACCGGAAATGATAACGAAAAGATCAATGCTGAAGTGTTGGCCAATATGTATGATATGTCTCTGGATCAGTTTGCAGCTAATAGCTATAGCTGGAGAAAATTATATACCCCGTTTGTAATGGTCACTTCATATGGAATCAGAAATTACTTGGAACAGCAAAATTATCAGAAGAGACTGAACTATTTCGCAGACAGATATATAGCCGTTCCTCAGTTTAACTGGTTTGATGGTGACATTTCATATGTATTACAGGGACGGGTTGCAGGAGTTCAAATTCAGCAAGAGGCTTACGCACCGCCGCCATCACCCATTGCGGGCGCAAGATTTAAAACAGCCAGAGCAGCTGTTGCAGAAGATAAAATTGAGGTTATGCAGAATGTTGTTCCTGAACCTGTAAAAGCTCCGAAGGTAGAAACTTCTCCTCCTGGATCTTCTGAAGAAAATCTGGATAAAGTAGCTGTTCGTAAGAATCTAAACGAAACCGCATTCTTCTATCCGGATCTTAAAACTGATGCTGATGGAAATGTAAACTTCGAATTCACTTCTCCGGAAGCATTGACAAAATGGAAACTGATGTTCCTTGCCCACACCAAAGATGCAAGAGCAGCAACATTGGAAAAAGAAGTGGTAACGCAGAAAGAATTCTCTGTAACTCCTAACTACCCAAGATTCCTGAGAGAAGGGGATGAGTTGAATTTACAATCAAAATTGTCAAATCTTACCGATAAAAAACTGAATGGCTCTGCCGAATTACAGATTCTGGATGCCTTTACCAACGAAAATATTTCTTCTAAATTCGGAATGAGTTCAGGAGCACAAAACTTTAGTTTAACGGAAAACGGAAGTAGTGCACTGACATGGAAATTAAAAGTTCCGGACAATGTTTCTTCTGTTATTTTCAAAGTGGTAGCAAAAGCTGGAGCGTATTCGGATGGAGAGCAGCAGGCTATTGCTGTATTACCAAACAGAATGCTGGTAACGGATGCTGTTCCGGTTTTTGTAAAAGAAGGAGAAACGAAGACATTTGTATTGGATAATCTTAAAAATAATACATCTACAACAGCTTCTAATGTTTCCAATACGTTAGAACTGACAACCAATCCGATCTGGGAAATTATGTTTGCCCTTCCAAGTCTGAAAAATGACCAGAATAACTCTGCAGATGTAATATTCAACAAGTGGTTTGCGGATGTACTGGCTTCGGAAATATTCAAAGCAAATCCAAAAATGAAAACGGTTTTTGAGGAATATCAGAACAAAGGATTATTAAATTCAAATCTTGAAAAGAATCAGGAATTAAAACAATTGTTGCTGGAAGAAACACCATGGGTATTGGAAAGTAAAAATGAAGGCGAACAGATGCAGAAACTGGCATTATTGTTTGATGTTAATACGATGAAAAATTCTATTAATCAGGATTGGGATGAGTTTAAAAAACTGCAAAACCCTGACGGTGGATTCTCATGGTATCCTGGTTATCCAAGTTCTTACGGTACCTCATTGTATATCCTTAAAAACTTAGGAAAAATCAATTCATGGTTAAAAGATAATGTGAAAGATTATCAGAGCTCAGAACAGAAAGTTATTGTAGCTAAACTGGTTCAGTATGTAGACAATGAAGTGAGCAAATATTTTGATGTGAAAAAAGGGAATGTCTGGAACAACTGGGCAATGGATTATCTTGATACCAGAAACTACTGGGAACAGCAATATCCATTGAAAGGTAAAGGAGCAACCCTGAAAACGCTGGTAAAACAAAAAGCAA
Organism: Chryseobacterium culicis; assembly: GCF_002979755.1. Classification (NCBI taxonomy): domain Bacteria; kingdom Pseudomonadati; phylum Bacteroidota; class Flavobacteriia; order Flavobacteriales; family Weeksellaceae; genus Chryseobacterium; species Chryseobacterium culicis. Next base: position 1,453,547 of record NZ_PCPP01000001.1, on the reverse strand, counting down.
AGACTGCTAAGATTACCGATTTTACATTCTTCGGACTTCACCGCGCTGCATTATTGATGAATGATTATGGTCTGAAAGAGGTATCTGCTAAGCTGATGACCTACCTTAAGGAAACTTCCACAGATACAAAAACACAGGGAGTTTACTGGAAACAAAACCTGAATGATTGGGGATGGTTTGGCTCTAAAGTAGTCAACCATGCCGGAGCACTGGAAGCTTTCAATACGTTGAAATCTAATGATCAGAACTTTATTGAAGATGTGAAAATCTGGCTGGTTACTCAGAAAGAAGTAAACTCATGGGGAAGCTCAAGAGGAACTGCGGAAGTGATCTTCACGATTTTGAATTCAGGGAAATCATGGACCGGAGCTGAAAGTGATAAAGCAACCATTGTTTGGGGAGGAAAGGAATTAGTTCCTCAGACTCAGGCAACGGGATATGTGAAGTCTACGGTGAAAACAGATGCGTTAGATAAAAATTTAGCAACCGTAACGATTACCAAGCCAGGTCCTGGAATTGTTCAGGGAGGATTGTTCTGGCAGTATTATGAAGACCTTGATAAAATCAAATCTTCTGAAAATTATATTTCTGTAACCAAAGAACTTTATAAAAAGGTAAAAACAGTGAATGGAGAGGAACTTCAGAAAATTTCATCCGAAACACCGCTGAAAGTAGGAGATAAAGTGACGGTAAGAATGATTTTGAATACAGACAGAGCCATGGAGTTTATTCATATTAAAGATATGCGTGCCGCAGGATTCGAACCTGTAGATGTATTATCCGGATACCAGTGGAAAAATAATCTGGGATACTATCAGTCTACCAAAGATGCTTCCACCAATTTCTATATTCAGTATATGCCGAAAGGAAAATATGTTTTTGAATATGATGTGGTAGCCAATGCATCTGGTAAATTCTCCAACGGAATTACCACCATGCAGAATTACTACGCACCGCAAATGAATGCGCATACAAAAGGAACTGGCGTAACAATTTCAGAGTAATGTATAAAAGGCTGCAGTAATTTTTACTGCAGTTTTTGTTTTAAGGTTTAAAATAATATAGAATTAAATCGAAAAACCAAACAATTGTTTAATTTTGGAATAGTTTTTGGAATTAAGGTAATATAAATTGAAAAAATTATTAAAAGATGAAATTTTCTAAAATTTTAATTACAGGATTTGTATTGATGGCCGGAGTAAATGCTTTCGCACAAAAGAAAGCGGAAAAGTTTGAAAAACTACAAATTGAAATGTTCCCAAAAGCTAAAGAAGGATATAAACAAGTATATATTCAGCTTCCCGTAGCAAAAAATGAAAACGATTTAAAAGTTGAACTTTTTGTCGGAACTGAAAAAATGTTAGACTGTAACCACTATTCCTTGATGGGAGAAATGAAAACTCAGGATCTTCAGGGATGGGGATACAACTACTACGAGGTAGAGTCTAAAGGAGAAACTGCCGGAACTCTTATGGGATGCCCTGGGCAGAAACAGACTAAAAAGTTTGTAACTTTAAAACCTGAAATCGTAAGATACAACAGTAAACTTCCATTGGTATTCTATGTACCGAAAGACATTGAAGTACGTTACAGAATCTTACGTCCTGATGCTGCCATGAAAAAAGCAGTTCAAAAGTAAATCAGCTTATTATAATTATACAGAAAACTCCTCACAGTAATGCGGGGAGTTTTCGTTTGTAATTAAATGTTTTTTCGCAGATTTTGCTGATTGTACAGATCGTTTTTTCAAAGTTTATCCACTCCATTTGTCATTCCGTAGGAATCCAGCCTCCAAAATTTAAAATATAAAGAGAATAAGTCCATTTCTATTAAATAATTTAAATTCCTTTGGCTTTAGCCTAAACTTATACTCAATTTTACAAAGAGCAGATTATTTATTATCAAAGTTTATCCACTCCGTTTCTCGTTCCACAGGAATCCAGTTTCCAAAATTCAGAATCAAAATAAAAATAAAAATAAAAGAAGAAGGTGATCATGTATTCATTTCTCAATGGTTTTAAGTTTTGGCTAAAGCCGTTGGAAATTTTGTTCTTATTAAACGGGCTCCCTTCGACTATGCTCAGGATAATAATCCGTTCCTATTGAATTGATTAGTTTGGTAGAGTTTCTCGAATCCCTTTGCTTAGTATCACTCCTTTGCGCTCGTTTTAAAGTCAATTCATAATCCCTTGCGATCATAACGTTTTCTTCCAAGAACCTATCTACATCCTTTGTCATTGAGCAGGAATCCAAATTTCAAAATCAAGAATAAAAATGGTTAGCTGTTTTTAAGATCAAATGTTATTTTATCCCTTTATTTCCTCAAAAAAACATAACAAAAAGAGTGCGAGAAAAGTAGAGTTAAATATTTTTTCAAAATTTTTTAGGATTTAATTAACATTTAAACACTTTACCGAAAACTTTATTTTGTAGGGCTTTAAACTTAAACATATTTTAAACTTACTTTAAATTCACTGTATTGTAGAATTATCTTTAAGGATTTTAACAATTTTTGCATTATATTTGTTATAAACATAAACCATGAAAAACAATTTATTGATTTTTACGTTTAGTTTTTTTGCTTTCCCCGCTTTTGGCTGGGCACAGTCTGCGCCGGATTTTAAAGAACTTCTGGATAGTGCTATGGTTCGGGACTCGAACCTTAAAATGCAGATTACCCAAAACAAACTTACCGATCTTGATGAACACAAACTGAAAGATATCTTTCTTCCAACCCTGGAATTAAGTGGTAAAGCAGGTTATCTCAATGGAACAGCAAGACTGACGTCACCGGAATTTAATCTCGCTCCCTTTATCAATATTCCGGAAGGAGCTTTCAACAATAATTTCAATGTGTCCGGATTTTCAGGGATTGCCAAAGCTGATGCTAAAATGCTTTTGTATTCAGGCGGCAAGGTTAAATACATGAAAAAGGCTGTTGAAGAAAAGAAAAAATCTGAAGATATTCTTTTGGAGAAAACAAAAGATGAAGTGGTTGCCAGTATTTCCAGAGCATACGATCAGTTAGCGCTGATTCATCAGTCTAAAAAGGTGCTGGATGAAAGTAAAAAGAGACTGGATATCAACAGAAAAACTGCAGATAAAGCTCTTGGCTATGGTTTGATTACTCCTTATGATCATAAAAAAATTGAACTGGCTCAGGCGACTTTAGATGCTAAAATGGTAGAGTATGAAGGGAAAAAAGAACTTCTTCTTACCCAGCTTTATATTTTAACAGGAATCAACAGAGAAAGGCTGAGAATGATTGATCCGGTATTATCTCCGGTAGAATTGCTGGCCGCTGAAAAAGGAATAGAGCAGAGGGCTGAAATCAGAGCGCTGGAACATGGCATCAGTGCTGCAGACTATAAAATAAAGGCTGAAAAAACCTGGATGATCCCTAAAGTACAGCTGATGGCTTCAGCCTATTATATCGGATTGTACGGAAACAGAATTAAATCCTCAGAAAATGTCATCCCGGCAGTTCCAATACTTGGATATGAAGGAAAAAAACTGGACTGGAGACCCAACAACATTAACGTATTTCCATTGATTACAGCTGGAGTAGGATTTAAATGGGAAATTTTTGATGGTAAAGAAGGAAAACATGCAGAAGAAACAGCCAAAGTAGGAAAAGAAGTACTACAGAATCAGAAAGAAGATGCTCTGAAAAAACTGACCCTGAATCTGGCTAATAATCAAACCAATTACGATATCGCCTCCGCACAGATTACCTTGAAAGCCAAAGAAAAAGAGCTGGCAAAAAATGCATTGGTACAGGCCGAAAAAGAATTCAGATACGGAATGAGTAAATCTTCACAGCTTATTGATGCAGAAAATGACCTTGAAGCTTCCGAACTGGAATATCAGAATGCCATTTTCAACCAGAGAAGAGCGGGAATAGAACTGATGAGGTCTACCCAGGAACTGGATATCACCAAATTTTATTTAATCCCTTAAAAATTTAAATGATGCATAAAAATATATCTATACTCTTCGCTGCTCTGTTTTTGCTGGGGAGCTGTGACAAAAAAAATGAAAAAATTAAAGAACCCGAAGGAAAAACAAAAAAGGATGTCATCTCTTTTGCTCCTAAAGTTACCGGAAGGATTCTGAAAATATATGTTTCCGAAGGACAAACCGTAAAAAAGGGAGATACGCTGGCTCAGCTTGATGTTCCTGAAGTTTCTGCAAAAATTGCGCAGGCTCAGGGTGCTGTAAATGCTGCTACGGCCCAGGAACAGATGGCGAAAAACGGAGCTACAGCTGATCAGTTGAGACAGCTTCAGGCTAAATATAAAGGACTCAAAGAGCAATATGAATTTGCCCAGAAATCTTACAAAAGAGCAAACAATATGTTCCGCGACAGTTTGATGTCTCCACAGGCTCATGACGAAATCTATGCAAAACTACAGGGAGCAAAAGCACAGTATGATGCGGTAGTGGCCGAACTGGATGATGTAACAAGAGGTACCCGTTTCGAAAAAGTAGAAATGGCTGCAGGGCAGGCTTCACAGGCTAAAGGAGCTTTGCAGGAAGCCAATGTAGCCTATTCCGAAAGATATATCATTGCTACCAACGATATGGAAATCGAAACCATCAGCTTGAATACGGGTGAGCTTGCTACAGCTGGTTTTGCTTTATTCAATGGATATATTCCGGAAAGCACTTATTTCAGATTTACAATCCCTGAAAGTGCCATTTCAAAATACAAAAAAGGACAGGAGGTGACCATGCAGGTCGTTTACAATAAAGAAACTCTGACAGGGAATATAGTGTATATCAAACAGCTGACAAAATATGCGGATATCACGACAGCTTACCCTGACTATCAGCTGCAGGATGCGATCTATGAGATCAAGGTAAAACCCAAAGACATGAATAAGGCTAAAAGTATTTTGGTCAATGCCAATATAATCCTGAAATAAATTGAAAAAGAGAGATGAAACTCCTATTGGATTTTATTTCGTTCTTCAACACATAAAAATATACAGATGAAAGAATTTTTCCGTCTTTTAAAACGTGAGTTCAAACTTTTTATCGGCAATTCAACCTTAAGGACGGTGTTCTTTTTGGCACCAGTCTTCTATGCAACCTTGCTGGGGTTTGTTTACAAAAGCGGAAAAGTTGAAAATACTCCTGTTTTGGTTGTTGACAGGGATAATACCCCTTTGTCAAACCAACTGACGGAAATGCTGGATGATAATAAAAGCATCAAAATTATCAGATATCTCCAGGAACCTCTGAGTATTAAAGATGAGGTGATCAGACACGAAGCTGCGGCTGTGGTGATTATTCCATCAAGATTTGAAGGAGATATGCTTCAGAAAAAATACCCTGAACTGAATGTTTACATCAATACAGGAAATGTCTTAACGGCAAATTTTGCTTCCAAAGCTCTTCAGCTGACCATAGGAACATTTTCTGCAGGAGCTTCCATCAAAGCCCTTCAGAAAGCAGGAATGCCGGCTGCAAAGGCCGCTACTCAGTATGAACCTTTCAAAGCTAATTATATCACCCTTTTCAATACTACCGGAAACTACCTGATCTTTATGTGGCCTGCAATGCTGGCGGTGGTATTACAGCAGGTAATTCTGTTGGCGATGGCGGTAAGTTTTGCTGCCGAATTTGAAAGAGGTTCTTTCGTAAAAGAATACCTGAAAATGAAAAAATGGGCTTTCCCAACCATGCTTATTAAGGTGATCCCGATTTGGGTATTTTCTATTCTCATCGTAGGTATCTACTACTTTATGCATATGATTTTCCATGTTCCTATGCCCGAAGGAATATTTAATTTTATTCTTCTGACAGCGGTTTTTGTAGGATCAGTTTCATTTCTGGGAGTATTTATCAGTATTCTTATTCCGGATGCTTTGAAGGCTACGCAGATCCTTATGGTTATCGCTTCACCAGCTTTCATTATCAGTGGGTTTACATGGCCTTTAAGTGCAATGCCTGCTTTTGTACAGTTTATCGCGAATATTATTCCATTAACTCCCTTTTTACAGGCTTTCAAAATCTTATTGATTCAAAAAGGTTCGGTAGAACTTACTTTCCCATACCTCAAACATTTAAGTGTTCTTTTAGTTGTGTATGCCATCATCGGCTGGATTGCTTTAAAGATTAAGCTTTGGTTTATTTTCAAAAAGTCAGCTTCACAGGAAATTGCTTTGGAGAATACTTCTCAGGAGGATGTGGAGTAGTTTTTTTTGCTAGATGCTAGATGCTAGATGCTAGATGCTAGATGCTAGATGCTAGATGCTAGATGCTAGATGCTAGGGGATTGTCTCAGTTATTCTGATAGGCGGTATGTACTTGTGATAATTTTAAATATTGAGGATTAAAAAATAAGTCAGACATAATCAGCTTCCCGGTTGAATCTCTGGCCACTCAAATTTCGAATCTTGTAACTCGTATCCTTTTAATCTTAATTCCTACACCTAATCTAAAAACGGCAGCCAGCACCCTGCAACGATCAACCTCGTACATGCATCTCACACCTCCTACCCCAACAATTTCTCCTTTTTTCAACCAACTATAAAATCAATCAAAAAAACTGATATATTTGTCCATAGTAAAATAGAAATTATATGGAAAATGTATTTGATGCAAAAGATGCTCAAAACTATATTGATAGGATCAACAGACTGGTGGAAGATACTCATGGTTTGTGGGGGAAAATGACAGTGGACCAAATGCTGGCACACTGCAGTATTACCTATGAAATGATCTATGAACCGGAAAAACACAAAAAGCCGGGAGCTATTGCCAAATTTATACTAAAAACTTTCGTAAAACCTAAGGTAGTGGGAGAAAAAGCATATCCAAGAGATTCTCCTACCGCTCCACAGTTTTTGATTACTACCAGAAAGAACTTTCATGAAGAAAAAACAAGACTGATCGGTTTTATTCAGAAGACCCAACAGTTAGGTGCAGATGCGTTTGATGGTAAAGAATCTTTTTCTTTTGGAAAACTGAATTCTCAGGAATGGAATAATATGTTTGCCAAACATCTGAACCACCATCTTGCCCAATTTGGCGTTTAAAAAAATCACACTATGAAAAAACTTTTATTACTCTTCATTCTGGCAGCCAATTTTGTGTTGGCTCAGATGCCTGATATCTCAAATACCTGGCTGAACAATAGTAAACCGTATATTGGAACTATCGGAAATAAAGGTCAGGAGCTGAAAGTAAAGATCAATATTTCTGAACAAAATAAAAAAAATGATCAGGAATATTTCGTTTCAGGATACTCTCTTGTAGATACCAATTATACAAAATTTGAAGGGAAAATTACCATTTCAAAATATAAAGATTCCAAGAAACAGGGAACGGTATACGGAGAATATGAGCTGGCAGAAGAGAATAAAGGAAAACATTCCGGACTTTTTAAAGGAAGGTTTGTTTATAATTTCAAATGGAACAGAAAAACAGAGAAAATCGAAGGACAGTATATTGAGCTTATTGGAAACTGGAAAAGCTATGACGGAAGCATAGACCTTAAAACCCAACTCAAAAACCAATAATTATGCTGAGAATAATATTAGCCGTATTGGCAGGTCTTATCGCAGGATCCATTGGTATTACTGTAGTGGAGAAAATAGGACATGCTTTATACCCTCCTCCTGTGGAAGTGGGAGCCGGAGATATGGAGGCATTGAAAGTTTATGTAAGTCAAGCACCTTTTATGGCTCTGTTTTTTATCATTCTGGCTTATGCCCTGGCAGCAGTTATTTCAGGATTTACCGCAACAAAAATTTCAAATAATGGAAAATATACAGCGGCACTGATTTGCGGAATTATTTTCCTGCTAATGACTGTGTACATGATGATATCTTTACCTACTCCAATCTGGTTCTGGATTTTAGGAATCCTTGTTTGGGGTTTGGTTTTCGTTGGACATAAACTTGCTTTAAAAACAAAAAAAATATGAAATTAGGAGCTTTTTCAATTAGCTTAAGCGTAAAAGATCTTCAGAAATCCAAAGACTTTTATGAGAAACTTGGGTTTACCACCATGGCAGGAACGGAAAAACAAAACTATCTCATCATGAGAAACGGTTCTACCTTGATAGGCCTTTTTCAAGCGATGTTTGATGGAAATATGCTTACTTTCAATCCGGGATGGGATGAAAATGCACAAAATCTTGAATCTTTTGACGATGTACGTGAAATTCAGAAAAGATTAAAAGAAAGCGGAATAGAAATCGGAAAAGAAGCGGATGAAACCACTTCAGGCCCCGAACATATCTACCTGAAAGATCCCGATGGAAATATGATTCTTATAGACCAACACAGATAATAATTAAAAACACATTGATGATGAGAACATTTAAAAGAATTATTTTATTTTTAACCACAGTACTAATCATTTTATTAGTTTGGGCTGCTTTTATTTCAGGAGACTGTAAATATGAAAAGTCAATTTCTATCAATGCACCGGTAGAAAAAGTATGGCAAAATACCAATAGCCTCAAAGCAATGGATCAATGGAGTCCATGGAATGATCTTGATCCGGGGATGAAAAAAGACTGGATAGGAACAACAGGACAGCCGGGAGAAAAAGTTTGCTGGGACAGTAAAAATAAAAATGCAGGAAAAGGTTGTCAGGAATTGAAAAAAGTGGATGAAGCAGGTAAAAGAATAGATACGGAAATTAAATTCCTTACTCCCTATGAAAGTGAAGCAAAGGCTTATGTAATAGTAGTTCCGGAAGGAAACGGAAGTAAGGCAACATGGGGATTTACCTCACAGATTCCTTATCCTTTTACTTTGATGAAGCTGTTTATGAATATGGAAGACGCTATTGGAAAAGATTATCAGAAAGGGCTTTCAGGATTAAAAGCTTTATCTGAAAAACCTTAATAAAAATACAAACTCAACTTAAAAAAACAAAACAATTATGGCAACAGTAAATGTTTACTTGACATTCAATGGAAACTGCAGAGAAGCATTTGATTTTTATAAATCTGTTTTCGGAGGAGAATATCCTTACATCGGAACATTTGGAGAAATGCCTCCAATGGAAGGAAAAGAAACTCCTGAAGAAGACAAAAACAAAATTATGCACGTTTCACTTCCAATCTCTAAAGAAACAATATTGATGGGAAGCGATACAGGAGGAGAGTGGTCTTCCAATTTCAAAACAGGGAACAATTTCTCAATTTCTGTGAACGCAGAATCCAAAGAAGAAGCAGACAAATTATTCGGTGGTCTTTCTGCTGGAGGACAAATAACAATGCCAATGGCAGATACTTTCTGGGGAGCTTATTTCGGAATGTTTAGTGACAAATTCGGAATCAACTGGATGGTAAATTATGACGATCCTGCTAAAATGCAGCAACACCCATAAGATTTATATAGGTATTTAAAACATTAAAAAAGCCGACAGATTTCTGTCGGCTTTTTTAATGTGATCCTGATAAGTAGCCGATAAAGGAAATAAATTTCCGGTACTGTTTATATTCTCACGAGGTTTTATTATGAAAAGTGAAATATAAAGCGATAACAACGTATTAAATGCCAAATTGAAAAACGGGTAGAAATACGCAATCTTGCTATGGGTTATTATTATAATTTTGAAAAATAAATATTATGTTAATTAATATGAATTTATTTCACAGTATGGTTAGTTTTTTCATAACTTGTAATGTGTAGTTATAACGACTTTATTCTAAACCTATTATATAATTTAAAACAAGAAAACTATGGAACTACCTAAACATGCAGTCTTATTAGAAGATGCTAAAACATGGATCAGCAACTGGCAGAATACAAAAGTAATTGATGGAATGTCTATACGGGCTCACCTTATCCCAGCGAAGGATGTGCATGATATTTTCATTAAAGATAAAGGATTTGAGAGATATCGCGGATATAATGCCATTACCGATGAAGGAGAATTTAAGTTTCTGATGGTTGGGGTAGATGCTGATAATAATGATATTGTAGATTATGATAAAGGATACTATGTGTATGACATGACAACACCTTGCCCAAGTGTATGTTCCACTGCAAAATGGTGGAATCTGTAATTTGAAAAACTAGAGATCATTGGATCATTGGATTGAAATATTGTCATTAATTGGAAAAGGCATCCTGCTGATCAATCTGGCAGTATACTGTATGGGCTTTTCAAGAGCAGGAAAAGCCTATACATTCTTCATCGGCTATCTGGCCTGGATATTAATATGTGAAATTGTTTTCTATGTATTGAATTCTCAGAAGATTAACAATTTGTTTTTCTCTCATTATTATCTGATTGGTCAGTTTTTGTTACTGGGGTTGTTCTTTCATGAAATTTTAATAGAAAAATACCAGAAAAAAACAGCACGTACATTTTTAATTATCATTCCTGTAGTTCTCGTTATACAGTATATAATATACCCCGAGAAATATTATGTTTTTAACCTGTTTGAAATTTTTGTCACCTCTTATTCCATTATAATTCTGGCATTATTTCATTTGTATAATATACTGGATACCCAAAAGAAATACAATTATATAAGTCTGGGACTTTTACTTTACCTGATAAGCAGTACTGTGATATTTTTGTCCGGAAATCTGTATACGGTGATGAACAGAAAACTGCATAAAGAGATATGGGTTTTTAATGTCGTCATGTTTATTGTGTACCAGATTTTTATTCTGACAGAATATCTTTCTTCCCGTAGAAAAAATGTGTAATTACTGTTATGATTTTACAAAATGAATGAAAATACAATTATTTCCACTATCGTTTATACCTTTCTGGCATTTACTTTACTGGCCGTTACGCTGATCATATTTTATTATTTTTCTAATAAGAAAATAACCAGAAATCTTATTCAGAAAAAAGAACTGGAAATCAGATATGAGAAAGATCTTACTCATGCCATTATCAGTGCTCAGGAAAAAGAAAAACTGCGGATTGCTCAGGATCTGCATGATGACATCAGCTCAAAACTCAGTGTGGTTTCTTTAAATATCCATCTGTTGGATTTTGATAATTTGGCCAGAGAAGAATACACCGATCTGAAAAATAAAATAATACATCTGGTCAACAAAACTGCCGAAAGCGCCAGACAAATCTCTCATGACCTGCTTCCTCCCATTTTAGAAAAATTTGGTCTTCATGCTGCAATAGATGCCCTATGCTCAGAAATTAACATGTCCAAAACCCTTCAGGTTACTTATTCCAACAGTCTATACTTTGCAAAGACAGAAGAAGAAAAAAATTTACATATCTTTAGAATACTTCAGGAGCTCATTAACAATTCCATAAAGCATGGTGAAAGTACTCATATTGATATAGAATTTCTAGGAAAAGAAGGAAAAAATACCTGTATCTATAAAGATGATGGTAAAGGATTTAATCTTGATGAAAATACTTTGAAAGGAGGATTAGGCTTACGAAACATCAGAAGCCGGGTAGAACTGATCAATGGAACACTGAAAATTGAAAGTGAAAACAATAAAGGAATCACCGTAGAATTTACATTTTAAATAGTTATAAGATGGAAAAGGATATAATTCGTGTAATAACCGTAGACGATGAAGCACTCTTTCGTCAGGGAATTTCATTGTTGATACAGAGAGAAAAAGATATTGAACTGGTAAGTGATTTCAGTAACGGGAAAGAGCTGCTTGATGAGCTTATAACCCTGGAAGAGCTGCCTGATATTATCCTGATGGATCTCAATATGCCGGAAATTAACGGAGTAGAAGCTACCAAACAAATCCATATCAAATATCCTCAGATCAGAATTATTGCATTGACCAGCTATAATACAAAAGCATTTATTGTCAATATGATACAGTCCGGAGCTTGTTCCTTCCTTAAAAAAAACTCAAGCCCTGCTGAATTACTTACTGCAATCCGGGAAGTATATAGCAAAGGTTTCTTTTATAATATCGAAGTAATGGAAGCATTACATCAAAACCTCACAGAGCCTAAAAAGAAAGTTTCCAGTATTTTTGATGCCAACCATATTTCCAAAAGAGAAAAAGAGGTATTGGAATTAATCTGTAAACAATACAACACATCTGAAATAGCAGATCAGCTTTTTATAAGTTCCAGAACCGTTGAAGGCCACCGTAACAGTCTTCTGCTGAAAACCGGAGCCAAAAATACGGCAGGTTTAGTGGTATATGCCATTGAAAGTAAAATTGCAGATATGAACTATTTAAAAGACAGGTTCGAGTAAATATTCATGCCGTTGTTTTCATTAAAAATTAAATGAAATTTATATTTTCTGATTAAATTAGTTTTTGTTTTATAAGCAGATACACATGATTTGTTTATGAAAAAATAATAATTTTATATTTTTAAATAATAACAGTCAGAAAAATACAAAAGAATGAAATTTACGATCGAAAACATTAAAGAAGAGCATCAAAAAGTAAAAACCGGAGCTGATTTTCCTCAATATATTCAGGCGATAAAAAGGCTTGGTGTTTCTCATTATAAAGCATACGTTTCAGACGGAAATACTGAATATTTTAACAATGAAAACCAATCTGTGCAGACCGGAAGTAAGTATGATTCACTTCCTGTTTCCGATACTTTAAACCTTGAAAATTTTAAAATAAGGCTGAAACTTCATCAGCAGGGAGGAACAGATTACATGACTTTCTGTAAAGATTGTGCCGAAAACGGAATCAACGGATGGACAATGGATCTTCACGGGATGACCTGTACTTATTTTGACCAGCATGAAACGAATGTTCTGACAGAACAGATTCCAGAATAATCTTTTAGATAAAACCGGGTGCAGATAATTGCATCCGGACTTCTTTACATCCGGGTGTAAAATATTGTTTGCTATTATTGATTTAAAATATTAATTTTGTTAAAAACGATAGATAATAGTAATTGGTAAACATGAGAAAGGTTTTTACGAAGTTGGCATTCACAGTATTAAGTTTGGGATTCATATTGACATTTGCTCAGAAAAATGATCTGGGAGCATGGTATATGTATTTTGGAAATAACAAAATCAGCAAAAAGCTGAACTGGCATAATGAAATTCAGTACCGTAATTTCGATGCCCTTGGAGATCTGGAACAGTTGCTGATCCGTACCGGGGTAGGGTATGATCTTACAGAAAATAACAACAATGTTTTATTAGGATATGGGTTTATTCTGAGCCAGCCTTATGTAAACGGAGAGAAAAAAGAGAATATAGAGCACCGAATTTTCCAGCAGTATATTACCAAACAGAAATTTGGACGTTTCTATCTTCAGCACCGTTATCGCCTGGAAGAACGTTTTCTTCAGGATGATTTCAGGATGAGGTTCCGTTATATGCTGGGCGTGAATATTCCGATTACTCAAAAAGAAATGCTACCAAAGACCCTTTACGCATCAGTGTATAATGAAATTTTCCTGCATTTCAACAGTCCGGTTTTCGACAGGAACAGAGTCTACGGAGCTTTAGGATATGTCATCAACAAAAATATGAGGATTGAAGCAGGTTATATGAACCAGATTCAGGAAAATAGAAATCGCGGGCAGATTCAGATTGGTTTTTATAACAATATTCCATTTACTAAAAACTGATGATAAAAACTGCTTCTGAATGCTCTGAGGAAAACCATTATTTGAAAATAAAAAATAATAAACACAAAAAATAAACACTTATGCATTCAGGAAAAAGATTCGGAGCCAGAGAGTTCATTATCTGGACAAGACGGAGCATTTACGCCTTGGTTGTATTATCAGCCATTCCTACCGTCCTGTATTTTTTAGGCTGGAAGTTTCTTTCCGTTCCATGGCAGCCGATTGCCATTATGGGAACAGCTGTTGCCTTTATTGTTGGATTTAAAAACAATGCCAGCTACAGCAGGCTCTGGGAAGCAAGACAGATCTATGGAGCGATTATTAATGACAGCCGTAGTTTTGGATATATCCTTAGAGATGCGCTGCTTTCTAAAGATCCGGGTAAAGTAAAAGAGATGTTTCTTCGTCATTATGCATGGCTTACTGCCTTGAGATTTCAGCTTCGAGAGCCGAGAGCATGGGAAAATATGGGGACAGACCAATTTGATGAATATGCCAGAAAGTATGATATTCCGGAGAGGTTGTCCAAACTGGATGAAGAATTGAAAAAATACCTTTCTGAACCTGAACTTCAGTATATTTTAAGCAAAAAGAACAGGGCTACCCAACTGATGGCGAAGCAGAGTAAAGCTTTGTCTGAAGCCTATGAAAAAGGAGAACTCAATGATTTTCAATGGACACAGATTAATCAGCAACTGATAAAGTTTACCGATGACCAGGGAAAAGCAGAAAGAATTAAGAACTTTCCATACCCGAGAAATTTCTCTTCCATCACCACATACCTTTTGCTTTTATTTATTGTTTTTGTGCCTTTCGGATTACTGAAAGAGCTTGATAAATTAGGAGACGGAACAATGGTAGAAGGATGGACTTTATGGTTTAATATTCCATTTTCTTTATTGGTTACATGGTGCTTTCATACCTTAGACAGCGTAGGTGAGGCCTCTGTTAATCCATTCGAAGGAAGTCCTAATGATGTGCCGATTACCCAGATCAGCCGTACTATAGAAATTGATATGAGAGATATGCTGGATGAATCTGATCTTCCGCCGGCAATCACACCGAAGAATAATATTGTTCTGTAATTAAATAGAGAATTAAAAGATTTCCGCTGATATCAATCAATCCAACGGAATACATTATTTAATTAAATTAAAAAATACTTAAAAAACTTACTTAAAATGATTCACAGCTATGTTATAATATCTATTGCAGTACTGCTGTCTGTGATGATATTGGTAATGATCGGCCAGAAATTAAAAGTTGCTTACCCAATTTTTCTGGTTATTGCAGGATTGCTGATCAGCTTTGTGCCGGGAATGCCACGTATTGAAATAGAACCAGATCTTGTTTTCCTTATTTTCCTGCCGCCTATTTTGTTTGAAGCCGCTTGGTTTACTTCATGGCAGGACTTTCATAAATGGAGAAAGCAGATTTTTTCAATGGCTTTCGGATTGGTGTTTTTAACATCCATCGTTGTAGCTTACCTTTCATCTTCTATTATTCCCGGGCTTACGGTAGCAATGGGATTTTTATTGGGAGGTGTAAATTCCCCACCAGATGCGGTGGCGGCTACTTCAGTATTAAAGCATATGAAAATTCCCAAAAAGATCACTAATATTCTTGAAGGGGAAAGTCTGATCAATGATGCTTCCAGTTTAATTGTGTTTAAATTTGCTCTGGCTGCCGTTATTTCAGGACAGTTCATTTGGAGAGATGCTGTTCAGGATTTCTTTACCATGGCTATTGGAGGAATTGCGGTAGGAGTGGCAGTAGGTTTTCTGTTTGGAGCTTTACTAAGGATTATTCCAACCAACTCTAATATAGATACCATTATTACCCTTATTGTACCCTACATTATGTATGTGGGAGCGGAGCATTTCCATTTTTCGGGAGTGCTGGCAGTGGTTGCAGGAGGACTATTGATGTCATATAATTCTCATTGTTATTTGAGTCATACCTCAAGGATACAGTCCGGGAATGTATGGAGTGTTCTGATATTCCTCATGAATACAATCATTTTCATTCTGATTGGTCTAGAACTTCCGATTGTAGTGGAAGGAATGAAAGAATACACTATTTCAGAAGGTATTTTCTACAGTGTTGTCATTGGCGGAGCAATTATCGGAACAAGAATTCTGTACAGTTATGCATTGATGTATTTCCCAAGAGTCTGCTCCAAAGAATTGCGGTTAAAAGTTCCAAAACCGGACTGGCGGGAACCGTTTATCATCAGTTTTGCAGCCATGAGAGGAGTAGTTTCACTGGCAGCAGCCTTATCGATTCCTGCTTTTTTACCAAACGGAGAAGCGTTTCCACACAGAAATATTATTTTATTTGTAACTTTTGTTATCATATTGATTACCCTGGTTGGACAAGGTTTATTGCTGAGCCCAATCCTGAAATTATTAAATATCCAGGATGCCGGAAGCGAATTACCGGAAGAAAAACAGGAAGTTATTCTTATGCGCAAACTGAAAGAAACAGCATTGCATAAACTGGATAATGACTTTTCTGAACTGGCAGTCACAAACAGTCTGGTTCGTCATCAAAAGCATAAGCTGGAAAATGAAATGATGCTGATGGCAGATAAAGCCCAATGTATGGCCTCTACTGGAGATTATGTAACGGCCATTAATGAAAACAAAGATGTCTTACGACAGATCATTCAGGCACAGAGAAACGAACTGCACAGAATGAAAAGAGAAAAGATATTTGATGATCACGTCATGAGAACCATTGAAATGCAGCTGGATTTTGATGAAGCAAAAATCACTGGTTTTTCACACGGATAATTAAAAAAATAAACCACAAAAGTCACAAAAGAATATCGACTGAAGAAGCTCGAATGGTAAAGAGATTACAAAATGAAAATCCCTAGATTTTCAAAACTTAAGTGTACTTCTCAAGAGTAGAAGCGTAAGCTTTAAAACAGTTTAATTATTTGAAAACTTTTGTGACTTTTGCGGTTACATATTACGGACAAAATGTGTACATTTAAACATAGTAAACCCATAATATGAGTACACCAATCATTGTTCAGTACACAATAAATGCTCCGATAGAAAAAGTCTGGAAAGCATTAACCGATAGAAATGAAATGAAATCCTGGTATTTTGATATCCAGGATTTTGTATTGGAAACAGGCACGGAATTTAATTTCTATGAACCTGGAGGAGCCAATAAGTATCATCATCAGGGTCAAATCTTAGAAGTAATTCCTAACCAGAAATTGAAACATACTTGGTCTTATCCTGATTTTTCAGCATTGAAGACCATTGTAATCTGGGAATTACTGCCTGAAGATGGACAAACTTTAGTAAAGCTGACCCATGAAGACATTGACAACTTCAAAGACTTAGGAGAAGGCTTTTCAAGAGAAAATTTTACCGAAGGCTGGAATACTATTTTAGGACAGAGTTTAAAAGAATATTTAGAAAAATAGATGATGATTACCTTACTTCCATTTACCATTCAGGATGCTCCTCAGTTGATTTCAAAGATAAAAGACGAAAGAATGCTTCTTCAGTTTGCCGGACCTGTATACCGCTTTCCTCTCACAGAAGAACAGCTGGAGACCGATTTGACTGATGAAAAAAGAACCCTGTTTAAAATTTCAGATGATGACGGAAATACAATCGGGCATGCTCAGATTTTTTTAAAAGAAAAGACATTCCTGCTGGGAAGAATTCTGATCTGGGATGAAAACAACAGAGGAAAAGGATATGGCAAAAAAGTAATGATGGAACTCCTGAAATATGGTTTCAGTCATTTTGATAAGGAAACCGCAGAACTGAACGTCTACGACTGGAATACCGGAGCTATTGAATGTTACAGGAAAGTAGGCTTTGATTTTGATCCGGAGGTTAAAAGCGAAGCCAGGATTGATAAGGAAACATGGGTTTCTCTAAACATGAAAATCCATAAAAATACTTTTGAACTGCAGGAATCATGATACAGTTTACCACATTTCGTCCCGTTCTATGGACAGAAAACCTTGATGAAACCATAGGATTCTATAGTCGTGTTCTGGGATTTACTTTGATGGACAGGAATGATGATTGGCAATGGGCTTCACTTCGTAAAGATGAAATATATATTATGCTGTCTCAGCCCAATCAGCATGAAACGAACACATCCATCGGTTTTTCCGGTTCGTTTTATTTCAATGTAAATAAAGTGGATGACCTTTGGGAGGTTCTTAAAACAAAAGCCAAAATATGCTATGAGATTGAAACTTTTGAGTGGGGAATGAGAGAATTTGCTATCTATGACAACAATGGCTATATATTACAATTTGGTGAACCCGTAGATAATATTGGCAATACGGAATAAAATTTGCTATTTTTGGAGAAATATTTAGAAATTCAATGAAAAAAAATATAATAGCGGGTTTAGCAGCGATTTTATTACTGGCGTCTTGTAATAAGGATAAAGAAATTCTTAATACACTGAACACCTATAATACTTCAATGGAGGCGAAAGGATACCATTTCGGAGATAAGCTTGAGCTTCCGAAAGAGGTAACGGAAAATGCAGAAAGCGTAACCATCAGCTTTGGAGATAAAGAAACAAAGGATTTAACAATTGATCCTAAATTTTTCACGCTGGGTGATAATGCCGTTACATTCAATATCAAAACAAAAGGAGGTGAAGTCCTGAATCAGGATGCAACGATCAATGTATTTGCAAAAAATCCGGAAAAAAATATTGCTTATCAGATTGTAGCAGAATATCCACACGATCCTAAAAACTTTGTACAGGGATTCCAGGTGGAAGGAAATACCATCTATGAAAGTGACGGGCAGAACGGATCTTCACAGATTTTAAAGTACACATTGGGTACAACAACTCCGCTTGCATCTACCAAACAGGCTCAGGAAGATTTTTCTGAAGGGAGCACTATTGTTGGCGATAAAGTTTATCAGTTGACATGGCAGAGCAAAAAAGGATATATCTATGATAAAAGCTCTTTAAAACTGCTTTCAGAATTTGCTTATCCAAATGTATTAGGCGAAGGCTGGGGATTGACCTATGACGGGAAAAGTCTGATTGCTTCTGATGGAAGTAAGCTTTTGTATTTCCTTGATGTAAATGATCCTTCAAAACTGATTAAATATATCGCTGTTGCCGGAAGTTCTCAGGCGTATGACCAACTGAACGAACTGGAATACCACAACGGATTTATCTATGCCAACGTATGGCAGAAGCCGATCATTTTGAAGATTAATCCTGCCAATGGAGAAGTAGTGGGAACTTTTGACTTCACAGACATTGCAAAACAGAACACTAAAGGAAGTGATGATGTACTCAACGGAATTGCTTTCAAAGGAGATAATATGCTGGTTACAGGAAAGAACTGGCCAAAGATTTACGAAGTTCAGATCAAATAATCTGATGCTATTGATAAAAAGAAGAAGTAGCGCTCCCTTGGGGGCGTTATTTTCGTTTTGAGGATTAATTTTTAGTATTTTTGGCAAATGATTAATACCTTTATGAAGCGAAACATCAACATTGGTTTTGCAGCAGTTCTATTACTCGTCTCTTGCAGTAACAAAGAAAAAATGCTTGATTCTCTTGCAGATTATAACAACTCAAAAGAAGAAAAAGGCTATCATTTCGGAGATAAAATTGAATTGCCGGAAGAAATTACAGCAAATACAGAAAGTATAGCCGTCAGTTTCAGAGGTAAGGAAACAACAGATTTAACGATTGATCCTAAATTTTTCACGCTGGGAGATAACAAGGTCATCTTTATCATTAAAACAAAAAAAGGTGAAGTCCTGAACCAGGATGCTACCATTAATGTATTTACCAAAACTCCGGAGCAGAATATTCCCTATAAAATAGTTGCTGATTATCCTCACGATCCTAAAAACTTTATCGAAGGTTTTGTTGTGGAAGGAAATACAGTATATGAAAGTGACGGAATGAAAGGAGCCTCACAGCTTATAAAATATACGCTAGGATCATCTGTTCCCAAAATCATGGCAAAGCAGCCCGCTGAAATTTTCTCTGAAGGATGTGCGATTGTTGGAGATAAAATATATCAGCTGACTTATCAGAATAAGATTGGTTTTATTTACGATAAAAATACCTTGAAAAAAATATCTCAATTTCCACTTCCCAACGTCATTGGAGAAGGCTGGGGACTGACATATGATGGGAAAAACCTGATTGCAACCGATGGTTCCAAAAATCTTTATTTTCTTGATGTCAATGATCCGTCAAAAGTAGTGAAAACTGTTTGTGTTGGCGGAAGTACTACAATTTATGACCAACTCAATGAACTTGAATACCACAACGGTTTTATATATTCCAATGTCTGGCTTAAACCCGTGATTCTTAAGATTAATCCTGTCAATGGAGAAGTCGTGGGAACTTTTGATTTCACAGAAATTGCAAAACAAAATACCAAAGGAAGTGATGATGTATTAAACGGAATTGCTTTTAAAGGAGATAATATGCTCGTAACAGGAAAAAACTGGTCCAAAATATACGAAGTCGCTTTTAAATAAAATTCATTGTATTTTTCTTTAAAACACTTCTTTTTATCTGGAAGATGGTCTCGATTTTGATTAAGTTCAAAGAAGATTCTCCTAGATTTTACCATCTTTTGGATGAAATTATTTTTCAGTAAATTGTCCCCATTAAAAAAACAGAGTGAAGTTTTTAAACTTAATATTTTTTTTCCTTTTCTGTACCGCTTCAGCGCAGAATATTCTTCCTTTAGATACTTTGAAACTAAAGGAAGCGAAAGATATGCTAGCCGATGACTATGGAAATCTGTATATCTATAAAAACAAAGATTTTAGTTTCACCAAATACGATTCTTTAGGAAAGCAGATCGGAAAAATGATGCTTACTGTTCCATACAAAGTGCAGAACGTACAAAATCCTCTGAATGTACCTTTATTTTCTGAAAATGCCCAGGAAATGAAATTTGTAGACCAGAATATGAATGAAATTCAAAGGTTGGATTTTAAACAGAAATTTGGTTTTATCAGAATGGCTTATGCCGAAGACCTGCAGCAGCTGTGGCTTTTGGATGACAGTACAAAACGTTTGATACAGTACAATTTCAGGAATGACACAACCATTAATTCCTATCCTTTTGACATCAGTTTTGAAGATTTAATGGATATGCTGGTCTATGAAAATAAGGTGTATGTCTTAACAAGAAAACATATCAGAATTTACAGCCTGAAATTTGAAAAACTGTTTGAAGCCCCATTGGAAAACGGAAAACGGTTTCGAAGAGAAAATGATGTCATTCTGGTTGTAGCCACTAATTTCATTTCACAATACGTTCCGGAAAAAGGAATGGAGACTGTTTTTGAAGATCAGGAAGCGCAAATTGTGGATAAAAACATCCTCTCTTATTTTGCAATCAAAGGGAACAAACTCTATCTTTACAGCCTTGAAAAAGTAAAGAAAGCCAAACAGCAAAAACAGCTCGAAGCTCAGCCGGAACCTCTGCAGCAGTCTACAGATAAACCAGTAGAAACAACTGAAGAAAAACCGAATGAGAATACAGTAGAGAAACCTTCAGACAATACCTTACAGAAATTGATTGAAGACACTTCTAAAGTTCAGACTGAAGCCATCGAAAAACTTATCAACTAATCAGTAAATACAAGGAAAAAGAATATTATGCATATTGCGGTTACAGGAAACATCGGAGCAGGAAAAACAACTTTGACAACGATGCTTTCCAAGCATTACGGATGGGATGCACAATTTGAAGATGTAGATCATAATCCTTATCTGGAAGATTTTTATTCAGATATGAGCAAATGGAGTTTTGCATTGCAGGTGTATTTCCTGGGAAGCAGATTCCGTCAGGTAAAGGAGATCAGAGAAAGTGGCAAAAACATTATTCAGGATCGTACGATTTATGAAGATGCTCATATTTTTGCAGAAAACCTGAATGATATGAATCTTCTTTCAGACAGGGATTTCAATAACTACTCATCAGTTTTTGATTTGATGAAATCTTTTGTATCTGCTCCTGACTTGCTGATCTATTTAAAATCAGATGTTCCCAATCTGGTTAAAAAAATCTATAAGAGAGGTCGTGAATATGAGGCATCCATCAGTATTGAATATCTTTCAAAACTGAATCAGAAATATGAAAAATGGATTTCCAATTATACAGAAGGAAAACTTCTGATCGTTGAAGTGGATGATCTTGATTTTGTAGAAAAACCGGAAGATTTCGGATTTATTCTGGAGAAAATTGAGGCAGAATTGCATGGTTTGTTTTAACATATTTTTATCAGAATATTAAGACATACTCAGGGTAATTCTTTTTAAATTTGTTTAGATCAAGTTTAATTATTGAATAATTATATCATGGTAGTTAAAGTATTACATAACGGAAACTGTTCAAAGTCAAATGCTGTATTGGAGTATCTTGACGAAAACGGAGTGCCTTTTGAGATCATCAATATTGTTGAAGATCCGTTAAGCCCTCTTGAGATTAGAACGGTGCTTAAAAAGTTGAACCAGAGCGTCTTCCATATTATCCGTAAAGCAGATAAGCTGTATATTGAAAACTATGCAGATAAAAACTATTCAGAAGAAGAATGGATAAAAATTCTTTCTGAAAATCCTTCTCTGATACAAAGACCAATTCTGGTGAAAGGCTCGGTAGCCATGCTGGGAAGGCCTATTGAAAATGTAAAATTCTTTATTGAAAAATAAATAAAAAATCCGTTCTGTGTAAGAGCGGATTTTTTTATGTTATTGGGTTTCTGTTTTCTTAGGTCCGTTGATTATATTATATAAAGCTTCCAGCTCTTTTGGAGGATTCCCGGAATCAAAATCTGAAGATGTATACTCCTTTCCGCCAGAGGTAATGATCATAGAGGCTATCATTGCCCGGTCAGAATGTCTGCCTGTAGTAGGAGCTTTAAGATCTGATATCTTGGATAAATCAATATTTCCTGCCAGTTTGGAAACTGCCTGCCATTCCGCAGGAGACAGCTTGGTATTCGTGATCTCTTCGTTGATATTGGATGCTTTTGAGGAAGGAGTAACAACAATGCTTCTGCTGAATCCTCTTGTTCTTTCTATTAATTGAACCTGTTCAATCTTTTGTTGTTGAACTTCAGTGGTGATATTCGATGAGGTATTTTCGCTGTTGTTTTTATGAATACAGCTTGTGGAAGTGACCGCTAGGGTAGTGCTCAATAAGATCAGTGGGATGTTCATTCTGTTTTTGTTTATTTCATATAATAAAAAACCGCTTCATTACTATGAAACGGTTGGTGTTTTTACAATAGAATAACGCCTTCTATTTTGGCTACTTCTTTATAAATATTCACTACCTGATTGGCATCCAGAACAAATGCATTAATATTGCAGGCTGTGTATTTTCCATTTTTGCTTTCGCGGTTTCCCAGGGTAAATTTAATACCATCAAAAACTCTGTAAATTTCAGTAAGTTTCGCCTTGTCTGTAGGAATAATAAATTTAAATAAATAATCTTCCGGAAAATCATGATGATCCTCCAGTTTCTCCTTTAAAGACTGATAAAAATCTTCAGGACTTGCGTGTTGATTTCCTTGTAATATATCCATCTGCAATTGTTAATATAATATAAATATAACGAAATTTTTCCTATTTTCCAAATGGTCCTAACAGAGACTTGGAGTTCTGATGTTCATAATCTTCGATGATGTTGAATAATCCATTCACCAGCTGTTCAGAAGCAAGTTTACTCAATCCTCCTGAATTAACCGTATTGTTATTGCCTCCTAAAAGACTGCCCAGAAAATTACTTCCTGATAATGCAGTATTAATGGTTTTTACAATTCCATATTCATTCAGTTTTTCATCTACTTTGGGAGCAATAGCAGCAATAAGCTGTTGAGATGTTTTTTCTTTAAGAATCTGTGTAGCGGTGGTTCCCTCCATGATTCTTGTAACATCCTGAGCGTTCAGGCTGTTTACTGCATCCTGCAAAATAGGTTTTGAAGTATTCACAGTGTAAGCTGCTGCCTGTGCTATATAATCTCTTTCTTTGGCTACCAGGGAAGGAGCAATTTTTTCCAGCGTAGAATTGATATCTCTCAGCTCTTTAGGAAGGGCTTTGTCTACCATATTGTTCTGCAGAAACGCTTCTTTGTTTCCGTAAATACCCATTCCTTTATCAATACCATTGAGCAGGATTCTTTTAATAATAGAAAGCCCCATGTCTGATGTAGCCAGTGACGAGCATGATTGTACACTGGTAGTAATAACAGCACCGGTCCCGATGATAAGAGCGGCTGCAATGATATATTTTTTCATTGATCTTTTTATTATGTATTTCTAAGATGCTTTTGTCAAAAACTGCACCAAAGGTAATTACTATTCTCTATTTAACAAAATATTAAAGTGAGTGAGTGATTTGGTGAATTTTTTTGTCTAAAATGGTAATTTAACATTGATGAAATGATGAAAAACTAATAATTATATTGAGTATAAAATTATAAAACTTGAATATTTGTCATTTTTGGTTTAATAAAAAAGGATGATTTTTAAATATTTAAGATAATTTAACATTGTTCAATATTTTTTATATTTTTGGCTAATGTCTTTTTTTGAGATTTTAAATAACTCCACTATTTAGAGACAGAAATGAATTTGATTTATTTGAATAAAATTGAAACTATATGAAACAAAGTAATTTAAAGTATTCATGTCTCATTGCTGTTCTGTACTTCGGTATGAACGTCAATGCTCAGACTACTCCCAAAGATACTGCTGCCAAAGAGCAGAAGATCGAGGAAGTAGTTTTGATCGGATATGGATCTCAGAAAAAAGAAAACGTTACGGGAAGTATCGGAATGGTTTCTGCAAAGGATCTTGCTGATAAACCGAACGCTAATCCAATAAGCTCGATACAAGGTAAGTTATCTGGTGTACAAGTTTTAAATTCCGGTACGCCGGGGAGCTCTCCAAGAGTAGATATCAGAGGAGTAGGTTCTCTTACCGGTAAAACAGTATTCATCGTTGATGGAATGATTACAGATGATATCTCTTTCCTTGGGCCTCAGGATATTGAATCTATGAGTGTACTGAAAGATCCTTCCAGTTTAGCAATCTTCGGTGCAAGAGCTGCTAACGGAGCGGTTATTATTAAAACAAAAACAGGAAGAGGAAAACCGATATTCAATTTCAATTCTTATCTGGGAATTAAGAAGGTTACCAATGTTCCAAAAATGGCTAATTCTGATCAATACATCGAGCTTTATAACGAAAAACTGATGAATGATAATGGAAATCTTAATGGAGCACTTTCCAGAGCTAATTTCCCTGCAGATACAGATTGGTTTAATGAAATTTTCAGAACAAGCATCATTAACTCTAATGATTTTTCTGCTTCCGGAAGTTTAGGAAAGCTTAATTATTATGCCAGCATAGGAAACTTACAGGACGAAGGTAATATTGCTGCAGGACAGGGGATCAATTCAGGATCAGGATTTAACAGACTTAATACAAAGTTAAATCTTAGTTATAAGATTACTGATAATCTTACGATCGGGAACAATTTTACATTCTCTAAAATGCGTACCGATCAGGCAAAGAATCCTTTACTGAATGCTTATAACGCACCTCCTATTTTCTCTGTGATGAACCCTAGTACAGGAGATTATCAGTTCTTTAACGGATATTCTATCCCAAACTCACGTGCTGTATTAGATTTATACCGTTCTCAGAACAGACAGGAAAGATTATTGAACAATGTTTGGGCTGAATATAAGTTTTTACAAGACTTTACTTTAAGAGTAAGCTACACAACAGATAATTATAATACGAATCTGTACGAATATACTCCTACATTTAATTATGTTCCTGTTTCTGATCAGAAGCCTAATAAATTGATTACAAGGGATTCAAGAAACAGAAATTATATCTGGGACAATACATTGAGCTGGAAAAAATCATTAGGAGATCATAATCTTGAAATTCTTGCAGGTTTTTCCAGAACAAGAAACTCTTATTCTCAAACGTATTTAGAAGCACTGAACGTTAATTATGACGGAACTAATGCTTCCATGAATATTTTCAACGGGACTAATATTATCATGATTGATAAGGATGTAGAAGGATATGATGTAGTCCCTTATCAGGACAGAATTGAATCTATGTTTGCCAGAGTTAACTATGATTATAAAGGGAAATATCTTATCAACGGATCTGTTCGTAGAGATGGTACTTCAAAATATTCATCCGGGGACAGACACAGAATATTCCCTGCGGTAAGTGCCGGGTGGGTAATTTCCAAGGAGAACTTTATGAGCAATCAGAATGTATTCAGTCTTTTAAAGTTAAGAGCAAGCTGGGGAAAATTGGGTAATCCGGATGTGACAAGAGCTTATACTTTAAGAACAACTATTCTTAAAGAGGGTGCATATTATGGAAACTCAGGATCTCCTGCGCAGACTATCGACAGAGTGATTGATCCAAACATCGGTTGGGAAACTACAACGGGTAGAGATATCGGTTTAGAGATGGGTCTATTTAATAATAAGTTGAAAATTGATGCAACTTATTTTGATAAAGATACTAAAGACGTAGTATATGGTGTTGTACAGGGAACAGTTTCAGGAGCAAGTAACTGGAAAAATTATATTACCAATGCATATTCTTTCAATAACAGAGGTTTTGAAGTTTCTGTAAATTATGATACGAAACTTTCAGATAACGTAAAATTGGCAGTATACGGTAACCTGACTACTCTTAAGAATAAAATCACATCCGTATATGAAGGTTCATACCTTGAAACCGGAGCAAGTTTATTTGGAAACTCTATTGTAAGACTACAAAACGGACAGCCTGTAGGTGCATATTACGGATATGAGGTAACAGGAGTATTCCAAACTGACGCAGAAGCGGCTGCATCTGGACAAACCGGAGCAAAAGCGGGATGGCTTAAGTTTGCAGATATGGATGGAAACGGAGTGATTGATACCAGAGATAAAACGTTCTTAGGAAGCCCAATTCCTAAAGGAACTTATGGTTTCGGAGTTAATTTAAATGTTTATGATTTTGATATTGCAGTAGACTTCCAGGGTGTATTCGGAAACAAAATTTATAACTATAACCGCGAACAGCGTTATGGAAATGAAAACTGGGATCTTGACTTCTACAACAACAGATGGCGTGGTGCAGGGACATCAAATGCATATCCTATGACTACTAACAACCAGTCTGTTATTCTTCCAAGTAGTTTCTTTGTAGAAGATGGAAGCTATTTCAGAATCAGAAATATTACGGTAGGATATAACTTACCTAGAGATTTCGCAAAATCTTTATTGCTTACCAAATTCAGACTGTATCTAAGTGCTCAGAACCCTTGGACAAGCTTTAAATATAATGGATTCTCCCCAGAGATTGTGAATACAGACAGAGTGCAGATGGGAGTTGATAATAATATTTATCCAATTTCAGCCATTTATACAATCGGTATGAACTTAACATTTTAATTAGAAGAACATGAAAAAAATATTTTTATCCATCGCTTTATTTTCACTTGTAATAAGTTGTAAAGACGATTATCTGGATATAAAACAGGAAGGAGTAACGGAAGCAGATTCCTTTTTCAAAACTCAGGATGATGCAATGCAGGCAACCAATGCCATCTATGTGTTTTTAAGAAGCTGGGAAAATTCTGCTTTTCCTTATCAGTTTGTATTTGGAGTACCTGCAGATGACGTTGTAAAAGGATCTAACCCTGGGGATGCATCTTTTATTAATGCTTATGACCAATTTACTTATACTGTAAGTGATGATGGAGTTAGAGGATACTGGATCGGACAATGGCAGGCCGTAAACAGATGTAATCAGGTGATTACAAATGTTCCGAAAATTGAAATGGATGCTACTTTAAAAACAAGGTTGATTGCTGAAGCAAAAATGTTGAGAGCCTATTTCTATTTTAACTTATTAAGAATCTATGGCGGAGTTCCAATCTTTGACGGAATTCCTTCTACATATAAGATTCCTAGAAATTCTGCAGAAGAAGTTTATAACTTTATTATTTCCGATCTTACCAGTGCCGCACAAATTCTTCCCCAGACTTATGCTGCAGCTGATCTTGGAAGAGTTACTAAAGGAGCTGCGTTAGGATTATTGTCAAAAGTATATCTGTATAAAAAAGATTGGCAGAAAGCATATGATACTTCTAATCAGGTAATGTCTATGGGATATGATTTAGATCCTGACTTTAACCATGTATTCAGAATTGGAGGTGAATTTGGAAAAGAATCTGTATTTGAAGTAAACTGTGAATGTTCTACCCAATTCGGAGGAAGCCAGTATGCAGAAGTACAGGGAGTGAGAAACCAGTTCGGATGGGGATTCTTTACGCCTTCCCAGGCATTGGAAAATGCATTTGAGCCAGGAGATATCAGAAAAGAACTTACGATTCTTAGAAATGGGGAAACTACTCCGGAAGGAGACCTTATTGCAATGGGTGATCCAAACTCTGTAACGACATTCAACCAAAAAGTATATGTTCCTAAAGCTTTGAACAATAACGCTTGTGCTTACGGATCAAGACAGAATATCAGAATTTTAAGATTTGCAGAAGTTCTTCTGATTAACGCAGAAGCAGCAAACGAATTAGGCAATACGGCGACAGCGGTTACTAACCTTAACAAGGTAAGAACAAGAGCTCAATTAACAGGAACTACCGCTACAACGCAACTTGCATTGAGAGCAGCCATCTGGCATGAACGTAGAGTAGAACTTGCTTTGGAAGGTGATCGTTTCGTAGACCTTGTAAGAACAGGGCAGGCGGCGACTGTACTTGCTCCTTATGGATTCAAAGCCGGGAAGAATGAATTATTCCCGATTCCATTAGATGCTATGAACGAAAGTACAGGATTATTTACCCAGAATCCGGGATATTAAAAATAAATCATAAACATTAGAGGAGAATGAAAGTTCTCCTCTTCTTTTAGTTAGAAACCCTATAAAAAGAGATCTCATGAAAAGGAACGTATTATCAATGGCTATTACCTCTTTATTCTTTGTGTATTCCTGTAAAAATGTTCCCGTTGCCAGACAGGAAGTAGGAAAAGTTGAAGCAGTAAAAAGCAATATCACAGATGAACAATTGATGGATAGAGTACAGAAAGATGCTTTGAAGTATTTCTGGGACTATGCAGAGCCCAACTCAATGCTTGGGAGAGAGCGTTATCATGAAGACAATGTCTATCCGGATAATGATAAGCACGTGATTACTACAGGAGGCTCAGGATTTGGACTGGCAACCATTCTGGTAGGGGTAGAAAGAGGTT
The DNA here is from genome assembly GCF_002979755.1 of Chryseobacterium culicis. NCBI lineage: Bacteria > Pseudomonadati > Bacteroidota > Flavobacteriia > Flavobacteriales > Weeksellaceae > Chryseobacterium > Chryseobacterium culicis. The sequence continues at coordinate 1,424,709 of NZ_PCPP01000001.1, read as the reverse complement.
TCGTTCCAAGAAAAGAAGCCGTGAAAAGACTTACCCACATCATGGATTTTCTTGCAAAGGCAGACCGCCACAAAGGAGCATGGCCCCATTGGATCAACGGGGAAACCGGAAAGACCGTTCCTTTCGGAAAAAAAGATAATGGTGGTGATTTGGTGGAAACGGCATTCCTTACTTCAGGAATACTGATGGTTCGTGAATATTTTAAAAATGGAAGTACCGAAGAAAAAGCTCTTGCCGCAAAATGTGATGAGCTATGGAAAGGAATCCAATGGAACTGGTATACAAAAGGAGGTCAGAAAGTTCTTTACTGGCACTGGTCACCCGAATACCAATGGGAAATGAATTTTCCTCTTGAAGGATATAATGAATGTCTGATCACTTATATTTTAGCAGCATCTTCACCTACCTATTCCATTGACGCGGAAACATACTATAAAGGCTGGACCAGAAATGGAACCTACCTTACAGACAAAACAAAATACGGGTTACCCCTGTATGTGAAACACAACTATGCTGAAGAATATGGCGGACCACTTTTCTGGGCGCAATATTCGTATATCGGACTTGATCCAACGGGACTATCCGATAAGCTTGTCAAAAACTACTTTGAAGTCAATAAAAATCAAACCCTCATCGACTATAAATATTGCGTTGAAAATCCAAAACAATGGAAAGGGTATGGACCCAACTATTGGGGACTTACAGCCGGTTATACCAGAAATGAGGATGGTAGCACAGGATACACTGCTCATATGCCTGGAAATAATGATAATGGAGTGATCACTCCTACAGCAGCCTTAAGCAGCTTTCCATATACGCCGAAAGAATCAATGGCGTTCCTGAGATTCATTTATACTCAGAAACCCGAATTCATAGGATCTGCAGGACCTTATGATGCCACTTCTGTTAATTATAACAATTGGTTTACCCCAAGATATCTTGCAATAGACCAGGGAACCATTGCGCCAATGGTTGAAAACTACAGATCTGGATTCCTTTGGAAGTTGTTTATGAATGCCCCGGAAATTCAGCAGGGATTAAAAAAACTAAGCTTCCAGTCAACCAAATATGGAATAAAATAATTCAATAGGAACGGATTATTATCCTGAGCATAGTCGAAGGGAGCCCGTTTAAATAAAAAAGATCAAATCCGCTGGCTTTAGCCCAAACCTAAATAACAATATGAAACTAAAACTGAAACATATCCCTCTTTTACTCCTGCCATTCTCATTACAGCTGAGCGGACAGGAGATAAAAGGAGAACTCAATAAAGAAATTAAAAGACAGGAAAAAGTATCCTATATTCTGGATTATCCACAGAATACAAAAGGGAATGTACCTTTGATTGTTTTTCTACACGGTTCAGGAGAACGAGGAACTAATCTGGATTTGGTAAAAGCTCACAGCCCGTTCACCTATAAAAATCTGATCAAAGAACCGGTGGCTATTCTGGCACCTCAATGTCCGGAAGGATCCTGGTGGGATACCGTTACCGTCTATAATCTGATCAAAGAAATTCAGCAGAAATATAAAATTGATGCTTCCCGCATTTACCTTACAGGACTTTCTATGGGAGGATGGGGAACTTTGAAGCTGGCCATGGAGCATCCGGAAATGTTTGCCGCTGTTGCTTCAGTTTGTGCCCCTACAGATCAGGTAATGACTGCCAATATTCATCAATTTAAGGATTTGAATATGAAAATATTTCATGGCGGAATGGATGATATTGTTTTGCCCGCTAATGCTTTTAATTTTTATCAAAAGCTACATCCTGTAAATCCCACAGCAGAATTGGTTATCTTCCCGAATGACAATCATAATTCATGGGATTCAGCCTATTCAAACCCTGCGCTGTATGAATGGATGCTGTCAAAAAAGAAAGGGAAATAACCCGACACACACAATGATTGAAAGATAAACCCATCGAATTAAAACTAAAATATAAAAACAATAATTTAAGAAGATAGATTTATGAAAAAGTTAATTGTAATTGCCACTTTAGCACTGGCTCCTGTATTTTCTGCACAGGAAATGGTAACGAAGCCCGTTCAGTCTTATCAGACCGCTCAATATCAGGCTAAAAAGAAAGCTTTTGTAGATAATCTTTTATCTAAAATGACTTTGGATGAAAAGATTGGCCAGCTTAACTTGCCAAGTTCCGGTGACTTTACCACAGGTTTGGCTAAAAGTTCAGACATCGGTAAAAAAGTTGAACAGGGTTTAGTAGGAGGACTATTCAATATAAAAGGAGCGGAAAAAATCAGAGCCGTTCAAAAAGTAGCAGTAGAAAACAGCCGTTTGAAAATTCCTTTGATTTTTGGGATGGATGTAATTCACGGTTATGAAACCACATTCCCGATTCCATTAGGTTTAGCCGCTTCATGGGACATGAATCTGATTCAGCAGTCAGCAAGAGTAGCAGCAAAAGAAGCATCTTCTGATGGAATCAACTGGACATTCTCTCCCATGGTAGACATTTCCCGCGAACCAAGATGGGGAAGAGTTTCCGAAGGTTCCGGTGAAGATCCGTATTTAGGAAGTGAAATTGCAAAAAACATGGTGTATGGTTATCAGGGCAAAGATTTATCTGTTGGAAACACCATTCTGGCTTGTGTGAAGCATTTTGCATTATATGGAGCAGGAGAATCGGGGAGAGATTACAATACGGTTGATATGAGCCACGTGAGAATGTTCAACGAATATTTCCCACCTTATAAAGCAGCTGTTGATGCAGGAGTAGCTTCTGTGATGGCTTCTTTCAATGAAGTAGACGGAGTTCCTGCAACCGGAAGCAGATGGCTTCAAACTGAAGTTTTAAGAAATCAATGGAAGTTTAAAGGCTTTGTGGTGACGGATTACACAGGGATTAATGAAATGGTTGATCATGGTATGGGAGATCTTCAGCAGGTTTCTGCACTGGCTCTGAAAGCAGGTGTTGATATGGATATGGTAGGAGAAGGTTTTTTAACAACATTAAAAAAATCTTTATCTGAAGGAAAAGTAACACAAGCTGAAATTGATCTGGCAGCCAAAAGAGTTCTTGAAGCAAAATATGATTTGGGATTATTTACAGATCCATACAAATATGGTGATGCAAAACTGGCGGCAAAAGAAGTTTACAACATGGAAAACAGAAATGTTGCTAGAAATGTTGCTGCCCAGTCTATGGTTTTAATGAAAAATGAAAACCAGGTGCTTCCTTTGAAAAAATCAGGAACTGTTGCGGTAATTGGACCATTGGTAAACAATTCACTCAATATGGCCGGAACCTGGAGTGTTGCTGCAAAACATGATAAAGCTGTAAACCTGATGCAGGGTCTTCAGGCAAACTATGGTAAAGAGGTGAAATTCCTTTCTGCTAAAGGTGCCAATATTGATTATGATGCTAAATTAGAAGACATCTATGCTGCTCACGGTAAAAAAACAGACAGAGACAACCGTTCGAAAGAAGAATTGTTAAAAGAAGCTGTGGATGTTGCCAACAAAGCAGATGTTATTGTTCTGGCTATAGGAGAATCTGCAGAAATGAGCGGTGAATCATCTTCAAGAACTGAAATTACTATTCCTCAGTCTCAGGTTGACTTATTAAATGAACTAAAGAAAACCGGAAAACCAATTGCCATGGTTCTTTTTACAGGTCGCCCATTGGCTTTAACCAATGTAAAAGATACTCCGGATTCTATTTTGAACGCATGGTTTGCAGGATCTGAAGCAGGAAATGCAATTGCAGATGTTTTATTTGGAAAAGTAAATCCGTCCGGAAAACTTCCAATGACTTTCCCAAGAAGCCTGGGACAAGTGCCAATCTATTATAATGCTAAAAATACAGGTCGCCCATTAAGTCAGGAATTGACGGATAAATGTGAATACCAAAGATTCCGTTCAAACTATATGGACGAATGTAATACCCCATTGTATGCTTTCGGATATGGATTGAGTTATACGAAATTCAATTACTCTGATATGGCCGTTTCCAGTGCGAATCCAAAAGGAAATCAAACCGTTCAGGCATCCGTTACGGTAACCAATACCGGAAATTATGATGGAGCTGAGGTTGTTCAGCTGTATGTCAGAGATATGGTGGGAAGTATTACAAGACCGGTAAAAGAATTGAAAGGTTTCCAAAAAATATTTTTGAAAAAAGGAGAATCCAAAAAAGTTACTTTCGATATCACTCCTGAAACTCTTAAATTCTATAACGGAGATTTGAAATACGACTGGGAATCAGGTGAATTTGATATCATGATCGGAACGAGCTCTGATCAGGTTCAGCATTCAAAAATTAACTGGACCAAGTAATAGAAGAAAAGTTGCTCACAGAATTGTGTATTATGTCTTTTTTGGCATGATTTTTAATAATACCTCGTGTAATTATTATTATATACAAATCGACATGAAAAAAACAATTTTATTAAGCACAATGTTCCTTGGTTCTCTAGCATTCGCACAAAAAGCACCTGTAGTAGGTGGTGATAAAGATGCACATGGATGTATAGGTTCAGCAGGATATACCTATTCTCAAATTAAGAAGGACTGTGTAAGAACTTTTGAACAGAAAATTAAGCTAACAGAAGTAGCACCAAAGGAAAGTTATACTTCAATAGCTGCAGTTATTTTCAGTAAAGACATGAAAAAAGCTGAAGTTTTTGTAAAAGATGCTGGTGAAAGAAGTATTATCCTTACCAGAGCAGGAGGTAAAGCCAAAGCATGGAAAAAGGATGGCTATGTATTGGTTCCTTACAAAAAGAACGGTTATCAGCTTAAAAAAGATAATATCGTGATCTATCAGTAAGATCAGATTTCAAAAAAGAAAAACCACTCGTAAGAGTGGTTTTTTTTGTACCTTAGAGAAAATATTAATATCACATTTTTGGGATATTTTAACCAGTCAGAAAACAAAAATTTTACTTATGAAAAAAACAATTTTATTCAGTGCCCTGTTCTTTGGATCCTTAATCTTTGCTCAAAAACAAACTCCTGTTCTTGGAGGTGACAGAGATGTTCACGGTTGCATTGGTTCAGCAGGATATACCTATTCACAGTTAAGAAATGATTGTATAAAAACCTTTAATCAGAAAATAAAACTGAAAGAAGTAAACTCTGATAAAAGCTATACTTCAATGACAGCAGTTATCTTCAATAAAAACATGAAAAAGGTTGAAATTTTTATTCCGGATGGAAATGCAAAAAGTATCATTCTGGATAAAGAAGGAAAAGAAAAAGTCTGGAAAAGCGGGGCTCACATTAAAGACAGCTATGTGCTGACTCCCTATAAAAAAAGCTACCAGATCAAAAAAAATGATGTTGTAATCTATCAGTAAAATAAAATTCAAAAAAATAGGAAGCCACTCGGAAGAGTGGCTTTTTTGTGATGTGAAATCAATGAAATTTTAATACGTCAAGTTCTGTCGTTATCAGGAGATAGTTTTGTATTTAAATAAGACAAATATCCATTTACATAAATAGGATTTAGTAATTAATTGTATGATTTACATCAGATCTCATAAAAGTGATTAATATCTTAAAAAAAGATTAAATTCGTATCGTTTTAAATAAAACTAATTACTAACTCAGAAAACAACATTGAAATGAGAAAACTTTATCTCGGTGCATGTACTTTATGCACGGTCTTGAGCGTATCTGCTCAGGAATTGGTGTGGCAGAAAGACATCAAATCCTCTACCCAGGATTTTCTAAGCCAGGTGACAACCACCATTGATCAGCAATATCTGATCACGGGAAGTTCTATTCAAAGCAATAAGCAGCAGGCTTTAGGCAGTAAGCAAAACAACGGTTACGATTTCCATCTGGTAAAACTGAACCAACAGGGACAAGAAGTCTGGGAGAAATATTTCTCAGGAACCAACCATGATTATTTATCCGCAACTGTCACCACTCAGGATGGCGGATTTTTACTGGCCGGAACATCCTATTCAGGAAAAGGATTAGACAAAAAAGAAGATTCCAAAGGAGGTTCAGATATCTGGCTGATCAGAATCAATGAATTTGGCGATGAATTATGGCAGAAAACCTTGGGAAGCACTTCCGATGAAGAAGCCAGAGCGGTGATTCAAACCACAGACTTAGGATTCTTTGTCGCCGGGAATGTACAGAGTTCATCAAAAGGCTACGGCTCCAAAGATGTCTGGATCACAAAATTGGATAAAAACGGAAAAGAATTATCCCAATTAATCTTAGGTGGAAAAGGCTTAGATGAAGTTGAAAAAATGATTCCTACGAAAGACGGCGGCGCATTGCTTGGCATTTATTCAAGAAGCACCTCTGTTAGAACAAATAATCAGCCATCAACGACTAACACTACTATTTCGTCTGACAGAACGGCAACCCATAACCTACTATCTGCAACCTCAAAGCAAAGCGATAATTTCGGAGAAGGCGATTACTGGATTGTCAAGTTAGACAAAAACGGAAAAGTAGAATGGGAAAAGAACTTTGGTGGAAAAGGTGATGACCACATCAGAACCCTTGCCTTAACTTCAAATGGTTTTGTCATTGGTGGAGAATCCAGATCAGAAAGGTCAGGCAATAAAACGGTAGGCCTTGAAGAAGGTACAGATCTTTGGTTGATTGCTTTAAACGAAAGAGGTGATGAACAATGGCAGAAATCCTACAATTTCAAAAACCGAGATATTCTGATGGGAATGAGTGTGATTCAGAGCCAGGATACAAGAACCAAGAATCAAGACTTTACAAAAGGAATATTGTTGGGAGGCTATACCCAGGCTGAAGGAAGAATACAGACTGATGATGAAACGTTCTGGATGCTCTATCTGGATCAGAATGGAAATGAGCAGTGGAGAAAACACGTGAAAGGAGAATCCAGACAAAAAGAAGAAAGACTTTCAGATTTAAAACTGAACAGAGATGGTTCTATTATTCTGGCAGGAACCAGTGCAGAAGAACTAGGCAAAGAAAACTGGAAAATTGTAAAACTGGGCGATAAACAGGTTGATCAGCTCATTGAGAAGTACGACATCAAGATTTATCCAAACCCTGTCTCAGACTACGCTTACGTAGAAATCGGTTTTGATTTTAAAGAGGCTGATATTCTGTTGTATGATATGAGTGGAAGACAACTTCAGAGTATAAAAACAAAGAACAGAGTAACGAAGATTAATACCCAGGCTTTGGTTCAGGGAGCTTATCTGGTGACGATAAAAACGGATATGAACAAAACAGCTAATGCGAAAATTATTAAAAAGTAAACTATGAGAATTTTTTTTCTATTTTGTATCATTTCAGTAACATTAATAAAAGGCCAGTTTAATGGTGAGGAAGGCTTTTATAGTCCTGAGTTTTCTAAGAGTCCAAACTCAAGTGAATTTAAAGTATATGGAGGAACCAATTTAAATCTTTCGTTAGGTAAGCCGGATGTTAATATCAATTTACTTTCCTTAAATATTGATCATAAAAATAAGCTGGATGTAAATATTAATTATGATGTTGCACTTAATAAGCCAGATACTTATCCTTCATGGACGGGTTTGGCATGGAATCTAAGTACTTCAGGAACTATTACGAGAAATTTGAATGGTGTGGCAGATGAGTCTGATTCAGAAGCTTATTATTATAAATATAGCCTTTTGAATTCAGGTGATTGGAATTCAATCGATAAGCTAAAATCATATTCCTATTTTTATGAATATGAAAAAAATGAAAAAGCATTAAATCCTGATACTTTTAGCTTTTATGTAAATGGTATATCAGGTACTTTTATTAAAAATCATGAGGGAAAATGGATTGTAAACTCTGACACACCTAATTTGTCCGTTACAAATACATTAAGAAATAATGAGTTCGGTATGGACAATTTCATATACTCCTTTATCATTACAGACGGTGTGGGAAACAAGTATACTTTTGGAAACCAATATTCAGCAATTGAGATTTATCGAAGTAGAAAAAAGACTCAGAATCCAAGGCTCGGTGCGGAATTTTATAAATATGTGAAAAATTGGCATTTAGCCAAAATTGAATATTCAACTGGAAAAAATGTTGACTTTAGCTATAATAAATCTGGAGAACTCATCTATTTTAGAAGTTCGTATTCGGGGTACAAACGTTTTGCATATGGTGGTTATGGTTTGAGTGGATGCGCAAAAGATATTGATAAGAATAACTGTTTTAATCTTTCAAGCTTTGAAGAAGGAGAGTTTAGCTATTTGGATAAGGTTAATTTTGATAATGTTGAGATAAAATTCAATAAATCTTTGGCAAATAGTCTTGAATTCACCAACGAAAATGTATACCTAATTGATGGATTTGAAATTAAACCTCCTGATAATTACTATAACCTTAAACACTGGTACAAACTTGACAATATTTCTTATAGCGTAAATAATAAAAATGTAGAAAATATATACTTTGAGTATGACGAGAACCCTGCAAAGCGATTAAAATTAAAAAAAATAAAAATTGGTGAGGCAGTAAATAACAAATATGAATTCCAGTATAATAATAACTTATTTCCAAAATTTAATAACGGAAATACTGATCATTGGGGATATTTCAATGATAAGACTTTTAATTTTTATGCAGTGAATTCTACAGATATCAATACAATTGCGGCGGCATATCGACAAGCGAAAGAACCGAATTTTAAATTAAACGAAATTTTAGAAAAAATCTTTTATCCAACGGGAGGAAGTACTCGTTTTCATTATGAACCTCATGAGTATACTAGAATGACTAATTATAACAATGATTTTTTCATCAGTGAGATTAGTCCGAGAAGGTTAGCAGGAGGTTTCAGGGTGAGCCATATGATTGATTATAATATTTCAAACGTACCTTCCCAAAGAAAGTTCTACTACGTTAAAGACATTCTTAATAGTAATTTAAATTCTAGCGGTGTTTTATCAAATACGACAGATTACAATCATAACCAATATACTTATAGGGAAATTTCACCTTTAAGTTGGCCATTAAACTACACTAACGGGGCACATATTGTATATTCAAAAGTTTACGAAGAAAAAAGTAACGGAGGACTAAGTGAATATGCATTCAGTAATCAAGATAATGGCTTTATTGATCAAAAACCTGATAACACACTAATGACTACTGCACAAAGGCAAAGGATCACATTAGGCACCAATAATTATGTATGGAGCAATGCCTATATGGAATATAATGAAAATGCGGGTACTAGAATAAATTCTTTTAACTCTCTTCAAAAAGAAAGAATGAAGATATTGTTTAAAAAAGAATATACGAACACTAAAGTATTATTAGCTGAAACTGCTTATAATTATAACAATAAACCTGTAAGATTTTCACAACATGCTAGAATAGTCGAAATTGATGGACGTCCTTTTGGTCCTGTTCCAATGGGTTGGAATGCGCAAGGACAAGCTCTAGACAACACTTGCGACGTTATTAATGTTTCAGCTTATAAACTTTATTTTTACAATCATTATTTAGACTCTGAGACGAGAAAAGATTATTTCAATAATGGAAATGTTACCACTACTACAAAGTACTTTTATGATGACGCTGATGATGACCTTCTAAAGAAAGAAGAAACGACTTATCCGGACAATAAAGTAATTTCTAAAACATACCACTATGCAAATGATGTTACAATAAATAATCAATATTTGGTTAGTAAGAATATGATAGGGATTCCATTGGTTACAGAGACAACGAAAATAGAGAACCCTACAAATAAAATTCTAACTAAGTGGGAAACAGTTTATCCTACTTCCCAAGCAGATGCTAATACATATACTAGTGGTTTGCCTCTACCTAAATCGGTATTATCACATAATCTTAAAGATTTGAATAGCCCGGCTCCCGTCCCAACGACAGAAATCACTTATGACCTCTATGATCCCAAAGGTAATATTCTACAATATACCAGTAAAGATGGTAAACCAACCACGATCATTTGGGGATATGGTCAAACTTTACCTATTGCCAAAATAGAAGGAGAGGCATATAGTAATGTAATGACCTCTTTAGGAGTAAGTAGCTCATCTTCAGGATACACAACTCTTCCTATTTACCTAAAGTCTAATGCAGATATAGATGCATCTTCTGAGCTATTGCTAATAGAAGCGCTGGATAATTTTAGAAAAACCCCTGCTCTTGCCAGCTACAACATAACAACCTATACTTATAATCCATTGATCGGGGTGACAAGCATTACTTCTCCAAGTGGAATAAGAGAAAATTATACCTATGATTTGGCCAATCGATTAGAGAAGGTTGTAGATAATAATGGAAAAGTGCTTAAAGAATATAAATATAATAATGCCCCAACAGCCTATTATAATGTTATGAAAAGCCAGCCATTTACAAAAAATAATTGTACTTCAGGTATGATATCCAATTCGATAACCTATACAGTTCCTGAAGGTAGGCATTTTTCCATCATCAGTCAGGCAGATGCTGATCAGAAAGCTTTAGATGATATTAATAGTAATGGGCAGAATTATGCTAATTCAAATTTAACCTGCTTTTATCCATATTGTGATTTCAACGCTCTGGCTTCCAGTCAATATATTATGATGCAATATGCTCCTTTTCAAAAAGTAAATCACGTTGTTAATGCTCAATTAAATTTTATGGTTACTTCAAGCCAAAGTGTGAATTGGTCTGATTCAGTACAATTAGGAAATATACCTGGACCATGTTGGCCAACTACCACAGTTACTAGATCATCCGGGAATTGGCAGGTTACTCTTTATCAGGGATCAGGACAGACTGTTTTAAGATGGCTAGGAAGCGGAAATCCTTCTACAGGGACGCCATACAATATTACCTTTAGTTATGATGTAAATTAAAAACAAATCTATGAAAAAAATATTCATTCCAATAGGAATTCTCATCATAGGAACTGCCCAAGCACAGCTTTCCAGTACAGAAAATTATGTGTATTCAAAGACGTATTTGTCAGATCCTACGCTTGCTAATATTAAAAGTTCCGAAACCGTTCAGTATTTTGACGGATTGGGAAGACCTAAACAGATTGTCAATGTCAAAACCTCTCCATTAGGAAAAGATGTTGTTACACCTATCGTATATGATGCTTTCGGAAGGCAGGTTCAGGACTACCTTCCTGTTCCACAAGGAGGAAGTCTCAACGGAGCTATTACTCCTGATCCATTAGCAAATTTGGGCAATACCCCCTATGGTTCTTCAGAAAAAATCTATTCAGAGAAAATTCTGGAAAACTCACCATTAGACCGTATTTTAGCTCAAAAACAGGTGGGAACTGTATGGGATAACAAACCTTTACAATTTGGGTATGATACCAATATCATTGGTGAGGTTAAAAAATATACTGCTACTTTCAATCATACCACTTTTACCTCCATTCTGAACTTATCAGGCTCCTATGGACTAGGACAGCTATATAAAAATACAGTTACCGATGAAGACGGGAGCTCAACTATTGAGTTTAAAAACGGTCAGGGTCAGGTTGTATTAGTCAGAAAAGTAATCAGTGCTGGCGAAAATGCAGATACCTATTATGTTTATAATGATTATGACCAATTAGCTTATGTGATTCCTCCCAAAGCGGTTTTAGAAGCAGATCCCAATACCGTGCTTAACGATTTATGCTATCAGTATAAATATGACGGAAGAAACCGTCTGGTAGAAAAGAAGCTTCCCGGTAAAGGTTGGGAATATATGGTGTACGACAAACAGGACAGGTTGATCATGACCCAGGATGCTGTCATGGGAGCTTTAAAACAGTGGTTTTTCACTAAATATGACCAATTTGGAAGAGCTGCTTACACCGGAATATATACCAGCTCCCAGACTTATGGCAGTGCAGGAAGAGTTGCAGAACAGGTATCAACAGATGCTAAAGGGAGTAATAACGTAACCAGATCCTCTACCGTAGGGTTTACCAACAGCGGGTTAGGTGTCTATTATGACAATGGTTCTGCCAGCTATCCGGGTTCTGTCACTAAATTATTAACAGTTTCCTACTATGATACTTATCCGGCAGGTTCCTCTGCGGTAACCAATGTATTTTCCCAGCCTCTTCTTACAGATAATCCTGCTGATCCACAAACTACCAAGGGACTTCCTACCGCTTCCTATATCAAAAATATAGAAGATGACAGATGGACGCAGAACTTCATCTGGTATGATACCAAAGGAAGAACCATCGGATCAAGAAGCAACAACTATTTGGGAGGCTATACTGTGATCAACAATAAGCTTGATTTTACCGGAGTTATTCTCCAGACCAATACCTATCATAGAAGGCTTGGTACAGATACTGAAAGAAGTATCGTAGAAAAATTCACCTATGATTCGCAGAATAGGCTTCTTACCCATACCCATCAGATTGACAGCAACCTTGTTGAATACCTTGTTCAGAATAAGTATAATGAAATTTCCCAGCTGGAATCTAAGAAAGTAGGGGGAACAGTTGCTGCATCTCCATTACAGACCATAGATTATCAATACAATATCAGAGGCTGGATGACAAAAGTTAATGATCCTGCCAATCTGAACGGAAAATTATTTGGCTACGAGATGAAGTATAACAATCCTGTTTATACCAATACTTCATCCGGAAGGTTTAATGGAAATATCACTGAGATTGATTGGAATATTTCCAGTGCAGAGGGTTTGAAAAGATATAATTATCAGTATGACTCCTTAAACAGACTATTAAAAGGAGCATATTCCGAGCCCAATTCTTCAGTTGCTCAAAATAATTATTTTAACGAAGAGCTGAGCTATGATCTCAATGGTAATATAAAAAGCTTAAAAAGATTTTCATGGCCTGTTTCCGGAGGAACGACTGCGGAGAAGATTGATGATCTGATCTATAATTATCAGAATGGAGATAAAAGTAATACCTTAGACAAAATTACTCTTCCTCCAGGCGTCCTTAATAACAGGTCAGGATACAATGCCTTACAGGGAACCATGGCCTATAATCCTAATGGGAATATGACCGATCATCCTGACAGAAAAATGAAGATAAGCTATAATTATCTTAATCTTCCAAATTATGTTGGGATTAACGCAGGTATCATAGATAAGTCTACTACCAGCTATATCTACAAAGCAGATGGCACGAAAGTCTCTAAGATATATAATAATAATGGAACAATAGAAACTAATTATCTTGACGGGTTCCAGTATGATAACAGACATGGATATGATATTTCAGCATCCCTTTATACCATTCCTGCATTGAAATTTGTACCTACCTCCGAAGGCTATTATGATTTCACTGAAAATAAGTATATTTACAATTATACAGACCATTTAGGAAATGTAAGGGTGAGTTACAGGAATAATGGCAGCGGAGGAACTGAGGTCATTGATGCCAATAACTATTATCCTTTTGGATTAAAACATCAGGAGGGTCCTATTATACCAGCTCCTTTTGAAGGAGTTCCCTATAATTACAAGTACAATGGCAAAGAACTTCAGGAAAGTGGAATGTATGATTATGGAGCGAGGTTTTATATGCCGGATATGGGAAGATGGGGTGTAGTAGATCCGTTGGCGGAAAAAATGAGACGTCATAGTCCTTATAACTATGCTTTTAATAACCCTATTAGATTTATTGATCCAGATGGAATGGCACCAGAAACTGTTAAACCAACAAGTGAAGGAGCAATGACCGCTATTAAAAATACATTGAGATCTGAAGATAGGGAATATGTACAATTTGATAAAGATGGTAATATTGATAAAGAGCTAATAAATTCTTATAATAGTGACAGTGGAAACTTTAATTCATTAAAAGAAATGGTTAACTCAGATATTACTGTTGAGTATTCAATTGCAGATGAAATTACTTATATTAGAAATGGCGAAAATAAAACCCGGCAAATGGGGGAGGTTGAGATCAATAAAGATGGTAGTGTAGAAGTTGGGCTTTTAGGACAAACGATAATTCCTAATGATCCTAAAAATCTATTTTCTTCGACAAATGAAAATGTTCAAGTATATACAAATGCCAATTTAGATGAAACTCGAAGATCCCTTAATGTATCTCATGAAATGTTTGGACATGCTTTACTTTACATTAGAAATCCTAAAGATTTAAATGGATGGAGACATATAAAAGCAGGAGCTGTTACAGATTCTAATGGTAAAACATCTTTTACTGAAGGAAACCAAAATTTAAAAAGAATTATTAACAAATCCACTGAAGAAACAAAAAACAATATAAATAGATAAAAATGAAACAAATAATATTTTCAACTGTATTTTGTTCTCAATTATTTTTTTCTCAAAATAATTTAATAAATCAAGATAAATCTGTTTATCAGTTAGATAATAAAATTATAGAATTAAAAACAGTTTCATTATATAATGAATATGATGAAGATCTAATAGTTTGGCTCAGCAAAAGTAAAAAAGAAGATTATAAATCATATTTTTCAAAAAAAGGAGATTTTAGTTTATTGGAATGGCTTAATGATGATAATTTTTCGGACTATACAATTGACGTTTATAGTACCTTTTTGAAGATTGTAAAGCCAAAAAACTCTTTTATTATTTTGTATGATAAGGATGCTCCTGTGGTAAATTATATTCGTAAAAATGAACTTCCTCAATACATTCGAAAAACAATATCACGTATAGAAAAAGACAGTGATTTTAAATTATACAAGTCAAATTATATATTTATAAAAGGATAGTTTTTTATGTAATTATTATCTATAGAAATTGTTTGTGATTTTAATTATTTTTATAAAAGCGTATAATACGCAGCAGTAGATCATTCAATTTGATGCAAAAAATCACCTGCTGGCGCAAGCGTCTCGCTCGTGTCCACGCTAGAATAAATAACAACCCTTGCATTTGTGTAAGGGTTTGTTTTATAATATGAGTTCTACTACTTTTAAACCTTGAATAAAAAACAACTTTGCTTCATTCCGCAGAAGCTTAATCTATAATTGAATTCTGAGAATCTATATATGTAAACTTAATAATTAAGACAGGGACACGAACGAGAAGCTCGCGCCAGCAAGAGAAGAAGTCAAAGTTAATATAATCAATTAACTCTTTGTAATAATATTGAGTAAATATGTCAAAAAAAATTATTGTACCCAAGAATAAAGAAGCTGAAATTGCATTGGATTATGATGTTGCAGGTTCAGATCAGATTGTAGAATTAAGTATAACGAATGGTGAATTTAAGAAATTATGGGATAGAGGTATCTTTATTCTAATTAATAAAATATCCAATAGCAATATTGATGATTTTGAAGATGAGCATATTACAAATTTAGATTCTATATATAATTCATTGAATGAGTTAAAGAAAAATTCTAATAGCTCAAATGAAATTAATAGAATGTTTGAATTGGCTTTGTCATATGGAACCAGCATACATTTTTATTTCTAATTATCTTGTACGCCCGCTGGCGCGAGCATGCTGCTCGTGTCCACGACAGAATAAATAACAACCCTTGCACTCTTGCAGGGGTTTGTTTATACTATAAGTTTTACTACTTTTAAACTTTGAATAAAAAGCAACTTTGCTTCATAAATATAAATATTTTAATCAGCAATGTAATGGACAAGTTATTTCAAACTCATATGACCTTATGACTCATTTTAATATTGTCAAATCATCAGATGGTAATAAAATTTATTTGTAAGATTTAAAAATAATTTCATTAATTAAAATAGGAGATTCTATAGTGAAGAATAAAGACGTTACTTACTTTACTGTTTATAAAAAAACAATACTAAAGTAATTTATGATATGTACAATAAAAACTTGAAAATTATAAAATGAACATAATATATTAATATTCATTTTTAAAATTGTATAATTCTTGAGTATACTTTTCAATCTCACTATAACATAAATCATGATACCACTCAATATTCACCTTATTCTAAAACTGATAGCTAGATTTTTGTTTCATACATTAATCGTTTTCAGCATAAATCTTATATATTTCCTAATAGTATATTACAATGTTTTTAAACTGGATAGATTTATTGATGTTTATAAAATGGGAAACAGTAATGATGCAATAATTAATATGATGATTATGGTATACTTAATACCAATATTGCTTTCCTATATGTATTATATTATTTTTATTTATAGGAAAGAGAATTTATCTTTTAAAATTATTTTTTTTTGTTGTGGTACTGATATTGTCCCAGCAACCTTATTCTTTTTGGATAAAAAATATACTAGATTAATATCAATAAATGAAAATCATACTCAACATATTGCAAGCCATTTGTATTATTTCTTTTTTAATTTTTGTCTTTTTTGATTAATGGCAATAGCGAGCAGTCACAAAATTCCTTTTCAAACTTATTTCACAGTAGGAATTGTACTGTTATTTTCAATTGTACTTTATTTTTTTATTGGATATTTTAAAAGGAAAATAAAGGAGTTGGTGTTGTATAATGGTCTACACTTATATCCATAATAAAAGTCTCTCACTTTGTATAAAATACCAATTACCACTTTCTAACCGTCTCTACCTACTTCAGAAGTCCCTCCAGCCACTTCCATAACCCTCTATACCCACTTCAATAAGTGGCTATAACCCCTTTCTCAACGGTCTACAACCCCTTGGTTAACGGTCTCTATACCCTTATCAAAGAGGCTTTAGTCCCTTAATGAACTCCCTTTACCCA
Organism: Chryseobacterium culicis; assembly: GCF_002979755.1. Classification (NCBI taxonomy): domain Bacteria; kingdom Pseudomonadati; phylum Bacteroidota; class Flavobacteriia; order Flavobacteriales; family Weeksellaceae; genus Chryseobacterium; species Chryseobacterium culicis. The sequence goes on along the minus strand of NZ_PCPP01000001.1, from coordinate 1,408,086 downwards.
CTTGTTTAACAGGGTATAGCCCCTTACCTAAGGGGGTAGAGGGGGTTGGTGAAGGGGGTAGAAGGTTATAGGGTGATATAAGTAGTATAAAATGAATAGGTTATATTTTTATATCTGAAAAAAATGTATATTGGTGTTACCAAATTAAAGCGTAATCCGAAAAGCATATAGAGTAGGAAAAAAATCAAAAAATTAGTATTATGAAAAACCTAAGAAAACTTTCAAAAAGAGAATTAAAAACAGTTCAGGGAGGTATCCCAATGTGTCTGCCAGGATATTTCTGGTGTTCATTTGTGAAAAAATGTATTTCTGTGGGATCACCATGCGGACTTATTGATTAATCTGATTCATGACAATAATGTAAAGAACAGGCTGCTTCAGAAATGGAGCAGCCTTTTTTAGCAGATGATTCCCGTTCTGACCTTTTGTCTATTTTTCTTCATGGTAAAAGGATAAATGAGAAATCCTTACTTTTGTGAGTATATAACAATAACCATGATCCTCTCCAAAATAAACTATACACTGGCAATTCTTATCATTGCTTTAAATCTTGTTATTCTTCCCATAAATATTATCATGATTATGGATAGTAAATCATTATTCCAATCGGGGATGGATATTGTTCTTTTCTTAACTGTTGGGAATTTATCGTTAATCCCTGCAATTCTGACTTTCTTTAAAGAACGCAGTAAAAAGATAGCCCTGTTGTTTTTAAATGTTCTTGGATTGTTGATTGCAATACCGGTAGTCTATTTAATCTATGCAATGTCAACAATTCAATGTTAAGCTTATAAAAAACATGCTTGAATAGGATGTGCTGCTTATCAATCGACTTAGGAATCAGGAGCGTTAAGAAAATTTGGATGTAATCCGTTAAAAAATTTCCACTGTCTGAGCATGGAGCTTACTCAGAGCCGAAGCAGAGCCAAATGATCCATGCGAGTTTGGAAATTTTAGGAGTACATTTAAATTTTTAGCGGATGATTCCAGTCTTGAACTTTTGTATACTTTTGTTTCAAGACAAAAGTATAAGTAAAATCATGAATGAAAATCATCAAAACAGGATTTTTATCTCTCACCGAAAAACTGTATTTTTGTACATCTAAAAAGTAAAAGAACGAATGAATTCCTACAAAAATCCATTGGAAGAACGCTACTCCAGTGAAGAAATGTTATTTAACTTCTCACACAATAACAAATTCCAGAATTGGAGAAAGCTTTGGATAGCTCTTGCTGAGATCGAAAAAGATCTTGGTCTTGATATCACAGATGAGCAGATTGCAGAATTGAAAGCTAATGCTGAAAATATCGATTACGTAAAAGCAGCAGAGTACGAAAAAAAATTCCGTCATGATGTAATGGCTCACGTTCACGCCTATGGTGATGTGGCGCCTTCAGCAAAAGGAATTATCCACCTTGGAGCAACTTCAGCTTTTGTAGGAGACAATACAGATTTAATTCAGATCCGTGACGGACTTTTAATCCTAAAGAAAAAGTTGGTGAACGTGATGAAGAATCTTTCGGATTTTGCGATTCAGTATAAAGATCTTCCTACTTTAGGATTCACACACTTCCAGCCGGCTCAGTTGACAACGGTAGGAAAAAGAGCAACACTTTGGTTACAGAGTTTGGTTCTTGATATCGAAGAATTGGATTTCTTCCTTGAAACTCTTCGTTTCAGAGGCGTAAAAGGAACTACAGGAACTGCTGCAAGTTTCCTTGAACTTTTCAACGGAGATTATTCTAAAGTAAAACACTTAGATAAAGAACTTTCAAAAAGATTCGGTTTCGAAAAAGTTTTCGGAGTTTCCGGACAGACTTACGATAGAAAAATTGATGCGAAAGTAGTTGCTTTATTAGGAAATATTGCACAATCTGCACACAAGTTCACAAATGATTTACGTTTACTTCAAAACCTTAAGGAAATTGAAGAACCATTCGAAAAAAACCAGATCGGTTCATCTGCAATGGCATACAAGCGTAACCCAATGAGAAGCGAAAGAATCGGGGCGTTGGCAAAATACGTAATGTCTTTGACAACAAGTTCTGCAATGGTAGCTTCTACACAATGGTTTGAAAGAACATTAGATGACTCTGCAAACAAGAGATTGACAATTCCACAGGCATTTTTAGCGGTTGATGCTATTCTATTGATCTGGAATAACATCATGAACGGAATTGTTGTATATCCAAACAGAATCAACAAACATATTATGGAAGAACTTCCTTTCATGGCGACAGAATATATCATCATGGAAGAAGTGAAAGCAGGTGGTGACCGCCAGGAGATTCACGAAGTGATCAGAGTTCACTCGATGGAAGCTTCCAAGAAAGTGAAAGAAGAAGGTAAAGAGAATGATCTTATCGAAAGAATCTTAAACGATGATTCTTTAAAACTAGACAAATCAAAACTGAAGGAGGTTCTAGATCCTAAAAACTTTATTGGTTTCGCGCCAATCCAGACGGAGGAATTCATCAAAAATGAAGTACAGCCGATTATAGACCAAAACAAAGACTTAATAGGATTAGAAGCTGATCTTAAAGTATAAAACAATATGCAGTCTTTTCGGCTGCATATTTTATTTCCAATCTCACCGAATATGAAAAGACTACTGGTAACCATTATATTAATACCAATGCTTTCTTTTTCTCAGGGAAAAGAAGTTTTATATTATTTCAAATCCAAAGATTCTCTGGTTGGGGTAAAAAATAAAGCAGGAAAAATAATTGTTCCTGCACAGTTCAAAATCTTTTCATTCCTTAAAGATGGAGATCCTGTAGAAGGAGAAACTATTCTTTTTGATGGTAGTAAAGAAGGCGAAAAACCGGAGAAAAATGAATGGGGATATGTCTATGATAAAAATGGAAAATTCCTGTATAAAGCTTTTCTTTATGACAATGGAGCTGATTATTTCTCTGAAGGATTGAGAAGATTGGTTAAAAATGGTAAAGTAGGATTTGCAGACCGAAACGGAAAGATTGTTATTGAAGCTGAACATGATTTTGCATCACCCTTTAATTATGGATATGCTGCATTTTGTGACGGCTGTGATTGGGAAAAAACCAATGACGAACACAGATCCATTGTAGGCGGAAAATGGGGAGTGATGAATGGAAAAGGACAAACTGTTCAGCCATTGGCAAAATCAACAGAGAAAGACATTGAAATCGATGGAAAATATTACCCGAATCCTTTTCAATACAATGAAAAAGAAAAAAATATTCTTCAGTTCTTTGAAAGACAGAAGACAAAACTTTCAGATCTTTATTATGTAAATTTTTACAATAAGTTATCTGAAAATGAAAAGAATCTGTTTTTTGAAATCGTAGAAAGACCCAAAGAAAACTTTCCGTATTATCAGGTAAACACCTACAATTACAGGAAAAAGGAATTGGATATGCTTTACCGCTTCAAATTCCTGGTTTCGGAAGATGGTAAAACATTTTATGCGATTGAAGATTACAATGAGAAAAAAGTTCCTTTTGAAAACTGGTTGAAAGAAGAAATAAAAAATGCAGAGGATTTTCAGAAAGTACATCAGGATAATCCTAATAAATTTATCAACAAATAAAGATAAAATTGGAAATTCTACAGTTCAAATTTGATGAAGATAGACTTATTCCTTTAAATTTGTACAGAATAATGGTTAGAGGGAAATATTTCTCTCAAAAATTTCCAATATAGATGGGTTTAAAGAAAGAAACTTTAGCTCAGAAAAAGTAAAAAGAAAAATAAATCTAATATTAAAAATCTGACATCTAATTTTTAATAATGTTACAGAATCAAAATCATCAACAATTAATGACCGATCTTAAGGAGCTGGTAGACAAGACAAGAAGTCAGGTTGCAGCTCAGGTAAACTCGGCAATGGTGGTTTTGTACTGGGAAATAGGAAAAAGAATAAATGAAGATGTTTTAGATAATAAGAGAGCAGAATATGGCAAAGAAGTTATTGTACAAATTTCTCAGCAACTTACGTTAGAATTTGGAAATTCATTTTCTGAAAAAAATATCCGGAAAATGATGCAGTTTGCGTCTGTTTTCAGTGATTTTAATATTGTCGCATCAGCGATGCGACAATTATCGTGGACTCATTTTCTACTCCTTATTCCTATTTCTCAAGATACTAAAAGAAACTTTTATCTTGAAGTTTGTAAAATTGAAAATTGGAGTGTCAGAGTCTTGAGAGAAAAAATCAATTCTCTGCTTTTTGAACGAACAGCAATAAGCAAAAAGCCCGAAGAAATAATAGATAAAGAACTGAAAAACTGGTCTGAAAATAATATTTTAAACCCTGACTTAGTTTTTAAAGATCCCTATTTTCTTGATTTTTTAGAATTGAAAGATACCTTTTCTGAAAAAGACTTAGAAGAAGCCATTATTGTGGAGCTGCAAAAATTCATTTCTGAGTTGGGTAGTGATTTCGCATTTCTTTCAAGACAAAAAAGAATCACCATAGATAATAGAGATTACTACTTGGATTTACTTTTCTATCATAGAAAACTAAAATCTTTAGTGGTTATTGAGTTGAAATTAGGCGAATTTGAAGCCAATCATAAAGGTCAGATGGAGCTTTATCTATCCTATCTTAATAAATATGAAAAAATAGAAGGTGAAAATCCACCCATTGGTTTAATCCTTTGTTCAGGAAAAAATTCCGAACATATAGAACTCATGAATCTGGAAGGGGATAATATAAAGGTTGCAGAATATTTACTTATCTTACCTTCTGAAAAAGTTTTGCTTGAAAAATTGCATCGTTCAATAGAGATAGCAAGAAATAAATTTGAAAATTAAAAATAAATCTAATATTAAAAATCTGACATCTAATGTCTAATAACAAAAGAATTTTCGTAGAAAAAAGAGGAATTTTCGATGTTGAAAGTCCAAAAATTTTTGATGAAGTAAAAGCGGTGGTTCCGGCAGTTCAAAGCGTGAAAGTATACAATGTATATGATATTTTCAATTTGAATGAAGGAGAATTTGAAAAAGTGGTGAACAACACTTTCGTAGACCCTGTTACTGATATTTTACATACAGAAAACCCTGCAAAAACAATTCATTTCGGAATGGAATTTTTGCCTGGTCAGTATGATCAGAGAGCAGATTCTGCACAGCAGTGTATCGCTTTACTGACAGAAAATGAAAAATCAAAAGTAAGAAGTGGAAAATTAATCGAATTTGAAGGAGTTTCTGAAGCTGACTTGGTTAAAATCAAGGATCTTTTGATCAACAAAGTGGAATCTCAGGAAAAAGACTTATCTATTTTGGATATTCCTGCAGATGAAACCCCGTCAAAAGTGATCATCCACGAAAATTTCATCAATTTCAATGATGCTGAACTTGAAAGTTTCTATAACAATCATGGTTTTGCATTAGGATTGGATGACCTGAAATTCATTCAGGAATATTTCAAGACTGAAGAGAGAAATCCTACGGAAACAGAACTAAAAGTATTAGACACATATTGGAGTGACCACTGTCGTCACACGACTTTTGAAACAGAATTGTCAGACATTCAGTTTGAAGGTCAGTTCAAACATACATTGGAAACGATCTTCAATGATTATATCGAAAAAAGAAAATTCTTAGGCCGTGAGCTGAAGCCAATTTCCCTAATGGATCTGGCAACAGTATGTGGTAAATATTTCCATAAAACAGGGAATCTGGATAACCTTGTCATTTCTGATGAGATTAATGCATGTACCATCCAGATCGAAGCTGAATATGATGGTAAAAAAGAACCTTGGTATTTATTATTCAAAAACGAAACACACAATCACCCTACAGAAATTGAACCGTTTGGTGGAGCATCAACGTGTTTGGGAGGAGCTATCAGAGATCCATTATCCGGAAGATCTTTCGTTTTCCAGGCGATGAGATTAACAGGGGCTGCAGACGTTTTAGAATCAGTAGACCAAACATTACCAGGGAAATTACCTCAGAAAACGATTACAAAACAGGCAGCCAACGGATATTCATCTTATGGTAACCAGATTGGTCTTGCTACCACAATGGTTTCTGAAATCTATGACGAAGGGTATAAGGCGAAAAGAATGGAAGTAGGTTTCGTTACCGGAGCTGTTCCTGTAGATTGGGTAAGACGTGAGAAACCTGAAAATGGTGATTCAATTATCATTTTAGGAGGAGCAACAGGTCGTGACGGAGTAGGAGGAGCAAGCGGAAGCTCAAAAGAGCAGGACGAGACTTCAATCCACACTATGAGTTCTGAAGTTCAGAAAGGAAATGCGGTAGAAGAACGTAAAATTCAGAGACTGTTCAGAAACCCTGAAGTAACGAAGCTGATTAAAAAGTCAAATGACTTCGGAGCAGGAGGAGTTTCTGTAGCGATCGGTGAGATTGCAGACTCTTTAGAAGTGAACCTTGATGTATTACCATTAAAATATGAAGGATTAAACGGAACCGAACTGGCTATTTCTGAATCTCAGGAAAGAATGGCGGTAGTTGTAGATCCTCAGGATAAAGAAAAATTCATCAAATTCTGTGAAGCTGAAAACATTGTTGCTGTAGAAGTGGCAAAAGTGACAGATTCCGGAAGAATGCAGATGTTCTGGAAAGGAGACAAAATTGTAGACCTTTCAAGAGCTTTCTTAGACACCAACGGATGTTCAAAATCTCAGGAAGTGAAAATCACTCACCTTGAAGACGTAAAAGAAGAAACGAAAGCTTTCAACGCAGAAAACTTCCTGAACATCTTAAAAGATAAAAATGTAGCTTCCCAAAAAGGGCTATTGGAAATGTTTGACTCTTCCATTGGAGCGACTACAGTAGCGATGCCTTTAGGTGGAAAATATCAGCAGACCTTAATGGAAGGAAGTGTGCAGACACTACCGATTTTAGGAGCAAAAGATATTAAAACTGTTTCTTTGGCGAGCTGGGGATTTGATGCTGAAATTTCAAAACAAAACTCACTGTTAGGATCATCATATGCTGTAGTAGAAAGTGTTGCGAAGATTGTTGCCATGGGAGGTGATTATAAAAACATCAGACTAAGCTTCCAGGAATATTTCGAAAAATTAGGGCAGAATCCTGAGAAATGGGGGAAACCTTTAGCTTCACTTTTAGGAGCTTATGATGCTCAGATCAATTTAGGTCTTGCGGCGATCGGAGGTAAAGATTCCATGAGTGGAACATATCAGGATCTGAATGTACCACCCACCCTGATTTCTTTTGCATGTGCCAACGGAGATAAAGAAAATATCATCTCTCCTGAACTGAAAAATGCAGGAAACAAACTGTATTTCTTCAATCATGTTGCTCAGGAAAGCGGACTTCCAAACTATAATGCTTTAAAAGACGTTTTTGAATTCATTTTCGAAAACATCAAAGCAGGAAAAATCGTTTCTGTGAAAACAGTGAAAGAAGGAGGTCTTGCGGTAGCATTAGCAAAAATGAGCTTCGGAAACAGATTAGGTGCTGAGGTTAATGCTGATGAAAATGTAGTATTAGCTAAAAATATCGGTAGCTTAATCATTGAAGCAAAAGAAGAATTAAGCTTTGCTACTCTTCAGTTGATCGGAGAAGTAAAAGATTCTGGTATGGTAAAAATCAACGGTCTTGAATCCAATATCGTAGATCTTGTAGCTGCTAATACCAATACATTCGAGAATCTTTTCCCAACAATAGAAAAAGAAAAGATCACGGTTGAAATTGATGAAAAATCAAACTCAATCCACCCAAGAAATATTATCATTAAAAAACACGGAATCGCACAGCCTAAAGTTTTTGCTCCGGTATTCCCGGGAACCAACTGTGAGTATGATACGCTGAATGCATTCCAGAAAGAAGGTGCTGTAGTAAGCAGCTTACCTTTGATCAATATCAACCACCAGTTACTGGATGAAAGCATTGATGCTTGGGTTGAAGAGATCAGAACTTCTCAGATTCTGGCATTCTCAGGAGGTTTCTCCGCAGGGGACGAGCCGGATGGTTCTGCAAAATTCATTGTTAACGTTCTGAAAAACGAGAAAATGAAAAATGCAGTTCATGAATTATTAGACAGAGACGGAATGATCATTGGGATCTGTAACGGATTCCAGGCGCTTGTGAAGTCAGGATTGTTGCCTTACGGAAGAATCAAAGATCTGGATGAAAACTCTCCTACATTAGCTCACAATGCTATCAGAAGACACATCTCTCAGATGGTAACTGTACAGGTAGTGAATGATGAAAGCCCTTGGTTAAAAGGAATGAAAGGTCAGACTTTCACTATTCCGATTTCTCACGGAGAAGGACGTTTCATGGCTTCAGAAGAAGAGATCAAAAAGCTGTATGAAAATGGGCAGATTGCAACCCAATATATAGACTTTGATGGAAACATCGCCCACGGGATGCCGTTCAACCCGAATAACTCATTATTCGGAATCGAAGGAGTTACGAGCCCATGTGGAAAAATCTACGGAAGAATGGGCCACCCGGAACGATTTGCAGAAGGTCTTATGAAAAATATACCTACCGCGAATTATCACAACATATTTAAAAATGGAGTTGAATACTTCAAATAATAATACAAGAAAAATGATCGTCATCCATGGCGGTCATTTTTCGTCTTTAGGAGGTTTCTATGAAGAAGTTTCCAATGTTCTGATGAAAGATACGGATTGGAAAGTAGGAACGCTGGATGGCTTTGATGATATTCTATACGGTGGTTTCGGAGTATTTGAAAACAAAGAAGAAATTGAAATCATCTGGAAAGAATCACAGAAATCAAAAGAAGACCTGGGCTTTACCGCCACCCGTGAATTTTATGAAAATAAAATCAAACAGGGAAAACCATTCAATATAGAACTGATTCAACAGAAATTAGATGATTTGATTGAAGGAAAAGGACAGTCCCTTTTTGAAATCCTTGTGGAAATTATACAGTCGCATACCAATATTACATTGAAGATGGAATAATGAGCAATGAGTAATTAGAAAAACCTTAAACCATTAAGAATAGTAAAGTTTTTAAGACAAGTTAAGATTCATTGCTGATGAATAAAGGGTTTTGCTTCATAATAGCTTCAGCTGTTCCCTTAACTATTCTTCACTCCTTACAAAATCTTAATGGTTCAATAATTTTATAATTATTGTGTTACATCAGCTTCATAAAATCAACTTGTTGATTCTTTCTTTGCTTTCTGGAATCAAGCGGATAGCAATAAAATCTTTGCGTCAAAAAGCAGTATATATTTAAACCATTAAGAACAGTAAAGATTTTAAGGCAAGTTAAGATTCATCAGCGATGAATAAAGCAGTCTGCTTAATAATAGCTTCAGCTGTTCGCTTAACTATTCTTCACTCCTTACAAAATCTTAATGGTTCAAATAAAAATTCAGCATAGATTCCTATAAATTCAACGGTTGATAATCATTAAATAATTTTTTCTTAATACTTTTACTTCAACAAAACAGGAAACAATAAAAGTGGAATGAAGAAAATTATTTACGGGCTGTTCTTTGGTGACAGCATTACCTATGGGGAATATGATGGTGTTTTTGGAGGTTGGGTAGATATTTTGAAAAGATATGCCTTACAGCAATTTCACGAAGGAAATGGAGATGAACTGATTCTCTTCAATCTCGGAATAGGAGGAGAAACTACGGAAGGCTTACTGAAAAGAATTCCTCACGAATTAGACGCAAGAAATTCCCCTGATGGAAATATTGTTTTTCTAAGCTATGGAGCCAATGATCTGGCTGTGAAGGAGGGAATACAGATGGTAAATCCTGAAAAATTTAGAAACAATATTAAAAAAGCTGTTGAATATGCCAGACGATTCTCCAATGAGATTTATCTTGTAAGCATTCTTCCTTTCTCTCAAAAAATAGATGGAGTTGTGGTGAGTTCTGGTAAAAAAAGAATCAATGAAGATGTCGTTGCTTATAATCAGATTCTGAAAAATATTGCAGCCGAAGACTCTTTGACGTATATTGATTTTTATTCTGCTTTTCTGGATGATAAAGAGATTCTGCTTTCAGCAGACGGTGTACACCCTAATGAAAAAGGCTATGGAATGATGGCCGAAATCGCAATCCCAATCATTGAAAAACATTTATAATGCCGCATTTATTTTCTTACGGAACCCTGCAGAAAGAACAGGTTCAATTGGAAAACTTTGGAAGACTTTTACAAGGTGAAAAAGATATTTTATCCGGCTACAGATTAAATATGCTTGAAATTACAGATCCGGAAGTGCTGCGAAAAAGCGGTCAGAAATACCATCCGGTTTTGGAGTTTTCAGGAAATGACAACGATCAGATAGAAGGAGTACTTTTTGAAGTGACAGAAGCAGAAATTCTTCAGGCAGATGAATACGAAGTGGATGATTATAAAAGGATAGAAACAGTTTTTAAATCCGGAAAGAATGGATTTATTTATGTGGGAAAATAGTCATTGCGAGCAAAGCGAAACAAACTCAACAAACGTTACTATTCAAATTTACAGGACAAATTGCATTCAATAGGGGTGGGCTTTAGCCCACCCTTTCCATAAAACACAAATCCACGGCTTTAGCCAAAACTTAAAATACACCAATACTACTGACATACCCTTGTCACAACCTGTCCTTATCTTTGTCTTATAACAAAAAATCAAGAAATGAATAACGTGAAAGTAGAACCTTTTAAGGTAATCGGTATTTCAGTAAGAACCACTAATGAGAATGGACAGGCAGGAAAAGATATTCCGGTATTATGGGAAAAAATGATAAGCGAGGATATTCTCAATGCAATTCCGAATAAAGTAGACCGTACTATTTACTCCATCTATACGGATTACGAAAAAGACCATACCAGGCCTTATACCACAGTTCTTGGATGTAAAGTAGAAAATCTTGACACTATTCCGGAAGGAATGGTAGGCTATTCTTTTGAGGGTGGAGCATATGTGAAATTTACCGCAAAAGGAGATCTGTCAAAAGATCTTGTGATCAATGAATGGATGGAAATCTGGCAAATGGATTTAGGAAGAATATTTACAGCCGATTTTGAAATCTATGGAGAAAAAGCACAAAATCCGTCAGATGCAGAAGTTGATATCTTAATTGCTGTGAAATAAAACGCAGAAAAATCTCTTGCCTTTACAATTGTTTGAACTGAAGATGTGACATTCCCCTCCCTCGGAGGGGTGGCAAAAATTCAAAGAATTTTTGACGGGGTGGTTTAAAATGTCCAACTCCCGGCTTCTTTCTTCCAGCTCAGCTAAAAAATATATTTCCAGTACACCAGAATTCCGACAATCACGGATGCAATGGCTGTCAGCATTACAGCTCCAGCGGAAATATCTTTAATAAAGCCGATTCTTTTGTCGAAATTAGGTTGAATGATATCACAGATCTTTTCAATGGCTGTATTGAAAATTTCGGCACTTAAAACAGCAAATGAAGCGATGAAAACCAATGCTGCATCTGTATTACTCAGTCTGAAATAAAAAATAAAAAAGAGATTCACAAAAAATACTAAAAGTTCAATCTGGAAATTTCTTTCCGTTTTAATCATCAGAAAAATACCCCTGAAAGCATTGAGAAAACTTTTATGGATAGGAGGTTTTTGCATGATTTTGAACTTTTCAGACAAAGATAGTCTTTGTATTTTGATAAAAAAATGAATCTCCCAAGAAATACAAGCATAATGTCAAGGCTCAAAACAAATTAAGGATCTTTGTGAAAAACTCCTCTATATTATTCTTTTCTTTGTTGTATCTATTTATTATATTTGTAGAAACTTATTTTATAAATCTATGAAATTTATTATTTCAAGTGGTGAACTGCAGAAGGCGTTGCAAACTGTAAGTGGCGTAATATCAAGCTCTCAATCGAGACCGATTTTAGAAAACTATCTTTTTGAATTAGACGGAAATAATGTTACCATTACAGCATCTGACGGCGAGACAACTCTTGTTACTTCTCTGGAAGTAAAGTCTGATGATACAGGTAAATTTGCTGTTCCTGCTAAAATTTTTCAGGATTTTATCAAGACATATGGTGAACAGCCTTTAACATTTGTTGTAAAAGACAATGCGGAAGGAACGGGAAGCCAGCTTGAGATTTTAGATGAAAAAGATAATTTCGCAGTAGCATTAGACAATGCTGATGACTATCCTGAATTGCCAGAATTTGACGCTTCACAAAGCGTAACGATGCCGGCAGGAGTATTGTCTGAAGCTTTGACAAACACACTATTCGCTACAAGTAACGACTCTCTTCGTCCGGTAATGACAGGAGTTCTTTTCCAGTTTGGAGAAAACGAAACCAATTTCGTTTCTACAGACTCCCACAGATTGGTGGTGTACAAAAGAGCAGATCTGATGAATGCCGAACCGATGGAGTTTATCATGCCTAAAAAGCCTCTTAACATTTTCAAAAATATTTTGGCTAGTTCCAATGAAGACGTTACCATCGACTTCAATGAGAATATGGCTAAGTTTACTTTTGGTAAGCATATCTGGATCTGTAGACTGATTGACGGAAAATATCCTAATTATACAGCGGTAATTCCAAAAGAAAATCCAAATGTATTGACAATCAACAGAAACTTATTACTAGGAGCGATCAAAAGAGCATCTATCATGTCTAATAAATCTACCAACCAGGTAAGATTCAAGCTTTCCGGAAATATTCTTCACCTTCATGCAGAAGATACTGAATATGCAAACAAAGCAGATATGCAGATTCCTTGTGATTACAACGGAGAAGATATCAATATCGGGTTCAGCTCTAAATTCTTAACTGAAATGCTGACAATCTTAGGATCGGATGATATCACTATGAAAATGTCTCAACCTAACAGACCTGGGATCATCGAACCTCTTGACGGTCTTGAAGAAAATGAAAATATCTTAATGTTATCAATGCCGGTAATCGGATTGTAAGATTAAGATCACAAATAATAGAAAGCCGGAATTTTCCGGCTTTTGTTTTTATGGAATATTGGTAATTCCTGAAAGAATAGAAAATATGTTTTTTGTTTAAAACACGAATTACACAAATTTTTTCACAAAAATCACAAATGGGAACCATACGGATCGTGTTATTTGTGGGTTATTAGTGTCATTAGTGTTTAAAATTGCTCATCATGAAAATAAAAATACAGTCTTATCATACCTCAGATTTTCCTTCAGAATTGACTACGGAAAACTATAGTGTCATTCTGTGGAAAGGAGCTGGTGTTTTCTCTGTAGATGATATCAACTATTCGTACAGCGGATATAATATTCTGTTTCTTTCCCCTTACCAGAAGGTTAAACTGGCTTCGGAATCTGATGAGACTATGCATATGCTTTTCTTTCATGGTGATTATTACTGTATAGAATATCATAAAGAAGAGGTAGCATGCAACGGATTGCTTTTCAATAATATTTATCTCAACCCAGGCATTGAATTGTCAGAGAAAAACTATCATTATATTCTTGAGCTATTTAATCATATTGAAAAAGAAGAATCTGAAAAACATCCGTTCTCTGAATCCATTATCAAAACCTATATCCAGCTTATTCTTGCTATTGGAAGTAAACAGAAAAGCAGTATGGAAAACACTGCAGTTTCTCATGATAAGCTACCTAATAAAAATGCTGCAGAATTTCAGAAACTGTTGGAAACCCATTTTAAAAATGAAAAAGAACTTTCTTTTTACAGTGACAAACTGAGCATCACCAATAATACATTAAGTAAAGCGGTAAAGAAGGAATTTACCAAAACACCTACTCAGATTATTAATGAAAGAATTATTCTTGAATCTAAAAAACTGTTGCATTTAACCTACAGATCTGTCAAAGAAATTGCTTCGGAACTTGGCTTTGCAGATGAGTTTTACTTCAGCAGGTATTTCAAAAAATCGGTAGGATGTTCCCCAAAGAAATACAGAGAAAAAGTAGGAATCTCGGTAGTGGCGAAAATGTCCATGTAATGTCCTCAAATATCTATGTTGGAGCGGTAAGCATGTGAATACCTTTGGTAAAAAATAAATCACATGCAGAACAACCGTATTTACCACCGTTTATTACAATTGGATACTTACTTTTTCAATTTTCTAAGAATTTCAATTTTCATTGTTATGGCCTGGATTGGAGGTTTAAAGGCATTTCATTATGAAGCGGATGGAATTGTCCCTTTCGTTGCCAATAGCCCTTTGATGAGTTTCTTTTACAAAAATGCAGATCATAAAGTTTTCAATGAAGATAAAAAGCTTGTTGCAGAATATACTCTGTATAAAAATCCTGAAGGAAAAGTGATCCAGAAAAATATCGACTGGCATAAGGAAAACAGAACGTATACCTTTTCCTATGGTTTGGGATCAATGATTGTTGTAATCGGATTTTTGGTGCTGTTAGGAATCTGGTTTCCTAAAATAGGAGCCGTTGGAGGTGTTTTAACATTTTTAATGTCATTCGTCACGCTATCATTCCTCATAACAACGCCGGAAGTATATGTACCCAATCTGGGTGGAGATTATACGACTCCTCAGTATGGCTTTCCCTATCTGTCAGGAGCAGGACGTTTGGTTTTGAAAGATATTATCATGATGGCCGGAGGGTTGGTATTATTTTCTGACAGCCTGAAGAAGATCGTAAGACCGTTGGCCCAATAGATTCCCGAATCCGTAACAGAAGGATTAACGAAAATTTATTATCTTAAAATCGCTTCTAAATTTCTCTATTTCTCAAAAAAACACGACATTTGTAGCTCGAAAAATCATACCGGAATAAGGTGTGGAATTTCAAATAAAAGTTTCAAAATAGAGCAGGTGAACTCTTATAACTCATCTGACGAATTAAATAAGTAGATAGATTAACAAATGAAAATATCAAACAACTGGCTGAAGGACTTTGTAAAAACGGAATCAAAAACTGAAAGAATCGGTGAATTCCTTACAGATATTGGTCTTGAGGTTGAAGGGATAGATAAATTTGAAAGTGTAAGAGGCAGCCTGGAAGGAATGGTTGTAGGTAAAGTACTGACTTGCGAAAAACATCCTAATGCTGACAAACTGAAGAAGACAACAGTAGACGTAGGAAACGGAAAAGTGTTGAACATTGTTTGCGGAGCTCCTAATGTAGATGCAGGACAAACTGTTCCTGTAGCCGTTGTCGGAACTAAAATCTATGACAAAACCGGAAACTTTTTTGAAATTAAAGAAGCAAAAATCAGAGGAGAGGTTTCTCAGGGAATGATCTGTGCAGAAGATGAATTAGGTCTTAGCGAAGATCACGGAGGAATCATGGTGCTGGATGAAACCAAATATGAAGTGGGGAAAAACTTCGCTGACTATTTTGAGCTTACCAATGATGAGGTTTTTGAAATCGGATTAACACCCAACAGAACGGATGCTATGTCTCACTATGGTGTTGCCAGAGATTTACATGCCTATCTTTCTACCAATCAATTGAAATCTCAATTCAATAAAGTAGCTTCTGAAGTTTTGAATAATGAGGGAACTCATGATTTCAAACTGGAAATTGAAGATGCTGAATTGTGTCCAAGATACATCGGAGCTGTTATTGAAAACGTGAAAGTTGCAGAATCTCCATCTTGGTTAAAAGACAGACTGAAAGCCATTGGACTTAGCCCAATCAATAATGTTGTAGATATTACCAACTATATTCTTCACGGGTACGGACAGCCGCTTCACGCCTTTGATGCTGATAAAATTGCAGATAAGAAAGTGAAAGTAGGGGTTGTAAAGCCGGGAACAAAGTTCACTACTTTAGATGGTGTTGAAAGAACATTGAATGGTTCTGAAATCATGATCAAAGACGGTAAAGATAAGCCAATGTGCATTGCCGGAGTATTTGGTGGTGAGAATTCAGGAGTATCTGAAACAACGAAAACAATATTCCTTGAAAGTGCTTACTTCAATCCGATTGCTGTAAGAAAAGGAGCTAAAGCGCACAGCTTGAATACCGATGCTTCTTTCAGATTTGAAAGAGGAGTAGACCCGAACCTTACAAGAACAGCCATCACTCACGCTATTAAAATGATTCAGGAAATTGCTGAAGGAAAATTAGTGGGAGAGTTACTGGAAGAATATCCTAAGAAAATAGAAGATAACTATGTGATTATCAGATTCTCTAAAATTGAGCAGATTTTAGGAACAAAGATTCACAGAGAAAAAGTAAAGGAAATCTTAAAAGCGTTGGAAATTCAGGTATTAAATGAAATTCCTAACGGTTTTGAAATCTCTGTTCCTGCTTACAGAGCAGATGTAACAAGAGAAATTGATGTGATTGAAGAGATTTTAAGAATCTACGGATACAATAAAATTGATGCGCCACAGAAGTTTTCATTTACGCCGGTTAAGCTGAGTACTAACGATCAGGATGAACTGGAAAATAACTGGGCAAGAACTTTACAAAGCATTGGCTTCAATGAAGTCATGAACAATTCATTGACTTCTGTAAAAGATGAAACGGATGCGGTAAAACTATTGAATCCTTTAAGCGGTGATTTGGCGTTCATGAGAAAGTCTTTATTGGAAGGACTTCTTCAGAATACAGTTTATAACATCAACAGAAAGAATCAGGATATTAAATTCTTCGAATTAGGAAAAATTTATCACAAAAAAGATAAATACGAAGAAAGAAAACAATTGGCATTATTGGTTTCCGGAAGAGATGTTTCCGAAAACTGGCTTCAGCCAAAGTCTGCTGTAAGTTTCTATAACCTTAAAGCGTATGTAAAAGTTTTATTGGAAAGACTTGCGGTAGATTACAAAGAAGTTGCTCTATCTGATGACAGATTCTCTGATGCTTTGGCATATGAGGCAGAAGGTAAAACGTTGGTAAGAATCGGAAAAGTAGCTCCAGCTTTGCTAAAAGACTTTGATATTGATCAGGAGTGTTTCTATGCAGAAATTGAACTGGAATATGCTCAGGAATTGCGTTCTAAAAATGAATTGAAATTCAAAGACATTCCGAAATTCAACAAAATCAGAAGAGACTTAGCTTTACTGATTGATAAAAATGTAAACTATCAGGATTTATATCAGACTGCTAAAAAGAATAAATCTTCGTTCATTAAGAGCATCAACCTGTTCGACGTGTATGAAGGGAAAAATCTTCCTGAAGGTAAGAAGTCTTATGCTATGAGCTTTGAGCTGTTAAATGAAGAAAAAACACTGGAAGAAAAAGAGATTACCGAAGTAATGGACTCTCTGATTAAAGCTTTCCAGAAAGAATTCAACGCAGAGTTGAGATCTTAATACTTGAAAATACTTATTTCATTATAACTAAAACGGACTTAAAAAAAGTCCGTTTTTTTTTGTTTTTAATCTTTTAAGAAAATGTATTCATATAGTAAGTTTCGGCTAAAGCCCATTGAATATTGGTTGTAAGCAAAAACGGGCTAAAGCCCGTTCCTATTGAATTGTGTTTTATTGCATATTTTCTTATGATTCGGTAGCGGTCTATCCACAATCTTTGTCACTCCGTAGGAGTCTCGGCGCAGTACGTTTTCAGATACTAAGTATAATATAGATTTTTTCAGAATGACAAAATTACTGTTGAAATTTTATCAAAGATAAAATCCCTGTGTCTTAGAAGCGTTCCTCATTAAAATTATTTGCGTCTTTGCGTTTTCCAACTTTTAAGCTTTAGAATACCAGTTATGATAATGAATAATGCTTTTTATTCCTACAATTAGACCGGAAAAATATTCAAAATATCAACTGTTAAAGAATAATAAAATTCTTGGCAACCCGTTTAAATAATATAATTTCCGTAAATTTGGGTTAATTCAAAAAGAAAAAAATGAAAAATCTTTTTTTAAGTATATGTACCGCTGCAGTATTAGCTTCTTGTGGATCAATGACAAGTCCGTCTGCGTCTAAAGTAGGGAAAGCTCAGCCTGTTCTTACCAATACCAAATGGACTTTGGCTGAAACGGTAAAAGGTAAAGTTCCAACATTGAACATTGAAGGAGAGAAGATCACAGGAAATGCAGGATGTAATAACTATTTCGGAGCGGCTACAATAGATCCGTCTACTGGAAGTTTTACTGCAGGACAAATGGGATCTACAAAAATGATGTGCAACAACATCGGAGTAGAGCAGAATTTTATGGATATGATGGGAAAAGCAAACAAATATGTGATTTCCGGAAATACTTTAGAATTGTATAAAGACAATCTTTTACTATTGAAATTCACAAAATCAGAATAAAAAAACAAAAGGAACTCAATTGAGTTCCTTTTTTATGTTTAGAGTGTTATTAATCTTCCTCTTCTTCGTCGTACTTAGCCAATTCTTCGTCGCACCATTTGAACGCTGCTTCTACTACTTTAGTAGCCTCGTCTGCCATCGTTTCTTCATCATCACCTTCAAGATCATCTAACCACTCAACTTCTTCTTCCTCAACGTTTAAGATAAATCTTGGATATTCTGTATGAACCACGAATAGATCCTCTGGAAATTCCGAATTATCTGCTAATAAAAACTTTGGTAATTTCATTTTTTTAATGTTTTAACTTTCTCAAAGATAATTAAAATTATTGATTTAAGATTACTTCAAAAACATTTTTGAAACTTTTTCAGCTTTTTTGCTTTCAGAATAATCGTAAAACCCTTCTCCTGATTTTACACCCAATTTTCCGGCTGTCACCATATTTACAAGCAATGGGTTCGGAGCGTATTTAGGATTTTTGAAACCGTCATACATCACATTCAGGATCGCAAGACATACATCAAGACCGATAAAGTCTGCAAGCTGAAGAGGACCCATCGGATGAGCCATTCCCAATTTCATAACCGTATCAATTTCTTCTACACCAGCCACACCGTTATAAAGTGTTTCAATAGACTCATTGATCATAGGCATTAAAATTCTGTTGGCTACAAAACCAGGATAATCATTTACTTCTACAGGAACTTTACCCAATGTTTTGCTCATTTCATAAATGGAATCAAAAGTCTCTTTGGAAGTAGAATATCCTTTGATAATTTCTACCAGTTTCATAATAGGAACCGGGTTCATGAAGTGCATCCCAATTACTTTATCAGCTCTTTTCGTAGCTGCAGCAATTTTTGTAATAGATATAGATGAGGTGTTGGTTGCAAGAATACAGTTGGCAGGAGCCAGTTCATCCATCTGACCGAAAATCTTCAGTTTAAGATCTAGATTTTCCGTAGCAGCTTCCACAATAAGATCAGCAGAACCTGCGGCATCATTCAATGCTGTAAAAGTAGTGATGTTACCCAGTGTTTCAGCTTTTTGCTCCTCTGTAAGGTTTCCTTTTGCAATGATTCTGTCAAGATTGGTAGTAATGGTTTTTAAACCTCTGTCCAAAGCGTCCTGGGATACGTCTACAAGATTTACTTTAAAACCGCTTTGTGCGAAAGTATGTGCAATACCATTTCCCATGGTTCCCGCTCCGATAACTACAATGTTTTTGATCATTTTTCCTTTATTTTTTATAGATAGTTAAATTTTTTACGTCTGCAAGTTCAGATTGTGTAACAACAGCTGTGGAATCAAAGAAAACATTTCCCACACTTTGACTTTTCTTATTGTTGTTCTGGTTGGAAACAGCAGCTGTTAATCCTCTTACCAGTCTTTTTTTCTGATTCTTGGTAAGAAAATCAGTGCCTACATATAATGTATATTCGCCCTCTCTGCCTCTTCCTTTTTGGATCAGGATTTCCATGCTTTTTATCTGGCTTTTATTCTTAAATTCTTTCAGAAAGCTCATGACAGGTTTATCAGATGCAGGACCACAGCATACACTTCCGTAGCTGATCTCTAAATAATTCTGATTCTTCTGCGAATAAAAGAATGTGAAAGCCAATAGAGCTGTTGTTATTATTATTTTTTTCATGTTAAATCGCTTTAAAAATAAGCTTAAAATTTTACTTATTAAAATATTCCCAAACCTCCCTGGAAATATCCGAAATCATCCTGCAGTTAACCGCATCGGTTTCCATTGAATTACTGACAAATACAGCTAATGCATAATGTTTGCCATTAGGTAAAGTAACGATTCCTATTTCATTTTCTGCCCCCGTTAAACCTGCTTTATTCTTCCCGGAAGCTCCCGTTTTTCTTGCGACAGGAGTGTTTTTGGGAAGTTGCTCCACCATTTTGTTCAATCCCGTTGAAGTAGACCACATTACTTTCATCAGATAATCCGTAGATTTTTTTGATAATAATTTCCCATCATACAGTTTTTTCAGGGCATCAACCGCAGATTTTGTAGTGCTGTAATTCTCATACTGAACATTCCAGTCCTTATGCATGGCTTCTTCATTATATTTGATCTGAAATCCTTTTATCCCTTTTGAATCCATAAACTTCTGAACAGTCTGGGTTCCTCCCAATAATTTGAGAAGAATATCACAGCCGTTATTGTCGCTTCTGGCAACCGTATATTCAATCACTTCACTTAACGGAATTTCAACATTTCCTCCGGGATATTGATCACGAAGCGGCGACCATGTATTTTCTAATAAATTGGACTTGTCCAGTAGAACTTTCTGACCCAGAGAAAGCTTTCCCTGATCTACAAAATTCAGAACTGCTGCTGCAATGTGAAATTTAAATACACTTTGCATCGGAAGCTTTTTGTCTGCATTTTTATCATATTTGAAACCATTTTCAAAACCTAAGACAGAAACTCCTACAGTGGCTTTTTTGTTCTTAAGAATTGAATTTATTTTTTGTTCCAATAGTGATGTCTGAGCAAAAGTGAATGCTGAAATCAGAAGAAAAAGAAGGGCTGTTTTTTTCATAATAATGTAATTAAAAAAGCTCTCTTTCGAAGACCGGAAGAGAGCTGCAATTTAAGATAATTATTACTATTTTAGTTCAAAATAATTCAGATTGGCACCATCATTTTCAAAGAAAATTCTGATTTTGTTTTCCCCTTTCTTAAGGCTGATATTTTTTGCAGAAACTGTTTTCCAGTTCTCATTTCCTCCGGTGGATGCCAGTGATACTGTAGCTAAGACTTTTCCGGAAGCCGTTTCAATTCTTATTTTAGAATCATTGGCTGCTGCATATCGGATATCCAATGTATAAGTTCTGTCTCCTTTTGATTGAACAGTATATTGAAGCCATTCTCCGGATTCTGTTTTTCCTACGTAATATTGATTAGTAATCTTGTCGTTACACTGATAAATATCGACCCCATCATTTCTCATCTGCTGTCCGGAATTCCATTCTGATCTTTTAGCCGGATCACTTACCCAAAGATTAATGAAATCCTTATCAAGATACGCAGCACCCATTCTTCCCAAATCATATTCCGAAGTGAAAATTCTTCCCGGAGCCTGATGATTTCTGAAGGGCTTTGTGGATGCATCCGTGATCTGTCTGAACATCGCATCAATCACATCTCTCTTAATTTCCGTATTGTTCAGCTTATAATTGTCGGCAATCTGTAATAAAGCTTTTTTTGCATAATCTTGAGAAGGTTTTTCACCACCGTTCTTCCAGTAATCCAATAGCTTTTCATATTCAGGAGTAGTCTTCACATTGGTAATTCCTGCAATATTGTCAATCTTTTTCATAGGCCAAAATGCATACCCGATGTTGTGTTTACCCAAAAGCTGGATCAGTTCCGTAAACCATACATTGGAATTCTCACCGGTTTCTCCAAGCCAGATAGGAATATTGTATTTCTCCCTAAGATCCAGAGCAAATTTCAGTGTCTGATCATCATTATAGTTCCAGTATTTATGGAAGCTGAACGCCATATTATCGTCCCATAGAGCTGGCAATCCGTTATAGTTATTTCCCCATCCGTTTCCTTCAATGAAAATAAGATGCTTTTTATCAACCTGTCTGATGGCTACTGTAATATCCTTCTGAAGTTTCCAGAGCGGGGCATTGGACATTTCATCAGTGCCATTCGGATTTTTCCCTGTGAAATTGATGTTAGGTTCATTAATTAAGTCATAACCTCCAATCCAGGGACTGTCCTTGTATCGTTCAGCCAGCCTTTTCCATAGGGCAACAGTTTTTCTCTGATTCTCCTCATTAGCCCAAAGCGATGGTTTTGACTTATCGTTATCAGATATATTGGCATCGTTTCCCTGCCCGCCCGGAGCAGCATGAAGGTCTAAAATCAGGTAAATTTTATTATCAGCACACCATTGGAGCAGGTCATCAGTCATTTTGAAACCTTCCTCCAGCCATGTATCTTTTCCTTTTGCGGGTTCTTTTTCAATAGGTAGTGTATAAAGATTGTAATGCATCGGAAGCCTGATAGAATTGAATCCAGCTTTGGCTAAAAAGTCAATATCCTGCTTGGTGATACCATTTTTAAGATAAGCTTTGTAGAACTCATTCATTCCATCTTCACCAATTAATTCAGCAATTTTCTCTTTAATCTTATACTGAGGTCCTGCAAAATCAGCAGTTTTCAGCATATATCCTTCCTGAAGCATCCAACCGCCAAGCCCAAGACCTTTCAATTGAATATTTTCACCTTTATCATTAACGATTTTTTGTCCTGAAGTCTTCAGTAATTGTGATGTCCCAAATTGAGACAATAAAAGTGCAGATAATAGAATGGCTCTTTTCATAGTAGTTTCAATGGTTTAAA
Source organism: Chryseobacterium culicis (assembly GCF_002979755.1). NCBI lineage: Bacteria > Pseudomonadati > Bacteroidota > Flavobacteriia > Flavobacteriales > Weeksellaceae > Chryseobacterium > Chryseobacterium culicis. The sequence continues at coordinate 1,385,550 of NZ_PCPP01000001.1, read as the reverse complement.
ATAATAGGGAAATATTAGAAATTATAATGAATGATGACAGCACAAGATGAACCTGTATTCAGCTCATTGAATTTGCCCGATATCCATATATGTAAAACAAAATCTTTCAATACTTTATTGAATTATTCCTCAAATATATTGTTTTTTTATTTTGAAAAGGATTTTTTATTAATAAATCAGTAATTATTGATGAAAAGTTTTTATTCTCTTGATATTTAAGAACAGAGATTTATTGCCTCAATTGTGAACCCCAGAAATTAAAAATGCTATCTCATAACCAATTTCTTCTGATTAATAAGATAGCATTATCTCTGTTGCTGTTCAGGAAAACAGTATATTTTTAACTGATCAGTTTCATAATTTCTAAAGCCACTTTCAAAGCTTCAGTTCCGTCTTCAAGAGAAACCTCTACATTTTTGTCGCCTGTGATAGCATCTGCGAAAGAATTTAATTCATCCAAAATAGCATTGTTAGGCTGGATATTCGGATATTCAAATAGAATCTGGTTCTTTTCTCCCTCTGCATTTTCAATGATCATATCAAATGGAGTAGGGTTTTCAGGAGCATCCTTCATTCTGATTACTTCAGCCTTTTTCTCAAGGAAATCAACAGAAATATAAGCATCCTTCTGGAAGAATCTGCTTTTTCTCATTGCCTTCATAGAAATTCTGGAAGTCGTAAGGTTCGCTACACATCCGTTCTCGAACTCTATTCTTGCATTGGCAATATCCGGAGTTTTACTTACTACACAAACACCGCTAGCATGAATGTTTTTCACTTTAGATTTCGCAATACTTAATAAAATATCAAGATCGTGAATCATAAGATCCAATACCACAGAAACATCCGTACCACGTGGATTAAACTCTGCCAGCCTGTGGATTTCAATAAACATCGGATTGCTGATATATTCCTTAGTCGCAATAAAAGCTGGATTGTATCTTTCAACGTGTCCTACCTGTGCTTTGATTCCTTTTTCCTGGCACAGACGAAGAATTTCTTCCGCCTGCTCAAGAGTCTGGGTTACCGGTTTTTCAATAAAGAAATGCAGCCCTTTTTCAATGGCTTTTAAAGCATAATCATAATGATAAACTGTTGGCGTGACAATATCAAGCATGTCAATCTGCTCCAATAAATCATCGAAATTTTCAAAATAGGTATACCCGAATTCGGCTTCTAATTTCTTTCCGTTTTCAACATCTTTATCATGGAAACCTACAAATTCATATCGATCTGATTGATTAAGAAGTTTTAAATGTATTTTCCCCAAGTGTCCGGCACCTACCAAACCTGCTTTTAACATAGCTGTATTAAATTTTTGTAAAGATAGTGAATGTACATTTATAAAATACATGACTTTTCACTTGGAGATATTCAAGACTGAACACGTTTATTCATTTAGGAAATTACAGTAAATTCACGGTCAGAAAATAACTATGAAAAGAATAATTTCGATTTTATTCATCTTGGGATTATGTACTGCAGGATGTATAGGAGATAGTCCATATGATCCGCAAGCAAAATGTGGAACTCCAACAAACCTGATATTTGAAAAAGGAAATAACCTGCTTTCGTGGAAGATTATTAGTCAGGGCGAAGGATATTATGAAATACAGTATGGCGAACATGGTTTCTCTTTAGGAAAGGGAACCACAGTTGTCACCTATAAGAATTCCTATAATCTCCCTCTCTATAAGGATAATAAATATGACCTGTATGTGAGAAAAAATTGTGGGTTAGGCAATGGACAAAGCAACTGGGCGGGACCTGTTACTGTTTTGGCCAGCAATACCACAACTTGTATAAAACCAGGGTATGCAACGTATTCAAAAACAGCCTCTTCTTTGAATTCTTCTATTTTTGAAGCTACAGTATCCTGGGAGAATGATGGGGTTTCTGCATATGAAACGGTCTTAACGACCAGTTTTGTGCCACCGGCAAGTGGAGAATTAGTGATTGCAGGTCAAAAAGCCATTTATGTAGGGTTAAGTAAAACAGTGAATTATAACTTTTTTGTGAGAAAAAGATGTGCTGACAATACCTTCAGCGATTTTTACGGACCTTATCCGATAAAGTGGAATTAAGAAATAAAAATAAAGCAGTCATTTTTTGATTGCTTTATTTTTGTGGATAATTCTTTGCTTCAATTTCTGAAATCTAATTTCTAATTTCTTACTTTTGTCAAATGCAGGATTCGTTTGTACATAAAGGAAAAAGAAAGATTTTAGTCGATTATCTTCGAAACAGAATTGGAATTTCGGATGAAAATGTACTTTCGGCAATGAGTGAAGTTCCAAGACACCTTTTTATCGAGAGTATTTTTGAAGATTTTGCCTATGAAGACCGGGCTTTCCCGATTCTGGCGCATCAAACAATTTCCCATCCCTCCACGGTAGCGGAACAGTCTGAACTGCTGAAGGTAAAACCAGGCGAAAAAGTATTGGAAATTGGAACAGGATGTGGATACCAGACTGCTATTCTAATGACGATGAAAGCTCATGTTTACACGGTAGAAAGACAGAAAGACCTTTTTGATTTTTCTAAAAAGAAACTCAGAGAACTTCATCTGTTTCCAAAATTCCAGAGCTTTGGAGATGGCTTTGCCGGACTTCCTACTTTTGCTCCCTTTGATAAAATTATCGTAACCTGTGGTGCTTCCACATTGCCTACGGAACTTTTAAAACAACTGAACGTGGGAGGAATCATGGTAATTCCATTAGGCCCGACAAATGAACAGGTTTTATACCGATTTACCAAAGTAGGCCCTACAGAATTTGAAAAAGAAGAATTTGGAGCGTATAAATTTGTTCCGATGCTGGGCAATACCAATCAATAATTGTATCAGACAAGCGGAATTGGTAGATGCACTGGTCTCAAACACCAGTTCTTTTCTATACCAATCTTATCATTAGGAACGAAACGTAATCCTTTTTTTATTAATGAAAATTACCCAAAATTTAAAATCTTTTAACTCCATTTCGGAATGAAAATTGATGGAATTAAAACCCCCAGTATAAAATCACCATCACAGAAAATAGAATAGATCTTGAATAGAACATTCAGATGAAAAGAAATAATTTTTTTTAATATTAAAGTTCAATAACCTTACTTTTTGCGAGTGAGGTTTTTTTATTTAAAAAATCATTAAACAATAGTACAATGAAAGTTTTTATCAATAAAAGAATTCCGGAAACAGGAATTAAAATGCTGGAAGAAGCAGGACTGGAAATACTATTTCCGGAAAAAGAAAACCTTTCTTACGAAGAATGGATGAGCTACTGTAAAAATGCAGATACCCTCCTGAATGTAGGTGGAGACTTCAGATATGATAAGAATTTTTTTGATGCCTGCCCCAATATCAAAGCCATCGCTCTGTATTCTGTAGGATTTGATCATGTAGACATTAAAGAAGCCACTCAAAGGAACATTCCGATAGGAAATACTCCGGATGTTTTGAGCAGAGCAACTTCAGATGTCGCATTTTTACTGATGCAGGCTGTGGCAAGAAGAGCAAGCTACAATTTCCAGAAAGTGAAAGAGGATAACTGGGGAACATTTGATCCTTTACATGCTTTAGGACAGGAACTGTACGGAAAAACACTGGGAATTTTTGGTTTGGGGCGTATTGGTTACGAAATGGCCGAAAAGTCAAAAAAAGCTTTTGGGATGAACATTATTTATCACAATCGCCACTCCAATAAAGAAGCAGAAAAGGAGTTAGACGCAACCTATGTTTCTTTTGATGAACTGATTCATAAATCAGATGTGCTGAGTGTTCATGCCAACTTTACCCCTGAGCATAAAGAGCTATTCAATGAGTCCATATTTGAACAGATGAAACAGAATGCGATCTTTATCAATACAGCCAGAGGAGGGTTTCACAACCAAAAAGATCTTTATCAGGCGCTTGTTGATAAGAAAATCTGGGGAGCAGGCCTGGATGTTACCAATCCGGAACCTATGTCCGCAGATGATCCTATTCTTGGACTTTCCAGTGTCTGTATTCTTCCGCACATCGGATCTGCTACGGTTGAAGCCCGAAATGGGATGGCTAGACTTGCCGCAGGAAATATCATCGCGTTTTCGAAAAATGAAAAAATGACAAATTGTGCAAATCCTGACGTTTATTCTGATCATTCATCATAACTTGGAATTATTTTTGTTCTGAATATATAAACCTAAAATCTTAAATAGTATGGCACCAGAGAAAAATATTAATGAACAGAATAAAAGGTTAGAACAGATGGATTATAACCCGAACGAAGATATATTTAAGAGAGAAAAACATATTTCGCTCGATGGAGACGGAAATCCTATTTTGGATGAAGATTTTGACGATGATAAAATTGATAAGGGATTAGATATTCCCGGAGCAGAAGATGATGATGAAATGGAAGAAATAGGAGAGGAAGATGAAGAAAATAATTATTGGAGCCTCAGCGATAATGAAGATGACCATGAAGAAGAAAACGATGATGTTTTAACCTAACATTTGATAATAACAGACTAAGCCTTGCTGAATTTCAGTAAGGTTTTTTTATGTGAAATAACAACTAATATGGGTAAGGGCAATTTCCCTCCCTTGGAGGGGAATTCAGGTGCATTTATTCAAATATAGTATTTAATATCAAATGACGGCTGGTTTACAGTTTTCATAATTTTGCCTAAACCCTAAACCCTAAACCCTAAACCCTAAACCCTAAACCCTAAACCCTAAACCCTAAACCCTAAACTTTAAACCATTCTTCCCTTCCCCTCTTGCCTATATTTCCTATTTTGAATATCTTTAAAACTTCAAACATTGTTTAAAACATAGATCTTTAAATAGCAATATGACATTCCAAGAACAGATACAGCAGGGGATTCCTAATCAGCTGCCACAACCAAAACCATACGAAACCAATATCAACCATGCTCCGAAGCGTAAAGAAATTTTAGGAGAAGAAGAGAAAAAACTGGCATTGAAGAATGCATTACGTTATTTTGATCCTCAGTTTCATGCAGAACTGATTCCTGAATTTAAGCAGGAACTGGAAGATTACGGAAGGATTTATATGTATCGTTTCCGTCCGGATTATGAAATGAAAGCAAGGCCTATCACAGACTATCCCGGAAAATCTGAGCAGGCAAAAGCGATTATGCTGATGATTCAGAATAACCTGGATTATGCCGTAGCACAACACCCTCATGAATTGATTACTTATGGTGGAAATGGAGCGGTTTTCTCAAACTGGGCTCAGTATCTGCTGACCATGAAGTATCTGTCGGAAATGAGTAATGAACAGACGTTGGTAATGTATTCAGGGCATCCGATGGGGTTATTCCCGTCTCATAAAGATGCTCCTAGAGTGGTTGTAACCAATGGAATGATGATCCCGAACTATTCAAAACCGGATGACTGGGAGAAGTTCAACGCGTTGGGCGTTACCCAATACGGGCAGATGACTGCGGGAAGTTATATGTATATTGGTCCACAGGGAATTGTTCATGGAACAACGATTACAGTGTTAAATGCATTCAGAAAAATTAAAAAAGAGTCGAAAGGAGGTCTTTTCGTAACTTCAGGATTAGGGGGAATGAGTGGAGCTCAGCCAAAAGCAGGTAATATTGCAGGCTGTGTTACTGTATGTGCTGAAGTAAATCCGAAGATTACAAAGATCCGTCATGATCAGAAATGGGTGAATGAAATCCATGAAGACCTTGATGCTTTGGTAAAAAGAGTAAGAGAAGCACAGGCCAATAAAGAAACCGTTTCTTTGGCTTACCTTGGAAACATTGTTGAGGTTTGGGAGAAATTCGATCAGGAAGATTTAAGAATCGATATCGGATCAGATCAGACATCCCTTCACAATCCTTGGGCTGGTGGTTACTATCCTGCAGGACAAAGCTTTGAAGAATCTAATACAATGATGGCAGAAAACCCTGAATTATTCAAAGAAAAAGTTCAGGAAACTTTGAGAAGACATGCTGCAGCCATCAATAAACATACAGAAAAAGGAACGTATTTCTTCGACTACGGAAATGCCTTTCTATTAGAAGCTTCCAGAGCCGGAGCTGATGTAATGGCAGAAAATCCGACATTGGGCAGAGAGTTTAAATATCCAAGTTATGTTCAGGACATTATGGGACCTATGTGTTTCGATTACGGTTTTGGACCGTTCCGTTGGGTATGTTCCAGCGGAAATCCTGAAGATCTGCAGAAAACAGATGATATTGCATGTACAGTATTAGAAGAAATGGTTAAAAACTCTCCTGAAGAAATTCAGCAGCAGATGAAAGATAATATCCAGTGGATTAAGGGAGCACAGGAAAATAAACTGGTGGTAGGTTCACAGGCAAGAATTCTTTATGCAGATGCTGAAGGAAGAATGAAAATTGCAGAAGCCTTCAACAAAGCTATTAAAAATGGAGAAATAGGTCCTGTCGTATTAGGGAGAGACCACCATGATGTTTCAGGAACAGATTCTCCTTACAGAGAGACTTCCAATATCTATGACGGATCAAGATTTACAGCGGATATGGCCATTCATAATGTGATTGGTGACAGTTTCCGTGGGGCTACCTGGGTTTCCATTCACAATGGTGGTGGAGTTGGCTGGGGAGAAGTTATCAACGGAGGTTTCGGAATGCTGCTTGACGGAAGCGATGATGCCGACAGAAGACTGAAATCTATGCTTTTCTGGGATGTAAACAACGGAATTTCAAGAAGAAGCTGGGCAAGAAACGAAGGTGCTATTTTTGCGATTAAAAGAGCAATGGAAGTAGAACCGAATCTGAAAGTGACCCTTCCCAACCTTGTAGACGAAAACTTATTGTAATACATAAAATTCAACAGTGGCAGTCATCAACAAACAACTGTTTTCACACCTGAACGTAGAGGATAGTGATCCTGTATGGGAAAAGTTTGCTGAGGTTGAATTTATAAAGAAAACTCAATTTCCGGACAATAGAGCCTATCTTGTAGAAGACGGGCTTGTCCGGAAATATTACATCAACAGTACCTCAGATATTGATACTGAAATCTGTGCAGAATTTTACTTTCCCGGTGATATTTTTACAGTCGAGGAAAAAACCTCTGATACAGTTTACGAATCTCTCAACAGTGGCTTGGCCTGGGAAATCACTCTGGATGAGGTAAAAGATCTGTTTGCTGTAAACCCACACTGTCGTTTTGTACAGAACTACTATTTGAGCAGAAAGCTCAATGCGGCTATGAAAAGAGAAATGTTGCTGTTGAAAAATACCCCTCAGGATCTCTATGAATACCTACTGAAAAACAAACCTCATTACATACAGAATATTCCTTTGAAATACCTTGCTTCCTATATTGGCATTACGCCTATTTCCTTAAGCCGAATCAGGAAGCGTATTCTGTAAGAAGCTGGAAGCTGGATGAGGGGAGCTGGAAGTTATTTCCAGTCTTCATATTTTCTGTAGGTTTTAATAATTAATTTGGAAAATTATTGTAAATAAAAGAGAGGAATAGTTGTTCTATCACCTCAATAACTTCCATCTTCCATCCTCCATCTCCCATCCTCAAAACATCCTCATTAATTATCTTTTGTTTATTGTCTTGCCTTCCGTAAGTCTTTTCCTTTGCTAAAAAAGAATATGGAAATACAAAAACTAAACTGGGCAGGCATCCGCCTCACTTCTCACAACAAAACGATCTTAATAGATGCCGTAGAAGATTTCTCTTATTATAAACCTGTGTTGGGTGATGCTGTAGAAAATCTTTTAGCATTTTCAGATCATGTACAGGCAGACTACATCCTGTTTACGCATATGCACCTTGATCATTTTGATAAAAGGGTAATCCAAAAATGCTTAAAGAAAGATGGAAAACTGATTGTCTATGCAGGGCTGGAAGCCATTGTAAAAAAGCTGGTAGAAGATGTTGAAATTATTACTCTGAATCTTGACGAAACCTTTACAGAAAATAATATCACCTTCAAACCCGTATTTGCCATGGATGGAATAGGAGAAATACAGTCTTCATGGATTGTTGATGATGGAACCACAAAGATCTTTCATGGTGGAGATACCATCTGGCACAACCAGTTCTGGAAGTTTGGAAAGGAAAACCCAAACATAGACTATGCCTTTTTACCCGTAAACGGAGTTGTAGTGAACTTTGAAATCATCGGGTTGGAATATAGTCCGGTTCCCGCTTCCCTTAATCTGAAAGAAGCCTTTGCGGCAGCCCATCTTTTACATGCTAAAAAACTGATTCCCATTCATTACGGGTTATTTGCACACGAGAAATGCTATATTCCTCATGTATTTGATGAAAATGATATGAAAAGCGTTGCAGAGGAATTAGGACAGAAGTATATAACCTTGAAAGATGGTGCTATACTGATAGAATCTTAACTGATAGTAGTAAGGAAACTGTCATTCTGAGTGAAATGCAATGGAATGAAGAATCTCAACATCAGTAGGAACGGGCTTTAGCCCGTTTTCTTTTGTACATAATATGATTGGCTTTAGCCGAAATTTAAAATTAAGTTTTTTTTGTATTCTTCTTTTTTATATCGGGCTAAAGCCCAATGCTATTGATGTTTTTATCGTGTTTTATTTCTTTTTGTAATAAGAGTTTAGTGTCCTTCGGAAATACAAAATGAGCGCTTAGATTATCCACACAGTTTGTCATTCCACAGGAATCTCTGCTTTCTCAAGTAGTTTTAGATTCCATGCTTCACTTCGTTTCGCTCTGAATGACAACCATGGTGTATATTTTAATGTGTTTTTAAAGGATCAATCTTACTCACACAATTATCGGAAAACTTTTTAGCGTCCTCTTTGTCATTCCGTAGGAATCTCAACAGATATTAGATATTTGAAAAACTTGTGCCTCTATGATTCCCCAACAAAAAATCACATGGGATTTTCTAATACTTCAAAATTAAAATTTTGTTAATAGGTTAATAATAGTTTAAACTCTAAAATATCTTTTAGATATTTTATGTTTGTTTTTGAAAATAAAAGCCTTGATTTTTAATTTTGTTAGAGTTATTTTTTTGAAGCAGAAGGTTGAAATTTCACGGTAACAAAGAATAACATTCTACTTTAGAATATGTTTATATTTCTTCAATGATATCATCTTCGATCTCAATTCCATCTTTAGCAAGAGTATCATAATATAGCTTAGTTAATTCTGATGTTAATAAATCATCGTTTAATATTTTAATAAATAAATCTTTAGAAACTTTAGTATCCAGATTGAATTGTGTTTCATCCTCATTTAATCTAATTTTTCTTCTAGTTAAAGGATGTGATTTTGAGAATGCAATAATGTCAATATTTGGAATATTTAATTTTAAAACTGGGGAACTTTTAGCAACTTTTGTAAGTTTACGTGCAAATGTAATATCATTTACAAGTTCAGTAAGAGAATCTATATTAGCTACAATATTCATTCTTTCAATTACTTCTAGACTTGTTGTAGCTTCTCTGATAATTACATCATGAATTCCGAAGCTTTTTTCAATGGAAGGTAAATCTATTATTATTATCTCATCATTTACTCTTATAACTTGAAATTTAGGTGAGATTCTCAGTAGTTCTTCATCAAATTTTTCAAATCGATGATTAGATATTTTTAAAAATGTACCTCCTCTTCCAATTATTTCAATAGGAGAAACATTTTTAAATAATGTTATTTCATTATTATTGTCAGCCAATACAATAATTAATGATTTTATATCAGCAAATTTGGCATGTCGCAAATTGAAATTTGATAATCTATCATTACCAATTACAGATTCTAATAATCTTAGCTTATCAGGAATTTCAAGATCATATTGATAAAAAGTTTTTCCTCTTTCATCTGCTGTCGATAAAGGTAGAACGAAATAATCATTTTTTTCAATTATTATATTATTGATAGAATTAATAAATAATATTTTAAGTGCAACTAAGTCTTCTGCTTTAATATCTAGTTTTTGAGGCTGTTCATTTTGGTTAGTTAATGCATAAATTATTATCTGTAATTCGCCTTGTGGATTTGATAAAAAATTTAAGGCTGTGTCTAATTGAATTTTATTCATTTGATGTTATTTTTGATGCATAATAAATTCTGTCGTCAAGTTTAAAATACTTTACTCTGTCGTTTATTGATAGTTTTTCCTTTGTGATTAATATTCTTGATTTTCTTGTTTCTCCATTTCTGAATTGACCCTCCACCTTATATATTCTAAATTGAAGTATTGCTAATGTAGGATTTGCATAAAATAAGTCAGTTCTTATATAAATTATACCTATTACTGAAAGGATGAATAAAAAAACAATTACATACCGTATGTTTTCAAATTGAAAACATACTAAAGGAATAATGTATGTTGTTAAAAATGTCAAATGCTCATAGTCGATATTTTCAATTTCTGAAATTTTAAACGAAAGCTCAGGAGTTCCTTTTACTTGATAATTGAAATCAATAAATGAGAATAGCCCTATTATTAGTGCGATTACACAGGACAAAGGAATTATATTGTTCGTAATTAAGTATTTAATACCAACAAATTCAAAATCATTTTCAAGATAACATGGAATTTTAGCAGTTATAATAATAATCATAACAAATAAGAACCATAACGAAAGAAAGAATAATCCAATTTTTCTAAGCATATATTAATCTTATAAGTTTCAAATATATATACGTTAGGGAATGATTCCTTACGGTTTTCCGTAACCTCAAAATATCCCGTTTGTAACCTCCCAATCTCTCCAAAACTCTAAAACACTAATAAAACACCCCTCCCAAGCCCTCTGTCTATTAAAAACAAGTATGTTTGAAACCTCCCAAGAACTTTAGAAGTCTCCAGCAAGTCGGGGGAAACCTTCTAACGCTTTTGGATGTTTGTTGCAAGTATATTTGTAACCCAACAACTTTTTTCTATATTTGAGTGTTAATTTATTAATCCAAAAAACACAAAAAAATGAAAATTGCCCTCACACAGCTGAGCACTAAAGATCTTGCGACTTTAGCTCAGAGAATTCTTTCTAATGCCCAATCCGGAAAATATCCTGTTATCGACAATCATCCTCTTGTAGGAGCTTTGGTGTCTTCCTATACGGAATACGATAAGGTATATACAAAGCAGATCTACAGCGGAAAAGGAAAAGATGTGGCTACCGCCGATCACGAAAGAGATATTGCCTATACCAATCTGAAATCTTTCCTGAATGGCTATCGTAAACTGCCTTCTGCAGCCAACCATCAGCTGGCAGAGGATCTCTACGGAGTATTCAAAACTTTTGGGCTGAATCTGGATAGGCTGAGTTACTCTTCACAAACGGCTCAGATGAAAAAGCTTATAGAAGAATTAGAAACGACAGATAACAAACAGAAGATTACACTTCTTTCTCTTGACGCAGCATTTGCAGAGATGAAAGCTAAGCAGGATGCTTTTGAAATATTGTTTGCAGAGCAGGCAGGAGCCAATGCAGATCTTCGTCAAATGACGAGTGCCAGTGCCATCCGTAAAGATCTGGAGAAAACATTGAAAACTTATATGAATCTTCTCACAGCAATGAAGTTGGTTCCAGGCTGGGAATTGCTGTACAGTGATACCAATGAGCTGGTGAAGGCTGCAAAAAACTCTTCGTCAGAGAAGAAACAGAGTGGTGAAACTCCACAGAAATAGATTGTTTGATTTGTTGTTGGAAATAGGCAAAGTCGCAAGTTTTTTAGGCTTAAGTATTATTTTTAAGCGCAAGAAAATCTAAGATTTTCAGCAGGTAATATGTGATTATTTTCCCGCAGATTTCACAGATCTCCCAGATCTTTTCCTATTTATCTGCAATCAGTTAGAGAACATTGAGATTGCTTCACCTTGGGTTCGGAATGACAGTGGTAGTGTGAAATTTTATCGGAGATAAAATCCTGGCGCCTTACAACAGAAAGTTTTTAATATCATTTTGCGCCTTAGCGTTGATCCCAACTACCCTACAAAAAAACTCAGCATATCGCTGAGTTTTATTATTTTTTCTTGAGAGCATCTAGCTCTTCTTGTAATCTCTGGTTTTCTTTTTTCAAGATTTCTATATAATCTCTTTGGCTTTCAAGAAGGAACTCTGGAACATTGCAATAAAGATTACCATTTATATTATTTCCAAAGCCACTACTTTCAGTGATATTATCAAAATGATTAATTTGTTTAGCCTCCTCTTCTTCAAAGATTTCCTCTACAGGGACTTCCAGGAAACGGGCAATTTTTTCCCATTCATCATTGAAAATCTTTACATCTCCACTTTCTTTTCTGCTGTAGTTGGATACATCTGTGGCGATGATGTCAGCAACCTGCTGTTGTGTGATGCCTTTTCTCTTTCTTACGTTGCGTAGTTTTTCTTTTTGCATGACCCGTATTTTCTACAAATATGCAAAATTTTACCCGAAAAAAAATATTTCTTTTTATCAGAAATTGCAGAGAAGTAAGATTTCTTAGTCATTGGCGAGCTTTTTACGTTCTTATTGTTATTCCATAGAAATCTATGCAGTGAAAGCTTTTGGATTGATGAAAAAAATAAGAGTTTAGATTCCTACGGAATGACAAGGCGAACGCGTAGGAAGACTATGTAAACAATTTTTCAACAAAACTTAAAATGTTAGAAAATTTCACAACTCTTTCCAACCTTTTTTACCATCACTGCATCTTTATAATAAAAGAGCATTATGAAAATTACCATACCCAAACCCTGTCATGAAAACTGGAATGCAATGACCCCAGAAGAAAAAGGTAAATTTTGTGCGGTCTGTTCAAAGACTGTTCATGATTTTACCGGTTTTTCAGATGAAGAATTAGTAGCCCGTTTCAATTTGGAGGAAAATATATGTGGAAGATTTCGGGAAGATCAGTTGGGAAAAAATTTAAATTTTTCAATAGCCGGAACATTAACATTGGGACTTTTGATGGCAGGTAGTATAGTGAATACAGTCCATGGACAGGATACAAAATCTCAGACGATAAAAGGCGAAGTAGCTGTGAGTGGAGTTATAGGGAAGCCTGTGGTGTGTGAAAAACCTGTCAGAATGGGAGCTCCATTATCACAACCTACAGCTAAACCTTTGATTGTAATCAATGGTAAAGCAAGTTCATTTGAGAAAATGAAAGCATTGAACCCGAAAGATATTAAAAGTTTCAGTACTCTTTCTGGTGAAGCTGCTGTAGATCGGTATGGTAAAAAGGCTAAAGATGGAGTAGTTCTGATTACTACCAAAAATTAGTAGAAGTTTAAAAAGCAGTCATATAAAAACCTGCAATAAGCAGGTTTTGTGGTTATTAATTTTATTTTTAAAACTGAACTCCCTGGGTTTTAAAAGGTTTTTCAAGTTTCCAGTTGTCATCAACAATTAAGTTCTTAAAAGTTTGGGTTCTGTAGGCAGACGCTCTTACTTCTTTGGTTTCATAATTAGAAAGCCAGGCATGTCTTGCAGCAGTGTATTGGGTGATCCATCGTTTTTCATCACCTCCCATATTGGGCGGATATTCCGGAAACTTTTTACGAAGCGATTCTCGGATGCTTCCACTATGGATATAACTGTCAAAGATAACCAGTAGAGATAAGGGAAGAGTAAAGCCATTTGACTTGAACCAGTTTAAGGCTGGCTGGAAATACCTCAAATCAAAAAAAGCTTCCTGTACCGTGTGCATGATCGGGTCATTTTTACCTGCTTTTTTCAACGTTTCTACAAATTCTTCATTCTGATAAAGGGATACGGGAATGCCTCCTTCTATTTTACCTATTTCATTGACATAGCTTTTGAAAAAGTCTGCATAAGTCCCGTTTGCTTCTATATACATTTCGATCAGCTTTTTAAGATTTCCAAACTCCGTGGTCTGAAACCTTCCATAGGTGATCTGTCTGTAGTAATTATCGTTTAATCTTTTATCTCTGTAAGCGACATAGGCATCATAGCCTCCGGAACGTTTTCCGTTTTCAAAAGTACTGATGACTTCTGCAATTTTATTGGCGGTAGACTGGCTGACCCCTGAAGGTAAATTTTTAAATTCCATGGTTTTTGTTTTTAATGGTGCTATTTTAAATTTTCAATGATGGAGATGAAAGGATTGGAAGACCTTTGTATAATAAGACCATTATGGTCAAGTCTTACTTCTTTCTGTCTGATAGAGTCTCCTTCATTTCCGCCAACGGTAATAAGATAATTCCCCTCATCATCTTCTCCTGTTTCTATTACAATTGCAGAATGTGATTCATAAGAATTATGAGCTTGAGCATACGCATAATCGAATTTGTTGCCACTTCTGTTATTATGAACAATATCGCCGATTTTAGGTCGGTATTCTGTAATTTTTCTCGCCCGGAATACTCCTTTGCCACTTATTGTATTCTGAATAGCAAAGTGAACAAATTTTGAATGAGACACTGCAAACCGGAACTCGGTTTTGATAGCACCCGCTTTTTTTACACACCAGGAAACAAATACGGCAGACCATGGTACTTCTACGCTTTCGAAAGTCTCACTCAGATCCGTCCAGTATTTTTTGATCTGTACGCTTAGTTTTGCATCCCCTTCATCCATATTTCTGTACTCTTTATATTGCCCTAGGGCAATGTTTGATAACTTTTTTGAAAATTCTGTTGTTGCCATTGTAAGTGTTTTTTAATAGATTAAAAGTACACTGCATTGGATTAAATTGAAATTACCCGTTCGGGTACTTTTGTGATGCATACAGAAGGTGATTATAAACAGAGGCTCCGGCGATCGAAGATCGCCGGAGCCTCTTATTTTAAAGCCAAAGTTTACTATTTCACAGCGGCAATAGCTGCTTCATAATTGGGTTCTTGTGAAATATCAGCCACCTGCTCTTCATAGATGACTTTTCCTGAAGGATCTATTACCACAACAGCTCTGCTCAGAAGTCCTTTCATTGCAGAATCTACCAGTTCCACTCCATAGTTCCATCCAAAATCTGAACGGAAGTCTGAAAGCATGACCACATTTTTGATCCCTTCAGCACCACAGAATCTTTTCTGGGCAAATGGTAAATCTTTAGAAATACAAAGTACTACTGTATTGGGAAGGTTTCCAGCCTCTTCATTGAAATGATGTACGGATGCAGAGCATACTCCGGTATCTACACTTGGGAAGATATTCAGAATAACATACCTTCCTTTGTAGGAATCCAAGGTCTGATCATTCATATTGACATCTGTAAGGGTAAATTTAGGAGCGGGCTTATTTAAAGCCGGCAATTTGGCGTAGGTGTGAACTTCCTTTCCTCCCATTAAAACAGTATTGATCGCTTTAGATTTTTGAGCAAAGCCCACTGCAGAAAAGAATAGCAGTGTACCGCAAACTAATTTTGAAAACATGAAATTTTATTTTTAGCTAAATTATTCTTTTTTCAGGAGCTAAGATTAATTTTAATTCAAATAGATCGAATCTATTGTCAGATTATTTTTTACGAAATATTTTACCTCTACCTTTATATTATTAAAAAGAACTGTTTCAGAATTGTCATTCTGTATGTAATGAAGAATTTTATAGAGTATAGATCACTAAGATTCTTCCTTCGTCAAAATGACATGAGTCAAATCATTTGACTTATGAAATCGTCTTCAATCTTATCACATAAAAAAATAGAAAGATTTATGAGTTCAGAAAATACAGCATCATTTCATCACATTTTTAAAGCAGAAAACGAAATTCCGGAAGAATATAAAGTTCCGGTCATTCATCAGAGAACTTATCTTTTGAATGGCGAACTGGTAGAGTGGAACGGCGATGTTACCGAAATCTATTCTCCGGTATGCATCCCCACAGAAAACGGATTGGAAAGAAAGCTTCTGGGAAGTATTCCGAATATTGGTCCAAATGAGGCTATGGAAGTTCTTGAAGCCTGTGTGAAAGCCTATGATAATGGACTTGGCGAATGGCCGACAATGTCTGTGGAAGGACGTATCAAATGCATGCAGAAATTCGTATACCTGATGATTCAGCAGAGAGATTTGATCATTAAACTGCTGATGTGGGAGATCGGAAAAACGCTGGCAGATTCTACCAAGGAATTTGACCGTACTGTAGATTATATCAATCAGACCATTGATGCATTGAAAGATCTCGACAGGGAATCATCCCGTTTTCAACAGGCAGAAGGAACGATTGCACAGATCAGAAGGGCACCGCTTGGCGTGGTGTTAAGTATGGGACCATTTAATTATCCTCTGAATGAAATTTTTACCACATTGATTCCGGCGCTGATTATGGGAAATACCATTCTTTTTAAACTTCCAAAACATGGGGTATTGGCTCATTATCCTTTATTAAACGCTTTCAAAGAAGCATTCCCGAAAGGAACGGTGAATACCCTATACGGAAAAGGGTCAGAAATCATCACACCGATCATGGAAAGCGGAAAAGTGAATGTGTTGGCTTTTATCGGTTCAAGTAAAGTGGCTAACGGACTGAAAAAACTCCATCCGAAAGTGAACCGTTTAAGAGCTATTTTAAGTTTGGATGCGAAAAATGCAGCTATTGTGACCAAAAACGCCAATCTGGATGTAGCGGTGAGCGAGTGTATTTTAGGAGCGCTTTCTTTCAATGGACAGCGTTGTACCGCACTCAAGCTGATATTTGTTCAGAAAGAAGTGGCTTTGGAGTTTACTGAGAAATTGACTGCTGCCGTTTCTGCGCTAAAGGCTGGGCTGCCGTGGGAAAAAGACGTTAAAATAACACCACTTCCGGAAGTGAACAAACCTTCATATTTAAAAGAATGTATTGATGATGCTTTACAGAAAGGAGCTGCAGTTCTGAATAAAGATGGAGGCTATACAGATGAATCTTTTGTTTTTCCGGCGGTAGTGTATCCCGTAAACAGTGATATGAAACTGTATCATGAAGAGCAGTTTGGCCCTGTGATTCCTGTTGTTCCCTTTGAAGATATAGAAGAACCTATAGAATATCAGGTGAATGCTTCCCATGGGATGCAGGTGAGCATTTTCAGTGAAGATCCCCATGAAGTAGCAAGACTGATTGATCCATTTGTCAATCTTGTAAGCCGTGTCAACATCAACTGTCAGGCACAGCGAGGTCCGGATGTTTTTCCTTTTACCGGAAGAAAAGACAGTGCGGAAGGAACACTTTCTGTTTTTGATGCACTTCGTTCGTTCTCTATCAGATCTTTAGTAGCGGCAAAACTTACTGATTCTAATAAAGAGTTACTGAATACTATTGTCAGAGAACATGATTCTAACTTTTTAAGTACCGATTACATTTTCTAATTGCAATTGATTTAACATAAAATAAAAATCCTCAATAAACTAATGTTTTTATTGAGGATTTTTTTAACTTAATGCCGGAAATTAGAGTTTTGTGTTATAATAAGGTGATGTTTTTAGAAATATCATCTAAGGATCAGTGTGTAAATCATGTCTTCACCGGAAAAAGAATTTTTAGAGAAAATTGAAAAACACAAAGGTGTTGTTTTCAAGATCTCTAAAATGTATATGGATAATAAGGACGATCAGAATGACCTCTATCAGGAGATCATTTACCAGGCCTGGAAATCATACGCTGATTTTCAAAAGAGAAGTGATTTCTCTACATGGCTTTACAGAACTGCGCTTAACACAGCAATTGTTTTCCTGCGAAGTGAAAAAAAACGTAGTTTTATACAGAATCAGAATGTAGATGGGATGGGTGCCCGGCAGGAACCTTATAATGATACGGATGATGTGAATATGAAGCGGATGTATGAAGCCATCCATCAGTTGAGCCCCATAGATAAAGCCCTTATCTTTTTCTTTTTAGAAGGGTTTTCGGGAAAAGAGATTGCTCTTCAGCTGGGAATTACCGAAGTGAATACGCGGGTAAAGCTGAAAAGAGCTAAAGAAAAACTGAAAGAGATTATTAGTGGACAAGATGCCGATTCCCATTAAAAGATAACACTATGGATTTAGAAAACTTTAAAGAACTTTGGGATAAAGATACAGGAAAGGAGTCTCCTGAAATTTCTCTGGAAAAACAGAGAGAAATACGTTCTCCGTTAGAAATGCTGAAAGTGAATATGCAGACAGAGTTTTGGCTGATGATTGTTACACTGCCTTTACTTCTGACCAATTTTCCGTTTGCATCTGCGGATTCTAATATTAGAACTATATCAGCATTTGTCACTGTCCTGACGGTTGCTATTATCATCTATTTTTATTCCCGCTTTCTGAAATTATATAAGATGCTTCAGAAGAAAAGTATCAATACCAATTATGATCTGTTCAGCCTTAAAACCCAGCTTCTTATCTCAAAAGAGATTTATATTTCCTATTATATTTCTTATATCCCTCTTGGATTTCTTTTGTCTCTGATTAAAATTAATTTCCATTTTGATATGGAATATAATCTGGCGATCTTCGGGATCAGCGTTCTGATCACCCTTCTGTTGATTGCTTTTATTATCAGATACTGGATCTACTATATGTATGGAAGATATATTGATGATGTGGTACGGCTGGTAGATGAACTTAATGGAATAGAAGTAACTCCTAAAAAGGAAAGGAGAAAAACATGGTTTGAACGCTCACAGAAATTTTTTATCCATAAAATGGGGATTCAAGGGAACATCCTGAATACGGTCTTATGGTTTGTATCGATGTATATTTTTATCATTTTATTTTTGACACTTGTTCTTTTGATCATCATAATTGTGGGGGCAAAACTTAATTTCCTTGATATCGGATCATTACAGAGAGCTTTAAATAAACTGAATTAGAAACGCTTTATCTTCTATAAATTTTCTATCTTTAAAAAGTTGAGTTGTTAAAAAATATCAGATGGATGAGATTAAAAATCAGATGTATTGTATAGAAGAATTTCTGGAGCTTGTGAAGCGTAAGCAAGACAGGAAGGAGTCTTATGATCCTGAATACAATTATGCGGTCTATTCTTCAAAAGATGAATTTGAACCGGAAATGAAAGTTTTTATCGGAGATCCTTTGGATATAGGAGGAAACGATAACGAAATCTTACCTGATTTTGTATATCATAATAAACTTAAGTATATGTGTTCTGATGAGAATATTCAGGATGTGGTGGATCTTGCCTTCCGCCAGTATGCTGAGGTTTCTTCTTCTCAACTTATCACTGCGCTGAATTACTATATTGAAAAAGATGACTTCTTAGATTTTAAATAAATCAGAACTGAATATTGATACAAAACCCTGATAAAAAAAATATCAGGGTTTTATTATATGTAACATTTTTACTTTTTTTCTACTAACTGTTCAAATCAATAAAATATTGGCCCTGATGGGCTTTTAAAGATAAAATCCAATAAAAATTATTTCGAGTCATACTATTCAGAGAAAATAGTAAAAAGTTTAAAAAACACACAAAATGAGACCTGACAGTACTTTTCTGTCAGGTTTTTTTATTTCTTTTGTGAAAATCTGTAACAATTTTTTTAAATGAAAACTAACTCTATAGTAACAAGCTATGACCTCATTAGAACAAGAGTTTATACGTAAAATTGAACAGCATAAAGGAATCCTATTTAAGATTTCTAAAATGTACATGACTGAAAAGGATGATCGTGATGATCTTTTTCAGGAGATTACCTATCAGCTCTGGAAAGCATTTCCCGGTTTCAGAGGGGAAAGTGAATTTTCTACATGGCTGTACAGAATCTCTTTGAATACAGCGATTATTTTCCTTAAAACAGAAAAGAGAAGAAGCTTTATTGCCCGTGAAGATTTTTCTAATCAAATCATTGTTCAGGAAGATTATGATTACCATAAAGAAGAAAGACTGACAGAAATGTATAAAGCGATTCATCAGCTCAATCCCATTGATAAAGCCTTTATATTCTATTATCTCGAAGACTTTTCAGGAAAGCAGATTGCAGAGCAGATGGGTATTTCTGAAGGCAATGTAAGAGTGAAAATGAACCGGGCAAAAAATAAACTTAAAGATATCTTAAGCCAAATAAAAACCAACAAACATTAAAATCAGTAATCCTATGAATATAGATGAATTGAAAAATACCTGGAATGAAGATATTGTGGAAGAAACTCCTGAAATCAGTATAGAGCAAAGAAATAAACTGAATCTTCCCCTTGAAAAAATACGTAAAAATATGCGTGTGGAATTCTGGTGGGTAATAGGAATCTTTGTTTTCGCCTTTCTGGTGTGCTCTGTATGCAGACCATTCAAACTTCAATTGTACATAACGGTTTTGATTGCTTCCATGCTTATTGTCACCGTTTTCTTTTTCAGTAAGTTCTTTAAACTGTATAATGAAATCAGTAATCCTGCACCCAAAACTTATGATTCTCTGAAAGATCTGGTGATGCAGCTGAACCTTAATAAACAGTATTATCTCTCATACTACATCAGTTTTGCCCCATTTCTGGTGTGTGAAATTCTTATTGTCCTGGAATTTATTCCCTGGCCAAAACCATTGAGTGAACTGAAGATTGCCGTCATTTTAATCGGATCGGTGATTATAGGATTGTTTTTACTGTATCTGGCTGGAAAATTCTGGTTTCACCGCTATTACGGAAGATACATTCAGCACATTGAAAATCTTCTGGAAGAGTTGAAATGATAAAAAAGATTTCGGCGGGCTGAAAGCCCGCCGAAACTCTATACTTATTGTCCTTTATTTTGCTTTTCTTTTGCTATTTCATTTTTTATCCAATCCAGCTGAGGATCTTTTTTATCGAGAATATCCTGCATATTTTCAGTAATAGTCACATCAGGGACAACCCCTTTCCGTGAGTCTGAAAAATTAATATTAGGCTGTACCAAAAGCAATCCGATAGGAAATCTTATTTCAGAATTCGGAAGTTTCTGATACGAATAAAAACCGGCAACAGTTCCGTCATTGGCACCTCCGGTTTCTTCTCCTACCAGCGTTGCTCTTTTGTCGTTTTTAAGCTTAGCGGTAATAATAGAAGATGCGGAGAAACTTCCTCCGTTGATCAATACAAAAACTTTTCCGTGAAAGGATTCCTTTTTGGGTTTTGTAGGTTTGTCAGCCTTCATCTTGTAGAATACTTTTCCATCCTTTTTATACGTACTGAAAGTCTGTGCAAAAAAGTAGCTCGGATAGGCAATGCTTTTAAGGGCATATTCTAAGGGAGTACTTTTTCTGAAATAATTTGTACGCAGAGGAACATTCCTGGAAGTGAGCTGAGACGGTTTGATCAGGGTAAATGGTTCATCGGCCAGATAAGAATACAGATTATTGATTTCATACAATGATCCACCATAGTTATTTCGGACATCTATGATAAGGTAGGAAGATTTTGCATGACTGATCTTGGCAAAAGTTTTTTTATAAAATTCATCCGAATAATCTCTTGAAAAGCTTTTCACCTTAATATAAGCAATGGTACTGTCTTTATCCAGAAATCTGAAACTCCTGTTATAAGAATTACTGGAGGCTACATAGTCATTCAGTTTCTTTTCCGGAGTTTTTTTCTGCATTTCCTTATCCTTTTCAAGATCAGAATCGGATTTCGTTTCTCGGGTTAAGGTATATGTTCGCTTTTCTCCCTCATAAAGGGTTTCAAGAGTAGCTTGAGTCCCAAATCCATTTTCTGCAGTATAGAAATTAAAGAACAGATCTTTTAAAAAATACGGCTGGAAAGTGGTATTATCACCATCACTACTGATCAGGCCTCTGTACTTCTTTATATAATCAGATACAGGGATATTGTTGATGGATAAAATCTCAGTTCCCGGTTGTATATTTTCAATAGAATCTCTGTTTTGAATGATATACATCCGGTCTCCAGAAATGTAATATTCAAAACGGCTGAACATTCCTTTCTGATGTTCCAGTCTTTTGATTTCGGTTTTGGTAAATTTCTTTCTGGGAATTCTTAATGAAAGATGCCCTTCGCGAATTCCAGCAATGACAGGCTGGAGCTTAAAATAAAACTGTAGAGGAGTAAGAGGTTCGGTGATTGTCTGTTTAAGACTGTCAAATTTATATTCCAATTCCTTCTTAGGAATATACCAGTATAGTTGAGGATGCATTTGCTGTAATTTTGAATAAGCAAAATCTATATCCTCCTTAAGTTGCTCCGGTGGAATACATGAAGCCCGCTGTTCGTTATGTTTTTTTATAGAGGCACATGACGAAAAGATAGCGAGAAGAAATATTACCGAATAATTTTTCAATGTATCTGAGTTTTTTTAAGGTGCTAAAATAGAAAGTTTAAAATTAATGATGACCTAAAGACATAATAAATTTTTTAAAATACATGATAAATTTAGTTAAAAAATGCAGTAAAATGGAATATGTTTTCATTTAAAAGCAAAAGTCAATACATTTGAAGTTTATTTTATACAGATGATTTATTGGATTATTACGACTGTAGCTGTTTTGACAGTTACCTTTTTTATCGTGATTAATATGAAAGCGTTTGGCGGAGTGCCCAAAGGAAACAGGCTGAAACGCATCAGGAATTCGAAACTTTATAAAAAAAGACAGTTTCAGAATATAAACCATACCCCTTCCATTACAGAAGGCTACAAAATGTGGAAAGTGACATATGATTTCTTTTTAGGAAAGAAAGATCCTTTGCTGAAACCTTTGAAAACTATTCCATCGTTTCATACTGATTTAAAAAGTATCGATAAGAATCAAGATGTTTTTGTCTGGTTGGGACATTCGTCTTATTATCTGCAAACCGATGGTGTTTCTTTTTTAATTGATCCCGTCTTGAGTCTGTATGGTTCACCATTCAAATACTTTAATAAAGCATTTAAAGGCTCAGAGATCTTTCAATCCGAAGACATTCCCAATCTCGACTATCTGGTAATAACCCACGATCATTTCGATCATTTGGATTATCCTACCGTAAAATCTATTGAAGGAAGAACGGAAATGGCCATTATACCTTTGGGAGTAGGTGTGCATTTGGAAAGATGGGGCTATGCTGAAAACAAACTTATCGAAGAAGAATGGGGAACAGAAGTTACTCTGAAAAATGATATAAAAATTGTTTTTACTCCTGCCAGACACTTTTCCGGCAGAAGGGTAAGGCAGAATGATACACTTTGGAGTTCCTATGTTTTGATAACGCCTACAAAAAGAATTTTCTTAGGAGGAGACAGTGGCTATGATTCTCATTTTAAAACGATTGGTGAGCAATATGGACCTTTTGATTATGCTATTCTTGAGAACGGACAGTATGGAGAGGCGTGGAGGTATATCCATACATTGCCGGAGGATGTTATTCAGGCTGGAACGGATCTTAAAGCAGAACGTATTATTCCGGTGCATGCGGCAAAATTTGCATTGGCACTGCATCCATGGAATGAGCCTTTTCAAAAGATAACGGCTCTTGGAAAAGAAAAAAAACTGGATATCCTCACTCCGATGATCGGCGAGGTAGTAGATCTGAATCAGTCAGAACAAAAATTTACAGCCTGGTGGGAAAGCTGATCAGGCATGCCAGATTTCTTTATATCTCGCAGGGTGATTTTCAAACTGCTGTCTTACAAAATCACATTCCGGATCTACAAGCAAATCTTTCTCTTCTGCGTAGCGTACCAGCTCATCCAGTAATAATTTGGCGTATCCTTTTCCCTCACGCTCTTCTTCAAGTTTCGTGTAATATACGATAAGCAGTCTTCCATCAACCTCTATGGACATATAGCCTGCCTTTTTCCCATCTATAAGTAGCTGCAATTCATCCTGATATTGAGATACCTGAAACTTTATATTTTCCATAATAATGTAAGATTTGGATGATTAAAAATAATTTGAGAAGATCTTCTTAAAAACATTCTCTTCATTAAAATTACGAAATTAAATCATATGAAATAATAGTTTTTAGGAATCTTAACGAATTTTATAACATAAATGTGAAAAGATAAAAGATAAAAGATAAAAGATAAAAGATAAAAGATAAAAGATAAAAGATAAAAGATAAAAGATAAAAGATGTTGTTATTAAAATTCAATAGGGGTGGGCTTTAGCCCAGCCAGACTTTTAAAAGACATCCATTGGCTTTAGCTAAAACTTAGAATATTTACTCTTTATAAGACTAAATTTAATCCCGGTTTACTGATTATTATTTGTTTATCAAAAATCTCTGTTTAATAAAATTAAATGTATTGTGAATGTAATTTCAAGATGGCTAATCTGTAATGATTTCCTGAAAAATGTGTAAAATATTTTAAAGATAATCAGTTGTTTATGATTTTTCTTAACAAATATTAGCATTTGTGATGAAGGATTGGCACTTTAATTGACTATCTCTTCATGTTTAATTTTAAAGTGGAGTGAAATGAAAAAATTAATATTAACAGCATTATTGGTTGGGACATTTAGTTTGAGTTATGCCCAGTCAGATTATTATAATGATTACAGAAGGAGTATCTCAGATATCAATTGGCAAAGAGTAATTACAGATCTTGTGCTTTCAACAACGCAGGCCAATCAAATATATGTGCTGAATGACAGATACCATGATTATGATACATGGAACAGAGTGTATGTAGTGGAGCCGGGAAGATGGAGAAACGACCGTTATTCGGAGCTGGAAAGAATTCTGGGAAGAGAAAAGTATATCATTTTTAAAAAGAAATATTACAGAGGTCAGAACCCTGTAATTGTTTACGGCAGAAATAAAAACGACTATAAAAAATACCGTAAACAACAGGAAAAGTATTATAAAAATCAGGAGAAATACTACAAAAAACAAAATAAACATCGTGGTCATGGACATGATGACGATTGGGATTAACCCATTATCAAATCTATATCACTTTAAATGGCTGGCATCTTTTTGTCAGCCATTTTATTTTTTCAATCCCAGGATTATTTATTATTGTTATTTAATTTGTTTGATTTTTATAACTTTGATCTATGAAATCACACGAGTCACTCAAAGGTTTTTATGAAAGAAACGCTCCCAATCTTGCATCACAGTGTATTGGGGTGAATAAAATGGGGCATTTTAATGTCTTTTCAAGAGAATACTGTTCTCCTCTTACCCCTTACAGCAGAAGAGATTATTATAAAATTTCACTGATCATAGGAAAAGGGAAACTTCATTATGCCGATAAATGGATTAAAGTAGACCGCCCTGCCTTATTGTTTTCAAACCCTATTATTCCTTATTCCTGGGAGGCTGATGATGAAGATCAGAAAGGCTGGTTTTGTCTGTTTACAGACCAGTTTCTGCATAATGGAAGCCGTATGGGAAATCTTCAGGATTCTCCGCTTTTTAAGATTGGAGGAACTCCGGTTTTCTTTGTCAATGAAGAACAGCAGAGAATACTTTCTGAGATGTACACGAAAATGATGACGGAAATCCAGTCGGATTATATTCATAAATATGATATGCTGAGAGCTTATCTTCACCTGATGATTCATGAAACGATGAGGATGCAGCCTGCAGACAGCTTTGAACCTTATCAGAATGCTTCACAAAGAGTTGCTTCTTTATTCATGGAGCTCCTGGAAAGACAGTTTCCTATCGATAGTCCTGAAGCTTTTTTAAAATTAAAAACGCCTAATGATTATGCTCAGAGTCTTTCCATTCATGTGAATTCTTTAAACCGTTCCGTAAAAGAGATTACAGGGAAAACAACCAGTCAGCAGATTACCGGAAGGATTATTCAGGAAGCCAATGCTTTATTGAAACATACAGACTGGAATATTTCTGAGATCGCTTATGGATTAGGTTTCGAAGAACCCGCCTATTTTACCAATTACTTTAAAAAACAAACCGGAATTACTCCCAATGCCTTAAGAATGGATGTTGTTTGAATTTTATAATTCTTAGTTTGAATTCTATATCGTGGTTGGTCCTTACTTGTTCTAATTTTGTCTTGTAAAATTAAATCATACCTATCATGAAATTTAAAAAATTAGGAAACACAGAAGAACAGTTATCAGCCATCGGACTAGGATGCATGGGAATGAGTTTTGCTTATGGTCCTACCGATGAGCAGGAAAGTATCAATACCCTGCACAGAGCATTAGATTTAGGCGTTAATTTCTGGGATACAGCAGATATGTATGCCAATGGGGAAAATGAAAAACTGATCTCTAAAGTTCTGGTTCCGAACCGAGATAAGATTTTTATTGCGACCAAGTTCGGGTTCAGGTTTAAAGATGGAAAAGCCAGCCACAGCGGAGCTCCCGGAACTTATTTTGATGGTTCTCCGGAATGGATCAGACAGGCAGTAGATTTAAGCCTTCAAAGATTAAAGATCGATACCATTGACCTTTACTATGCCCACAGAGTAGACCCGAATGTTCCGGTGGAAGAAACAGTAGGAGCAATGGCTGAGCTGGTGAAAGCAGGAAAAGTGAAATATATCGGATTATCTGAAGCTTCGGCAGAGTCTATCAGAAAAGCTAACAAAATTCACCCGATCGCAGCCTTACAGTCAGAATATTCTATTTTGACCAAAGATGTTGAAAAAGAGATTTTACCAACCATCAGAGAGTTGGGAATTTCTTTAGTTCCTTACTCACCGTTGGCGAGAGGACTTTTCACCAATATCTATGATGTACAGAACCTTGGTGATGACGATTTTAGAAAATCATTACCACGTTATCAGCAGGAATATCTTGAAAATAATACCAAACTGGCTAACGAGATTAATGAGCTTGCCGCTTCCAAAGGCGTGAAAGGAACTCAGCTCGCATTAGCCTGGGTATTGAACCAGGGAGATGATATTATCCCAATTCCAGGCACTAAGCGAATTAAATATCTGGAAGAAAATATTGCCGCTGTCAATATAGAGCTTTCCCAATCAGATCTGGATACCATTGATGCTATTCTGAAAAAATACCCGAATGTAGGGGAAAGATATACCGAAGGTTCAATGAAATTGGTCAATAACTAAAAGACTATGATATAAAAACTGAGTTCCCAATCATGAAAGGAACTCAGTTTTTTGTTTTGATAGTTAAAATGAACAAACCTAACCTATGAACAGAAGAGAATTATTAAAGAACGGATTATTAGCGGGAACATTAAGCATGATCCCTTTTTCCGGTTTAATGGCACAGTCTAAAACAACTGTTGAAAAAACTGAAGATGATCTTTCCGGTTTTAAGAAATTAAAGTTTGGAGAACTTGAATTATTTGTACTTACCGATGGGTATATCCGTGAAGAAAATGTGAACACCTTTGCTCCGAGAGCCAATATTTCGGAACTGAAATCAATTCTTACAGATCATTTCAGACCGGATCATTATATTGATCTGGCGATGAATATCCTATTGATTAAAACAAAAGATAAGCTTATTATGATGGATGCCGGAATGGGGAATTTTGCTGATGAAAGAACCGGATTTTTACTAAAAAGCCTTCAAAAAGCAGGGTTCTCTCCAAAAGATATCACCGATATTTTTATTTCTCACGCACATCCTGATCATATTGGGGGCGTTATCGATAAAAAACAGAATCTGGTTTTTCCGAATGCCAATATTTTCATTTCAAAAATTGAACATGATTTCTGGATGAAAGCTTCCCTTAAAGATTTTAATAACAGTGCTTTGAAAAATCACCCTGAAGTTCTCAATCATATTATTCCTGCTCTTCAAAACATATTAAAGACCATTCAGCCGAAACTGAAGTTCTATGATTTTGATAATCCGCTGTATAAGTATTTCAGTTTTCAGCTGGCTCCCGGTCATACCCCGGGTTTAACCATTACCACAATATCTTCGGGGAATGAAAAGCTATTGTATATTGCTGACCTTATCCATTCTGATATCATTCTTTTTCCTCATCCTGATTGGGGATTTTCCGGAGATACTGATCTGGAAATTGCAACCGCTTCAAGAAGAAAAAATCTTCAGCAGTTGGCAGAAACTAAGACCAGAGCATTTGCCAGTCATTTACCATGGCCTGGACTAGGATTTACAAAAACAAAATCCGGCGCATTTGAATGGTTTCCGGAAAGTTTTATGAATTAGGTAATAGGTAATAGGTAATAGGTAATAGGTTGCAGGGATTAGGGATTAGGGATTAGGGGGATAAATAGAAACGAGTGATCTCAATCAATAGTAATGAGGTGCTTAGGATTCCCCTTCTCCGGAGGGGTGGCAAAAATTCAAAAAATTTTTGACGGGGTGGTTAACGAAACGGAATGGTTAATCATGCGTATAATCCAATCAATAGAAGCGGACTTTAGTCCGCTTTTTTAATAGATATTTATTCATTCGGCTTTAGCCAAAACTTATTGATCACTACTTTTACACAACAAATCCTCCCGGACAACGAGAGGATCTGTTTTAACATAAGAAAAATTAGAGTTTATCATTAAGCCTCTCCGAATATCAATTCCGGAGAATAGAGTTTTCTGAACATCAGATAAGTCATTGTGAGCATAGAAAAAGCGACTATAGCATCTATTGTAGACGGAAAACCAAGCACCACTATTTTTGAAAAGAAAGCAAAGAGAATATCAAAGAACATTCCTGCAAATACCCATTCTTTCAGTCTTAATAATCTGTTGGGAAGGAGAAGGACAAGAACACCTGCAATTTTAAAAACACCCAATATATAAATAAAATGAGGAGGATAGCCAAGCTGTTGGGTAATGTCCCATACAACCGGGTTTTTTGTAAGTTCAAAGAAACCACTGGCTCCAAACCAAAGTGACATAAAAATGGCTCCTGCCCAATAGATGATTTTTGTTGTTTTTGTTTTCATTGTTGTCGTAATTTTAATTGTTGATGATGTAAAAAATTATTGAAAAGTTGTTTTTGCTGATCCTGAAATTTTTCCGGTTTTAACATTCTGAATAAAGGCTATGACTTCCCAGTTCTGTGGTGAAAAACCTTCCGGAAGTTTGAATGCTGTTGTTCCTCCCTGTTGCTTATTCAGTGAGATCTGGTTTTGCTGGTGTACGATTTGCCAGTGATGCAGATGACGTCCTTCATTTTCACCTTTTCCTACCTGAGTGGAAGAATGTTTTTCAACCAGATTAACCAGAAGCATACCCTGAGGATCAAGGGATGACGTTTTATACTGCACATCAATTGTATTCTGTGAAACATTTGCAGATAATTCTACATTTGTTTTTTTAGCGGCAAACAAAGCTTCCTGAATAGCATTTTTGATATTGCCCTCATCAGAACCTACAAATTCCTTTTGTCCGTTGACTACCAGCTGTGGCGTATACACCTGTGAATGTAAGATACGGCTGTATTGCTGCTGTCTCTGGGAGTTTTCGGCGGTACTGAATCTATCCTTCCATCCAAGGCGGTTCCAGTAATCCACATGGTAGGAGAGAAGGTAAACAGGTTCATCCTTATATTCTTTTTCAATTTTTCCCATAAGTTCATCAGCCGGAGGACAGCTTGAACACCCTTCCGAAGTAAAGAGTTCCAAAACAGCAAAACCATTGTTTTCGGAAGCTTGCTGTAATGTTGTCTTTTGATCTTTATTTTGATAAATAAATGCTGACGTAGCAAATAATAATGCGGTGAAAGCGCTTACTGTGATTAAGTTTTTTAGTATCATGTCTTTTAATTTGATTCAAAAGTAGATACTCTGGAAAGGCAGAAAAATGAAAAAAAGGGTTAACCGGACAAATCAGAGGGTTAACCCGGAAATTGTAGGCGGAAAAGTTTTAAGGCTGGAAGCTGGAAGAGGGAGGCTGGAAGTTTTTGGAGTGCAAAGAGGAATTGATGTTTATATTTTTGATAGTAAAAATATGAGCAATGAAGCTTAAAAAATTAAAGCAAAAGAAAACCCTGATCATCTCAATCAGGGGTATAATGTATTTCAAAAGAGATCTATATCTTAGAATGACTGCAAGTACTTCCTTCTTCCAGCCTCCTACTTCCAGCTTCCTTACATCATCTATCCTCCAGCCACGTAAAGAAACTATGGGTTTTTTCTTTATTAATAAGAAGCTTTTCAGGGGTTTCAATGGTGAGTTTTACCAATATTTTTCGCTGAAAATAATGTTCCATCTCCTTAATTGCTTTAAAATTAACAATATACTGTCTGTTGACTCTGAAAAATTGTTTGTCAGAGATCTGTTCTGCAACCTGTCCCAAAGGCTGGGTGAGGGGAAACTGTTCTTTTGCAAATGTAACAAGATGAGTGATCTCATTATGGATATAAAAATACGCAATATCTTCAGTAAGAACTGTAGTGTATTTTTGATTTTTAAAAACCAGAAAACTACTCTTACCAGTAGGAGCAGGCTGGTTGATTTTTTGTATCAGCAATTCCAGATCGGGGAGATCATTCTTCTGAAAGAATTTTTTCAGTTCATCAACTTTTCTCAAAGCTTCAGCAATATCTTCCCTGGAAAATGGTTTTAAAACATAATCCACTCCCTTGCTTTTAAAGGCATCCAGCATGTACTGGTCAAAAGCGGTACAAAAAACTACAGGACAGGTGATGTCCACCGATTTGAAAATTTCAAATGAAAGTCCGTCCGAAAGATGGATATCCATAAAAATAAGATCGGGTTTGATCTCCTTTAAGCCTTCAATACTTGCTTCAATACTGTCGTAAACACCCAATATCTTTGAGTCCGGTTTTAACTCTGAAATTAAATTCTGAAGGGATTTTGCGGCCCTGAATTCGTCTTCAATAATGATTATATTCATGGATTAATGGTAGTTTTATCTGAAATGTTTTTTCGTCTGAATGAATAGTAATATCCTTTTCCAGCAAGTGTTTGTAACGCATTTTAATATTGTCAAGTCCAACCCCCAAAGAATCTTCAGTATTTACTTTTCGCTGTATCGGATTTTCAATCACAATATTACCGTGAGCAGTATAGATTTTAATATGTAAAGGTTTACTTTGTGAAACAATATTATGCTTGATACAATTTTCCACCAGAAGCTGAAGCGTAAAAGGAGGAATAAGAGTAGAGCAGGTTTCTTTTCCAAGCTCATTGGTAAACATAATGCCGTCACCAAAACGTGCTTTCTGAAGAAAAAGATAAGCATTTACTATTTTCATTTCTTCCTGAACACTGATCAGGTCTAATTTTCGGCTTTCGAGGGTAAATCTGTAAAAATCGGAAAGCTTCACAATAAAGTCCACTGTTTCTTCATCACGGGTTTCTGCCATCAGTTTTAACGTATTCAGGCTGTTGAAGAGAAAATGAGGATTGATTTGCTGTTTTAACAGTTCATACTGAGCTCCAAGATTGTCACTTTTTACCTTTTCCAGTTCCAGCTGTACCTGTTGTCCTGTATAATTGTTCTGAAGAAGATTCAGGAACATATAGCAGACCAGATTGATTAAAATTCCTCTTACTTCAATCATCAGCATCACCGGGCCAAAATTAATGTGGGAAAGAATCAGCTGCTGAATCCAGGCCAGGCCAAACATAATCACCATTCCAAAACCCAGGATCACCATCAACCTTGAATAGGAAATATGCTGTCTTCGTTTTTTTGTGCGGTTCAGCATGTAAATATTGATGTACCACATGATGACAGAAAATGCAGCCGTAATTCCGGAGTTGACAACGGCTTCTTTCCAGTTGAACTGATGGGATGCAAGCTGAGGTACAGAAGATAAAATGCCCAGAAAAATAGAGCTTATCCAGATAATGGCCTGTGAGATTTTTATTTTTTGCTGTTGCATGAAATCTGCTGATTTGAAAGGGTTAAATTAATGTTTTTTCTTGAAAATATTATGATAAATAGTGAAACGTAAACTTTTATGCATTTACAGAGTACGATCATTATTAAAAGGCAAAATTCAGGATTTACAAAAAGTTACCCTATGGTTACTTTTATTAAGGTCTGCTGACTGGTCGGTAGCTCATAAAATACTGTATTCTTCCTTCTTTATCAGGAGAAGTACTTTTTGCCGGATCGTTTTTAATTTCATAAGAAATATTTCCAAGATGATCAGCCTGAACAGTTTCAATACTTAATAATTCTCCGGTGATTGTTCCGCCAATATATTGAGGATTTTCATGATATTTCCAGGTAACCAGTTTCATAACGGTACCCGCTTCCGGTTTTTGAGTTTCCTTTGATAAAGATTCCAGTGCTTTTTCATTTCCGTATAAAGCAGACATCGTTTCTTTCTTAGGATTTAAAGAACTGGAAATGAATTTGAGTTGGCCCGGGTCAAAAACAACCCTTGAAAGTCCATTATTTGTATCACTATTTTCTTTGCTGCAGGCGGTAAGTGAAATAAGGCTTACCAGTAAGATCAGGATTGTATTTTTCATTTTTTCTGTAAATTTTGGATTAATCTTTGGGTATTTACTTTCATGGGAACATCAAAAAGATAACCTGTTTTTTCTGCTAATTGTCTATGGCAGGCAATACAGGATTCTTTGGCGAAAGAAGCTGTTTTTCCGGTTGGATGGAGGTCGTTTCCTGAGAATTTTGCAAACCCCCAACCCTCAGTATCTTTATACTGTCTGGAATCTTTTACCATAAACTGTGCATTGACAAATTTTCCGGGTCTGATTTCTCCATCAGGCATTTCCTGTTGCGTCCATACAGATTTTACGACGATACTTCCGTCTGGCCATGGGTGAAAGTTTTCTGTTTCCACAGCTTTTACAGCAATATCATTTCCATAAATGACACGGATAGAATGGTCAAAGAGCGTACTCATACTTATCACTTTCCAGTTTTTAAAATCAGGAGTGTATTGAACTCCATTGGGAGAGACCGGAAATTTTGTTGATGCCGGCATGGGTACGATGGATGAGGTTTGAGGGGTTTCAGTACTTTTTTGAGCCGATGGACTTACTGAGGATAATGAAAGGGTATATTTTTTAATGGTTTCAATATCTTTTTGAGTGATTTTAGCCGAAGGATGAAGAAGAGTATATTCATGAAGAGGCATTTTTCCGCTTTGCATCATATTGAGAATGGCGTACATTTTTCCCTGATTTTCAGCAGGAGATTTTCCCCATTCTGAAAAGTTCAGGACTTCTCTGGCTCTTTTAATATCTTTATTGACGGCCCAGGAAACAGGAGCAATTTTATCATACCAACTTAAATTTTGCTGGTTGGAATGACAGCTAAAGCATGAGTTTTCAAGAATACTGATCACTTCCCTTGGTGCTTCAATTTTTCCTGTAACCGGTTTCCCTTCCAAAGGTTTGCTGAATAGCTGCAATCCTCCGAAGATTCCTAATATAGCCAGAAATACTATGGCAATGGGATTTCTTTTTTTCTTTACGGTATCCATAATGAGTATTGTTTTTATTTTCTGGTTCAAAAGTAGGTGGACAGCACCTCCTGTGAAACGGAAAACAGGCTGATCCGGACAAATCAAAAGGCGAATCCTGAATTTTTGACTCCGAAAATACACAAGAAAAATCCCGGTAACACAATGACCGGGATTTGATTAAATCTGTTATTTACAAAGTAATACCGCCGTCTATCACAATTTCGGTTCCGGTGACATAACTTGAGATCTGATCATCTGACAAATAGGTAACCAGTTTGGCAATTTCTTCAGCTGCTCCCATTTTTTTCAATGGAATCTGATCAATGAGATGATTTTGAATATTTTTTAACGTTTCCTCATCCAGTCCAGCCTTGCTCATGATCTCAGTTTTTATAGGGCCGGGGCTTATCATATTCACTCTGATTTTTCTCGGTGCTAATTCTGCTGCTGCCGTTTTTGCAATGGAATTCAATGCGGCTTTGCTTGCCTGATACGCTGAACTGTTGGGTTTATAGGTAGAAGCCACAATAGATGATAAGAATATGACAGAAGCACCGTCGTTCAATAAAGGAATGAATTTGCTTAACGTAAAATAAGCACCTCTGAAATTAATATTCATTACCTGATCAAAATTTTCGACATCCATGTTTTCAATAGGAGTCAGACTTCCGGTAATGCCTGCATTGATGAACAGAATATCTATTTTACCAAACTTTTTTTCTACTTCTCTTTTCAGCAGATCAATATCATCAAGGTTAGCCTGATCTGCAATGAATGGAATGGCTCCAAGTTCCTGAGCCGCTTTTTCTACAGCTTCTTTCCGTCTTCCGGTGATGAGGACCGTTGCTCCTTCTGAAATAAGTTCTTTTGCCGCAGCGAATCCGATTCCACTGTTTCCTCCTGTTACAAGAGCTACTTTATTACTGAATTTTTTCATTGTAAAATTTTTGACAAAGTTATCTCAAAATGGTATACTTTTGTAATCAGTATCACATAGTATACCAATATCATTGGTGATATCACTTAACTTTGCAGCTATGGAAAGAGATCAAAACGAAGAACTTAGAGCACTGCAGGACACCCTTTATTTTATTGGAGGGAAATGGCGAATTCCTGTAATCAACTCACTTTGTAACGGAAACAGACGTTTCAGGGAAATTGAACGCAGTATTCCCGGAATTACCACCAGAATGCTTTCAAAAGAACTGAAAGATATGGAACTGAATAAGCTGGTAAAACGCACCGTTTATCCGGAAACACCTGTTCTGATAGAATATGAACCCACAGAATATTGCCGCACCTTCGGAAATATCATTCAGGAAATGATCAACTGGGGGAGAGCGCATAGGAGAGTGATTGTGGAGGATAGGTAGCGGATGTTAGGTAGCGGGTTGTAGGGATTAGGGATTAGGGATTAGGGATTAGGGATTAGGGATTAGGGACGCGCTGGACTTTGATGAGTAAGTATGTGTTCAGTATTCCCCTCCTTCGGAGGGGTGGCAAAAATTCAAAGAATTTTTGACGGGGTGGTTTTAACATGGAGATGATATCCATAAAAAAAGCCCCTTTAAAAAAGGAGCTTTTAATTGTATATCAGAACGAAAATTAGATTCCGTCAATGATTTCATTTAAAACTGTACTAGGTCTCATGGCTGCATACGTTTTATACGTATCAGTTTTGTAGTATCCTTCAATGTTCTGAGGTTTACCCTGAGCACCGATTAATTCAGCATTGATTACTTCTTCATTTTCCTGCATTGCCTGTGCAACCGGAGCAAACTGAGCTGCTAATTCAGCATCAGCTGTCTGGTTAGCCAGTGCTTCAGCCCAATACATTGCCAAATAGAAGTGAGAACCTCTGTTGTCAATCTGACCTACTTTTCTTGCAGGAGATTTATCTGTTGCCAAGAACTTAGCATTTGCTTCATCCAATGCATCAGCTAAAACCTGAGATTTTGTATTTCCCTGAGTCTGTGCCAAGTGCTCTAAAGAAGCCTGAAGAGCTAAGAATTCACCTAGAGAATCCCATCTTAAGTATCCTTCTTCCAGGAATTGCTCAACGTGTTTTGGAGCAGAACCTCCGGCACCAGTTTCAAATAAACCACCACCATTCATTAATGGAACGATAGAAAGCATTTTTGCAGAAGTACCAAGCTCAAGAATTGGGAAAAGATCTGTTAAGTAATCTCTCAATACGTTTCCTGAAACAGAGATTGTGTCTTTACCTTCTCTTGCTCTCTTCAATGTTTCAGTCATAGCATCTTTTACATCAAGGATTCTGATGTCAAGACCTGCTGTATCATGATCAGCAAGATATTTTTCTACCTTTTTGATGATCTCTCTGTCGTGAGCTCTTCCTTTATCTAACCAGAAGATAGCAGGCGTATCAGATAATCTTGATCTGTTTACCGCTAGTTTTACCCAGTCCTGGATAGGCGCATCTTTAGTCTGGCACATTCTGAAGATATCGTCTTTTTCTACTTTCTGAGAAAGAAGAACGTTTCCAGCTTCATCCTGAACTTCTACAGTTCCGTCAGCCGTTAATTGGAAAGTTTTATCGTGAGAACCATATTCTTCAGCTTTCTGAGCCATTAAACCTACGTTTGGAACAGATCCCATTGTTGTAGGGTCTAATTTTCCGTACGCTTTCATATCGTCAATTACAGACTGGTAGAAACCTGCGTAAGAACGGTCTGGAATGATACAAACGGTATCTTCCTCATTTCCTTCTTTGTTCCACATTTTACCTCCGCCTCTTACAAGAGCAGCCATAGATGCGTCAACGATAATATCAGAAGGTACGTGGAAGTTAGTAATTCCTTTGTCAGAATTTACCATTGCCACTCTAGGTCCTTCAGCTAAAGCTTTTTCAATATCAGCTTTGATGTCAGCTTCCTGAGCATTTCCTTTGATTTTGTCAAAAAGGTCAGCAAGACCATTGTTTGGATTGATATCTAAAGATTTGAAAGTCTCAGCATATTTAGTAAATACTTCTTTGAAGAAAGTCTCAACGATAGCCCCGAAAATAATTGGGTCGGAGATTTTCATCATTGTCGCTTTAAGGTGAGCAGAAAGAAGTACATTTCTTTTCTTAGCCTCCTCAATTGCCTCCTGAACAAATACTCTTAATGCATTTAAGTTCATTACTGAAGAATCAATTACTTCACCAGCCTGAAGACCTGCGAAATCTTTTAATACAGATTCAGAACCATCATTTCCTTTGAATACGATTCTGTATTTTGTAGCATTTTCTAATGTTGTAGAAGTTTCTGTACCGTAGAAATCACCATTGTTCATGTGAGCTACGTCAGTTTTGCTGTCAGATGCCCAGTCGCCCATTCTGTGAGGGTTTGCCTTTGCATAGTTTTTAACAGCTTTTGGAGCACGTCTGTCAGAGTTTCCTTCTCTTAACACAGGGTTTACAGCACTTCCTAATACTTTAGCATATTTAGCTTTGATGGCTTTTTCTTCATCATTTTTAGGCTCTGCAGGATAATTTGGAACTGCGAAACCTTTCCCCTGTAGTTCAGCAATTGCTGCATCCAGTTGAGGTACAGAAGCCGAAATGTTAGGTAACTTAATGATATTAGCATCAGGTTGTGTTGCCAATTCTCCTAGTTCTGCCAACGCATCACCAATTTTCTGTTCGTCTTTTAAAAACTCAGGGAAGTTTGCTAAAATTCTTCCTGCCAAAGAAATATCCGGAACTGCGATTTCGATATCTGCTGATTTTGTGAAAGCTTTTACGATAGGTAAAAACGAGTGAGTAGCCAGCATTGGAGCTTCATCAGTAAGTGTGTAATAGATTTTTGATTTTTCTGACATTATACTGTTATTTTTTATTTGAAATTTTAAGTCCCACAAATTTAGTAAATATCATTGTTTTATTTGGGATATTTCCATAAAAAAAAGAGGCTTTTCTGTCTTTAATTTTATATCTGTCTAATTGTATTGCTTCCGGATGTGTTGTCATTAATTCTAAAAATAATGGTAGACTTTAAACGATTGAACTTTTGCCGTCTAAAGCTTAGTTTTTTTAAGAGTATCAACATATAAGTAATTCTATTTGAAAACTGAGGATCAGACGAATGAGTTTTATTTTCACTTTAAGATTAATTTAACCATAATAAAACGGAGAAAATTTTCTTTTTTGACTAAATTTGAAAAACTAAAAAAATAAATATTATGTCAACGACAATCACTTTAAAAGGAAACGAAGTACACACAATAGGAGCATTACCATCTGTAGGAACTACTGTAAAAGACTTTGCACTGGTAGATTCAGGATTAGCGGTAAAAACGCTTGAAACTTTTGCAGGAAAGAAAAAAGTATTCAATATTTTCCCAAGTATTGATACCCCTACTTGCGCTGCTTCTTCCAGAAAATTTAATGAAGAAGCTTCAAAACTTGATAATACAGTGGTGATCAATGTTTCTAAAGACCTTCCTTTTGCATTAGGAAGATTCTGTGCTGCTGAAGGTTTGAATAATATGGAAACACTTTCAGATTTCAGAAGCAACTTTGGTGATGATTATGAAGTGACTATTACAGATTCTCCTATGAAAGGATTATTGAGCCGTGCTGTGATTGTAACAGATGAAAACAATAAAGTAGTATATACGGAGCAGGTTCCGGAAATTGCTAATGAGCCTAATTACGATGCCGCTCTTGCCGCATTGAAATAATAAAATAATTTTTTGTAGAAAAGCCTTGTGAATAATTTTGCAAGGCTTTTTTTGAATATAAAACCTAATCAAATAAACACCAAATGACGTCTAACAATTATAAGAAATATGGAGAACTTTTTCAGGTAGATTCAGATCACTTTGAAGAATTCTACGCTTTACTTCATGATACAAAACTTTTAAAATCTGATTTTTTTCTAAAACAAGGGGAAAAATGCAAGTATCTGGGCTTTATTAAAAGAGGAACCATCAGAAGTTTCTATATCAATGATCAGGGACGCGAAATCAATTTCGGATTCTATTTTGAGAATGAATTTTTTACGGATTATGAAAGTATTCTCTGCGATACTGTATCTAATATGAATATTCAGGCGCTGGAAAACTGTGAAATTTTACTGCTGAGTAAAGATAGTTTGCAGGATTTATATAAAAAAGAAGCGTACTGGCAGCAATTCGGGAGAATGATGAGTGAAAAGATCTATCTGGATGCCAAGAAACGGATTGATGATCTGTTGTGTTTTTCCCCCGAAAACAGATACCTTAATCTGGTCAAAAAACAGCCTGCACTCTTTCAGAAAATAGCCCAGAAACATATTGCCAGTTATCTTGGTGTAACAGAGCAGTCGCTCAGCCGTATAAGAAGCCGGATTGTTAATTAACTTAAGTTAACGTCCACTCATGTTTTAAGCTGTAGCTTTATCATCATCAAATTCTAACACAATCATTATGGAACAAAAAGATTTGACCATTATTTTGGTACACGGAGCATGGGGAGACGGTTCACACTGGCAATACGTTATCCCTTCATTGACAAAAGCTGGGTATAAAGTAAGAAGTGTTCAGAACCCATTAACTTCGCTTCAGGACGATATTAATAAGACCAAAGACCTTATTGATGCCCAGGAAGGGAAAGTGCTTTTAGTAGGACATTCTTATGGGGGTGCTGTTATTTCAGGAGCTGGACATCATGATAAAGTAGTAGGGCTTGTTTATATTGCTGCTTTTGCACCTGATGCGGGAGATAGTCTTGGGTCTCTTTTAGGGAGAAGGGAGTCACCGGGCGGAGCAAGTATTTATCCTGATAACAAAGGCTTTTTATGGATTAAATATGACGAATTTAAATCTGCTTTCTGCCAGGATTTAGATGATGAAAAGGCATTGGTAATGTCATTATCACAAAAACCTATTCACGGACAATGTTTTGGGGATGTAGCGGGTGAACCTGCATGGAAAACACGCCCAAGTTGGTATCAGATTTCATTGCAGGACCGTATGATCCCTGCAGAAACAGAAAAAGAAATGGCAGAACGTCTTGAGCCTAAGAAAATAATCTCTCTGGATGCAGGACATGCTTCATTGGCTTCGCATCCCGAAGAAGTTACTCAGCTGATTTTAGACGCAGCTTCTTCAATTTAACAGAATATATACTACAATAATTTATAAAGCCTTGTGAAATTTTATGTAATTTCACAAGGCTTTTTTTAATGAAAAATCAGTCAGAATGGTAAAAAGAATCGTAGCCAATATCAAAACAAATGATCTTTCCAGAGCCAATCAGTTTTATCAGGATATTCTGGAACTGGACGTTTTGATGGATCATGGATGGATCAAAACATTGGGTAATAACGAAGAGGCAAAAGTTCAGATCAGCTTTGCCGAACAGGGAGGAAACGATACAGAAGTTCCTGATTTCTCCATTGAAGTGGATAACGTAGATGAAATCTATGGTAAAATGAAAGATGCTGGTTTTGAAATCGCTTATGAATTGACCAATGAGGAATGGGGCGTTCGCCGTTTTTTTGTTAAAGATCCATTTGAAAAACTGATTAATATACTGTCACACCAATAAAAATATTTCCCAATGAAAGCAGAAAAGATTATTCCTGTACTAAGAATTTTCGATTATCAGAAAACAAAAGAATTTTATGTAGACTGGCTGGGATTTGAGATTGTATGGGAACATTATTTCGAAGAAAATACACCCGTTTATATGGAAGTGAAAAAAGAGAATATCATTTTCCATTTAAGTGAACATCATGGGGATGGAACACCTGGAACAAAGGTGTCGATCTGGGGTGAAGGCGTTCCGGAATATCATAAGGAGCTGATTGAAAAAAAATATAAATACAACCGCCCGGGACTCGAAAAAACGTTTTATGGCGCTGTATCCTTTACGGTAATTGATCCTTTTGGGAATACAATCACTTTCGAAGAAGAATATGATGAGGCAAAACATAAAGACCTGCCATTGTATTCACATGATTGATTTTGTTCAAACAACATAACTGATTTTTAGTAAATTATGTTTTCAAATATACATCAGGAATTTGAAGTCCCGGAAGAACTTCAGGATACCATAAAATGCTTTTGGTATAACAGAAGGGATTATGGAGAAGCACTGTCGGAATTTACAGTACTGCCGGATGGTTATGCTGAAATTATTTTTCACTTTGGCAGCGGATGCAGTATTTCTCATCAGGGAATTTTGCAGGCTTTACCATCTCCGTTTATCATGGGATTACTCAATCAGCCTGCTCTTTTTTATGCTCAAAATCAACTGGAAATCATCGGAATCAGGTGTTTTCCATGGGCTATTTTTGATATATTGGGACTTTCATCAGAAAAAACAGAAAACGCAATTCATAGGTTTGAACATCCCGTTGCAAAGCTTCAATCTGCCTTGAATGACCTTATTACTCAGGGGAAAATAGAGGATGCTATCTTTCAGGTAGAACAATATTTTCTGAAATTACACTCACAGATTACCATAGACAGTCTGCTTTTCAAAGCTGGTGCGGCTATGAGAAAAAATTACGGAGTTATTCCAGTAAACCAGGTTGCTGATTCTGCTCATACAACAGTTCGGACATTAGAAAGAAGATTCAAACAGTCTTCAGGACACACTGTAAAAGATGTTTCCGGAATTATGCGTTTTGAACAGATCAGAAACCGCTTATGGCATGCTCCTGAAACTTCTATTGCGGCACTTGCACAGGAATTTGGATATACTGATCAATCTCACTTAAGCAGAGAATTTAAACGATACAGCGGTTCTACACCTGCAGCTTTTGCAAGAGAAGCAAGAAAAAGAAAACAAGCGATGAGCAATGATTTTGTCGCATTTGTACAAGCATGATACAATTGCATTCCTGAATTTTGTGGCATAATAAATACATCACAAAATTATGGTACTGAATCATAAAAAAGTAGCCATCATCGGCGCAGGCCCTGTGGGTTTAACCATGGCGGTCTTATTACAGCAAAAAGGCGTTGAAGTCAATGTTTATGAAAGAGATATGAATGCACAGACCAGAGTCTGGGGCGGTACATTGGATCTTCATCAGGACTCAGGGCAGAAAGCGATGGAAAAAGCTGGACTGCTTAATCAATATTATGCCACAGCATTGCCTATGGGAATCAACATTGCTGATGAACAGGGCAACATACTCTTTACAAAGGAAATTACACCAGAAAACCAATATGACAACCCGGAAATCAACAGAAATCATTTAAGAGAAATGTTACTGGGCAGCCTGGCAGATCATACCGTAATCTGGGATATGAATTTTACCGGAATGGAAGAAAATGACGGAAAATGGCTGCTTCATTTTAAAGATAAACCTGATGTGACTGCGGATCTTGTTATTGGTGCCAATGGTGGAATGTCCAGAGTAAGAAAATACGTGACAGATGCTGAAGTGGAAGAAACCGGAACATTTATTATTCAGGGAGATATTCCTCAACCCGAGAAGACATGCCCTGAATTTTTTAAATGGTGTGACGGAAAAAGACCAATGGCCGCGTTTGAAGGAAATTTATTGGTGGCTAATCCATTTAATAACGGAGCTTTGACGTATGGAGTCATATTCAAAAAGCCTGAGGAATGGAAAGATGGCTGTGATTTGGATTTTAAAAATACAGAACAGGTCCGTCAGTTTCTTTCTGAAAGATTGTCTTCATGGGATGAGCTGTATCAACAGTTATTCCTTTCAACTTCCTTTTTTGTAGGACTGCCGACAAGGAAAATTCCATTAGACAAACTCTGGAAAAATCATCGTCCTTTACCTGTAACATTGATTGGGGATGCTGCTCATCTTATGCCTCCTTTTGCAGGACAGGGAGTGAACAGCGGACTGATGGATGCTTTAATTTTATCGGAGAATTTAACTGAAGGAACCTATCAAACGATATCCGAAGCCGTTGAAGCTTACGAACAAAAAATGTTTATCTATGCCGGAGAAGCACAGCTGGAGTCAGGTAAAAATGAATTGGAGATGCGTGATATCAACTTCTCTTTTACAAGCCTTATCCACTAGTTGCTGATTCAACGGCACAATTAATGATCCGGATCATTAAATAGTAAGATGAAT
Organism: Chryseobacterium culicis; assembly: GCF_002979755.1. Lineage (NCBI taxonomy): Bacteria > Pseudomonadati > Bacteroidota > Flavobacteriia > Flavobacteriales > Weeksellaceae > Chryseobacterium > Chryseobacterium culicis. The sequence goes on along the minus strand of NZ_PCPP01000001.1, from coordinate 1,343,374 downwards.
ATAACTTACCTTTACATTTTAATAATAGAATGAAACGTTCAGGCACAGCAGATTTACCTCTTCACTATGGCAAAGTACCGCCATGGCTGTATGAGCGTATGTCTGTTCTGGGACTTTCTATTATTGAAGTAATTCTGATGGATTACGGTAAAGATGAGGTATTGCGCAGATTGGCAGATCCGTTTTGGTTTCAAAGCTTTGGAGCGGTAATGGGGATGGACTGGCATTCTTCAGGAATTACCACTTCCGTTATGGGCGCATTGAAACGTTCCATTAATCCGAATTCACAATCGTTGGGACTTTATATCTGTGGCGGAAAAGGGAAATTTTCCCGTGAAACTCCGTCAGAACTGATAAGAATTGCCGATAAAACAGGGCTCAACGGAACAGAGCTGGTAAGAGCCAGCAAGCTTTCCGCAAAAGTGGATAATACGGCTATTCAGGATGGCTATCAACTATATCTGCATAATTTCATCCTGTCAGATAACGGAAACTGGAGTGTCATTCAGCAGGGAATGCATGAATCAGACGGAACAGCAAGACGATATCACTGGCATTCTGAAAACATCACATCATTTGTAGAAAAACCTCACACAGGAATTAATGGTATTTCAAGAGGAAAAATTCTGAATCTTACCGATACCGAAGCTTCAGAAAACAGAAAAGGAATTTTAGATATTTCCCATACCGATTCAGCAGAAGTGATGAAAGATTTCGCCAGACTGATTCTTCCTGCCCACCATGATGTTCGGGCTTCAGATGTAGATTTAAAACGTCTGGGAGCACTTCTGTATGTAACCCGGGAACAGCAGCCTCAGAATTTTGAAGATTTGCTGATGCTGGAAGGATTAGGCCCCAGAACCATGCAGTCCTTGGCTTTGGTAAGTGAAGTGATTCATGGAGCACCTTCAAGATTTGCAGATCCTGCAAGGTTTTCCTTTGCTCATGGAGGTAAAGACGGACATCCTTTCCCTGTTCCCATCAATACCTATGATGAAAGTATCAGCATTCTCAGAAAAGGAATAGAAAAGTCCAAACTGGGAAATTCTGATAAATTAAGCTCTTTAAATAAACTTCATCAGATCATAACCGAAGCAGAAAAAGACTTCACTCCGGATTTTGATATTCAGCAGGTCATTGAAGAAGAAAGACAAAACTCATGGCGTCTTGGTGGGAAAACTGTATTTGGAGATGCTCAGAAACCCAGTCCTCCAAAACCTATACAGCTTTCTCTGTTTTAAAAATTCTTTCCCTTTAAAAGTCTAAGATCACAATCATCAACAAATAGTCATTCCCATCCTTTGGAGGGATGGTGAAAATTCAAAGAATTTTTGACGGGGTGGTTTTAAATAACTGTTTAAAAAAAGAATAAGTTTAAAATACCTTTTATTTCAATATGGTATCTGATGGTCTGTGAAAGTATTCAATTCACTGTTTAATGTTTTTTTTGCTCTTAATTCAATTAAAAATTTTATTTTTAAAGTCTTAAAAAATTGACACCAATGACCAGTAAAGCCTTAGAAATCTGCTATGACTTTCCATTTTTTTTCAAGGAAGAGCTTGAAGAGATATTTCAGGCTCACGAAAAAAGATCCTTCCAAAAAGGTGATTTCATTCTTGAAGAAGGTAAAACAGCCAATGAATACTATATTCTGGAAAGTGGGCTGGCACGTTCGTATGTGAATGATTTTAATGGGAATGAAGTAACCACCCATTTTTTTACGGAGAATGAAGTGATTATTGAGGTTTTATCAATGTTTCAGAGAATACCTTCCCAGGAAAATATCGTTTGTATTACAGATTGCGAATGCTTGAGGCTGGATTATGATACTTTTCAGGAGCTATTCCATAAAATCCCGAATCTCAGAGAATGGGGAAGATCATGGATGTCTCAGGAGCTTTTTGCCTATAAACAAAGGTCGGTAGAAATGTTTACCCTTTCTGCCACCAAAAGATATCTTAATCTGCTGGAGCAGAAACCTAAAGTCATACAATTTGCACCCTTGAAACAGATTGCTTCCTATCTGGGAGTTACGGACACTTCTTTGAGTCGTATTCGTAAAGAAATCGTTTCCCATCCTAAGAAAATTTAAATCTTGCCTTATGACAAGTTGATTTTCATTGCACCTTGGTAATTTTGGATAACAGTTTAATACTAAAATTACAAAAAATGAAAGTCAATCAAATTTATGTAAACCTTCCGGTAAAAGATGTGCAGAAAACAAAAGATTTCTGGACCAGGGTAGGTTTCCCGATTAATGAACAGTTTTCTGATGATAAAGCAGCCTGCGTTGTTTTGAATGATACCATCTATGCGATGTTTTTGCAGGAAGATTATTTTATGACCTTCACCAATAAGCCTGTGGCTAAAGAGAATACCAGTCAGGTTCTTGTTGCGGTAGGACTAAACAGCCGTGAAGAAGTAGACAAAATAGTGAACACTGCGGTAGAAAATGGGGCGTGGCAGCATGAAGAACCTCAGGATTACGGATGGATGTATCAGAATTCTTTCTGGGATCTTGACGGACATGGCTGGAATATTACTTTTGCAGATCTATCGCAAATGCCAACAGAATAGTTTTCATTTCAGATAACAAGACTTTTCTGAAATTTAACAAATAAATCTTGTCTTATGGCAAGCTCATTCTTATCACATCTTGGTAATTTTGAGTACAATTCACCACTAAAATTTACAAAATGAACATTACCGATATTTACGTCAATTTACCCGTAAAAGACGTTCAAAAAACTAGAGAATTCTGGACAAAGCTTGGCTTTTCTATCAATGAACAGTTTTCAGATGATAAAGCAATATGTGTTGCAATGAAAGAAAATCATATCTATACGATGTTTCTTAAAGAAGAGTTTTTCCAAACCTTTACCAACAGGCCTTTTGCTAAAGGAGATACAACACAGGTGCTTTTGGCTATTGGAGTCAGCAGCCGTGATGAGGTAGATGATATGGTAAAAACAGCTATCGAAAACGGAGGTTCAAAATATAGTGAACCAGTAGATTACGGATGGATGTATCAGAGCAGTTTTGCAGATATCAACGGCCATCAGTGGGAAGTGATGCATGGAGATGCCTCTCAAATTCCTACAGAATAATTCTTTATTTTTCTTTAAATACCAATCACATGGAAACACAATCAAACGATATAGAAATCATAAAAAATCAGGTAGCCAGCAACTATTATGTGATTACTATGAATATTGACGGCATCTCCCACGAAGAGTCTATGATTTTTCCGAATGGTGAAGCCAATTGTATGAACTGGGTTCTGGGACATTTGATCTACATCAGAAATCCCTTACTGAATATTTTAGGAGAAGAATCTGTCTGGGACAGTGAAAAATTCTCCTTCTATAACAGAGGTGAAATTGCCTTAAATCGAAAAGATGAACTGGTAAGCTTTGAAGATTTACAATCCTATTTGAAACAGTCTCAGGACAAACTGGAAGCAAAACTCAATACTATTGAAAGTTTTCAGCCAGAAACAGTTAAAGATATATCCACTTTAAGCCTTCATGAAATTTACCACAGCGGGCAGCTGGGCTATCTCCGCAGAATTTTAGGAAAACCTGGGGCGATAAAATAGCATGCTATTTTTAGATTCCTTGCTTGGCTCGGAATGACAAGTATATCGCTGACATATTAGTATTGCATTTTTAGAATAGTACAATTTTATCGAAGATAAAATCCTCGCGCCTTAAAAACGCATGGTTGGTAAACCCTTAGCGTCTTAGCGTTTCTCCAAAATTCTAACCTCTAATTTCTAACTTCTAATATCAAAATTACAATGAACACCCCAAAATCAAAAAAAATGGAAGTCATTATTCCGGCTTACAGAATGCATTCCCAAAGCTTTATGAATGTTTTGGACGGCATTTCGGAAGAAGATGCGTTGAAAAGAATTGAAAATAAAACCAATCACATTGTATGGATGGCTGGAAACTTTGTCAACATGCGCTACGGCTTAGGCTGGGTGCTTGGACTCCAGGAAGAAGATCCTTACAGCGAATTGTTTTTTCAGGGAAAAGCTTTGGATGAAAGTTTTAAGTATCCAACTTTAACTGAACTGAAGGAAAATTTCCATGCCATTTCCGCTAAAGTATACCAAAGACTTCATGAAGTAACGGATGAAGAACTGGATGAAATATTTGAAATAGGAATGAATATCCCCTTCATCAAAGAAACAAAACTCAATTTTGCCGGAATGTGTATCGGCCGTGAAGACTATTTATGCGGGCAGATCGGTCTGATGCGTAGAATTTTGAACTATCCGGGAATGAAGTATGATGTAGATGAAAAACTTACCTATTAACAATGAATCCAGTAGAAAAAGGCTATAAAAAAGTCAATGGAATCCAACTGTATTACGAAATCTACGGATCAGGAAAACCTTTGGTTTTGATTCATGGCGGAGGCTCGTCTATTCTGTACGATTTTAAAGAGGTGATTGTAAGATTGCAGGATAAATTCCAGCTTATAGGAATTGATCTGCAAAACCACGGACGCAGTGAGCACCGCGATATTCCCGAAACCTTTGAACAGGATGCTGACGATGTTGCCGGACTTTTAGCAGAACTCAATATCGGAAAAGCTTCGTTTTGGGGATTCAGTAATGGTGGAAGTACCGTAATGCAGATCGCCCATCGGCACCCCAGACTTGTTGAAAAAATAGTTGTTGCTTCAGCATTTTATAAAAAAAACGGGATGATAGACGGCTTTTTTGAAGGAATGCAGGATGCCACTTTCGAATCAATGCCTGAACCTTTCAAAATCAATTTTTTAAATCTCAATCCGGATTTTTCAAAACTGGAAAACCTTTTTGAGAAAGACTGCAAAAGGATGCAGACTTTTGAAGACTGGGATGATGAAGTACTGACTTCCATACAATCTCCCACATTGTTCATCAGTGGGGACCAGGATGTCATGAAACCGGAGCATACCGCAGCAATGTGGCGTCTGGTGAAAGATTCCCGGCTTATAATACTTCCCGCTACTCATGGTATTTATATGATGCCAGACTTTGACGGAAGTATTGATACAAACTTAATAGACTTTACCGTCAACGAAGTAGAAAAATTTTTAAATCATTAAGACTTTAAGAACGGCAAGCTGGCTTCCGGTAATGGAAACCGTCTTTACGATTCATATTAACTTAATTAATTCTTAATGAACCAGCAGTAGAACCTATATTTTATAATAATAACTTTAAAATTAAAAATCATGGCTAAATTAAATCCGTATCTAAATTTTGATGGAACAGCTGAAGAAGCGTTCAATTTTTACAAAACTGTTTTCGGGGGTGAATTCGTTGGAGGAATTCATAAAATGGGAAATGCTCCCGGTACTGAAAACCTTTCTGAAGAAGAAAAAAACAGGGTAATGCATATCGCTTTGCCTATCGGAGGTGACCTGTTAATGGCATCGGATATTGTACCCGGATTCGGACAGACTCTTACTGTAGGAAACAATAATTATGTATCTGTTTTCCCGGACTCCAGAAATGAAGCAGACAGAATCTTTAAAGAACTTTCTGACGGCGGAAACGTAGAAATGCCGATTGAAGACCAGTTTTGGGGAGATTATTTCGGTTGCTTTCAGGATAAGTATGGTGTTCATTGGATGGTGAACTATAATGAAGAATATGCAAAATAATCTTATATTTAACTAATAATAATAAAGAGGTGCTCATTTTTGGGCAGCTCTTTATTCAAACATAAAAAAATTAGAACTATGGATCCAATTAAAATAGACATTACAATTTTAGCACCGGTGGAAAAGGTTTGGAATTATTTCAATGAACCCAAACACATCACAAAATGGAATTTCGCCCACGAAAGCTGGCAGTGTCCTAGTTCTGAAAACAACCTTACAGTAGGAGGCAAATTCAAAAACAGAATGGAAGCTAAAGACAAAAGTTTCGGATTTGATTTTGAAGGTGTATATGATGAAATTATCCCTCATGAGGTTATCAAATACCACATGGAAGACGGAAGGAAAGTAGAAGTCATTTTCGATAAAATAGATGAAAATACAACGAAAGTGATTGAAATTTTCGATCCGGAAAAACAAAATTCTGTGGAAATGCAGCGAGATGGCTGGTATGCTATTTTGAACAATTTCCATAAGTATGTTGAGAATCATTAACAATATTTTTTGTAGCCATGATCAATTTAGTTATCATGTCCAAGAGTTTAAATTCCATTTATGCTTTTAATTATGACCCTACAGAAGATTTTCTTCATGGGGTTATTGCAATACCTGCAAGAAGAGCCTTAGAAAAAGAAAAAATAAATTCTTTGGAAAAACTTTCAGATTATTCCGAGAAAGAAATTATGCAGCTTCATGGTTTTGGTAAAAATGCAATGATGAAACTGAAGAATTACATGCAGGAAAATCAGGTCTCTTTTAAGGAAGTATAATAAGTAAGTAACCGAAAACTTGTTGGAATGTCTTGCAATAAACGGAATAACTTCGTTCAAATGCAAGGGCATAAGATATCTTTTGCGGTTGCTTCATGAGGAAGCTAGAAGTATAAATACACCCCTTATTAAAATGTAAAATTATGAATAAAGATATTTTCCCATGTCTCTGGTATGATGGAGACGCCAAGCAGTCTGCCGAATTTTATTGTAAAGTTTTTGGAGGCGAAATTACGGCAGATACTCCTGTGGTGATGAACATTGATTTGTTTGGGCAAAGATTGATGCTTCTGAACGGAGGTCCTCAATTCAAAAAAAATCCTTCCATATCTTTCATGGTGATCTGTGAAACAGAAGAGGAAGTTCAAAAATACTGGGATCAGTTACTGGATGGCGGTATAGCGCTAATGGAACTGGGATCTTACTCATGGAGCCCAAAATACGGATGGGTTCAGGATAAATATGGAGTAACATGGCAGTTGTTTCTGGGCGAAAAAGCAAGTGATCAGAAAATAGTTCCTACCCTGATGTTTATCCATCAGAATAATGGGAAAGCAAAAGAAGCAATGGAGCTTTATACCAGAACTTTTCCAAATTCCAGCATAGGAAGCATATTAACCTATGGAGCAGGAAGTGAAGGACATGATATTCCGGAACCGGCAGAAAATGTTCAGCATGCTCATTTTGTGATTGACGGTTACAGCTTATTCTGTATGGATAATTCCTATGACCACCCATTTGATTTTAATGAAGGAATATCATTGGTCGTGATGACCGATGACCAGGAACAAACCGACAGATATTGGAATACCTTTACAGCAGACGGAGGCAGAGAAAGTATGTGTGGCTGGCTGAAAGATAAATATGGATTGAGCTGGCAGATTGTTCCTAAAAGACTCATTCAGTTAATGAACGATTCTAATCAGGAAAAAGCTTATAAAGTAGTTCAGGCAATGATGAAAATGCAGAAAATTATCATCCAGGATCTGGAAGATGCTTATCAGTCATAAATATTTTTCGGCGTATTGTTTGATGTAATTTAGAGAAAAGATTTGCTTATGAAGACACAGAACAAATCACAATCTAAGTCAAAAGTCCCTAAAGAAGGGGTATTTCCGGAAATTATTCGGAACGATTATCGGGGAAGCCGGAAGTTGCAAAATAAAAAAGCGGTTATTTCCGGGGGAGACAGTGGCATAGGACAGGCCGTTGCTGTTCATTTTGCCAGAGAAGGGGCTGATGTCGCTATTATCTATAAAGAAAGTGATGATGATGCCAAAGAAACCCAAAAACTGGTTGAAAAAGAAGGACAGAAGTGCCTTTTGATCAAAGGTGACCTTACCCGGAAAGCTTTCAGGGAAAAATGTGCAAATAAAATCAAAACCCAATGGAAAAGCCTTGATATTCTTGTGAATAATGCAGGAATTCATACTTCCAAAAGCAGTCTGGAGAAAATCTCTGATGAACAGATTCAGGAAACATTTGATACCAATATCATTTCCATGATTTCTTTCACCAGAAATTTTCTTCCGATTATGGGAAAAGGAGGACGGATTATCTGCACAACTTCTGTCACAGCGTATCGTGGAAGCGATCACTTGATTGATTATGCAGCTACAAAAGGAGCTGTTTTGTCTTTTATCCGTTCATTGGCTGATAACCTTGCGAAAAAGGAAATTCTGGTGAACGGAATTGCACCGGGGCCTATTTGGACACCTCTTGTAAAAGAAGCTTTTGATGACCTTTCCCAATTTGGAAAAGATACTCCGCTGAAACGAGCTGGTCAGCCATCAGAAGTAGCACCGGCTTATGTTTTTCTTGCTTCCAAAGATGCAAGCTATATTACGGGAGAAGTCATTCATATTAACGGAGGTGATTTTGTCGGAGGATAATTAGAAGTTAGAGGCTAGAAGTTAGAAGTGTCTATAAAATAACTCTCTTACCCTCAAACCCTCCAACCACCCGCAACCTATTATCTACTATCTAAAACTTAAAAATATATGGAACGATTATCATATGAAATAGAAATCAATGCCGAACCTGAAAAAGTATGGAGTGTCCTTTGGGGAGATATTACCTATAGGCAATGGACAACGGCATTTACAGATGGTTCTTTTTATGAAGGAACTTTAGAAGAAAACAATATCATCAAATTTCTTGATCCCAAAAATAATGGAATGTACAGCAAAGTACTAAAAGTCATTCCTAATGAAGAAATTAAATTTCTACATCTGGGAGAAATTTATGAAGGTATCGAAGTTGCGAAAGATTGGGGAGAAGCAACAGAAGCTTATTTTCTTGAGGAAAATGACGAAGGAACGTTACTGAAAACAGAAATTCAGACTCCCGCAGAATTTAAAGATTTTTTTGAAGAAAAATTTCCAAAAGCAATGGCGATTGTTAAGCATCTTTCAGAAAATCAGCTGTAAATAATTTAGTTAGAACGAAAGAAAAAATCATTGAGCTTTAAGATTGCTTCGCTTGGCTCGCAATGACCAATCTAAAAAAATGAAACAAATGGAAACCTTATCATACGAAACAGTAATTGATGCTCCTTTACAAAAAGTATGGGACATCCTCTGGAATCCGGAAACCTATAGTGAATGGACAAAATATTTCGGTGCAGGATCTGTCATGAAATCAGACTGGAAGGTAGGAGGGAAAACCTATTTTCTGAATGCTCATGGTGAAGGAATGGTTTCAACCATAGACAGCCTGGATGAACCTAATCAGATTGTTTTTAAACATCTGGGCATGGTAGATAAAGAAGGTAATGAAGATACACAAAGCAAAGAAGTAATGGAATGGAACGGAAGCTTTGAAAAATACTTTCTGATCGACTTTGGCGGGAAAACAAAACTTCATGCCGAAGTTCAGGTGGAAAAACAATGGCAGGATCACATGAATACAGGATTTACAAAAGGGCTGATGGTGGTAAAAAGCCTTGCAGAAGGCGTAAGTTTTGGATCAGTATAATGAAATTCAAAGTTCAAGGTTTAAAGTCTAAAGTTGAGGTTTTGATCCTGAATCCTAATCCCTGCTACCTACTACCTACTACCTGCCACCTATAACCTCTCATCTATACCCTAAAAAATGAAACTACTCGTAATACTTTTCATCACCTGTATTCTGGCTTTGCTGGGAACTTTTTTGGTTCAGGGAAAACCAGATTTCATATTTTCAGGCAATCTTGGAATGGCTGTTTTCATCATATTTACAGGTTTTTCCCATTTTAAATTTCAGAAAGGAATGGCGATGATGATTCCGGATGTTATTCCTGCCAGAATGTTTTGGGTATACTTTACAGGAGTACTGGAAATTGCAGCAGGAATTGGATTGATGATTCCGGCTATTCGTGAAATTACTGCTATTTTACTGATCATTTTTTATGTATTGGTTTTTATGGCCAATATCAATTCTTCCAGGAAAAAGATTAATATTTTTAAAGCCGATTACACAGGCCCGGGAATGAAATACCTTTATACTCAAAGAATTCCCATGCAGATTATCTTAATCATCTGGACATGGTATTTCGGAATATACTTACACTAAATAATAAAGACAGTCATTGAGGCTGTCTTTTTCATATAATTGATATTTTTTAAAATTAATTGTTAAAATAGTGTAACGTTTTATAGGGATAGCGTGTCTTATTATATAAATGCATTTATTTTTTATTGTTTTGAAAATAAGTGCCTATATAACTTTAACCTTAAAACAGAAGTTATGAAACTAAATCACAACATTTTCGGTACAGCATTTATTGTACTATCTACCATCATGACCAATGCACAAAGCTCTACTGCCGCACTGCCGGGAGATCCTACTTTACCATCTTCCAAAGCCAGTCTTGAGAAACTTATTTCTTATGACAAAGGTAATTTTAAATACAAAGTGGAAGACTACTTTGCAAGACCAAAAGCTTCAGCATTTAAAATCTCTCCTGACGGGAAGTTCCTTTCCTATAAAGAAAAAGATCATGATAAAAAGAATCATGTCTATGTAAAAGACCTGAAAACAGGAAAAATTACCAAAGCTATTGTAGAAAAAGATGACCTGGTAAGAGGGTATGGCTGGCTGAACAAACAACGTCTTTACTACACTCAGGATAGAGGAGGGAATGAAAATATTCATTTGTATGCCACAGATATCGATGGAGGAAATCAGAAGGATTTAACACCATTTGACGGAGCAAAAGTACAGTCAATTATTCCTATAAAAGATACAGACTTTGTTGTGGTTACCATGAATAAAAACAATAAGCAGATCTTTGAACCTTTTAAAATCAATTTCGTTACCGGAGAAATAACTCAGCTGTATGAAAATAAAGATGTCAACAGTCCTATTGACGGCTATATTTTTGATAAAGACGGAACTTTGAGAGGATATAACATTCTTAAAAACGGACTGACTACAAAGACATATTATAAAGATCTGCAGACAGGAAAATTCAATCTGATTAAATCTGCTGACTGGTCTGATACCTTTGGAATTATTGAGTTTAATGAAAATTCTAAAAATAAAGATGAAGCCTATGTCGTAACGAATCTGGATAGTGATAAAGCCAGAATCGTACTGTATGATCTGAAGAAAAATGCAGTGATTAAAGAAATCTATTCCAATCCTGTATATGATGTAAGCTCAATAAGTACAGCCGGTAAAAACAGAAACTATGAACTGGATTTTATCAGCTATGAAGGAATCAAAGGAGAAACAGTTCCGGTAAGTAAATTTTATAAGGAAATAGATGACAAATTAAAATCTCAATTTGGAGACAAGGAATTTGGAATCGTTTCTTCTGATGATAATAATGATAAACTTTTAGTGGTTGTAGGAAGTGATAAACTGTATGGAACTTATTACGAATATGACACAAAAACCAAACAGACCAAGCTTCTTTACAACCTGATGCCTCAGCTGAAGGAAGAAGATATGGCTGAAATGAGGCCTATTGAATTTAAAAGCAGAGACGGATTGACCATCCGAGGATATATTACACTGCCTAAAGCCGCATTGGAAGGGAAAAAAGTTCCTTTAATCGTTAACCCTCACGGTGGTCCTCAGGGAATCAGAGACCGATGGGGATTTAACCCCGAAACACAATTATTTGCAAGCAGAGGCTATGCCACACTTCAGGTCAACTTCAGAATTTCCGGAGGCTATGGGAAATCATTCCAGAAAGCTGGTTACAAACAGATTGGAAGAAAAGCGATGGATGATGTGGAAGATGGAGTAAAATATGCTATTGAACAAGGATGGGTAGATAAAGATAAAGTAGCCATTTACGGAGGAAGTCATGGTGGATATGCAACCTTAATGGGATTAATCAAAACTCCGGATCTGTATACCTGTGGAGTAGATTATGTAGGAGTATCCAATATTTTTACCTTCTTTGCTTCCTTCCCGGAATACTGGAAACCCTACAAAGAAATGGTAAAACAAATCTGGTATGATCTTGACAATCCTGAAGAAGCCAAAATTGCTAAAGAAGTTTCACCTGTCTTCCAGATTGATAAAATCAAGAAACCTTTATTTGTGGTACAGGGAGCGAACGATCCAAGGGTGAATATCAATGAATCTGATCAGATTGTAAAAGCAATGCGTGCCAAAGGTTTTGAAGTTCCTTATCTGGTAAAATATGATGAAGGACACGGATTTGGAAAAGAACAGAACAGAATTGAACTTTACAAATCAATGTTAGGATTCTTTGCAGAGAACTTTAATAAATAAACTATTAATCTTATAATAATGGAAACGGAAGGCAAAAGCCTTCCGTTTCTTTTTTGTTATTGTGAGCGATTGAAAAAGTCATTGCGAACCGAAGGTGAAGCAATCTCATTATAATTGTTACATTAAGGGTTTAGAAAGTGGGAATGAATATACATAGAAACTTTTATCATTCATCACTTATTATCCTAGCCCCGATAGCAGCGGTTACCCCGGAGCATGAATGGGAGAGTCGGAGGGTAAGAGTGTAGGATGGTGGGGCGTGAGGAGTATGAGCGGATAGCGGGAAAAAGCTCCTTTAAACATAAGCAATGAGTAATGAGTAATGAGTAATCCGGGAATAATTGAGAAGATGAAAATGCTGATGGGTAAAAGAAAAATTGAATTGTAAGAAAAATATTTTAAATTTATTAAAGTAAAACCAAAAGATCAGCCGTCATAGCAATATGGAGGTTGTCGAAAAAATAACAATGCCACAGAAGGATAAAGAAAGTATCATCTCACAGACCGTTTCGAGCTACGGAGGGAAGCTGATGTCTTATATTCGTCCGAAAGTGAAAAACACGGAGGATGCGGAAGATATTCTGCAGGAAGTGTGGTATCAGTTCAGTAGCCTTACGAATATTTCGGAGATCGTAAATGTTGGTGGGTGGCTGTACAGGGTAACGGCGAATAAAATTACAGACCGTTACCGTAAAAAGAAAACGGAAAATCTTGAAGATTTCGTATATGAAGATGAAGACGGTAGTTTTTCTATCAAGGATATCCTTTTGATGGATGAAAGCGCAGGCCCTGAAGTGAAGATGTTTCAGGATGAGATCTGGAAGAAACTGTTTGAAGCTCTTGATGAACTTCCTGAAAAACAAAGGCTGGTTTACGTAGAAAATGAACTGAACGACAAAACCCTCCAGGAGATTGCCGATGAACAGGGAGAAAATATCAAAACCATCATCAGTAGAAAAAACTATGCTGTGAAGCACTTGAGAAACAGGCTGAGAAAGCTATACGAAGATTTAAAAAGTTAGAAAAAGAAATTATGAATCATAAACACAAAAAGGGCTGGATTTTTTTATTGTTATGTCCACCATTAATTTTAGCCGCAGTTACATGGATTGTAATGCTGCTTTGGAATTGCCTTCTCCCAGAGATTTTAGGCGTGAAAACCATTAATTTCTGGCAGGCAATGGGGATACTGATCTTAAGCAAAATTCTTTTTGGAGGTTTCCATTTCGGTAAGGGAATGAGAGATTTTAAGGAAAGAAAAATGAGAGAAAAAATGGAAAGCTGGTCGCCTGAGGAAAGAGAGAAATTCAAAGAAGTATGGAGAAATAAATGCTCAGGTGGATTCTTCAACAGAAACAACGAATAATTTGAAATTTTTAAAGAAGTAGTAAAGTAAAATTAGAATTCATTCGTCTCTATAAAAAATAAGAAGTAGTAAAATTTAAAATTTTGAAAAAATGAAAAATTCAGCATTAAAAGGAGCTCTTGGAGCACTAGCCGTTGTAGGCGTAGCCTTAATTGCCAAAAAAGCAGCCCAAAGAAAAAGATTCATCAAAGGTATTTTTGATGAGTACGGAATCAAAGAAAAATCACCTTTCGGACTGGCAGATAAGATCAGAGAAATGAATGACGAAGACTATCAGGAACTGAAAGGAAAATTTAAAAAAGAATTCAGTTCAAGATGCTGCAAAAAGGATAATACCTGCGAAGCATAATATCCTAAGAACTAAATTGAAATTGTTTAATTCCGGCGCGGGAAGCTCTGCTTCCCGCGCCGGAATTTTTTATATAAAACGGTTTCCACAAAGGCTTTTTAATACTATATTTGTTATTACTAAATGCTATTTCAGGTTATGATGAGGGTCAAAAATATTTTCATTACAGTATTTTTCTTTTTATCAATGATTGTGTTGGGGCAAAAGCCACAACAAAAACAATACATTTTCTTTTTACATAATAAATTTTTGGAAGATCATTCTTTTGGGGAAAAACATCCTAAATATGGTGTTGCAGAATATGAAACAATACTCAACAAACTAAGGGCTCAAAATACAGTTGTTATTTCAGAGAAAAGGAAATCAGATACAGATCCATCGGTTTATGCTGAAAAGGTAAAGAAACAGATTGATAGCCTGATGAAAAAAGGAATTCCGGCCGGAAAGATTACGGTTGTAGGAACTTCTCAGGGAGGATATATTGCACAGTATGTGTCTTATTATGAGAAGAATCCGCAATTGAAGTTTGTATTTATCGGAGCTAGTTTCAAAGATGATTCTTTGGAAAAGGATAAAAACTTCAGGTTGTACGGAAGAATTCTTTCCATTACAGAGAAATCAGATGACGGACATGTACGGTTATCACAGGAACAAAGGTTTATCAGATCTGGTATTAAAGATTTTAAAGAAATTGAGCTTAACACAGGATTGAATCATGGTTTTCTTTTTAAAGCGCTCAATGATTGGATTGTTCCCACTAAGGATTGGATTTCCCGTAAATAGATATTGGTAAGTTTATTACCTTTTAGTGGTTATCATTGAAGTTGTTGCGAAATGATCTGCGTAATCTGCGGGAAATACCTCTAATCGAAGTTGAGATTCCTCGCTATGCTCGGAATGACAAAAGTGCCGTTGAAATATCCATTTTACTTTTAGAGAAGTACAATTTTATCGGAGATAAAATCTTTGCGTCTTAAAAATATTCAGATAGCAGAAAAAACTTGGCGCCCTTGCGTTTTCCAACCTATAGATTACGAGCTGTATTGAGATTGCTTCACCTTCGGCTCGCAATGACAGCGTGACTGTTGGGGTAAAGGTTTCATTTTTTAGGAAAGTACAATTTTATCGGAGATAAAATCTTTGCGTCTTAAAATTATGCAGGTAGCAGAAAAAAACTTGGCGCCCCTGCGTTTTCCAACTAATAGATTACGAGCTGTATTGAGATTGCTTCACCTTCGGTTCGCAATGACTTTTTGATCTATACTTTCAACAAAATTTTACCATAAACATCAAACACAAAGAAAAATAAATCCTTATTTTTGTAATGCTCAATGAAAGATTACTACTATTTTCTCGGTATATCACAGGATGCTTCGGAAGAAGACGTCAAAAAGGCTTATCGAAAGCTTTCTTTAAAATATCATCCCGATAAAAATGACAATGACGATTTTTTTTCAGACCGGTTCCGTGAAATTCAGGAGGCTTATGAGACATTGAGTGATCCTGTCAGGAGGCGCTCCTATGATCAGAATTTAGAAAATCATCAGAGAAGTTTCAGGTATAATATTCCGCCTGCCATCAAAACTTTTACAGCGAATAAAATTCATGCGAAAAAAGGGGAGGAGATCATCATCAACTGGCAGACGAGCAATGCTGATGTGGTAAAGGTATTGCCTTTCGGATTAGAAAAGCCGTATGGAGAGAGGATCTTTAAGATCACAGAATTTAAAGATGGAAAATTCCAGCTTTTGCTTCATGCAACGAATTCTCTTTTGCACAAAACGGTTGTTCAGGGAATTACCATCACGGAAGTTTTTGAAAACGATTCTGAGAAATTCAAAAACTCGGTGGAAGAAATGTTTAAGCCACAACCCAGAACAAGAATTAACAAATCGGGTCAGCCTAAGATTATGATGCTGATTTGGGGAATTATTATCTTAGCAATTGCTGTTTATATCCTGATCAGAAACTTCAGCTAGTTTATGCCATTTTCTTTCTACCAGGACATTTTTTACATCTTTTCCCTTTCTTGAATTTTTTACAACACGATTTCTTTTCACAAAACATCTCTTCGTTATTGAATGAGTAAGGTGCCAATGGCGGAACTTTAAATGGAACAATCATATTCATGTTGCAAATATATTAATTTAGAATAAATATAATTAATAAATTTTCATAAAATTCTTTAAACCTGATGTATAGCAGAAGGAACCTGCTTTCAAAGCAATTAAAAGACTCCCTTTTCATGCCTGATAGCTTCTTATATTCACATAAATAATACGCTAATTTATACTTTGAATACAATTAAACTGTATGGATTATTTTAAAGGTAGACTTAATCAATAGAAAGAGACTGTTGAAAAATTCACATTATTTTTAATAAAGTGGAAAGTGTTTAATTGTGTGAAAACTGATGTTATTATTGTGTATTATGCATAGAATAGAGAGTGTGCTTGTTTGGATTTATGAAAACCCTGTTAAAAGTTTATTTAAAATAGAATGTGATAAAAATCACAAATATTTTTGTGAATGAGCACCCTGGAAATGCTCTTGTACAATCGTCTAAAAAATTGTAATTTTACGAATCTTTTTACAAACAAAATCTAATAAATAAAAATGAATACAGAACAGTTTGTGAGCCGTCACATTTCCCTTAATGAAGCCGATAAACAGGCGATGTTGGAAAAACTTGGCGTTTCTAGTATTGAAGAGTTAATTTCTCAAACCATCCCTTCTTCTATCCGTTTAGAGAAAGATCTTGAGATCTCGGAACCACTTTCTGAATACGAAATGTTGAACCACTCAAAAGAATTGGCATCTAAAAATACAGATTATACGAGTTATATCGGATTTGGATACCACAACACCCTTTTACCTTCAGCAATCCAGAGAAATATTTTTGAAAACCCTAGCTGGTATACGGCGTATACTCCATACCAGGCAGAAATTGCACAGGGGAGACTTGAAGCTCTTCTTAATTTCCAGACTGTAGTATGTGATCTTACAGGTTTCGCGTTAGCCAATGCATCTTTATTGGATGAATCTACTGCTGCTGCTGAAGCAATGCACATGTTCTTCAACAACAGATCTAAAGACCAGAAAAAAGCAGGAGCTAATAAATTCTTCATTTCTGATCTTGTACTTCCTCAAACAGTTTCTGTATTAAAGACAAAAGCTGAAGGACTAGAAATCGAAGTGGTAGTTGGAGATCATAAAACCTATCAGTTTGATGGTTCTTATTATGGAGTTTTATTACAATATCCTGGTAAAAACGGAATCGTTTTAGATTATACAGAAGATATCGTAGAATATAAAAAACTTGACCTTCAGGTAGCAGTTGCTTGTGATCCGATGGCTTTGGTAAAACTAAAGTCTCCGGCAGAAATGGGTGCTGACTGTGCAGTAGGAACTACACAGAGATTCGGTATTCCATTAGGATACGGAGGTCCTCACGCCGCTTTCTTTGCTTGTAGAGAAGATTACAAGAGAGACATTCCGGGAAGAATCATTGGGGTTTCCCAGGATATGTACGGAAGACGTGCATTAAGAATGGCGTTACAGACAAGAGAGCAGCATATTAAAAGAGAAAAAGCGACTTCAAACATCTGTACAGCGCAGGTTCTTTTGGCAGTAATGGCGGGGATGTATGCTGTATATCACGGTCCGAAAGGATTAAACTATATCGCAGATCAGATCCACTTTAAGGCAAACGCTTTGAAAAACGGTCTTAAGGCATTAGGATATCAGGTAGTAGAAGAGCCAATCTTCGATACAGTGAAAATGACAATGGCTGAAGAGGAGAAAGCAAGATTAGTAAGACTGATGCTTGATCACAGATTAAACCTTAACTATTTCACAGAAGGAGTAGTAAGTATTGCGATCAACGAAAGTACTACATTAGAGAAATTAAACTACCTAATGGCTTCTTTTGCTCAGTTTAAAGACAAGCAGACTTTCAAATTAGAAATAAAAGAAGGATACAGCATTCCTGAAGAAAACTTAAGAAAAGACGAAATTCTTACGGAATCAGTATTCAACAAATACCACACGGAAACAGAATTGATGCGTTACATCAAGCGTCTTGAGAGAAAAGATTTATCATTGACTCATTCAATGATTTCTTTAGGATCTTGTACCATGAAACTGAATGCAGCGACTCAAATGTTACCGCTTTCATGGGAAAACTGGGGTGCAGTTCATCCATTTGTGCCTGTAAATCAAGCTGAAGGGTATCAGGAAATGATCCGTGAACTGGAGAAAGATTTAGCAGAAATTACAGGTTTTGCAGGAACTTCTCTTCAGCCAAACTCTGGAGCTCAGGGAGAATATGCAGGATTAATGGTGATCAGAGAATATCACATTTCAAGAGGAGACCACCACAGAAATGTAGTATTAATCCCTCAGTCTGCACACGGAACAAACCCGGCTTCTGCGGCTATGGCAGGAATGAAAATCGTTGTGGTGAAAAACCTTGAAAACGGGGAAATCGACTTCGAAGATCTTAAAGCTAAAACAGAACTTCATTCAGCAAACTTATCTGCTGTAATGATTACTTATCCTTCCACTTATGGATTCTTTGATGCTAACATTAAAGAAATTACCAACCTTATCCACGAGCACGGAGGACAAGTATATATGGATGGTGCCAACATGAACGCTCAGGTAGGATTTACAAGTCCTGGAAACATCGGAGCTGACGTTTGCCACCTTAACCTTCACAAAACATTTGCAATTCCTCACGGAGGTGGAGGTCCTGGAGTGGGTCCAATTTGTGTTGCTAAACACTTAGTGCCTTTCCTTCCTTCTAATGCAAATATCAGAATTGGTTCTAAAGAAGCTATCGAAGGTATTTCGGCTGCTCCTTACGGTTCAGGATTGATCCTTAACATTTCTTATTCTTATATCAAAATGTTAGGAACTGAAGGTCTTAAAAAGGCTACAGGACACGCCATCATGAATGCCAACTACCTGAAAGAAATTTTAGCAGAGCATTTCCCAATCTTATATTCAAACGAAAACGGAAGAGTAGCTCACGAATGTATCGTAGATTTCCGTCAGTTCAAATCTTTAGGAATTGAAGTAGCGGATGTGGCGAAGAGATTGATGGATTATGGATTCCATGCTCCTACCGTTTCTTTCCCGGTTGCTGGTACATTGATGATTGAGCCTACAGAATCTGAAAGCAAGTCTGAAATTGACCGTTTTGCAGAAGCATTAATTTCAATCAAAAAAGAAATTGATGAAATCGCCAACGGTGAAGCAGATGCTGCAAACAACGTATTGAAAAATGCTCCTCACACAGAACAATTGGTAATCTCTGATTCTTGGGATAAACCATACAGCAGAGAAAAGGCAGCTTATCCATTAGAGTGGGTAAGAGACCACAAATTCTTCGCTTCTGTATCAAGAGTAGATGAAGCTTACGGAGACAGAAACTTAGTATGTACTTGTGAGCCGATTGAAGCTTATATGTAATCTCAGTTTTTTAACTATAAAAAATCCCTTTCAGTAATGAGAGGGATTTTTGTTTTCTGTCATGGCGAACAAAGCAAAGCAATCTCAAGACCTATTTCGGGAAATTATAAGAAAGCCACGTCATAAATGCCACCACACTCACCAATGAAATTAATGATCCATAAAAAAGACCAAAACCAAGATTTTTAAGAGATACAATTTTTACCGATTTTGAAAAATAAATCAAAGCTCCCATGACAAGGCAGACAATGAAAATTCCAATGATGGTTTCGAAACTGTCTAATAATTGTAACGATATGATTAATAAGAGTTGTATTACAATGGTGAGGGTGAGAAAAAAGTATTTCATGAAAGTGGTTATGAGTTGATTCAAAGATAGGTTTTTCGATTATTCAAATATCTTATATTTCTCTACATAATTTTCTTTTTCCTTAAAATGCCCTGTTTTTCGATCATAAAGAAAAATATATTCTACAGGAATTTTTTTGAAAGGATTATCAACAGAATAGCTAACCTGCTTACCATTAATAGTTTCAAAATCATACCAATCTCCTTGTGGAGTCTGCCCTTGTATCAAAAGAAGGTTTCCAGTGAAAGCTATATCATTGAAGCCATCATTATTGTAGTCTTTTATTTTTAATTTTAACTCATTAGGTTCATATACTTTATTGTCTTCATGGGCATCATATGTTCTGACCTCTCCCTCATAGATATTTACTAAAGAGTCTGCCGTTATTTTGTAAATATCATGGCCTCCGTTTCCATGCCCTGTTACTAGTGTTGTCAGCAAAAAAGGATTTTGTTTGGGGAAAATAGAAACAAATTCATGCCGTTCTGCTGATAAGATTTTGACAAGCTTCCCTTCTTGTGTTAGTAGGAGTTGATTTTTCCAGGGATATTCTGCGGAAGATCCTGTTTTCCAGTCGTATTCAATAAAATAATAATCCTGATCTGAACCATTAATTTTTACCTTTTTGAATACCGTTATTTTTTCATCTTCCTGATGAACAGGACTTTCATGAACATGGAGATCAAAAGCCTGTCGAAGATTTGTGATGAATTTAGAAGAATCTTTGATTGCAGGATAATCTGCAAGATATTCAAGGGGTATGGACATTTTAAGATTGGGATTCTCTTTGCCTGTCTGTTGAACACTTTCTTTTTTGTGAGTACAGTTCAAAATCAGTAAAGGTAAAAGTATTGCCAGAGGTATTTTTTTCATGAGTTTATTAGTTGCGAAAGTAAATTCTTTGAAATTTATTATATTTTAATGAGATGTCAGTCATTTAATTACTATTTTAAAACAAAATCACCTCCCAAAAAATTGAGAGGTGTCTTAGTGTTTAAGTTCCGGTTTTTTTACCTTCTTTTAAAGCTATAGGCAAGCAAAATGGCTACGCCCATAGTAACGCAGGTTATAATTGAAATGGTTTCAATTGAAATTCCACTTTTTATCTGTGGGTTTTCTTTTTCACACGAAAAAAAGAATAATAATGTCATGAACAGACATACCGATAGTAATTTTTTATTCATAAATGCATTTATTTGGTTATGAAACATTTACAGCAAAAAGTATACCGGATTTGTAGACTTTGAAAACATAGTGTTTCAGGGATTTTGATTACTTTTAGTTACCAACAAATAAATAGGAGAGTGGAATTATGAAAGGTAATTCAGCTTATGGACAATTTCTTCAATTAAACCTTGACTTCCAAAATAAGAGAATAAATGATTGATCAAAAGTCCGAAAACAGGAAGTAATTTCCCAAAGAAACCTTCAAAATAAATCATCGTAATGATAAGAAATACAAGGGCAAATAGATGCAATTTCCATAATTTTACTTTATAAGTCAGTATCTTGGTTTTTTCATTATAAGTAAATGCTCCTTCATCAATTAAAGATAAGTAATCGTTATTGCTTCTTGCCCTGGGAAAACCTTCATCGAAAGAAACAAATCCATGCCCGTAAAGAATGTTTTGAACCTTTTTCTCTCTTAACAGATCACGTACTGTATAGATGACCTCATCAGATGTTTTATCTCCGATGATTTCTCTTTCAAAAGTATAAGTAAATGGAAACATGTGATTTTATGCTTTTTTATTCGCTTTACCCTCATCCCAATAATAACTGTCCGGATAGATTCTCGCCCCAAAAACAGCGGTTCCTACCCGTACAATGGTAGCTCCTTCTTCAATGGCTGTTTCCAGATCTCCGCTCATTCCCATTGAAAGCTCTTTCATTTCCACACCGGGAATATTTTCAAGGATAATATCCTGTTGAAGTTTTTTCAGGATTTTAAAGCATGATCTTACTTTTTCAGTTTCTGCACTGAACAGACCAATGGTCATTAAGCCTTTTATTTTTAAAGTAGAAAAATCAGAAATTTTCCGGGTAAGTTCGATAGCTTCAGCAGGGTCAACTCCAAATTTACTTTCTTCATTGGAAGTATTCACCTGAATAAAGATATCCATCGTTTTGTTTTCCGCCAGAAGCCTTTGGTGTAGCTTTTCGGCCAGTTCCAGACGATCCAGAGACTGAATACAGGTTACATTATATTTTAGAATATCTTTGATTTTATTGGTCTGAAGATGTCCTATAAAGTGATTTTCATGAGGGATGTCTTTCAGATTTTCATATTTTTCCTTCAATTCCTGGACTTTGTTTTCTGCAATTAAGGTTTGTCCGTTTTCTAAAGCAATTTTGATGCGGTCTGCAGAAACGGTTTTTGTGGCAAGCAATAATTTGACATTATTAAGGTTTCTTCCGGATCGTTCACAGGCAGTTTTTATCCGTTTATTGATAAGGGTTAGATTGTGGAGAATGTCTTCCTTCATGATGGGGTGTTTTCTTTCAACTATTTTTACGATTAAATCTGCACAACATTCATAATGTTCATAAATCACCTTTTTGTCTTATTCTAAATATTTTCGTCTTCCCAAATAACTGAATTTATTTTCCAGCCTTTTGCGGTCTTAACATACTGAAAAAATTTAGTGCCATTTCCTTCAAAATAATTACCATTAAGGTATCCACGCTTTTGGTATTTAGAAAAACGTTGAGCAATATTGTTAACTATTTTTGTTTCCTCATTTACTTCATATTCCTCAAATTCAGTAAGTGTTCCGTCTGTTAAAATTCTTTTTCTTGGAGTAATAAAACTGTCAAGGGTATAAACTTCTTCGTCACTTTTATCTTTTTTGATTATTATTGTTTCATTTAAACAAATATCATCAATACTTTCAAAGTCCGGCTTTTTTCCATTAGTATTAGTAAACAAATTAAAAAATGATTTGGTTAGCTGATTGAGTAAAAAAATATCGTCCATTGGTATTCATTCCAGTGTTTTAAAATTAATAAATTTTCAATTCCAAAATGGGTTCTAATTCAGTACTTACTCAATTGATATTTTTTAGTAAAGAAAAAATTCGTTTCCAGGAAAAACGGATCCGTATAATTTTGGCAATTAATTTAGTGATCTCAATTCTCAACTATTTTTGCTTCCAACTTTTTTATCAAAGCACTTTTAACCACGGTAAATGCATAATCTTTCGCTTCGGCAAAAGAAATAGAGTATTTTCTTTCAACGGTTCTCATCTCTTCAGGAAACTGTGCCAGCAACTGATCGTAGAACACATCCAAAACTTCGGCAGAAGGCATTTCATAATTGATCTTTAGCTGAAAACGCCTTAGCAGAGCTGTGTCAATGATCTCAGGGTGATTGGTAGCACAAAGTAAAAGTGAATGCTCAGGATAATAATCAATTAATTGAATCAACGTATTCACCAGTCTTCTCATTTCACCTACATCTTTATCATCACTGCCTCTTGCTTTCCCGATCTGATCCAGTTCATCCAAAAAAAGTACTGATCTTTCTCTTGCTGCTTTATCAAATATCATTTTGATATTCTGAGAAGTTTCTCCGATTCGTGATGAGACAATATTGCTCAGATTCAGGATCATAATATTTTTCCCTAAGGCATTGGCAATAGCCTTTGCAGTCATTGTTTTTCCACATCCTGAACTTCCCTGAAGCAAAATCTTATTATTAACCGGAAGACCATATTCCTGCAGTTCTTTTATATAATTGTGTTCCTTGATAAGTTGAACAAGATGCTCCTTGTTATTTTTATCGAGAAATACTTCGTTAAGGTTTACTTGTTCTTTATCCTGGATAATAAGATTGTACAGACTCATGATGATAATAAATGATTATTGAATAAACAAAGATAAAGCTTTATTAAATGCCGGAAGAAATCCTGAATCATAATAAGTATCTGGTCCAGCGTAAAATGAATGATGAATTATAAATGATAAATTATGAATAGAAATGAGCATTACAAAGCGATTTACAGTAACACGAGAAAAAATTCCATAACAATCTATGAAAAGCTGTGATAAAAAACAATTTACACTTTTCCAGAACGCTCTGATAAAAAAAATAAAGCCAGACTTGCGACTGGCTTTATTCATTTGGATATTAAAATTTGTTATGAAACTAAGATCTTTTTGTTTATGTTTTTGGGCCCTTTTACCCGATGAGTAAAAGAGCAATCTGATCTCTCAGACTAAAAACATAAAACAATATAATTAGTATAGATATTCTATAGGCTTGTTTTATTTTAAGATTAGTTTCTTTCTCTTCTTACTGTCATGAAATATGAAGTGATTACTACTAAACCTGTTACGATACCGATATAAGTTACCATTTTGTATTATTTTTAATTATTTGACTTTTTTTTATCAATCTTTCAATTGCAATATTACTACTTTCAAATCACGTGCCAAAGTAAATAGTTATGATGTATATCAGTGTATTACGGGGTTATGGGTTCATGTATTGGTGAATTTTTGTTTACATTAAATTAATGTATTATTTGAAATTTATTAATACTTTTATTATTCTATCTGTAAAATTATGTGAAAATGTTAATCGTTTATCGACTTCTATATTGGAGTTGATAAAACAAATAATAAATAATGCTTAGCATAATATTGCTGTAAAGTGATTTTGGGGGATGTGAATTTTTCACCCGAAATAGATTTTCATGTTAAGAAAACTTATTTTTAGCTTAGTATTTTCCCTCGGAATTTTTGTCATGTGTCACATTTCATGACATGGAGAAATATTTTTTTATGTCAGAACTTAAAAATAATTTGATACTCTGGCACATTTTACCGATCTGTTATTCAGACTCAATATGTTAAAAATAAAGCTATTACATTATATTAAGTGCTTGAGATACGTAAAAGAGCGATTATAGTATTAAAAAAAGCAAAATTTTTATTGAGTGAAAAGGATAGAGAAATCCCATAGGCTTGAGAATAAATGAGTCATCACAGCGGTTTCCTTTTTTGGAATTACTGATGCGCTTTTGTTACTTTTGTATAAAGAATGAATTTATGGGACGCAGTTATATTTTTCTTGCTTTGGCTATTATATTTGAGATCATTGCTACCACTTTTTTGAAAAAATCTGAGGAATTCTCGAAGCTATGGCCATCGGTGGTAACAATCATCGGATATGCCTGTGCTTTTTACTTTCTGAGTCTTACTCTTCGTCATATACCGGTAGGCATTACCTACGCCATCTGGTCCGGAGTAGGAATTGTCTTTATAACGATGATCGGAATTATAGCATTCAAGCAGGTTCCGGATCTGCCTGCCATTATTGGGATTGCTTTGATTGTTATTGGAGTAATAATCATTAATGTATTTTCAAAAATGGGAACTCACTAAAAAATAATTTCCTGACGCTTTTCCATCTGTTTCCAATGTTGGGATCTTGATTTGTATAAAAAGAATTTTCCCAGTTTATATTTAAACCTTAAATATCCACGGAACTCAATGCCGTGAAATAATCTAAAGGGAATTGCCGGATTTTCCTCTAATGATTTCCTGATTCCTTTACTGAATACAGTAGGGCCTGTAGTCGCATGGATATCATGCGGATAGCGGTGATGGTTTATATTATCAATCATCAGTTCTAATGTTTTCTTTAGAAAAGGATGATTTTTATTGAAAATAAGTGCCCATTGAACATACAGATTTTCGTGTCTTTCTGCACTGATCACAGCTTCATCATCTTCCTGAATAAGTTTTTTAAACGGTTTTATAATGCTGCTGTCTATATCCAGGTATATTCCGCCTTTTTTATATAAAACAGCGTATCTGAAGAAATCGGCTTTTGAAGCTCCAATTCTCAGTTTTCGATAGCTTTCAATATATGCAGGAGGAAATTCTTCTGTGAGAAATTGCTCTATGTCATGGTCATCATAAAAGAAATAGCTGTATTCCGGATTTTTCCTTTTCATATTCCAGATGTGATATCGTGTAATCAAAGGAAGTTTTTTAGTTTTAAAAGTTTGAAATATTTGTTTGGGTACTGCCATTTTCTATTTTTTAAAGTCTATTCTTATATAAAATCCCGAAATTATTTTCATAAACCGTTTGCATGCGAGGTAATAAGATTTTTCACGAAAGAGAGGCTTCCAATTTGTGTTTTTATGAAGTTTTGATTCTATTTTCCAGGAATGGTTAAATGCGGAAGAGAAGAAATTTTAATTTTTTTTTAATATCCGGGTTTAGAAACATTAATGATAAGTTCGGAACTTGTAAAATTCAATTGCAGTTGGATATTATTTTACTTTTCGTCTTTCAAAAGGATTATATGAAATTCCGGCATTGAAATAGAAGGAAGGCTTATAAGTTCCTTTCCATATATAATCATTAAAGGAATCCTGCTTATTAAATGCCCTGGAATTGATATTCGCTCGAAGCCCGGTTTTAAATGTTCCTATAAAATTTCCTCCAAGATTGTGTTCATAAATAACTCCTGAATTGAGGGCAGCCTGCCGGAATTCATACGTGTTATTATTGCGGTAGGTATAAAAAGAGGTATTATCCATCTCTGTTCCCAGAGAAAGCCTTCCGCTTGAAGAAATATCTTTTCTTACCAATACTTTTTTCGGGAGCAGGACATCCAGTACCCATCCGTTATTAAATCTGTTTTCTAAAGTGAAAATAGGCAGAATGGGAATTTGAGTGCTGGGATCAATAATACCAGCCAGTCCGAGAGACATTTTGGTTTTAGGAGTTGCTTTTAAAATTAATGAAGCGGTAACCAATCCTCTGATACGTTCAAAATGTTGATCACTTCCATCTGTAGAAATACTGGCGGAATAGATCGCCGTTTTTTTTAATAACCTTGAGAAATAACTAAGATTAATCGCTTCCGAATGATAGTGAAAGTTTTTTTCCCCTTCAATTCCGGGGATTACTGGACTTTCGTTGCTTATCGAGGTAAAACGATAGCTCAGGGCAGTGCTTAAAAGCCAGCTTCTGTTTTTGATGAAGTAAATATTGGCATCTGCCTTCACCTGTTGAAAACTTTTCATTTTGTTGTCCGGCAGATCTTTTCCCTGAAGCTGTGAAGAGAAAGAGGAGGGTGTCACAAAAGTATATTCAAGGTTAAAATTTCTGGCCTGTGGAATTTTATCAGCAAAAAAAGCACGGACTTTCAATGGAATACTATCCTTTTTCTGGGCGTAAATGCTGTTTTTTAAAGGAAGTATGGCAAGAGGAACCAGCATTCTTCTCAATGTTTTCATGGTGAGTTTATTTTAAGGGTTGGATTATAGATTGGAAAAAATTGAATGTAAAAATCCTGTCATAGAAAATATCCAGACTGTTTTCAATAATCGCATCGGCATATCCGGAAGTATCCGGAACAAATGTTTCCTCCACAAAAACAAACCAGAGTTCTGAGAGTCCGTATCTTCTTCTAAACTCTTCAGAAGCATTGCTGTCAGGAACGGCAGAATGCTTAAGATCACAGAATAAAATTCCTTTTTTATCTCCCTGGTGTTCCACAATATTAATAGGATGATGGAGGTAGCTTAGAATATTCATTTTGGGGTCAAAACATTCTACAAAATGATGTAAATCAATGAGCTGTATTACTTTTTCTTCCTGTTGAGATTCTGTCATAAAAAAGCATTCTAGTGATATTTCCTGAGTCAGTTCGTGAAAAGCTGTTAATTCCATAAGTGTCATTTTACGCTACAAAGGAATAGAGAAAAGCACAGCGTGATTGTGTTTTTATACGAAATGGCAGGTATTTTATACAAAATCCGGGAAAGCAAAAGTTGGTATAATAAAATACAGGTTTTGTATAATAAAGTAGTAATAATTTCCGTTATTGTCTATTTTTGTTACTCATAAAATGAGCCTATCGCATGAAATACAGCCCGTGGAAATTTGAAGAAACCTTTGTCATGGATTTTCTGGTGGAAGGGAAGTACCGATTTCGAAGACATCTGCTGTTTCTGATCTTCTTTTTCCTTTTGATCTACAGTGCAAGATTTTGGCACTGGTACTCAGGGATCTATCAGTATTATGTTTTATTCTTTGTGTATACCGTTCTGATCACCATGGTTTACATTAATATATATGTATTGGTTCCCCGGTTTTTCTTTAAAACAAAATATGTCACTTATCTTGTTCTGCTTGTTTTGATGGGAGTACTGGGACTCAACTTTATAGGATATGGTTTTAAACTTTTCTTCGAGGAATTCAGAATTAAAAATATTCTTAGGGAAAATGAGAAAGGAGGAATTTATGAAGGCGTTCTGATGTGTATTCCGATTATCATGACCACCACTACAGTAAAACTTTTACAGAAATGGATCAGTGATAATAAAAGGATTAATGAACTGAGCAATCTTACATTGAATATGGAACTGAATGAACTGAGAAACCAGATCAATCCTCATTTTCTTTTTAACATGCTGAATAATGTAAAAGCGCTCATCAGAACAGATCCTGCAAAAGCTTCGGTAGTGATTGTCAAACTTTCTGAATTTCTACGGTATCAGCTCTATGAAAACAGTGAAGAGAAAACGTTACTGACCTCAGAGATTGATTTTCTGTCTAACTTTTTAAACCTGGAAAAAATCAGGCGTGACAATTTCTTATTTGATATTCATGCAGATGTGGATAAAAGAGTTCTCAACAGTACTTTTATTCCTCCTAATTTATTTACCACATTCGTGGAAAATGCGGTGAAACACAGTGTGGATATCAGTGGGGGAGAATCGTATGTGAAAATAGAAATCAATATCGAGAATAAGCAGCTTTATTTCAGATGTGTAAACTCAAGAAGTTCGGGCTATGCTGTTTCGGATAAGAAAAACAGTGGGCTTGGCCTTGCCAATATTACCAGAAGACTGGAACTTCTCTATAGTGATACTTTTGACCTGCAGATAGAGTCTGGAGACAAAGAATATATTGTAAATTTAAAAATTCCCGTGTGATGAACTGTATTATAGTTGATGATGAACCGCTGGCAAGATCCGAAATGAGATCGCTGATTGCTGAAATCTCCAGTATTGATATCCTTGGTGAATTTTCCAATGCACCTTCTGCCCTTGAATTTCTTAAAGATAATGATGTAGATCTTATTTTCCTCGATATAGAAATGCCGATGGTAACGGGTCTTGAGTTTGCGGAAATGCTTCCCAAGAAATCCCTGATCATTTTTACCACTGCCTATTCCCAATATGCATTGAAGAGCTATGAGCTGGAAGCTGTTGATTATCTACTGAAGCCCATTGATCCCCAAAGGCTGGAAAAAGCCATTGATAAAGCCATACTGTATACCGAACTTTTGTCTAAAGATACCGTGAAAAATACGGTAGAATCCAATACCGCAGATTTTTTATTCATCAAAGCTGAGCGAAGGTTCTATAAAATCAGTTTTTCAGACATTAAATTTATAGAAGGGCTTAAAGATTATGTAGTTCTTCATACCCGACAGCAAAAGCTGATCACTGCAATGAATTTAAAAACGATTCATCAGAAAATCTCAGGAGAAACTTTCATCAGAGTCAGCAAATCATACGTTGTGAATATGAATTATATTGATTCATTTGATAATCATAATATATACATCGAAGATTCCGAGATTCCTCTGGGAGAAGTATACAGATCCGAATTTTTCACAAAATTTGCCGGAGGACTTTTGAACTCAGACTAGCTTTTCATCAATAATGAATAATAAGCAATGAGTAATAAGATCCTTGAAACCCTCTGTTACCAACAAAAATATGCATTCTCATCTGTGGAAATCTGCGTAATCTGCGGGAAAACCTATTCAATAGAAACGGGCTTTAGCCCGTTCAGATAAATAAGCCCTTCAACGGCTTAAGCCAAAACTTAAAATAGTATTGATCTAATACAGCTTCTGATCCTTTTCACAATAGAAACTCCTTCTTTTTCCTTTACCGGTTTGTTTTTTGATCAATTTCTGTCCACATAGGGGACACACAGATTTAGTATGAGCAAGCCAGTGTTTTTTCAACACAAATTCTCTTTTCCATTTCAGAAAATCAAAACTGTAATTTCTGGCTTCAGTAATAAGTTCTTTCCTTTTTTTGGCAGGTAGATTTCCCAACATACTTTCCGGCTGTACTCCAATTCTGAAAAGCACTTCGTTTTTAATGATATTGCCGACACCAGAGAAAATATCCTGATTCATCAGTGCATCACAAACCATCATTTTCGGATTCGATTTTAATTTCTCTTCAGCTTTCTTAGGATTCCACTGATCGCTCATTACATCGGCTTCCCAATCAATTGTGGAGAGAAATTCAAGGTCTACAGACTTTACAGAACAGGTGTAAAAATAGATGCTTCCCGTAGAGAAAAATAATGCTAACCGCAAGCTTTTATCCGGTTTGATTTGTTCATTAATGCTGTAAGAACCAAACATTAATAAATGAATCCGGATGGCTGCTTTTTCAAAAACGAGATAAGTTTGTTTTCCAAAAGTTCGGATTTCCAGAAGGGATTGGCCAATGAAAATTTCTTTCTCGAATTTGGCATTTCCTGAAACTTCTGTCACTTGCTGACCTGCAAATGGCTGCAGGTTTTCTTTCATTAATATGATGGATGGACCTTCAGGCATACGTTTGTTTTGAGATAAAGATTCAAATAATATTCCATAACCCAATAAAATCTGAGCTTTATCCCAAAACAAACCTGTTTAAAATATCCTTAGACCAGTTTTTGTCCTACAAAACGGATAACAGAACCCGTTCCATTATGGAATAATCCTTCATTAAGTTCTATTTCTGTTTCAGCTAATTCAATAATATCATAATCAGGAAAATCAGCTTTGATTTCGTCAATAGAAAATAAGGATTCAATATCCTTTGGTCCGCCTACCTTTTCGTTCTTTGCAATATATTCAAGATGGCTTTTACTGAAAGCTTCAAAAATAATAAAACCGCCTTTTCGCAGATATTGATTCAACATTTGATGGATGGAAGATTTTATATTTCCCGGAAAGTGAGCATAGATAAGGGCAATAGCATCAAACTGTTCTTTTTGATAATTCAAAGTGGAAAGTTCTCCCACCTGATAATCAATAGTAGTTTTTTGTTGCTCAGCAAGTTGTAATGCTTTGTTTCTGCCATTTGCACTGATGTCGAATGCAGAAACCTGCCATCCTTGTGTTGCTGCAAAAACAGCATTTCTACCTTCGCCCTCTGCAGGGAAGAGTATTGTGCCGGGAGTTAATCTGGCTAGCTGCTCTCTCAGATAATTATTGGGTTCTGTTCCATAAGCAAACTCTTCGCTGCTGTATCTTTCATCCCATCTATTGAGCCATGTGTTGTCTGTCATAGTTATAATTTAAAATTTGAAAGAAGAATTTTAGGATTCTTCAACTGTATTAGTTGTATCAAATGTAGAATATTTCTTCAAGCTTTCTGATCTCGAAAAAACGTTTGTTATCATAGATTTTTTGAATGACAGATCTCTTTAATAAAAATCTAAATACTATTCCGTACAATTAAAATTTGGAGTAATTTTGAAAAATGATGAATTTAAACCAGATTTTCACCAATCAACGTACAGGAAACAATCCACAGACTAAAGCTTCTCGAACTGATTTTCAAAGGGATTTTGACAGAATTATCTTTTCATCTGCCTTCAGAAGACTGCAGAATAAAACCCAGGTTTTTCCTCTTCCCGGAAGTGTTTTTGTACACAACAGGCTGACGCATTCTTTAGAAGTATCGTCTGTAGGAAGAAGTCTAGGAAGTATTATCGGTGAATTTATTGCGGATGATTTTAAAAATGAACTGACTGAAGATTCAAAGAATTTTTATCTCTATAACTTAGGAAATGTAATTGCAGCCGCATGTTTGTGTCATGATGTGGGAAATCCTGCATTCGGACATTCCGGAGAAGATGCCATTGCAAGCTATTTTGAAAGGAACGAAAAAGACCTGAAATCAAAGTTCAATGAAAAGGAGTGGGCGGATCTGGTTAATTTTGAAGGAAATGCCAATGCAATCAGAGTGTTGGCGCAGCAACAACAAGGAAAAGATGCCGGAGGTATTCAGCTTACTTTTTCAACACTGGCAAGTATCGCGAAATATCCGTGTGAAGCCGTAGCAAAGAAAAAAGGAATCATTCACAGGAAGAAATTCGGTTTTTTCCAGAATGAAAAAGATATATTCCTAGAAATTGCAAAAGGAACTCAGCTTATTTCTGAAAGCGAAGAACCGCATATTTTCAAGAGACATCCTTTTGTTTGGCTGGTAGAAGCGGCTGATGATATCTGCTACAACATCATCGATATGGAAGATGCTCACAGACTGGGAATTGTTTCCACAGCAGACTGTAAAAACTTATTTTTCGAACTGGTAAAATCTGAAACAGATGATGTTCAGAGAATTGAGACCAAGTTAAGTTCTATCTCCAACGAAAACGAGCAGATTTCCTATTTGAGAGCAAAAGTAATCAATGCTTTGATCAATAAGTCGATTGAAATGTATAAGCATAACTTTGAGACAATTCTTGAAGGAAATTTAGGCAATGGTTTACTTGATATCTACAAAAAAGAAAATAAAGCATTACAGGATATTGCCAGTTTCTCCGTAGAAAAAATCTACAATCATAAAGCGGTTGTTGAAATTGAAAATGCCGGTTATAATGTAATGTATGAATTGCTGGATCATTTTATTCCTTCCATTCTGAAACCTGAAGACCACAGAAAATCCTATGATGAAAAAGCTTTGAAATTAATTCCAAAGCAATTTATTTACAATGACGGCACCGATTATCAGAAAGTGCTGGGTGTGATTGATTTCGTTTCAGGGATGACGGATAACTATGCGACCGATTTGTATCGAAAAATTAAAGGAATAGACATCGGAATGACGGTGTAAATTCTATTTATTGTAATAATTCAGAAGCCTCTTCGATTAATGACTGCATTAAAGTGGAGGCTTTTTTATGTTTTAAAAGCGGAGCAATCTGACCCGACCAGAAAAATACGAGATCATTCTTTTGCTGTTCCAAAGCCGCTTTTCTCAATGCTCCCATGAAATGAGTTTGTAGAGGAAAGGGCAGGGTTTTATCCGTTGCAGTCAATACATCTCTTGTGATTTTTGTAGTAATTCCACGTCCCAATCTTCCGGTATAAGCTCTGGAAAGTGTGGTGGATTTAGCAGCGTCTGAAAATAGAAATTGCTTATGAATTGGCAGAGCTCCGGATTCTTCAGTTGCCAGAAAAGCGGTGCCAATCTGTACAGCATCAGCTCCCAGCTTAAAAGCTCCCGCAATGCCACGGCCGTTGGCGATTCCTCCGGCAGCCACTACAGGAATTTTTACCCTATCCTTAATTAATTGAATCAAAGCGAAAGTTCCCGTTGTAGAAAGTTCAGCCTGATCCAGAAACGAAGGTCTGTGACCGCCACTTTCGAAACCGGAAGCCACAATAGCATCCACACCCGTTTTTTCCAGGGCAATCGCTTCATCCAGTGTTGTTGCATTTCCCAATACAACCGTTCCCTGACGATGAAGTTCCTCAATGATATTTTCATCCAATAAACCAAACATAAAGCTGAACACCTTGGGCTTAATATCAAGAACAACCT
Source organism: Chryseobacterium culicis (assembly GCF_002979755.1). Taxonomy (NCBI): domain Bacteria; kingdom Pseudomonadati; phylum Bacteroidota; class Flavobacteriia; order Flavobacteriales; family Weeksellaceae; genus Chryseobacterium; species Chryseobacterium culicis. The sequence goes on along the minus strand of NZ_PCPP01000001.1, from coordinate 1,310,075 downwards.
CCAACTGATTCTGAAACCTTGATTCAAAAGTGGGTGGTGCTTCAGGAATATCCATATTTAAAAGATCAAAATAAGGTTTGAAAGTTTCAACGGCCTTTTGATATTGCTCTTTCGTGTGTTCTTCGTCAATAATATCGTGATCATTTACCCAGAGATTAAGGTTGTAAGGTTGATCTGTTTTGGCTTCTATGGCTTTGTGAATGTCATAGATTTCCTGTGGTGACAATGTGTAAGCTCCAAAACCTCCCAATCCGCCAAGATTACTCACCGTTGTTGTCAACGCAACGGTAGAAAGACCTCCTCCGAAAGGACCTTGCAGAATAGGATATTCAATACCCAATAATTCCGTAATTCTATTTTTATTCCACATGACTTTACTCTTTTTTAGTTAAAAATTTGAATTAAAGGGGTACATTGGTTAATGTCTTGTTAACGATGAACCATTTTCCGTCTATATGATTGAAAGTTATGAAATTATAATAATTAAAATCATACATTCTGACCTGTAATTTTGCTACAGCAATCGAATTAATGACCTCAATAGAAAGAATTATTGCTTTAAAATCTTTTCCGGATTTCTGTGGGCTTACACGGTTTCCCACTCCTTCAATATATTTTTCTGCTGTTTTGAAATAGGGAACTCCATCAACATCTCCGAAAAGCAAAGCGCCTTTATAGAATGCTTTTTTAAGAAGTTCAGTATTCCCTTCATAAATTCCTTTGAAATAATAATTCTCTATGACATTTCTTATTTCGGTTTCTGGGGTTGGGTAGGTTTTCATATCCTTTACATTTTGTGCATGGCCGCTCAACGGAAAGCTGAGCAGCCATGCTATAATTAATGATAGTTTCATGATAAATGGTGTCCGGCTCCCATTCCTCCATCAACATTGATGATGGCACCGGAAATTAATTTGTTTTTGGCGATAGCATGAAGCATCTGAGCGACTTCTTCAGGCTCACCAATGCGGTTAATCAGATGTATTCCTGCATTGTTATCAAGACCTGCACCATGCATCGGTGTTCTGATCAAGCCCGGAGCGACCGTATTTACCCTGATATTCTCTTTCCCAAATTCCGCCGCCAGCTGTAAAGTAAGAGCATGAATAGCTCCTTTGCTTGAAATAGGCGCTGTAGAAGGAGATTCTGCAATTGCATGAGATACCAATGGCGTTCCCACATTGATAACCACTCCGTCTTTTTGCCTGATCATCTGAGGAATGACAGCCTGCGTTGTGAAGAACGTTCCTTTTAAATTGGTTGTTAAAAATCGGTCCAGATAATCTTCAGTGACTTCCAGAAAGGGCTTGTTCTCATAAATTCCGGCATTATTGATAAGAACATCAATTGAACCAAATCTTTCAAGGGCTGTTTTTACCAAGGCTTCTCCCGTTGCTTTCTCTGATACATTTCCGGCAACCATCGCCAGATTTTCTCCGGCTCCCAGTTCATGATAGGCTTCCTCTAATTTGGATGCTGTTTGCGAATTGATGATTACATTGTCACCTCTGTCCAGAAAATAACGTGCTGTTTCTAATCCTATTCCTGAAGAGGCTCCTGTTACAATTATGGTTTGCTTTTTCATTTTTACGCTTATTTTTTTACTGTTGAAAATCCTTGTTCTTTTAACACTGAAACCTGTTCTCCGGCATATCCCCAGTTATCATCTTCAATTTCGTTAATCACGATATGGGTTAAATGAGGATCCTTATTCAAAACCGAAGTGACTGCTTCACTGATTTTTCTGATTAATTGTTGTTTGGTTTCGCGGGTAAGATCTTCGCGAAGCACCTCTACTTTTATGAATGGCATAATGGTAATTTTTTAAGTTGAATAGAATTAATAAGCTTCTGCAACAAGATGAATATGTAAATCAAAATTGTTGTAGATCAAAGTGTCTCCAAGATTGGTGAAGAAATTGGAGGATCTGAATTTGATATTGAATTTCGTTCTGTCGACTATGATTTTGGTTTTTAAAACAGCCGTATCGTTTGTTGTTACAATATGCAGGCTGGTGTCGATAGGATGGGTAATCCCTTTTATGGTAAGATCTCCTTTTACATAATAAAGGTTTTCATCACCAGGTTCAGCGTGAGTGATTTCGAAGTAGGCTTCAGGAAACATTTCAGAATTAAAAAAATCATCAGAAGCCAGGTGATTGGCAAACTGCGTATTGGTTTCAGTATCTTCAATATCAAGAATCCTGATGGTGCGGGTATCAATGGCAAACTTGCCAGATACAGTTTTTCCTTCTCCGAATGTGAAGTTTCCTTCTTTTACACCAATCGTTCCGTTGTGAGCTCCGGTTACTTTTCTTCCGGTCCAGTTGATGGTACTGTTTCCGGCATTGACTTTAAAATTTTTTGTGTCCATTTTTATGGGGTTTAAATATTGACACAAAGTTCAGTCGATCAAAAGAAAAAGTTACGTGATGTACCTCACAAAATAGAGGAGGAGATCAATCATTGTAAAGATGTTAATTATTGGTGCAGTCTGCTCAAGGTTTCTCTGGTTACCCCAAGATAAGAAGCAATCAGATGCTTGGGAACCAGATTATACAATTGAGGATACATGGATAAAAGCTCCTGATACCGGAATTTGGCATCATTATTCATAAAAGAAAGCAGACGTTTCTGTGCGGCAACATATCCTTTGTTGGTTCTCCATCGGAAGAAATGTTCAACCTCGTGAATTTCATTGCAGATTTTCTCTCTGTCTTCATTGGAAATAGAGAGTATCGTTGCGTTGGTGATACAATCTACATTGATGGTAGCCCTTGTTTTGTTATAAAGTGCATCAAAATCGGTAACCCACCAGGTCGGCATAGCAAACTGGAGGATAAACATTTTCATGCTGTCATTAAGATAAAAAGCTTTTAAACAGCCTTCAAGCACAAAATATTCATGGTTTACAAAGTCACCCTCCAAGATCAGGCTTTGTCCTTTCTTTAAAGTAATCAGATTAAAATGGCCAAAAACATAATCCAGCTGCTCGTCTGTGAGCGTCGTAAATTTTGAAATGTGATCTTTTAATATTTCTTTAGAATTAACCATGATGGGGAATGAATATTCAAAAGTAAGTCTTTTTCAGAATAATTTTAATGTAAATAATGCTATACTTCCGATCTTTGATTTCTTGAAGATGATCCTCTAAGTCTTAAATTTATTTTTCATATATTTAAGCAAATACCAGTAAAAATGTTTTTAACAAAACAGAATTTATTGCGACACATTAGAAAAACTTAAAACTATGGGTATATATTTAGCGCCCGTTATTTTCTTCGGGCTTATCATTTTATTTGCTTCGTTTTTTGTTGTTAAACAGGAAACTGCAGCTATTATTGAACGTTTCGGAAAATTTCGGGGTGTAAAACATTCAGGGCTTCATCTTAAACTGCCCATCATAGATCAGATTGCGAAAAGACTGAATTTGAGAATTCAGCAGCTGGACGTAATGATTGATACGAAAACATTGGATAACGTTTTCATCAAAATGAAAATTTCTGTTCAGTACCAGGTGATCCGAAGTCAGGTAGGAGATGCTTATTATCGTTTGGAAAATCCGGAAAATCAAATTACTTCATTTGTATTCGATGTCGTGCGTGCTGAGGTTCCGAAACTGAAACTGGATGATGTTTTTGTAAGAAAAGACGATGTAGCAATTGCGGTGAAAAGTGAACTTCAGGAAGCGATGAACAGCTACGGATATGATATTATCAAAGCGTTGGTAACCGATATTGATCCTGATGAGCAGGTAAAACATGCCATGAACAGAATTAATGCGGCAGAAAGAGAAAAAACAGCTGCAGAATATGAATCAGAAGCACAGAGAATCCGAATTGTAGCCGTTGCAAAAGCAGAAGCAGAATCTAAAAAACTTCAGGGACAAGGGATTGCAGACCAAAGAAGAGAAATTGCAAAAGGACTTGAAGAGTCTGTAAGAATGCTGAATAATGTAGATATCAATTCTCATGAAGCATCAGCACTTATCGTGGTAACACAGCACTATGACACACTGCATTCGGTGGGAGCAAGTAACAGAAGTAGTCTTGTACTTCTTCCCAATTCGCCTACTGCAGCCAGCGGAATGCTGAATGATCTGGTTGTAGCCATGACAACCGCAAATACAGTAGGAGAGACTACCAAAGGAAAATATCCTGATCCCCCTCAAAAAGAAACCGGATTTTAAGATAGAAAGGAAGATGAATATATAATTGTTAACTTTTCCGGATTGACCAAAAGTAACTTCTGACTTCATTCTTCCAGCTTCCAACATAAAAAAAGTTCCTGAAATTTTCAGGAACTTTTTTTATTAATTATTTCTTCGTTTTAGAAACTTGCTCTACCAATGTGTATTTGATTGAAGAAGCGTCTGCCGGAGGGTTTTCGATTTTTTCTGTTTTTACTTTTAAAACATATTCGTAACCCGGTTCATAAGTAAATCCTTCAATACTGCTGTAGAAATTTGTCCAGTTTTCAGAAGCATTTTCTTTTACCTGCATGCATTTCATACGGCCTGCTCCTGCAGAACAGTCTACGGTTTGTGGCCCTACGATAATTGTCTTTTCATTGGCTGCCAGTTCTTTCTTTTTTGTTTTAGAAACCTGTTTTACCAATGTGTATTTTATGGAAGATCCATCAGCTGGCGGATTGGCAATTTTTTCTGTTTTTACTTTTAAAACATATTCATATCCCGGCTCATAAGTAAATCCTTCGATATTGCTGTAGAAATTGGTCCAGTTTGCGGAAGTGTTTTCTTTTACCTGCAAACATTTCATAGGAGCTACGCCTGTACAGTCTGCTGTCTGTGGTCCTACGATGAATGTTTTTTCATCACCTGCGGATGCATTGGCTGTGGTTGTACATTGCGTCATTGCAAATAATGCTAATACGGGTGCTGCTCCTTTTAGAATTGTTGCTATACTTTTCATAAACTTGATTTTTTTCCCCATACCTCGCAATTACCATGCCGAAATTGTAGTACTTCTGCTATTGCTTTTTATTTTTTTAATCGTTTAATTTGAATTTCTTAAACACTAACCACAAAACATAATTCTTATAATAAATATGGAAAATCAAATGCAAGTTGAAAATTACAGGATTCAAAAACCTGAAATGTGGGCAGGAAATATCGGGGATGAGGAAATAAAAAACCGAATCAAAGACTCCGAATTTGCCAAGAGACAAATTGATGAAGGTCGTGATTACTGCTACTTTTTAGACAAAAAATACTATACAAGCAATAAAGAAAACAGTGAATATGTCTGCATGGCATATACCCTGAATGAGCCTGGAAACCTTGAAAGAGCCTCGGTTTCCGATGTCATTGTGGAAGAGAATGAAGTCTATCAGATTCACAGAATCAGCGTTTTGAGAGATGGCGTTTTGATTGATAAGATTCCGGATACGAAAATTAAAGTTCTTGACAGTGAAAATCAAAGTAGTGGAGGCGTTTTGAGTAGTAATAAAAAGATCAATATTACCATCAAAGATCTCAGACTGTATGATGTGCTGATTCTGGAAGATTCAAGAATTAAAGAATTCACAGCCCGTGATTTTCTAAGAAAGGAATTCTCAAAATACGTTTGGGTAAGTCCTGATAATTACTGGGCTTATGGCCGCTTTACATTCACTTTTATCAATGAACGTGAACAGACCATTGCTTATAAGAAGACCTTTTTCAGAGACGAGCAGGGCCATGTTCTTGAGCCGGAAACGAGCTTCCTGAAGAAAGGAGAACAGTTTGTCATTGAAGAACAGAATTATATCAATCCTGTAGATTCCGGGCGTGAAATTTTTCCTTATATAGATTTCGCTACAGACAGTAACTGGAAAGACCTTTCCAATTATATTGTACCGATCTATGAGGAGATTTTCAATGCATCTTCTTTACAAGATTTTGCTCCAAATCTGGTTGAAAAACTGGATGCTATAGCTGATCAGGATGAAAAACTGCAGTTTGCGATAGAATATGTCCAGAACCACATCTATTATATTTTCAATGCTGATGAAATGAATGGGCACAAGCCGCAGGAGCCGTCAGTAACCTATGAAAACAAACAGGGTGACTGTAAAGCGAAATCCGTTCTGTTAAAAGTAATCCTTGATTATATAGGAGTAGATGCATCCGTTGTACTGGTGAATTTTAATACCGATTATTATATTAAATATTATCTGCCATCATTGCTAAACTTTAACCACGTTGTCGTAAAAGTGAACTATAAAGGCGAAGAATATTTTATTGATGCTACTATCCGTGATGAATTCGGACTGATTGAAAACAGAGGATTTATGTATTTTATGCATTATCTGGAAGTGAAAAAAGATCAGGAACTGCAGGTAAGGAAATCTTATAAATTCCCTTACTTCTGTATTGATGAAAAAGTAGATCTGAATGCGCAGGGGAATACCGGAAAGTTCACTTTGTCAACTACTTACAAAGGAAGCAGAGCCAATGCAATGAGAAGGTATTTTAAAAGTACCAATAAAAGAGAAATTATAGACACCTGGAACAGTTTCCTTTTCTATGCGCTTAATTATTCAGGGGACAGAAATGGTACTGATGTCAGAAATGTATTCAAAGATGCTGCAATTGATGTGGTAAGCGATGATAAAAGGCTGAATGAAGTTAAGATTCAATATACAGCTGTTGTTGAGAATCCATATTTTGTAGATCCTCAGAAAAACCGTTTTCTGATGTACTTTGACCGAAATGTAGTGAAGGCAGGTGCAAGAGACTTTATGCACAAAGATTTACCATTCTGGCATAATTTCGACAGTGAGAAATATGAAATCAATCTGCACACAGATCAGAAAATTGATACGGAAGAAAAATATACCATTCAGGAAAGTACCATTGCAAATCCATATTTTGACTATAAAAGCCGTAAAAAAATACATAAAAATGGGGCAAGTGTATCTATAGAATACCATCCTCTGGTCAATCTTGAGATTCCGCAAAATGAGTTTGAACAGTTCAGAACTGACCATCATACTGTTGCAGACAGTAATTTCGGACTGGGAATTGATATCATTGAACCAGGGCTGATGAATATGCTGAAATTCAGCTTTAAGAAGAAATTTAAATAAAATACCGGTTTTAAATTCAACGTTTAGGATTTGTATTCAGCGGGCGGCTTCGCCGCCCGCTGAATACTTTTATTCTAAGGATATATTCGTTTAAAATCATACAATTATAAGATTAACCCATGCACAAGATATTTGTTCTTGCATTTTTTATGGCGGTTTCTCCATTGATGAAGGCGCAAAAATTAACCAAAGAAAATGTTACAGGATTCTGGAAACTGAAGGAAGCCGGATTTTATGAAGATAACAAGAAGGTGGTAAAACAATTTGATAACTGCCGTTTGATGAGGAATTATGCGATCCGAGAAGATGGTTTTGCCGTTTATAATTATGTGGAAGGAAAAACAGGTGACTGCAGTCCCTCAGAACCCAGACTTTCTTTTTGGAGGATTGTAGAAAACAGAATTCAGTTCTATGTAGATGACCAAAATATTCTTGAAGAGGTGGAAGTGACATTGAATAAAGATCATACAATAACTTTTTCAAGTTATATTCCTAAACGGACAAGTGTGAATGGAGATGCTCTTGCTGAAAAAATAGTAAATACGGTTCACTACGACATACTTGAAAAAAAATATTAATGGTAAACCCTAAACTTTTTGATGTATGAATTATGTAACGATAATCTATCTCCTGAATATTCTGCTATATGCTTTATATTTCTTTGGAAGAACCGGAAGTGAGGTGGCAATGTCCAGCCTGGATTATACCGTTTCCGGAATCCTGTCCCTTTTTCTGATCTTTGCGGGATACCTGAATGCAAAGCAGAAAATGATCTACAGAACTGTTCTGTGGGTGTTTTTTGTGAATGTATTTTTATTCATCTGTTCCGGTTTGTTTGATCAGTTTGGAAGCCATTTTAATATCCTTTCCAATGGCAATAGTGACAGTTTTTTCTTTACCTTGGCACTGCTTGTGTATAACGGATATCTTTTCTCTCTAACGGTTATTCTTGAGGGTTCAGGACTGGCATTGATATTCCCGGTAGTATTATCTTTCATTCTGCCTTCATTGGGATATCTGATAGGGAAGAAGCTTCATCCGGATAAACAAAATCCCACTGAATTATAGTCATTGCGAGCCGAAGGCGAAGCAATCTCAATAGAGAAATAGAATTTGGAATACTAAGTATAAGTTTTTTTGAACACGCAAAGGCGCTAAGATTTTTACAAACCAAGTGTATGTAAGACGCAAGTATTTTATCTTTGATAAAATTGGATACTGCATATTCTTAACCTCTCACTTCTAATGTGATCTTTGAGAAATTGATAATATTACTTGCTGAAAATCTGGGATTTTCTTGCGCCTTAAAATATGCGCAAAATATGAACTCTTGCGCCTTTGCGTTTTCCAACATTAAATAATTTTAAGTAAAAAACAAAAAAAAGTTTAAGGTTACTCCTGATTCTGAGGTTTATTATCAGGCATTATGAATTTCTGTTTACCAATCAGCAGTTCAAAAAAGAGCCTGAAATCTGAAATCAGAGACCATAAAGGATATTTAAAAGTAGCAGGTTTGTTTCTCTCAATCACAGCATGACTAAACCATGCAAAACCGTAGCCTACAATGGGAATATACCATAGAAACCTTTCTTTTCCGGAGCTTATGACATACCATATCACGAAAAATACGAGAAATGTTCCGATAAAGTGAAAAATACGGGTTCCTGTTTTACTGTGTTCCGTAAGATAAAACTGATAAAATGCTCTGTATGTTTTAATTCTTTCAGTCATGGCGGTCTAGTTTATTGATTCTATTGAAGTTAAAGCAATAATTCTGCCGATTTTGAAAGAGAATAAAAAAAGAAAAAGGCAAAATCGCAAATCAGTTTCTCCATCAGGTTTAACCTCTTTGCCATTTTGCCTTTTCGCAATTATGCTTGTTTATCTAGTTATTCTTTAATTCTTTTCCCAGTTTACTGTTTTTGTATCCGTAGCAGAAGTAAATCACCATACCAATCAGGAACCACATCCCGAACCAGAACCAGTTCTCATGGCTCATTCCTGTAAGAAGGTACAGACATGAACTTAATCCAATCAATGGAATTAATGATAAATTCTTTACAAAAGCCACAACACATAAGATCAGGTTAATGATGATAAAGAAGAAAATAGAAGCTCTGAATTCTCCTTCATTAGGATCTGACCAGTTCATCAGGTTGTCAAAAAACTCCGGTTGCCATTTGTAGAAAGCCAGCAAACCACCGATAAAAATAACAGGGAAGATGATTTTACCATTCACATAAGGAAGGTGAAATCTGCCTTTGATTTTTTCTTTAGCAGGAAGAAGAAGTACCCCGGCACACACCAATACAAATGCGAAAATAGTTCCGATACTTGTAAAATCAAGGATGAATGTTTTATCTGTAAATAGGATAGGAATTCCTACTACAACCCCGGTAACGATCGTTGCATAGGATGGTGTTTTATATTTAGGATGTACTTTTTGAAATCTTTGAGGCATCAATCCGTCACGGCTCATTGCGTACCAGATTCTTGGCTGTCCCATCTGGAATACCAATAATACAGTGGTAATGGCAACAATCGCTACAAAGGAAACAATAAGTTCCATCCAGGCTACATTAGCGTTTGTTTTTTCAAATATGAATGAAAGCGGGTCTCCCACACCATCGAATTTCTTGTAATCTACCATTCCTGTTAATACAAGCGTCAGTGCAATATAGATCACCGTACACAGTACAAGAGAGATGATCATTCCTTTTGGTAAGGTTTTCTGTGGATCTTTGGTCTCTTCAGAAAGTACACTCAAAGCATCAAATCCTATATAAGCGAAGAATACACCGGATACGGCACTCATTACTCCTGCAAAACCATTAGGCATGAAGGATGGTGTTCCTGTTGTAGGGCTTATTGGGGTCCAGTTTTCAGTGTTGACATAAGCACAGCCCACAAGAATTACCAGTATGATCACTGCCAGTTTTAAGATAACCAGAGAGTTGTTGAAGTTTTTACTTTCTTTTACTCCTACATAACAAAGCCATGTAATCAAACCATTGATAACCAATGCCGGAATATCTACAATGAACTTTAAGCTTCCAATCAGTGGAGCAGTATTCCATGCACTTAAAAGTTCTTTGTTTTCTGAACCATATTGAACAGCTTTTCTGGCTTCCGTATAACTACAGGTCAAATAATCAGGGATATGCATTCCGAGACGTCCTAAGAAGCTCGTGAAATAATCCGACCAGGAAAAGGCTACGTAAATATTTCCGAAAGAATATTCCATGATCAGGGCCCATCCAATTACCCAGGCAATCAGCTCTCCAAAGCTGGCATAGGCATAGGTATAGGCAGATCCTGCTGTAGGTATTCTGCTGGCAAATTCAGCATAGCATAAAGCTGTAAATCCACAGGCAAAGCCGCAAATCAAATATAGCAGGATTACACCGGGACCACCTCTGAAAACGGCTTCTCCTAAACTACTGAAACTTCCAGCTCCAATAATGGCCGCTATACCAAAAAATACAATGTCCCATACACCTAAGACCCTTAAAAGTCCCGTTGAAGTATCTGTATCTGAATAGATTTTTCTTCTAAAAAGTTGACTCATTCAATAACTATATTTGATTTGAAAAAAAGCAAATGTAATGATTTTTTATTTTGATGTTAACAGTTGTTAAGAACATTTGGGGAAAAATGCTCAAACAAAAGGCTTTAATCATTATAAACAGGGATTTCCACGTAGCTGTCGTTATACCATTTTATCTCCAGAGGTTCCCCGGAATCCTTTATCGTTTCATCACTTACATCTTTACCGGACCCATAATTGACCTGCCAGTTTTTACTTTTATTAACTCCTACCACTAATACCAGTTTGCTTCCCTTTTCTATTTTTTTGCTCATAAACAATGAATTTTTGATCGGGATCTCCTCCTTTTTGCCGGGTTTCAGAAGCTGGCGTTTGGAATTGTCTTTTGCAAAGCTGGCTCTTGTAAGATGTGTAGATAGTAAAAACGTCTTACCATCCGGTTGTACCTGATACAATGCAGTACTAGGGTCAAAATCTTTCTTATTAATGGAAACGTTGAATACCCCGGATAAATTTCCGCTTAGTATAATATCTCTGTCCAGAACTTCACTTTCAAAATGAACAGAATTGGTTACATATACACTGTCCTGTTTGCTTACTTTATGATAAAGATATTTAGGATTTCTGTCTTTAAAATCAATGTTCTGTTGGGTAAATTGCTCGGTTTGGGGTTTTTTAAAAACCGAAGATCCTTCTTTATGATTCTGAAGATAAAATTTAAGCGTAGACGAGTGCATTTTATCAAGACTGGGAACATGTTTCCAGGTATTGCTGCTCATAATCTGGAAATTGACTTTATCTTTTAGAAGTTCCGGTTTTTTGCCATCTTTCAGAATATAATCGAACCATGAAAAAGCAAGTTCATCAATACTTATCCTGGCTACAGGATCTATGAGGGTGCTCCCGGTACCATAGACATAGTTGTATCCATAACTTTGAGCTCCTGCGTGATCATAAGGCCCTATCACTAAATAATGGTTAGGGTTTTTGTTGTATTGGTGATGTTGTTTATAATAATACAATGCTCCGATCTGATCAGCATCATAATAGCCTGTAGTCGTTAAAACAGGAATGTTTATTTTAGCAAAATCCTTTTTATAAGGAACCATTTTTTGCCAGTATTTATCATAACCGGGATGATTCAGCCATCGTTGGAAAATTTTATTGGGCTTCCCGCTTATGGAATCCAGCGTTCTGAATGACTTGCCACTTTTATACCACGCTGTATTGATAGAATCCCATTTTGGATAATTAGTGAAGGTTGCTTCATCGGTCAGCTTATTATTGGTAACATAACGAATCCACTGCATCATATAGCTCATGAATACATTGTTTTGAGCAGGATAATCGATCCCGATTCCTACCGCTACCTGAGGGACGATTGTTTTTAAAGCCGGATGCAGTTTTTTTGCTGCTGCCCATTGGCTGAATCCTAAATAACTTCCGCCTATCATTCCTACTTTACCATTGCTCCAGGTTTGTTTGCTTACCCAGTCTATGACTTCGTAAAGATCCTGTGCTTCATCTTCAAATGGATTATTGGGGTCATTACTGTCTCTTTTTCCACGGGTATTAACCACGGCTCCTACATAATTGTAAACGGCTGCTCTTTTTCCCATCCCTGCATCTGCAAGTTCTCCGGCATATATATTATTGGTAAGAATAACGGGAAGAGGAGAGGTGTTTTCTTTTTTTCGTACAATAGTAATCGTGAGTTTCGTTCCGTTTTTTAAAGTAAGATTCTTGGTATCGATGATGAATTTTTCCTGCTCCTTTGCTTTAAATAGCAGCATAATCTGAGGCTTGATGCTGGAATAGGTCTTATAATTGACATAATTTTTACATAAAGCCAGTGCGGAAGCGTAATCTATACTATCCTTATCTTTTTGTTTGGCAAGGGCTGTTTTCAGAGATTTTTTATAATCCTTTACATCACCATCCAGAATGGTCCCTATTTTGGCAATCAGCGGATCGGATAAACTTTCATATTTTGTAGTAAAGGCTGTTTGAAGAGCATTGGGAAAAGAAATTTTTTTATCTTTTTCCATCAGTTTGGCCATGCCGTAGATTTCATAAGCGAGAGATTTGTTCCCTGCCATATTATGATCTGCATATTCTTTACGGTAATCAGTTAAGCTGGCAATAGAATTTTTGTAATCTTTTGCAGCAAGTTGTAAACGAAACAGGTTGTCTAAAAATGTAACGTTAGATTTCGGTTTATTTTTAGAAGACTGATGTTCGGTAATCACCTTGAGAGCCAGTTCCGGGATTTGTTTTTCCAGAATGACTGAATCTGTTGTTGCTGTTTTCGGAAAGTAAAACTTCTGGGCCTGCATTAGATTGGCAAAAACTAATGCTAAAAGTATCTTAAATTTCATTAATAGTGTATTTTGAGCGCTGATGAAAAAGCCTTACATTAAAATAAGGTCTTGATCATTGATTACTCAATTGGTTATTTTTTTTAGCTGACTAAAATAAGAATTTTTTCATATAAAGTCTGCTGAAATTTGCTCAGACAAAAGGCTTTAATCATTATAAACAGGGATTTCCACGTAGCTGTCATTGTACCATTTTATCTCCAGCGGTTCCCCGGAATCCTTTATCGTTTCATCACTTACATCTTTACCGGATCCATAATTGATCTGCCAGTTAGGATTTTTATTAACCCCGACTAATAGCAGGAGCTTGCTTCCTTTTTCTATCCTTTTGCTCATAAAATAGGAATTGCTGATAGGAATCTGTTCTGTTGTATTGGGCTCCAGAAGCTGTCGTTTTTCATTATTCTTTGCATAGCTGGCTCTCACGATATGAGTGGATAATAACGAAGATTTTCCATCCGGAGAAATCTGATACAGATAAGTATCCGTATCAAAATCTTTTTTATTGATGGAAACATTGAAAATCCCTGAAAGGTTTCCACTGATGATCATATCTTTATCCAATACTTCACTTTCAAAAGTGATAGAATTCGTTATTTTTATACTGTCTTTTTTGCTGACTTTGTAATAGGTGTCTTTCTGATCCCTGTTTTTAAAATCAACCGTTTGTTGAGTGAAATTCTGAGTCTCAGGTTTATTGAATACCGAAGATGTATTTTTTTTGTCCTGAAGATAAAATTTCAAAGAAGAAGTATGCATTTTATCAAGATCAGCTACATGCTTCCAGGTATTGGTATTCATCACCTGAAAATTGATTCTGTCTTTTAATATTTCCGGCTTTTTTCCGCCTTTTAGAATATAATCAAACCATGAAAAGGCAAGATCATCAATGCTTATTCTGGCTACCGGATCAATAGGATTGCCATTCACGTAAGTAAATCCGAAACTTTGTGCTCCTCCATGATTGTAAGGGCCAATGACAAGATAATGGTTTGCATTTTTATTGTACTGATGATGTTGCTTGAAATAATAGAGTGCCCCTATCTGATCATCATCATAATATCCTGTTGTCGTTAGAATAGGAATATTGATGTTAGAAAAATCCTCTTTGTAAGGAACCATTTTCTGCCAGTACTGATCATATCCCGGATGATCCAGCCATCGTTGGAATATTTTGCTTGGCTTACCGCTTATTGTATCTAAAGATCTGAATGATTTCCCGCTTTTGTACCATTTTGTATTGATAGAATCCCATTTTATGGCGTTGGCAAAATCCTTTTCATCGGTAAATTTGTTATTGGTTACATACTGTATCCATTGCAACATATAACTCATGAAGATATTATTCTGAGCCGGATAATCGATCCCGATTCCTACTGCAACCTGAGGCACAATGGTTTTTAATGCAGGATGCAGTTTTTTTACTGCTGCCCATTGGCTGAAGCCCAAATAACTTCCTCCAATCATTCCTACCTTTCCGTTGCTCCACGGTTGTTTGCTTACCCAATCGATCACTTCGTAAATGTCTTCAGATTCATGCTCAAAAGGATTGTTCACATTATTACTGTTTCTCTTACCTCGGGTATTAACAACAGCACCTACGTAATTATAAGTAGCAGCCCTCTTTCCAAAGAAATCATCAATGGGTCCAGCATAGATATTGCTAGTAAGAATAACAGGAAGCGGAGAGCTATTATCTTTTTTTCGAACAATGGTAATCGTTAAGGTATTTCCATTTTTTAATTTTAAATCTCTGGTTTCAGTAATAAATCTTTCTTTATTTTTTGAATCCAGCAGCTGCATCACCTGAGGTTTGATACCAGAATAGGTTTTATAACTCAGGTAGCTTTTGCATAATGCAAGAGCCGTTCTGTAATCAATGCTGTCTTTGTCTTTTTGTTTATCCAGTAGTTTGTTCAATTGTTTTCTGGATTCTCTTACATCTCCGTCAAGGGCAAGGATAAGTCTGGGAATCAGTTTTTCCGGAAGGCTTTCATATTTTTGATTGAATACTTTCTGGAGTGCACCGGAAAAAGAAGTGTTACTTTCTTTTTGGGTCATCTTAGCCATGCTGTACAGTTCGAATCCTATATATCTGTATCCTCCCATATTGTGATCGGCAAAAAGATTACGGTTTTCGGAAAGAGAAACTAACGAATTTTTATAATCCTGTGCCACCATCTGTAAACGGAAAAGATTGTCCATAAGATCCACTGTATTTTCCGGTTTGTATTTGGCAGATTGAAGTTGGGGAATCACTTGCTGAGCAAGTCCCGGCATCTGTTTTTCCAATATAACAGAGTCTGTGACAGCTGCCTTTGGAAAGTGAAATTTTTGCGCCTGCAGGAGGTTTACAAAAATTAATGCTAAAAGTATCTTAAATTTCATATATAGTTTGTTTATGGTATGTTTTTCGCTGCTGTTCAAAAAAGTATCCGGTCAAAATAGGTTTTTGATAACTATTTATTAAAATTGTTTACATTTTATCAGACGAAAGTAGTAATTTTTATCATTGTGCAGTGAGAAAATTTTCATTGTTATGGAATGAATATTAACAACCATTAACGCTGTTAAAACTTGCTTAAACAATAAGTTTTTAATATTTTCGTTAACTTATTTAGACTAATTTTCTTATATCAAGAAGAATGAAATCAAAAAAAATACTCTTAGCGGCTGCAGTAATTTATTTCGGAATCTCCGATGCTCAACAGTCTCAATATTTTACCCAGAAAGAAAATTACAGGTTTAATCTAGCCGAAAATCTTTATCAAACTAAAATATACAACGCTTCTCAATACGAATATGCAAGACAATACTTCTATAATCAGAATTTGTCCCGTTCGAAAAAAGAAGGTGCGCAGTTTTTTGATAATGTAATTGGTGTGATTCTTCAGAAAAATCATGCTGAAGAAGGATTAACCGCTTTCATGAAAGAATATCCGAATTCTGCTTATTTTGCGCAGGCTAATCTTCCTTTGGCAGATTATTACTTGGCAAAAAAAGACTTTGACAAAGCACTGGAAACTTTGAAAAAAGTGAATCAGTATCAGCTTTCAAAAGAAGAAAATACCCAGTATATTCTGAAGCTTGGTTATGCCAAATTCATGACGGGTGATTCTAAAGGCGCCATTGATGCTCTGGAAGAAGCTTATAAAACAGCAGATCAGTCTCAAAAAGGAGATATCGCTTATATGCTCGGGCATTTATATTACAGCAACAGACAGAATGATAAAGCTTTCCAATATTTTGATTCTGTAAAAGATCAGGATAAATTCTCTAAGCTGGTACGTCCTTATTATGTACAGATGTATTATAATGATAAGAACTACGATCAGGCAATTACAGAAGGAAATGCTCTGTTAAACGAAAATATTTCAGATTCTTATAAAGCGGAAGTTCATAAGATCATCGGGGAGAGTTACTTCATGAAGAATGATTACACCTCTGCCTATCCGCATTTGAAAGATTATCTCAGCGTACAGCAGAATCCGTCTGAAAACGATTTGTATGAGATGGGATTTGTGGCTGCACAGCTGAAAAAATATGATGAAGCAGTTTCCTATTACAACCAGCTTCTGAACAGTAATTCTGCGTTAGCTCAAAATGCTTACTACCAGCTAGGAAATGCTTACCTGGCAGTAGATAAAAAGCAGGAAGCTCTTTCAGCATTCCGTTCTTCTTATCAGATGGATTATGATGCGAAAGTGAAAAAGCTGGCACATGAGCAGTATGCTAAACTAAGTTATGATATCGGTAACCCGTTTGAAAGCCCTTCTGCGGTAATCCAAAGTTATATCAATGATAATCAGAATGGAGCTAACGCTACGGAAATGAGATCTTTATTGGTGAAATCCTATCTGTATTCCGGAAACTATAAAGAAACGCTGAACGCTATTGACAGATTGCAGAGCTCAACGCCTGAAATCAATAAGGTAGATCAGGAAGTTTCTTATTTATTGGGAACTGAAGAGTTCAACAAAGGAAACTATGACGAAGCTGAGAAATATTTCTTAAGAAGTCTTGGTTTCAATATTAATAAGGAATTCAACAGCCGGGCTTTATACTGGCTGGCACAGGTGTATTACCAGAAAGGGAATTATCCGTCTGCCATTGTTCGTTACGAGAAACTCCTTACCGAAAACTTCCCTGAGAAACAACAGTTGCCTTATGATTTAGGATATGCTTATTTTAAATCTAAGAAATTTGATCAGGCATCAACGTATTTCAAACAATATCTTACCAATCCGAAGCCGGAATTTAAAAATGATGCAGAACTTCGTCTTGCAGATATTCATTATGCGAATAATGACCTGAATGAAGCCATTGCCATCTATGATAAAAATGAAGATGCTACGGATTATACGTTGTACCAAAAAGCCATGGCTTTAGGATTTAAAGGAGATACACAGGCGAAGATTACCAACCTTAAAAACCTTTTATCAAAATATCCGGATTCCGAATATTATGACGATGCTCAATATGAAATAGGAACAGCCTATGCTGCTCAGGATGATTTTGCCAATTCCAATGATTATTTCGGAAAAGTAATTAAAGGATCTTCGGACAAAGACCTGATCGCCAATGCCTCTATTTACAGAGCGCAGAATTATATTGATCAGAATCAAAACGATAAAGCACTTTCTGAACTGAAATCTTTGGGTGAGCAGTATAAAAATACAGCCTATGCTCAAAAGGTTGTTCAGGCAGCAAAACCTATCTTTACGAAAAACGGAGATGTTTCAGGATATGAAAGTTTTGCAAGAAATATTGGAGTGAATGTAGATGCTGCAGAAATTGATGAAATCAACCTTTCTACCGGTAAACAATATTTCGCGAAGAAAGATTATAAAAATGCAATTTCTTACTACGAAAAGTATCTGACACAGAATCCAACAGGGGAAGGATTGTATCAGGCGAAGTATGAATTAGGAGAAAGTTATTACCAGACTAGTAATTCAACTAAAGCTTTACTTGTTCTTCAGGAAGTAGCTGGAATTCAGAATGATTACCAGGATGACGCACAAACTCGTTTAGCTCAAATCTTTATTGCACAAGGCAATACTGCAGAAGCGAAAAAGTATCTTGAAGGCATTAAAAACTCTTCCAATATCAGCATTAAAAACTATGCAAATGTGGAGCTGATGAAACTGTATGCTGAAGAAAATAACTTCTCTGAAGCTGAAAAATTGGCCAATGCAGTAATCGCTAATTCTAAAAACTCAGCAGCGGTAATTGAAACGGCAAAAGTGATCAAAGCAAGAAGTCTGATGAACTCAGGAAAAGATAAAGATGCTCAGGCGGCTTATGTTTCTCTTGAGAAATCATCCAACACTTCAGTAGCTGCGGAAGCTTTGTATGCTAAAGCGTATTATCAGAATAAAGGAAAGGCTTTCAAATCTTCTAATGAGACGATCTTTAAGCTTGCCAATAACTATGCATCAGAAGAATTCTGGGGAGCGAAGGCCTTGGTATTGATGGCGAAAAACTATATCGGTCTGAAGGATAACTATCAGGCAAGTTATACATGTGACCAGATCATTACCAATTATAAGGATTTCCCTGAAATTGTTGCTGAGGCTAAAGAAGTTAAAAAACAGATTAAGAAATAGGACATGAAGGTGTTTAAAATTGCCACATATTCTTTTTTAATTTCTGCTTCTCTTTGGAGCTGCATTCCATCGTACAGTGCATATCCTAAAGAGTATAACCACGCAAAAGCTGATTTCAAGAAGCAAAAAGCTTTTGTAGTGAATAAGGATCTTAAGGAAGAATTTGACATTTTAAAACATTCAGATATTTATGAAATTGTAGAAGACAGTACCCATGCAGCTAAAATAACACTGCATCCGATGAAAACCTATACTCCTCCTTGTGGAAACCCAATGATTGGAAGTATGCTTACAGTGGGATTATTGCCTTCAGGATTTCCTTACGATATTTCTTACAGTTATGATGTAGCAGAGAACAGCACAACAAAAAATTATCAATACAAATTACAAGTTTATCAAAGCCTTTGGCTGTTTAATATATTCAGACTAGGGAGAACTTTTTCAAAACAGTCAGGGAAAGCTTTATTAGGCAATTATATTGCTTCCAATAAATAAAACCCGTTATATATTTTTTTCAAATAAAGAAAATATGAACAAGAAGATTCAAATATTATCCATATTATTTTTAGGAATTTCGTCAGTGGCGTTTTCCCAGATCAAGGAGGAAAAACTGGTTCTTAACAAAAAGAGAGAGCCGGAAGTGAAGAAGATCGAGAAGAAGAAAACTTCTGTGGAAACCATTAAAAATTATCCGCCGGAAGAGAAATCGCAAACCCCTGTGAAGTATACCATCACAGATGTTCCTGCTGTTTCAGACTTCAAAACGTCAACCATTCAGGGGGAAGATGTTGCTCCGAAATTTGACGGAACGGCTCAGAATAATTACTTCCAGTTCGGAATGGGTAATTACGGGAAAGTGCTGGTAGACGGAAACGTTTCAAAAACCCTTGAAAATAAGTTTGAAGTAGGAGCAGATGTTCATGTACTTTCCACCAATGGTCTTAAAAAAGATTACGACTGGAAATCCGGACAGACTTCAGCGAATATCGGAGCTTTCTTAAACTCTTATGGAGAAAAAGGAAAATTCAATATCAATGCGGAATATGGTTTAGACAGCTATAATTACTACGGTATTTATGCCATGCAGCCAACGGGTGAACTGGATCTGAAGCAGAAAGTCAATCAGTTTAAAGTAAACGGTTACTATGATTTTTATTCCAACGAAATTTTAAATGATGTAAGGGTAAAATCTTCTTTCCTTAAAGATCATTTTGATGCTCAGGAAAACCAGGTTTCCATACTTGCCAATTTCTCCAAACATGCGGTGGAATTAGGGAAATCAGGAATCAACCTGAATGCTGATCTTGGAGTAGGATTGGATGCGGTGAAGACCGATTTTGCGATCAGGGATAAAAATTCTTCCAATTTCTTCAATACCAGCCTGACTCCGAAAGTGACGTTCAGAAAAGGGGATTCTTATTTAACCTTAGGTTCTTCATTCTCTTTCCTGAATGCTAAAAACTCAGCAGAACTTGTTTCTCAGCAGAAAAACAATAAAACGTATTGGTTCCCACAGGCAGAGTTTCAGTTTGCGGCTGCCAAAGAATTTAAATTCTACGGAGGGGTAGACGGAGGTTTAAAGCTTAATACTTACGGGGATATGCTACAGACGAATCCATTCATCCTTTCTGACCAGTTTTTAAAGCCTACAGAGACGAAATATCATTTTTATGTAGGATTGAGAGGAGATATTGATGAAACGTTGAAATACGACTTCTCTGCAGGGTACGGAAAAATGAGAGATATTATGTTCTTTAAAGCCAACGGTCTTTTTGACAATACCTCTGTTAACCGTTCTGCCTACAATTTTGCCAATACATTCTCTGCAGTATATGACGATGGAAATGTAAGTGATATCAAAGGTAGCGTGCAGTATTTCCCATTGGCTAACCTTATTTTAGATGGAGAATTAAGATTTACAAAGTACGATCTTAAGAATTACGACAACATTTATAATGTTCCATTGTTCAATGCGAGCATCGGGGCAAAATATACTATGCTTGACAAAAAGTTATTGTTAGGTTTCAAAGGAATCTTTGCAAGTGACAGAACTACAAATTCTTATGCAATCGAAGGGGTAGGAGCTCCGAATGTAATTTTCCAGTCTACAGAAAATACAAACGATAAAGTTGGTGGTTATGCTGATTTAAATCTTTCTGCAGAGTATAAAATTCACAAAAATTTCAGTATTTTCGCACTCGGAAATAATCTTCTGAGCTCAAAATACCAGACGTACAAAGGCTATAAAGTCCTGGGTGCACAGATTCTGGGAGGGGTGAAAATTACTTTCTAAAGGTAGAAGGATAAATGTGAAAAGGCTCAGTGCCTGTTACCTAAATCCTACAATCTGCTACCTGGAATAGGCTGCATAGTTTAATGGATAGAACTTCGGATTTCGGCTCCGACAGTGAGGGTTCGAATCCTTCTGCGGTCACTTAAGGAGACAACAATTTATTAGTTGTCTCTTTTTTTTATTCATAAATATCTCTTTATCAGATTTTTAAAATTTGATGTTTTGTGTTCGATATTTTAAACGTAAAATATTTAGTCTGTTTGAAATAAGCAGGCTGAGAGTGCCACAATAGGCTTTTAGTCTACAATTGTTAAGTGTTCGAAATCTCTTTAAGGTTAGAGCTTTTTCTCACTTCTGATTTATTGTAGTTTTTCGCTATTAGATATAGTAGTTCTAATATAATTTTAGCTTCCTTATCATTTACCTGAACTCCATTTTTGGCCAAAATAATAATTGCTTGTTCTACTGAAACATTTCTATCAATGTAATTCATTTTTCTTATTGTTTTTTCTATTCCTTTTTTTTGACAATATTTTTGAGAATGCTGGATTTAAATCTAAAGAAAGATCTCCAGTTTTATAATCAATGTTGATGGGAGGAAAAAGATTTACAAGATGCTTCTTATCCGAAATATCAAACTCTGAAAATTTTTGAAATAGATCAACAAATATTTTATCTTCCATTTGATTCATTTTATCGATTATTCTTAATTTAAGATTAATATCCCGATCTTCTTTCTTTATATTTTTTGTGTTAAGTTGACTTTCCTTTTTTAATTCATAATAATCATCGATCTTAAATATTCCGGCTATAAACAATTTCCTACCTTGGGATAGAGTTAATCTTTCCTCTTTTATTTTCCTACCTAATATCTGTTGAGCGTACAAATAACTTGCCTTTTGAGTTCTAATATTATGATCTTCTAGAACCTTATTAAATAATTCAATTGACGTATTTGATAGTACCAATTGTTGAAGTTTACGTTGATAACATTCATTAAGCAGAATTGCTCCGATCCTAGTACTGCATCCGCCCTGGCAATGGTAATAGGGATATCTTTTTTGCTTACCTTTAGAAAAACTTCCAGTAAGTTTTTGGCCACAAACGGGACAAGTCAAAAAACCTCTGAGAAAAAACATTTCTTTTAAATCATCTCTTTTAGCTGTAATTTTTCTTTTTGTATTAATAATAGATTGTACTTGATAAAATAAAGACTCTGAAATCAATGGTTCGTGCAAACCCTTTATCATCTGTTTTTCATTAGAATTAAGTTTGATTGCAATAAGTCCACAATAAATTGGATTGCGCAAAATTCTAAAAAAGTGTGACCTCGAACATATTAGACCTTTATCATTGGCCATTCTATTAATTTCAGATATTTTATGGTCATTCTGGGCAACTTTGTTGAATGTCCACTTTATAATTTCAGCTTCAGGTTCTTTAGGTACAATTGCTTTTTTACCATCAATTAATGTTACGTTGATAAATCCTATGGGAGCTTTATTAGGATATCTGCCCATTAACTTCGCTCGACGAATACCATTCAAAGTATTTTGGGCTCTCCGGGTGTTTTCTGCTTCAGGAACAGCTAAATATACAGCCAGCATAACTGTGCTTTCCGGTACGGAGAAATCAATAGGCTGATCAATAGCCATTGCAGTTGTTTTGTACTTCCGAAGTTTTCCAATCATTTCGTAAGCATACTCGACATTACGACTGAATCGATCCCATTTAATAAATAATATATTTTTATCTTCTCCTGATGACTTCTTTTTAATTTCGGAGAATAGTTCCTTCCATTTAGGTCGATTGAAATTCTTAGCAGAGTAATCTTCACGATAAATTCCTTTGACTTCGATATTGTTGTATTTACAATATTTCAATAATCTGTCCTCCTGCTCAGGCAAAGAGTAACCTTTTCTTTTTTGTTCGTCTGTGCTTACACGGACATATAAATAGGCTGTTTTCATAAATATAGAGTTTACGAAATACTAACGTTTAAATTGGATTGATTTATTTGGAATTAAATGTTAACATCTTTATATGAAGAAATCAGTAGTATATGCTGTGTCCTGTAGAACTCTTTCCTAAACCTTATAATTACCTTATATCGGTGCCCTACGAAGGGGTGGATTATGGATTTCCGTAATTGATTAGGCACTTGTTTTTGGTATATTTGTATAACTAAGAAAATAGTATTAAATGTCAGCCATATCAGCTTTACGAGGTTATAGAACCCAATTTTTATACTCACTACATTATATCTTGTCTACTCTTGAAAACAATCTTATTTACCGGTTAGAAGGAGAGGAAGATTTGGATGTATTAGATCACCAAGGGGAACTACTTTATGCAATACAGTTAAAGAACCTTGGAAAAACCATTACCTTATCAGATATTTTATCCGATAAGAAAACTTCATTTGTAAAAAGATTTTTGGAGAAGTATATATCTGCAATTCCTGTATTGGTTTCTTATGGTGAAGTAAGCACTGACTTGTCAAGCTGGAATCAACATGCAAATGATGTTTCTGTAAAAGAAAAAGCTGTTTTAAAAAAGTATAAAATTTCTGAAGAACAATGGAAACTGGTAAAATCTAAAATACAATTTGAAGAGGTTGTAGAAGAAACGATAGCAGAGGAAGTGGAAAAAATGATGAAAAAACATTTTCCGGAGATTGACCCGATACCAACAATAGGCTATCTATTAAATTTGCTACAACTTATTGCTGAAAAACAGCAACCTACTACTGCAAAAGATTTTTACAGTAAAGTTCAAGATTTTGCAAGTTATCTTACAGAAAGGATTGCCCTACATGAACAATATGGTTTGGTCTTAAAACCTTTACACAAAGTTTCTACAGATAATGTAAATATTGAGCTTTTAGAAAAAGAATTTTATAATGCAACGTTGACAAGATATGAGCATATTTTATGCGGACTCGATGTAAGCAGGGAAGAGCATTTAGAAAAAATAAAAGACCATTTAGTAGAAACCAATGTAGTTATTGTTAAAGGTGCGTCCGGACAAGGAAAAACGGCTTTACTATATAGCTATGTTCACCATTATATAAATGTTTGGCTTTCTTTTGAGCTGAAAATTCAACAGGATCCGGTGATTTCTCAACAATCCATTCAGGCTATTGCAGCCATCAGTAAAAAACTGGATATGCCCGTTGTTTTTGTAATCAATGTAACGCCAAATGCAACGGATTGGCTTCAGATTGTAAAAGAATCGGCGCATTTTAGTCATATAAAATTTTTGGTAGCAATAAGAAATGAAGATTGGTACAGGGCAACAACTGTTGGTATAGAGTTTTCACACCATGAAATCGATCTGTTTCTTTCTATGAGCGAAGCAGAAATGATTTATTCCAGGTTGAACAAAAGAAGTATGATTCATCATTTTACCGACTTTGAAGAAGCCTGGATACAGATGGGTGAAGATATCCCCTTGTTAGAGTTTGTTTACTCTATCACTCAGGGTAATTCTTTGTATAACAAATTAAAACACCAGGTTCAGCAAATTGTAAATGAAGGATCTTACAATAGTAACAAACAGATCGGGTTTTTGAGAATCGTTAGCCTTGCAGATTCTTTGGGGGCAAAGATTGATGTTTCCAAACTTGATGAAAATGTTGATTACCAATTTATAGTTGAAAAATTAGAAAATGAATATTTAATTAAGAGATCGGCTGACAGGAAATATATTCAGGGATTACATATCGTAAGGTCTGCCAAATTAGTTGAAATTCTTTTTGATTCGTTTACCAATAGTAAACGTGAGTATGCATATAAATGTGTTTCCGTAATTGCAGAAGAGGATCTGTATTTATTTCTCTTACAATTATTTTATGAGGAAGTTTTTGAACCGGAATTTTTTATTTCTGACCTATCCAAACAAATCGCTGTAAATAATTGGTCAATATATATAGCGATTATTAAAGCATTTATTTGGGCAGGTATTCATCAGTATGTTGAACAAAACCGGGCAATCATAGATGAATGCCAGGTTATTACTAAAGGTGCCTGGGTAATGTTTGTGGACATCCGTTTTGGAAACAATTATGATACAAATGCTATGCTTGATCTGGTGAATGCAGATGATGAGTTTAGGAAAATGATTGATGACATTAATGAAAGGTTACTTCCAAAACAGCATGTTTTCAATTTAGCAATTTCGATAATCAATAAACTTCCATTTCCGGAAATAGTGCCACATAGTACTTTTGAATGGAGGTCATATGGAGAGGCGTTATTTTGGCTAAGGAATATTCCTAATGATAAAGAGACTGTACCGGACATTTCAGAAAGTCATTTTGAATCGGCATTCAAAACAATGGATAGCAAAAGTTTGTCAAAGCTTATGTTGGGAATGTATTCTTATTCACTAAAGCTAAACATGATCAGGGAAGAATACATAGAATACTTTATTGAAAGAATAAAAAAAGATTTTGATATTATCCATTTCTCTATAAATGAAGATCAGGTTAATGTGCACTTCGTTATTGATATAATTAAATATGATTTTGAAAGGTCTACCAATGGTTTTGCAGTGAACATACTGGATATTGTCAGAGCTGCTTTACCGGATAAAAAACAGTTTAACTCTCAAGGACATGGACATCGGTTTAAGCAGCTTTCTCTGGATTACGATGCTACACACAAGACCATTTCCATTGAAAATATGCATCTGGAAGAATGGGTAAACATAAATTCGTGCTTAATAAAACTCTATGATTATAAAAACAGGCCGGCAGATTGGAATGAGTATCGTATCCTGCTAAATCAATGGGAAATGCTGGGTCGGGAAAAAATCAATGAATACAACAACGCTTTTAAACAATTATTTAAAGAAAGGAATGTATATACGCCAATTGTCCCTATTATGCACAATGCACTATTTGAGTGGCCCGAAAGTATTTTAGAACCACAATCAATCACTGATCCATTGGGAATATATCGTACGGATAAAAATCAATCAAGTGATGAAAATGTAAAACTTGAGATAAATAAAAAATTAATATCTAAGTATGAAAAGTTTTTTGAAAGCCTTTCTGGCTTTAAGGGTAGCTTTGAAACCTTTATGAAACAGTCTGCTGAGACGATTTACTCAAAAGCCAGATTAAAAACCGAGAAAGGGTACATTCATAACGAAAATACAGAACGTTTATCCCAAGTTAATTTATTTGATTCGATTAAAAAACTGCGCAGTTATAATTTGAATTATAAGGACACTTTTGGAAGTGTTGACTCAAATCATGTGAATCAAATAGAGACCAATGCTTTACTTGTAACAGCTACTTTCTGGAAGGATTTCTTAAGTGACAGTACCAATGGTGATCATTCTTTCAAGCGAATCCTTAAGCTAAAAGACGATTTTGAAAAAAAGATTATCAAAGCTTGTAAAGCAGTTTCCACATCCAATATATTTTCTGTACAATATATCAACAATAGTACAACAGGAGGAAAGCCTGTTTTCATCATTGATAGTGATAATCCTCTTTTGTCACTAACCGGATATAGGGAAGTTTATATGATGCTTCGACAAATAATTGATACACCTGAAGCTACCAGTCTTAAATATCTGATGTTGGAATTATGGTTTCCTAAAATCTATATTATTCAAACAGTACGTGAAAAAAGCATGAATCATCTTTGGTATGAAATACGATTTTATACGATTGTTGATAACCCATTTGAAAAGCAGGGGGTGGTTAACACCATTCCAAAGCGCATCGATGAAAATATTATAGAGAAACTTAAAATTGAAAGTTGGGCAGCTTTATATCCCGAAATTAGTGAAGTATTAAAAGTTTCTGAAAGCTATGGCAGACTAGTATTTTTAGTTGATCACTTTCACGATCTCCGCCATTTTGATGACCTCTTGCTAAACGAATCTGAAATTGAGAATTTAAAACAACACACAGATAAGATTTGTGCAGAAATACAACAATCATTACAAGCTGTACTGGACGCATTGGTTCTTTGGGTGAACATGTTTCCTATAGATGAGGTAACTTACCTGGCAGATGAAACAGAAAGAGCATATTTTGAGACATTGTTAAATATTAAAGATAATATATGCCCGGAGTCAATGGTATTTGAAGATAATGCTAAAATTAATCTTGATATGAAATTAGCTTCAGAATGGTTAGAGAGACTGAATGGCTGTACGCTACACTGGGGTACATTTTTATTATTGTTACAGGGTAAAATTATTGATTCTTATCAAAATAAAATTCCAACTATTAATCAATAATATAGATTGAATTTTTGACTGAAGTTGTTGTGTTTGAGAATGCGATTTTTCCTATCTTGTTATGCAGAAACAAAACTAAAATTAAAGGAATGGCAAATACCAGACGCCCAATGTTTGATGCCCAAATTTTGGAGGGTTTATGCAAAACAATTGCAGATACAAATAATGGTTTAACGGGCTCTGAAATTGAGCATTTGTTGGCAAATGCTCGAATTAATGATGTTGATCCTGCAAATACAAAATGGAGGCGGTTGTTTAATGCTTTTGTCGGTTGGCAGAATAGCAATCAATGCTCGAACGCCATTTTAATATTTATACAGCAAGCCATGATGCCTGTCAGATATATTGGGAAAGAAGAATTATTTCACGATCGTAGATTAGAAGTAAATAAACGCCTGGCATTTATCGGGGTGGAATTGAAAGAGAATGGAAAATTTACAACGGTTGAAGCAGCTACCACAATTGCTGAAGCAGAGCAAAAGGCTAACCGTTTAAAACATAAATTGGAAAGCCGTAATACGCATGTTGAAATATTCAACTACTGTAAATCTGAATTACTGGTTGAAAATTATTTTCATGCCGTTTTTGAAGCAACCAAAAGTGTGGCCGACCGATTAAGAAAGATGACAGGGTTAAATACCGATGGCAGTACTTTAGCTGATACTGTTTTTTCAACAAACCATCCGTTGGTACGCATAAACAATATGCTGACACAAACAGATAGGAGTGAACATCTTGGATTATGTTATTTAATCAAAGGAATTTTTGGAATGATAAGAAACTCGACGGCACATGAGCCCAAAATTTCTTTTGTAATTACAGAAGAAGAAGCATTAGACAGTTTGACTACTATTTCTCTTATCCATAAAAAGTTGGATAAGGCAATATAAAAAAGAGCGCTTAATTTAAACGCTCTTTTTTAATGCAATACTAAGTTTATTTTTATAGAACAAGAATCGAATCTTCAGGGTTATTACCTTCTATGAAAGTTTTCTTCTTGTCATCTTTACTATCCCAGAATTTTGAAGTTCTTGAAAAAGAACTCTTATGTTTTTATATGTTTGGGGCTGCATACCAAAACGACCATTTTCCCTAATACTACTAAATGTAAACACAACTCGTTCTTTCGCCCTTGAAAGAGCTACAAAGAATGCACATTTATCTTCATCAGGTTGGCGTTGAAAGTTCCAAAAAGCTCCGTCTTCGAGACCAATAAAGATTACGGTGTGATATTCTAAGCCTTTGCTTTTGTGAATTGTCATTACCGGAATTGTATCTTTTCCAACAAGCATGTCCAACGCAGCGATTATATTGCTTGAAATAGCATAGTTTTTAATTAATTCATCCTGAACATTATTAATTGAAGTAGTGAGTTCTTTAAGATTACGATATTCGGGATAATATGCCAATATACGGTCTTCGTTGGCAAATATGATGATTTCGGAAATAAGCGTTTTAATGCTATCGTCATTCAAGTTGGCCCCACCATATTTTTTCCTTGCCTCCTTTATAAATTTCATTAGTTCATTTTCCAGTTTTAATAACTGCTCATCTTCTATTTCAATACGAATATTACTTATGAAATCGAAGACTTGTTTTTTTGCTTCAAAATCTTTTCTATTAAAAATTAGATAAAAAGCATTAATTATATACAGACAGACTTCCTTGGTAAGAATATCTTGAAACTTACTTTCGTCCCGGGCATTTATTCCGTTAGTATTGAAATATTCAATCAGTTTACCCGCATAGCTCTCCAAGTTTTGTTTAATAAGGATACAAATATCTCTTGGATCTAAACCATCATTCTTCACCCACTTCGATACGTCTTGGAAGAGTACTTCCATTTCTACATTAGGATTTTCAAATGTCCAAACAAAACACTCACCCTGATCAGGGTGCCATTTAGGCGATGGTCTGGCAAAATCTGTCTTGCCAAGCAAATGTTCAGTAAGGTAGTTTAATAGATGAACTAATCGAGGGGCACAACGAAAATTCATAGTAAGTGGAACGCGAAATGCTCTGGTATTTTTAGTGAAATCGTCAAACACTGTTTTTCTTGCCCCTGCCCACATCATAATTCTTTGTTTGTCGTCGCCAACTGCGGTAAAAAAACTTTCACTTCCCAGAAAGCAACTTTTAAATAACTCGTACTGCATATCTGTTGTATCCTGAAATTCATCAAGGAAAACATACTTGTAGGTTTGTTGCAGATATTGTTTAATCTTAGGATTTGAATTGATAATGAGTTCAGCCAATCTCATTATCATGGGAAAAGACAATGGAGTAGGATTTGATTTTAATATTTTTTGCCATACTTTATTTCTAATATTTTCTGCAAAATTGTTACTACTCTGTGGTAATTTGCCACCATGTAATGCCAACATTTCTTTATTACCCGTAGTATTAGCATAGTCAATGTTTTCGGATTTATAATAATCCAAAATAGCTGCGTCTTTAACTGCAACTTCATATTCATTTTCCATTTTATATTCATCTGGCAGTGCCTGCTTAAATCTATCTAAAATCTGCTTGGCAAACGAATCAAAAGTTAATGAATCAAATCTTTTTGAAAGCTCATCACCGCACCTTTCTCGTACCCGCTCTTTCAAATTATAAGCAGCATCTTTTTTAAAACTGATAGCTAAAATTTTATAAGGAAACGGACAGGTATTTGTTTGTAAAAGGTAGCAGGCTTTTTGAGCCAGCAATTCTGTTTTCCCCGCTCCCGGTCCGGCAACGACTAAATGGTTTTCAGATGCCTTAGCAATATGAAGAGCACTCGGTTCGAGTTGCATATCATCCACAGGTATCCATAATTCTGGTTTAATTCGTTTCATCTTCTTAATGAGCTTTTAGAATAGAAGATATACGATCGAAAATTTCGGTAAATACAGGTGGTAAATTGTCTTTAATATCCTCATCAGTCATTGATGACAATACTTGGATATGAGTGGTTGGTTTTCCCCTGCCTAAAAAATGGTAGTGATACCAGATCATTAGTTCCTTTTCTTCCTCAGAATAGGTGTAACCGGTTGCTTTTTTTGATTTCAATGTGGCTTGTATAGACCCTGTTAATTTTTCTTCAAATTCCTCTGGTTCTTTATCTTTATCGGGGATTTGAGGGCCACCTCCTTTTGGTATGTTTTTTTTATAAAACTCAGGATAGTGGGTAAGCATTAGAAAGTCCAGATCGAGTGGGGCAGAATAAAAAACGTCATACTCTTTTAAGCGTCTAAGCCATCCTTGAAGCGTTTTAACTTTCGTTAAATCCCAAGTATGCATTTTTTCAAGTTGTTGTGCTGTTAATATGCTATTATCCTTTAGCTTTAATACCTCATTCTTTTTAATCTCAATTTCCAAAAGCTGTTTCAAAGCATATTTTATTCTTCCCCAACCACCTCCTTCTCTTTCTCTATCCAAGTCGAGTAACGTAATATAGGGAATATGCAAGGCGTTTAATAATTTCCAGATATGGTTAACAAACCTATGTCCCAAAGGAGCAAAAGTGATGATGTTATCATCAAAGTCAACATCCTTAACATCCATTAACCTGTTGAATAAAACTTCTTCACTATCGCCTTCACCAATAACAACCAATCTGGCAAAATAAATTTCAGGATAATTGCGAACGGCTTCTTTTACGTATTTATACGCTTCATCGGCCTTGTCAGGAAGTAATATCAGATTCACTTTAGTTTCATATTTTTCTGTAATTCTAAAATGAAGGATTTGTTCCGGATCAAGTCGTTTGATGATAGCAGGTGTATGGGATGATAGTAATACTTGTGAATTTTCTTTTTCTGAAATTGATTGAAGAATTTTAATAACCCTTCCTAGCAACTGCGGAGCAATGTGGTTTTCCGGTTCTTCAATTGCCAAAATAGTAAGTAATGGTCTTGTTATTCCAATGGTTTCTTCGTCTTCTTCTTTGGCCAATTCTTCTTCTACGTCCAGTAACGAACATACCAGAGTCAGATAAAATAGTGAACGATAACCTTCACCCAACTCATCAATACCAAATGGTTTGTGAGTACCCGTAGGGCTAAAGGATATTTCCAGCTTTTTAAGAATGGAGTCAAGGTCACTTCCTCCAAAGCTTAACGTTGTTTCGCTATAACGTTCATCTTTGTGAAATTTTTGCCAAAAGGAAGTAATGGAAGTTTGAATAGTATTAAACTCTGACAATCCTTTGAAGGCATCATTGATCTCACTTATCTTGGCATCAAATTCTTCTTTGAAATCCTCCTTCCAATTGATTTTTTTTAATAGCCGATGCAGGATACTACCAGACGCATACTTTAATTGTTCACCTGGCTTTCGGATTGCAGGAACATAATATATTTGAATAAGGCCTCTAAGATGACTTGGGAAAATTTTCTTTGTGTCTGCCCCTTCCGGCACGCCTTCTGCTGCCTTGATGAAATAGGTCTTTACTTCTATTTCTCCTTGCTGTATTAGTTCTGATTTTCTCCAGCTTGATTCAAGTCGTATCCGTAAATAAGGATCTTCATACGTATCGTCCACAACCATATCTGAAAAGAAATGAGGAACTGAATCATCTCCATCTGTTGGAAAATCAATTCTTACTTCAATAGAAAGTTCTCTTTCTGTAATATCTTCAGGCCTTTCATCTTTTCCGATGTGAAAGTCTGATGCGAAAATTTCCCGCTCCATAAGCGATGCACCGAAAAGTTTTCTAAGTGTTTCTAATGCGGAAGTCTTTCCGGCACTGTTTAAACCAATAAAGCCGGCCAGCTTATCCTGTAAAGGAATGGTTACTCCTTTAGGACCGAATGATTTATAGCCCTTTATTGTAATCGATGATATTCTCATAATGATATTTCGAGTTATTAGATTATTTCCTGTCTTTATCTATCCTGTTTTTAACATCGATAGAAATCCTTTTCGTTATTGTATTAAGTTCATGGTTTTATTTACACTAAAATATAAAAGTTAAGGCTATCAAGA
Organism: Chryseobacterium culicis; assembly: GCF_002979755.1. Classification (NCBI taxonomy): domain Bacteria; kingdom Pseudomonadati; phylum Bacteroidota; class Flavobacteriia; order Flavobacteriales; family Weeksellaceae; genus Chryseobacterium; species Chryseobacterium culicis. The sequence continues at coordinate 1,277,931 of NZ_PCPP01000001.1, read as the reverse complement.
TTATGGTTTCCCATAATTGACCTGAATAGTTATTGATTAAAACTACAACCTATAAACATTTATGGTTCGTTTTATTAATTTTTTAAAAATATATTTTCAAAGTTTATAAGGCATTACACATATCCTTATAGAAGTCACATTGTCCCCACAAATTTTTATTGCCAATGATGTAGATTCTTTTCTTTGCGCGGGTGAGCGCTACATTGAGCATATTGGGTTTTTGAGAAGCCCAGTTTCTTGCTCCCGGAGATTTTGGGTCACTACCTAAAACAAGGAATACAACATCCGCTTCCTTACCCTGAAATCTATGAATGGTTCCGCAATATATTTTGGGATTATTTTTAAATTCCCATTCACAAAAACCGGCAACCAAGGCGAAAGGAGAAATAATGAAGATTTCACCCTGATACTCATTTTCTTTTAATTCCTGTATTTTTATTTTCAGCAATTCAATCTCACCTTTGAGTGTATGTTTATTGACCAGGTTTGTGTCCTCTACATGAAACCACGTGGAATTTCCAATAAATTTATTTTTGGTATCATCTTCGGTGTCTTTTACCATCTGTCCGTCATAAGCTATTTTGTTGGCAATGTCAAACATCGGATTATCACATCTTCGATGTGTACGAAGTGGAAAGCCTGTCCATATTTGTTCATCTGAATTTGCAAGTGGCATATAAGTTCCGTTTGCCGAAATTCTATCGGCTAACTGTTGAACAGAAGTTTGTACCGGTGACCATATTTCATCTACCTTTTCTTGTTGCATGAGTTTATACACCAAATTTTTAGGGATTGTTACGACCGGTTCAACCTGTAAAGGATCACCAACAATTACGCATCGCTTAGAACGATAAATGATGCCTGCCGCCGATTGTGGAGTGGCCTGCCCTGCTTCGTCAATCAACAACCATCCGATTTGATCTTTTTCTTTGTTAGGAAATAATCGGCTGACGGAAGCGAGGGTAGTGGATACTACGGGTACACACAAAAAGAAGGTGCTCCATAAATTGCTGACAATATTTTCACTGACATTTGTGTATCCGGAAAGCATTTCAAAAAAGAGACTGAGGTTATTGCGTACATATTTTGCATTTGCCATAATAGCATGTTGATGAAGCTCTATGCTTAGCAAAAATATCTCACTTCTCAATTTTGCAACTTGAGCAGAGTGATAAGGCATTCTTTTATGCATCTCACTCATAGGTAAAGAAATAAAATCGGCATCCGCTAAATTTTCATAACCAATGCCGTACAAAGTATGAAGTTCTTCCCGCTGAGCAAGATAGAGATGGATAGAGCGTTGTAGAGCATCTAATTCTTTTGAAATTTGTTGCAGTTTAGTCTCTATTGTTGATAATTCTGTCTCAGATTCTTGTCGCTCTTTACGCTGGGTTACACAGTGAGATTGCAACCAATCATATTGATTGAGGTACTGTTCAATTTTTTTCCTCCATTGTTGATAGGAAGACGTTTTAAACAATTTCTGGAAAAAGAACCATAGAGGCTTTGTAGCTTGCAATTGTTGTAAGTAAAATCGTAAATTCTCAATAGATAATTCTTGTTCGGTTATTTGTCGCTCAAGCATTTTAATCTTTTCAAGTAACATTTTTTCACGAAGCTCCAATGGGCTTTTTTCCCGTTCCAGATTGGCCTTTTCTTCTATATCTTTTTGATATTGTGTTAAACCATTATGGAATGCTGTTGCTTTTTGTTGAAATGCCTTAAAATCTTTCAAATGAAGAGCCAATTTTTCTTTGGTTGTCTCAAAGTTTACACGATGATTTTCACTCTGGTCATTTTCCTTATCGCGATAAACATTGCGAAGTAAATCATGGAAATATATAAAATCTTTACTTTTATTAGATTTTCCCTTTTTGCCATTATCGGATTTCCAAAAAGCATTTCTAAAAATATTTCTATTCTCTGCTTTTCCCAAAGCGGCACTTAACGTTCCCCAATTGGGAGTCTTTGTTAGATACTGTGCCTGTTCTGTAAAATAGGCTGCTTGAGGGAAAGCACCACTGTCTATCTTCTTCAGAGAAGGCAATTCTTTGGTGATATTTTCTACCGCTGTATTATTGCTGCTGGCAACGACAATACCATACTGATTGATCAGGCTCTTATGCAGGTGGAAATAGCCGGCAAAACCTTCATCTTTTTCTATTTTCTCATACTTTCTATGAAAAAGATTATTACATCCTAATTTCATCATTTGCATAGCTCTCTTAACGATCACTTCGGAAACAACATCAAGCAACAAGGTTGTTTTTCCCGTTCCGGGAGGACCATTTATGCCTCTAATTCCACCATCTTCTTCAAAAGAAGAAAATAGATCGTTTACTGCGGCAGACTGTGCAGTATAAAGACTGTAAGATGTTGAAGAAGGCCATTTTCCGGCAGACATATTTTTGGGGTTAATGCAGTCAAAGAAGTGTTTGCGATCAGCTAAAACATCTTTTCTTTGAGTTTCAACATTTTTAAGATTCAGGTATTCCTGCAATGACCTATTGTAATTCTTAGCATCTAAAGAACACAGATGGTTAAGATCATCTAAATAAAAACTATTCAGAAAATTGACATCATATTTACTATTCTTATGAACCTCCTTTGCTATTAAAAATATTTTTACAGGCTCTTTATTCCAGGCCTGTATTTGTTTTTGCAAGTAGTTTAATTCATGATGCAACAGCTCCAATGTTACAACCTTTCCCTTTCTTACCGGTTTTTCATCATCTTCTATTTTATTTTCAGGAGCAGGGGGAATATTGTAGCGGAGTTCAAAATCTGCTTGCACAGTATTGAGTAATGATAAAACCTCTTCACAATTTTTGTTTTGCTCAAGCACTTGCATACCGGCAATATAAGATGCGAGAACATAGCTTCTTTCATCAGGCCTTCCTTCGGCATCCAGAAGGATAGTGGCAAGGCAAGTGTCTCCGGTCACTGACTGTTCCCAATCTGCTTGCGTATCTTTTACTTTTAGCAAGGCATCAATATTTTCAACGACTTTTTTCTTCTCTAATTTTCCAAAAAGCAAAGTGTATTGCCAAACATAGTCTTCCTTTGCAAGTCGCTCTTCCTGTAACCATGGCAGAGGGCTATTCTCTATAAGCTGATAACTATTTTTATTAAATTGAGGAAGATCAAAAACCTCCACATTTCTCCAAAAATTAAGTACATGTTGCTCTGGTGTGCTCATGATTCATTAGTTTGATCCTCTATAATACGAAAAATATCAATACTTTTTGATTTATAGATTGTCAATGCAGAAAGAAAAGGTTGTTTTTCAAAGTAGCTGTTTGAAATAAACATTCTGGACGTGCCATAATATAATTGTAATCTACAATAATTTGCTATTCGAAATCTCCTTAAGTTACATTTTATTTGTTAGAGCATTATAGATGCGTAATGCAACTTCTTTATCTTTTAAATATCCAGTGATTCCATGTTTGTTTGACGTATCGTTTAGAACCTTTCCATTATTTGTGATAGCAGGGTCTGTATAAAAATGAGGATCTATTAGAGGAAAGAGTGAAACAGTATCATTCTTATCAAAAGCATTGTACCAGCCATTTGTTGAGCATAAGGGCATAATTAGCGGGCTTTTTAAGTTCTTCTTAATTACTTTCATGCCAAGTGGTGATCCAAGAGTAATAATTTCCTTTATTGTTTTGGCTTTATAAGTACTCAGGATATTATAGGATATTACAGAACCTAATGAGTGTCCCACCCAAACACATTCTTCTTCAGGAAGGAAAGATTTTACAAAATCATCTATTTTACGTCTAATTATTGGATTCTTCAAGTAATGAAATACATCATTTGTAAAAGCCCAAAGGGTAGATTGGCCGAAAGAATATTCTGAGTCGATCTTTCGTAACATAGCCAGTACCCAAGGCCAATTTAGCGGACCTTTTTCAGTTATGGAAATTTTTGAGAATTCAGCTATCTGCTGATCTGATATTCCTGCATTAATGGCAACTTCCTCTAGAAATTGAGAACAGAACGCAGCATATTCTGGATCAAGTCCTCCTGCACCTTTTTCAATGACATCTTTTTGGTAGTTATTTCGGTTATCAATCAAGTCAATTAGTAAATTGCCATAGTAGGGAAAGATAATATCATCTTCGGACAGATTTAAAGTCAGCCCGCTTTTTTGTAATCCCCGCTCTAATGAATCTATCCATTCTTCTTTTAATTTAGCCTCTTCTTTATTTTGCTGCGAACGGCCATGTAATAGTACTAGTTTCATATTCTATATTTTATTTTGATGAATTTCTGGTATCAGAATTTTCGTGCCTTTACGATTGAAAGTAGTCCACAAGCCAGGCTCAAGAAAATTCGCTGCTTCGGCTATTCTAGAATTTATAATGTCTTTGTATAGACGCTTGTAAGACCATCCACTTGTCATTAAGGGACAAAATGATGCAGTTTTTTTATTTTTAGTAAGCTTACCTGATAGCATAGCAACATCATAAATTACAGCAGGATTGTCATGTTGCATATAATTGTAAACTGACTTTATCTTATTTTGATTTTCAAACTCTTTAAAGGCGTAAGCTGCATAAAGACCTAGTGATGGATCAAGATTTTTTCCTATACGAAGAAAGCTCCCCGCGTCAGGATATCCTTGTCTAAGTCTTTCAAAATTTACATCATCAAATACACTATTATAACTTAGACCATTATTTGCTGCACTTGCAACAAAATTTCGTTTTTTGTTTATCATTTCTTTGTTTGAGAGGTAGCTATAATGTGTATATTCATTTGATTTAGCTGGTGTGTAATTAATTGTAAAAAGGTGACCTTCTTTGAATATGAGCTGTGCCACGTAACCTTTTATAATTCCAATGGGAATAGATCTACCATCTTTAAGTACCAAAAGACCGTAAGGTTTAGGGTTGTCGGTTTTAATTTCGACCATAGAAGGAGACATAATAAATTCTACTCCCTTTGGAACAATAAAGTCAATGATTCTTTGACCTATAATCTGTATACCAGTTTCTTCCAAATCTTCAAATTTGTTAAAAAGACGAATGTCTGTTTCAAATAATTTATTAGCAAGTATTTCAGTGTTTTTATCAGATTTTTTAGTTCGGGACCAAAGTCTTCCTAAACCAAAGTTGAATTTATATTTGTAATGAGTTACTATTTCTATTGGAATAATTGTTTCATCAAGCCTGAATACTGGATTTGGCTGTATTTCGACTTTTATCTGACTTTTGAGAACAAGATTTTTACCTTGTTCGTCAGTGAAAGTTGAAAGAGGGTATTCTTGTCTATGTTGGCTAATATTTAATTGAGGTGACTGACCATTACTAACAAGAAATGATTTATTTTCAACGATTTCTTTTAGTTTAATACTTACTTCGTTTGCAGATATAATCCACTTATGATCTGGTTTTCGTAGATTTTTGTAGTGAAAGTTTTTTGAAAGCTCTTTAGGATCATAATATTTATTTAAAAACCATTTAACTTCTGCTTCTTCGTTGCTATCATTGTTTATAATGGTTTCCGTATATGAACCATTGAGATATTCAACCAATGTTTCTGTAAAAATTCCATAAGCATCTTTTAGGTTATTTCCCGCAACCTCGTACGCCACAGCTCCTGGCCGTGTGGCATAGAAAATATCGATTACATTGTCATCAATACTCTCCATTATTGGAAAGATTGAGCTTGCACCGTTTGTTTGATTTAGATTTGTTGGTAATGATCTGCAGGCATCAGAAATAAAAAGTACATAAGGGATTGGACAGGTGGATGCATTGTCTTTTGATTCGTTTACATTGATAAATTCATTTGGGTTAGTTCCAGCATTAGAAAGCAACCATAATTCCTGTTTAGGACCTCGTAAGATGCCATGACCAGAGAAATAAATTAACATTTGACTATATCTCATGGAATTCAGACATTCCTGTATAAAATCAAATATATCATTTGCTTTAACTACAAACTTATCATCATCCAAAAAGAGTTTGATTTCGTAATCTTGACTTTTCGCCCATTCGGAGAATTTTATGGCACCTTTGGTAGCACCTTGAAGAGGTGTAAAATTTTTGACAGTATTTACACCAATACATATTGCAATTTTAGACATGGTTAATAGTAGTTTTAGCTTTAAATAATAAAATTAGCAAAATAATTAATATTGAAATAACTATTAAATAAATTGCAGGGTTTTCATGAAAATACCTTTATTCTATTTTGGATTGTATATACTTGGTTTTCAAAAAAGAATATATATGAAAGACTAATAATAATTGATTGTTGAAAGTTCTGCAAGTTTATTTAGGTCTTCTACAAAAGTGTTCGGAAAATGCACCGTTGCGGTCACAAAAAAATGGCTCCAATTTAATCTAAATTGGAGCCATTTTTTTTGTTTTTAATTCTAGAATAATCCAGATTAATCTTTTTTAATGTTTTAGTAATTTAGGTTCGAAACACAAAAAAAATAATTTTTAGTAAATGATACCTCTTAAAAATTACTAAGATTCTCTTGGTACATTAAAGTATATTGTTATCAAAAATTACTACATACTTTAATGTAACCAGATTATATTTTTAAAAGTAATATCTTATTTGATTAAATGTATTCAAGTTTATAACTGATTAAGTCTATCCCAACATTTTTATTGTTTATTAATATACTAAATTTCAATTTAATAGGTGTATAATAAAAATTAGTTTTATTATTTCACTGTACCAAACAATAACCATTTCAAATGCAGTCAGATCAAGAACAATTAATAGGTAAACACTTGTTTAAAAAATACTTATTAGCGGTATGGCTTAAAGGCTTAGATTTGCCTGTCGATAAATCAACTCCCAATAAAAACATAGAAAGCTTACTGAGGATATCTCAAAGAGATCTGAAGCAATTGAAACTATTGCTGGATGATCAATAAAGCACCATATAGATTATTGCGAGTAAGATCATGTTATTAACCCAAAATCCCTAAATAATATGAATTTTAAAACTAAAATAGTTATGATTTTATTATCCTCTTTATTAATTACGAATTGTAAGGAGGAAATGAAAAATTGTGTAAGCCAATCTACCGATACTAATGTAAAACTATATAATGATTTAACAGATCAGTTGATACCTATTTTTTTTGGAGATAATTATTTAGGTGAAAAAAAATATTTTGATAGTTTAAGAGTAGCTTGGCTTAAAAATAGTGATGATAAATATGTCGAAGAGAGGACAAAAGCTCATAACAACCTTTTTAATAATCCTGAAAAATTTTGCAATTTGTATATAGATTCTACCAAAAATAAAAATACAGATTTTGCTACAGGTAGTAACAATTTTATTACAGGTAATACCAATTTTGCTGTAGATAATCCCGAAGCTCATATAAATTACATAAAAAGAAGGAAGGAGTTTTTAAAAGAATTTTCCAGTAATACAGATATTATTAAAAAATTAAGAACACGAAGTACTATAAAAGCAAATCAATTTAATTTGTGTACCGCAAAAGTCCTAGATCTGGCAGAGTATGATAAACATACAAATGAATGTGAGATAGGAATAGTATATTTTTCAGAGATTGTATTTGATCCTTCTAAAAAAAGAGCATTAGTTTTTGTTGACCATCGTATAAAAAAATATTTCCATAGAAATGCTATATTTAAACTAAGATTGCATGATAATTATTGGGAAATAGAAGATTTTACGTTATTGTTAACTTCCTAATTTCCGGCTCTTTTCTTTTTTCTCATGAAATTTAGAATAAGAATAACACAAAAGCCAACTTTTTCGGGAGTTGGCTTTTTATATATCATTGTATTTTTGGTCGTCTTGCGAAGTGTTGAAGATAATGAATGATGAGAGTTTAGCAAGTTTATCTAAATCTTCTATAAAAGTGTTCGGAAAATGCACTGCTGAGGTCACTAATCGCCCCTGTTTTAGGGGCGATTTTATTTATATTACCCCGATATTATCCACACACATAGCTATTTTGTTTCTGTATCTATTTTTCACCATAAATCACATTCGCACTAAAGTTTATAGCTACTTTACCGTCAGGATAGGTGTCATTTATCGTTTTATACACTTCACTTTTTATTTTTTGCCTCAAGGCATCATCTGCCATACTTAATGAATTGACAACAGGGCCGACTACTTCCGATGCGAAGCCCCAGTAAACATCTGCAGTTCCACAGTTCAGTTTACCTTCAATGTTTTTCTGAGAGATATTTTTAAAACCTGCTTTGGAAAATAAATCAGCTATTAAGTTTTCCTCAGCACAGCGAAACATTCCCGGAGCACCAGGTGATGGCGGAGGTAATGTCATATTTCTATTCACGCTTGACATGGCAGAGGTGAACCAGAGGTTTTTATCGGGTCCATTCCATACCGATGCTGCTATTCGTCCTCCGGGTTTCAGTACACGGATCATTTCCTGGGCTGCCATTAGCATATCCGGAAAAAACATAAATCCCATGCGGCAACTGATGACGTCGAACATGTTGTCCTGAAAAGGGAGTTCACTCACATCACAAACTACAGTTTCCACATTCTTTATTCCTCTTTTAACTGCATTTTCCCGGGCTACTTCAAGCATGCCTTCAGCAAGGTCGGTGATAACAACTTTTCCGTTGTTCAGCATGGTTGCAATGGTCAAACCCGGTTCACCTGTACCGGCTGCAATATCAAGAACATAATTATCGCCCTGCGGTTTCAGCTTTTGAATGATTTCCTCACCCACTGGCTTAAGAAAATCCATTGTAAGCTCATCCCATTTTCTCCAGCCGGGAGAAGATTGGTTCCAGGTTTTTTTTTGCAAATCGCGGATTTGTTCTAGTTGGGTTTCCATCTTTCATTGATTTTAATTATTACTTACTCTTTTGGGTTTTCAGCTTCTCCCTTTATTTTAAGTCATTAATTTCTTGAGATCATTTCGATTTCACGAGCATGATGGATTATGAAAAAGTATTGGCGGAATGTGGATAGGATTTAATTGAACATTCATTCAGGCAGTATGAAGCCAATATTTTTTTAACTACACTAAGTTACTTAAAAAAAATGATATGTAAAATATTGAAAACTAAATAAATAAAGTGGTTTTTATGTTTTCGGTCTTTTGTTAAACTGTGAGGTTGCAAATTCAAATTTTGTAATGATTAACATTAGATTTCACTATAGAATTCAGTATCGTGGATTTCGTTATAAAAATAAGGGATTTCGTTACATTGATGTTTTTTCATTATTTGAACTTTGTCACATGATTTTAATAGTAATAAAAGAACATTATGAAAAATAGAACAATTCTAATAACCGGAGCAAATATTGGTCTTGGTAAAGAAGTCGCAAGACAATTATCTTCAAATGGAAACATTGAAAAGATCTTTCTGGCATGCCGGAATTTAGACAAAGCGAATCAGGCTAAAAAAGACCTTGAATATACTACGGGCAGAAAAATCTTCGATATTATATTAATGGATATCAGTGACCCAAGCTCAGTCAAAACTGCAGTTAATGCCTTACCATATGCCGTGGATGCTGTTATATTGAATGCCGGGGGTCAAGGTGGAAAAGATCCTCTAGCCCTTTCTCAAAGTGGTATGACAAATATAGCCGCGACAAACCTGTTGGGTCATATGGTTCTTGTTGATGAGCTTGTAAAAATGAATAAGGTTAAAAACGAGTTCATATACGTCAGTTCAGAAGGTGCCAGAGGAATAAAAGGGGTTATGAAGAAACCTAATCTCAAAACAAACTCTGTGGCTGAATTTATCTCTGTACTCAATGGTTCTTTTTCAGATCCAAAATTTGATGGAAATGAGGCATATGGCTATGGATATATAAAATATATCGGTGCTTTATGGACAGCGGCAAACAGCCGTAAATATCCACATATAAAATTTATCAGCGTAAGCCCCGGAAATACAAGAGGAACGGCAGGGTATGACAATTTACCGACACTGACCAGATTCTTCTTCAAGTATCTGCTGGCACCAATCGTCATGCCACTGATTGGCATGATACACAGTATTCGTAAAGGGGCAGCAAGATATATAGCCGTACTGGACAATCCTCAAATTGAAAACGGCTCTTTTTATGCCAGTAAGGAAGGAAAGGTGATTGGAGATATGGTAGAACAGGGAGCAATATTTCCTGAATTTAGAAACACGGTCTTTCAAGATAATGCCGATATAGCCATGCACAGCTTTCTGAAATAATAAAGTTTATAAAACAACATATAATAGTTGCTTTACTTATTTTTGTTTTTACGATAAGTTTCACACACCTGACATTTATTTAACCAATGAAAAATAAAATAAATCCACCCCAGCTTCTTTCAATTTCAAAAGTTCATCAGGTTTTGAAATTGGAAAAACCCACCAACCCTCTTGTCAGTGTGATTGATCTTTCCACAATCAGCATTGACACCAATGAAATCGAGAAAACGATCTCCTATAACTTTTTTAGTATAGCACTCAAAAAAAATTGCGATGGATTTGGTTATGGCCAGCAGCATTATGACTTCGATGACGGAGTTATGTCATTCATTGCTCCACAGCAGATAATATCTCCCGCCAAGACCGTGGATCTTCAACCTGAAGGAATGCTGCTGATAGTGCATCCCGATTTTTTCAGGAATTATCCGCTGGCAAAAATAATCCGTTCCTATGGATTTTTCTTTTATGAAGTTAATGAAGGTTTATATCTGTCGAAATCTGAAAATGAACTAGTGATTGACATAATGAATAATATCAGTAAAGAAATTTCTAATTCTATCGATGCCTTTACCCAGGATCTGATCGTATCCCATATAGAGCTTCTTTTAACATATTGCGATAGATTCTATCACCGTCAGTTTTTAACAAGAAAAATGGCTACCAGCGATATTTTAAGTAAAGTGGAAGATCTGCTGGATAGCTGCTTTGAAGAGCAGGATCTGAAATTACACGGAGTACCAACCGTAAATTTTCTTGCTTCAAAGATGAATATGTCACCCAACTACCTAACCGATATGTTACGTACACTTACAGGGCAAACCACACAGCAACATATACAGAATAAAATTATTGAAAAGGCAAAAATATTATTGTCAACAACCAGTCTTACCGTAAGTGAAATTGCTTATTCCTTAGGATTTGACTATCCACAGTCATTTCAGAGGCTTTTTAAAAATTTAGCTAAAACATCTCCGCTGGAATTTAGAAACAACTGTAACTAAATCTAATATTAAAAAGATCGATTTAAAATACTATTTCATAAATAATCAGATAAAATATTCGAAAGACAAAATTTCAAATAATAAATAAATTGACCACTCCAATATTCGGGGTGGTTTTTTTCTGTACTGCCCTCCGTTTTTTGTGGAGAATAGTTTGTTAGAAGTAGTTATTAACCATAGATCGTGTAATTGTTTTTAGCCTATGAAGATCAATAAAAACTACATCCGCGTCTGTTTATTCTTACGGTGTTTTTTTTTGGTAAATTGTTAAATCTCCTAATTTTGGAAATTATTAGTTATTAAATAATAAGGAAATTTTAATTGCATATTGTGCAATGGATGGTCTTCTTAAGAGACATTTTATTTTTGGTATATTTTCGGATTTTCCTATTGAGATTTTCAAATCATTTGATTGTATAAATAATTTCACGGATTTCCTGAGGAAGTTCAAAAAATACTGTAAGTTCATCTCTATTGTTCTTCCAGGCTTGTATTGCATAAGTGTATTTTCTTTTCTGTTTTCAATAAAACAGCGTAATGATTATGGATATGCTAAAGGATAATTTTTTTTGTAAGTATTTCAAAATCTTATCAACTACAATCATGTAAATAATTAGTATTAAGAGATAAGTACAAAAAATGAAAAGAAAAACAAACGTATTTTTAGATTTTGGCAACACACAATTTGATGGGCATCTTCATAATATTGTGAGTAAGTTTAGGAATGGGTATAAGGATAATACTATTCCTGGGTTAGCAAAAGATCAGTTAATGAGAGAGCTTACAGGTAAAGATCCTCTTACACCGGAATCTAAGTGGGCAGTACAGCAGGCATTGATGGAGGCTAAACAAAAATCTGAAAAATCAGATAAAACATTTGATTTTTTTGATGCAAAGGGCTTGAATGAATTTGTTAAAAAAAGTAAAGCTCAAGAGGTTGATGTTATTGTATTAACGGCTTCTAGTTTTCCCAATGCAATTAGAGCGATATATGAAATAAAAGGCTTAACACAACTAAAAGATATCTCAATGATTTCTGTTCCCATTCATAGTAATCGTACTGTAATGGCTGAAAGTAAGAACACGGAAATACAGCGATATGAAAAAGAGCAAAAATCAAGAATTAAAGGGCTGGATACTGTTCATAATATTTTTGTTGATGATACTAAGATCAATATTGAGGTATTTCAGAAAAGTAAAAATCCGGCTACCAATATCGGGATTTTAGCGACCAGGGGGATTGATCTGAAGCAACTTAATAATGAGGTTGATAGAACACTTACTCATCTCAACACAATAGGGAAACCCAAGCCGCAAAGTGAAATTGAGCCTATTTATGAGAATGTTAATCCACTTAAGGTTGAGGAAAATCAAGATATAGAAGAGGATCTGTATGGATCTTATGATGTAACAGGAGAGCTTAAATCAAGTAAACATAAATATAGAGAAGAAGTAGTCTCTACCGAGAAAAACAATTCGAAAAGTGCTTCATATGCAAATTCAGAAGTGAAGGATATGAAACTCAACCTTTCAAGGTTTACTGAACCCAAGAATCAAAGACAAAGAGAGGTAAAACAAGGGGTTAGGTCTCCTGCATCTAATGCACAAGGAATTGATAGGCCTCAAGTTGCTGCTAAAGGACCAAAACTGCATTAAAAATATCTAATAAAGATAAATGCAAATTTTGTAATGATCAATATCTTTTTTCAAATAAAATAAGCACAATCTTGTATGGAATATAAAACCCCAAAAACGTTAGAAAGGACACCTTTAATCTTTGGCTATCCTGTAGTCACGGCTATGATTGTTGTGATATGTTTGATGTTGTTTCTTTTTATTGTATTTAAAAAGGTGTTATTATCATTGGTGTTTTTAGTAATTCCTACCCTTTATTTATACATCATAAAAAAGTACCCTAGAAAAGGGGAATTCAAAGAATTCTTCTTTGATTTTAAGATGGGAGCACAATGTATCAGATTTGATGAGAAATTAGAAAATCTGATTAATATAAATTCAAAAAATAGTACGGGATCTAGGGAAAACAGTTGATCATAAGGATTTTAAATTGAGGAAGTTCTTAGATCCAGTGTCTCATTTATCAAAAGCTTTTTGGTAGATTCCATAGAATGTTATCATTCTGCGAGATGCCTGTAACAAAAGACAGAATACTAAACTTTCAAAGGATATTCTAGTTACAAATAAACATGAACAAACAAAAATTACAATTTAGTTTTAAAATACAGAAGAAATGAAAAATTTGAAATTTATGAGAAGGAATTTGATTGCATTATTATTGCCAATAAGTAGTTTATTATACTCTCAGACAGCCACAATTGATGTGAAAATTAAAGGATGGACAGAAACTCTTAAAACTTCATTGAATGCAGGGGTTGCTGCTTTTGCAATTGTTGGTGCTTTTCTGATATTCGTTCAGTATATGCAAGGTAACGAACAGGCTCAAAAGAATTTTGTCCGTTTTGTAATAGGTTTAGCTATTTTTGGTCTGGTAGATGTCATTACGCACGTATTCATCCCCAAATAAATATAGCTTACATTTAAAACTAACATTCACTGGCGCTACGAGAATTATTCAACATCTCAATTAATTTTTTAAAATTTTGCTTGTGGTATGTATTCTCATACTACGCTCATTAAGAACGCCTTTAATTTAACTATGGAATTTAAATCTTTTCTTAAAGCTTCAAATATTGAAGAAGAAGGAGTAGAGTTCGCTTCAATGGAGGCTGAAAATAATGCATTAATAACAAAAGTTAACTTGCCGGATAACCATGATATTAAGTGTATAAAGTGTAAAGGTAATCAAAATGTTAAGCTGGCTACTATTGCGCCTGCATCAGAAAATAGAGATGATTATCCATATTTTTTATGTGAGAATTGCAGAAAAACTTCTTTTAAGCTTAAAATATTCAGATAGAGTACTTTTCTGTTATCCCTATCATCATTTATCAATACTTAAAACAACAATGGATTTAAAAAAATTACGTGAGATTCCTTCTACTTATTCTTTAGTTAAAAAAGCATTATTTCTTAGCTTTTTTATCACAATAATAGCTATCGTTTCCAGTTCAATCTGGGCTGTTTATGTAAGTAAAGTTTTTACTAAAAAGATATATGTTATCACAGAGAAGGGGCAGGCTGCCATTGCAAATTCTATGAATAATGATCAGGATTATGAAAATTACAGATTGCCTGAGATTAAGAATCATATTAAAGTGTTTCACAGATTATTTTTTGGATATGATCAGTTTAGTTATGATAAAAATATCAATGAGGCTCTCTATCTAATCGGAAACTCTGGAAAACAACTGTATTTATCCCTTAAAGCATCGGGGCATTTTGCGAGAATACAGTCTCAAAATCTGGTTCAAAAATTAGAGATAGATTCCATTAAAGTTAATGATAAAGAATATCCTTATCACGCGTCTGTGTATGGAAAGCTCAATGTTTCCAGAATTGATCAGAACGTGAGTACAAAAAACCTGTTCTATGCTTCATTTGATTTATACAATGTAGCAAGAACTGAAAATAATCCTCACGGTTTACTTATTGAAAACTATCTATTCAAAAGTAAAGGGCTTGAAGATGCTTCGGCTAAAGATTTCGGCAATGCTGTACAAGAGGAAGCTTCTCTTAATACAGAGGATAACTGATGCAGTGTAGGATTTTTGAAATCCTTGTGAGGGCTGAGTACTGGTAGATAATTTGGAATTTCAGCAATTGGATGCTATTGTAATTTGTAGATAATGAAAAATGATAAATATTCTTTAGATATTTTAATTATATTTTCCTTTTTAATAAGTATACTATTTGTTTTAGTAGATATTTATTATTCTAAATATAGTTATGTGGCTGAAAGACACTTGAGTAACGAGTATATTAATATATTCATCATAAAGTTATTTAAAACTTTCCCAATCATTAAGAACCCTTTATTATTGCGGACTTTAAGTCTTGCTATTGTTTCTTTTTGTTGCTTTGGTTTTGAAGTTAAAAGAGAAATAGGAGAAAATTCTTCTTTTATGAAGAATATAATAGTAGCAGGGGCATCTCTTGTCATTTTCTTAGGCGTATCGGTTGTAAAGATCGAGATTATATCTTATACTATTCTATCTTTTGCTTCTTTTATTATTTATATCGTTGGGTTTTTAAAATTGAGAAAATTCTTCAATTTTTATGATAAGAAGGATGAATTTAATGATAAGAACCAAATTTTTGAACAGGAGAAAGTCGTTAAGAAAAACCCTTATTCTGTCAATTTTAAGACAGAAAATGGAGTCATTAATGTAGTGAATCCTTTTAGGGCTACTATGGTTTTGGGAACTCCGGGATCAGGAAAGTCTTACTCTGTGGTTGAAGAGTATATACGACAGCATATTCAAAAGCAATTTTCGATGATGGTGTATGATTTTAAATTTCCTGCATTGGCAAAAGAAACATTTGCTTTTTATGAATATTATAAAAAGAAATACAACATTGAACCCCGATTTTGTGTGGTTTCTTTAGATGATTTGGAGAAATCCAATTTTGTGAATCCTCTGGATCCTGAATTGATAAAGAAAGCAGCAGATGCCATCGAAGCCTCACAAACCATTTTATTTAATTTGAATAAAGAATGGATTACTGAAAAAGACTTTTTTGCTCAGTCGGCTATTTCTTACTTCGCTGCCTGTATTTATTTTTTGAGAATTTATGAAGACGGGAAGTACTGTACGTTGCCTCATGCAATATCTCTGGCATCTTTGCCGGATGAAAAAGTATTTAAAGTATTTGGTCAATACTCAGAACTAAGGTTTTTTATGACTCCCTTTGCAGATGCGTTAGCAAAGCAGGCTTACGAGCAGCTTTCAGGTCAGACAGCTTCTGCGAGAATACCGCTGTCTCAGTTGGCAACAAAAGAATTATTCTGGGTAATGGGTAATAATGTTTTTCCGGAAGAGAATATTTCATTAAGTATCAATAATCCTGAAAGCCCATGCATATTAATTATTGCCAATTCACCCAGTACCCAAACCACTAATTCTCCAGCTTTAGGGCTCGTGGTTACCCAACTTCTGAAAGAAATTAATCAGCAGGGAAGACAGCCTTGCTCAGTCATATTGGATGAGTTGCCAACCATGTATTTTATGGGGTTAGATAACCTGATTGCAACGGCCAGATCCAACAAAGTTTCTACCACCATCGGAATGCAGGATCTTGAGCAGCTGAAGCGGGATTACGGCGATAAAGTAGCTGAAACCATATTCAATATCGTAGGTAATATTTTTAGCGGTTCGGTAAGAAGTGAGACAGCGAATAAGCTTCAGGAAATATTTGGAAAGAAAAAGCAAAGGTTAAAAAATGTAACCATTGATACGAATAATTCTTATTCTGTAAATGAAAATTTAGAGTATGCCATTCCGGTATCTACGATATCTCAGCTTTCTCAGGGAGAATTTGTAGGGGTTGTTGCCGATAATTTCGGAGAAGAAATAAACAGGAAGATTTTTAGAGGAAAAATAGAAGTAGAGAAGCGTACCGATCAGATAAAGAGGGAGATACCAACAATCATAGAAGGAGAAATGATCAATGAGGTTTTGAATGGAAATTTTGAAAGAATTGTAAAAGAGGTAGATATTCTTATTGAAAACGAATTATATAGAATTTCCCAAGAAGAAGAGGCTGCTGAGGCCGATGAGCCGTTGCCACATGTGGACACTCAATAGAATTGATTTTTTTGTAACTAAAATGATGTGAACTTCTTATGTATGTATTGTTGAGTAGAAAAAACAGATTGCTTCCTGTGTGTTTTCTTATAGTATTTATGGGTCAGAAATTACAATCACAACAACTTATACCACCGGTTGAAGCCTATGACAAAATCGTTTCATCAAATTATGGGTATCGAAAACATCCCATTGATGGAGTGATTAAAAAGCATCAGGGTGTTGATTTTTCTGTACCTGCAGGAACTGCTGTATTTTCTACCTATTACGGGATCGTATTAAGTTCAAAGTACGAAAGAGGTTATGGAAATACCATCTTAATTGATAATCAGGGAGGTTTTAGAACCCGATACGGACATTTACGGTCTTTATTTGTTGGGAAAGGTGAATATGTAAAACCCGGACAGCTGATAGGCAGGAAACTCTACAGGGCCTCATCTCCATTATGAAATAATAGTTGAAGGTAAAAGAATTGACCCTTTACTGTTTCTGAATATTATGTGTAATAATAGTTTATAAAATATGTTTGCAAATCTGGACAAAAAAAAGAAGATCATCATTGGTGTTGTCTTTGTGGCCGCTTTAGGTATTCTTATTTTGATTATGAGTCTCATACTTTTCCCAAAAATGAAGGCGTCAGATGATAAGTTGATTTTAACCCCTAATGTAGATGAGAATCAGCTTGAAGAAAAATCAAAATTAGAAATTTATAATCAGGATGAGAGGGATTTAAAGAAGTACTTTTCAAAAGATGGAAAATATGGGATAGATACAGAACTTCCGGAAGATGAAAAGTTAATGCAGGAGCAGCTTCAGAGCTTTGATGGCAGGGCTGAAGAAAATGATTATGCCAAAAGGCAGGAGCGTTATATGAAAGCCTTATCTAATATTTCTTCACAAGAGAGAAGTTATCCTTCCGGCTCCGGCTCTGGTTATAATTCCGGTTATGGTTCCGGTTCCAGCTCTGAAAATAGTTTGAGCAAAATATTTGAGATTCAGGATAAGATCCGTTCAGGATTAGCGGCAGATGCTGCCTCTCGTAATACTGATGGAGAGTCCTGGGATTCTGCTAATAGTCCGAAAACCAGGGAAAGTAAAAAAGATTTGGTTAAAAATGATAGTAGAGATAAAAAGAATTTTTTCCAGGGAACAACAGCAGGAAATAATAAGAAAATTTTACAGTTGATTCCTTCAGAAACCATAGAGCAGAAGAGAATATTAGATAAAAATATTATTCCTATCAGAATCAAAGAAGATATGAGACTTTCAGATGTCCCGGGAGGATTGGTAATCCCTAAGAATGCCATTGTTTATGGAAGAATATCTTTAGGGGAAGACCGGATCAATATTGATATTGAAAGCTATAAAAAGGATAATGTCCTTTACCAGTTAAACTTTAGAGTTTACGACTATGACGGAAGAGAGGGTATTCATATGAATAACCATTCCTGGCTTAAAATTCCATCCACAGTTTCAAAAGATGTTTTTGATTATGCTATTGAAAGAGGAACAAATTCTGGAGGTTCTATTTTAGGCGGTACCAATACTGGAGTAGATTTAAAGGAGGCTAGGAATCTGGCTATTTTATCAGCAGGAAAAGAAATCAGTAAAGAAGTATTTGAGAAAAAGAGAGTGTTTCTCCCTAAAAAATACCAATTATGGATCAATATAAGATCCTCCAATAATGCCTCCGGTTTTAATTAGAGTGTTCTTATTATAGAAATGAAGTAAAATGGCAGTAATAGTTATTTCCTAAGATTATGAAAGATACGGATATCAAAAAAATATTTAACATATTAGCGGTAGATGATGATTTGTTAATAAGTAAAAAAGGAGATGTTAGCTTAGTGTATAAGGTGATGCTTCCTCAGATATATTCGCTTGATAGCGACCAGATTGAACAGATCAGTGTTATTTTTGATAAAGTAATCAGGTCTTTACCAGCCGGAACAATTCTGCAAAAACAGGATTTCTTTTTTGTAGACGCTATCACAGAGCATGTATCGGAAAGCCGTAATTTTTTATCAGCAAGTGATAACAGGTTTTTCCATGAAAAGCCGACCATGAGTCATGAATGTTATCTCACGATAATAAAGGACTCCAAAAGTAAGGTAAGCATACTTAATAATTCCAGTCAATATAATAAATACTTAGACGGAATAGATGATTTCATCAAAGCTGTAGAATCGAGTCTTTCATTCTTAACAAAGGAAGGTTTTTTCACTGTAGAAAGGTTGAATAATGATCAGATTATTGCCCTTTTAGGAAAATACCTATCTCTTTCAAAAGAAGGGGAGACCAATCTAAGAGATATGTTTTTTGATAAGAACCTGCAGATAGGAAATAAATTTGCAGAATTGTATACCATCTCTTCCAATAATCAACTTCCTATTACCATTAACAGTACCATCAAAAGCATTGAATATTCTACACCCAAAACTGATTTTAGAATTCCTTTTATACAGCCGGTGTCTACAGGGCTGGATGTAAACCATATTTACAATCAGGTGATTTTTATTGAGGATTCAGAAAAAGTTTTTTCTTCCCTGAAGACCAAAATGAATCAATTTAAAAGTATGGCGATACTTTCAAGAGAAAATCAGGTTACTTACCAACAGGTGGAAGATCTTGTAGAAGATGTGTTGGAAAGGGAGTTAACATTTATTTACCAGCACTTTAGTGTGATCGTCTGGAATGTTTCGCAAAAGAAACTGGAACATGATGTCAACTTATTGGAAAATGCTTTCAGGGATTTAGGAATTACTCCTTATCAGGTTAAGTATGCTCTAAAGGAATTGTATATGAATAATTGTCCCGGAGCTCCAGCGTATATTTCGGAGAATCATAAATTTATCGGGATATCCGAGCAAACCTCTTCATTACTGAATTTTGAGTCCTATTACGAAAGCAATAAAGATGGAATTCTTTTCTGTGACCGTAAAAACGAATCTCCTTTACGCCTGGATTTATGGGACGAGCCTGTTAAAAAGGGGATCATCGTGAACAGAAACAGATTGATTTTTGGACCTTCAGGAACCGGGAAATCATTTTTGATCAATCATATTGCAAGTCAGTATTATGAGCAGGGTCACCATATTGTCATGATAGATATCGGAAACTCTTATAAAAAGTTATGTGAACTGGTGGATGGTGTTTACTTTACATATGACTTAAACTCACCTTTACAATTTAATCCTTTCTATTACTATGATGAAGATGAAATTAACATAGATAAGAAAACCTTTCTGCTTTCACTGATCTTTTTCTTATGGAAAGGAGAAGAAGGAGCTTCCAGAGAAGAAAAACAGATACTGTCCAGCTATCTGGATCTTTATTACGAACATGTCATCAGAAATGGTATTTTTCCTTGTATGTCTACTTTCTATGAGTTTATTTCAGAAAATACGGCGGTTGAAGAAGAATCAAGTTATTTTGATAAGATCAGCTTTAAACTCTCACTTAAAGATTTTTACGACGGACATTATAAAGATATCCTCAATGCAGCAGAACCGGCTAACCTTATTCATGAGCGTTTTATTGTATTTGAAATGGACAATATCAAAGACCATCCTATACTGTTCCCTTTAGTGACCATGTTGTGTATTAATCTGGTGATGACTAAGATTCAGAAGATTCCCGGAGAGAAAAAATCAATATTTATAGACGAATGCTGGAAGCCCATTTCTAAAGGTGAAATGGCGGAGTTTATTAAATATTTGTATAAGACCGTTCGTAAATTTTATGGAGAGGTGGCCATTGCAACCCAGGATCTTGAAGATATCTTAGATACAGCTGCCGGACCTGCCATGGTGAATAATACGGATACTTTGATTATGCTCTCCCATAAAAAGAAAATGGCATCTAAAGATAAGTTTTCTAAATACTTGTCACTCAGTGAATCTGATCTTCAAAAACTTTACTCCACAGATAAAGGAGAGGTGTATGTTAAAGTGGGAAGTATGTCTAATGTATATAAAGTAAAAGTATCTCCTGAAAGATACGCCTGTTATTCTTCCAATGCTGATGAAAACAAAGTAATCAGAGGTATATACGAAGCCAAAGGAAATATGTCGGTGGCTATTAATGATTTTATTGATTTAAATTCTCAAAAGAAATGAAAAAACACATTGTATTATTTATTCTATTTTTCCTCTGTTCTCAGGGATCTTTTGCCCAGGAAATATTGGAGCCTTTATCTCAGCGCCAGGCCATTGAAGTTTCAGACGTGAAGACCACCCACATTATTTTTGATGAAAAAATAAAGTATGTGGATGTGGGATCTACTTATTTCGTTGCGGATACCATTGGTAATATGCTCAAATTAAAACATACAGGTGAAGAGCTGGAGAATCCAAAGAGCCAGCAGGCGAATCTTACGGTTATTAATGGTAAAGGAAGCTATTATTCTATTGATATGGGGTACAGCAGAGACCCGGATATCACAACCTATAAAGCAGTGGAAACCAATACTAAGATCGATTATTTTGCCAAGGAAAGTATAAACAAAATTGAAAAGGAAGAAAGAACAGCACAGGATCTTCAGGAGCTGTGTATGCTATCTGAAAGTGCTCCTTCCACCGTAAAGATTAAAGATAATAACGATGGATTGAACCTGACTTTAAATGGAATCTATTACAGAAACTTTCAGAATAAAATTGTCTTACGGGTAGAAATTTATAATACCTCTAAAATCACTTTAGATATAGACCAGATCCTTTTCAGATCAAAGCTGAAGAATAACAATGCCGCCAAAAAAGATTATGTCTATCAGGAGAGAATACTGACCCCTGTAAAATCCTGTGGTGACCAGCGAAATATTAAACTGGGTGAAACGAGAATCCTTACTTTCATCTTTGACAAGTTCACATTAAACGAAGATGAGATATTGAGTCTTGAAGTAGGGGAATATGCCGGTGGCAGAAGCGTAAATATCCGCATTCCCAGAAAGAAACTTTTATTTCCGGAATATATATAACTCTACTTAATCTATTCAGTTATGAAATATCTGATTCTGCTATTACTGTTTTTTTCACTGCAGTATAAGGGACAGTTACCCTATATTGACCCCATAGGTTTTGTGGAAAGAATTTTTGAGAAAAATGCGACTAATAATTATGAAAAATCCACAAAGAAAAGCCTGGATGAGCTGGCTCAGATTGAGGCTGTCAATGAATTTGAAAATCTGGCCAGAACTACGATCTCTACAAAGAACCTTATCAACTTTGCCAGGTACTCCAATGTCTGCAATCCTTACCTTAATCCAGTTAAAAAAAGCAAGTGCAAAAAGAAACTGGAATATATTAAAGCCGCAAACAGCATATTAGAAGAGGCATTTATAGCAGGGGTAGGGATAAAAGTTAACCGCGGAAATAGAGAAAAGCTGGATGAAGGATTTATGAGTACGATCAATTTTCTGACTAAGGAATTGGATGAAATGAAATATGAAGCGGAACAAAGCAATCTATTCTACAGATTAGGATTTGTGCCTAAGTAATTTTAATATTTATTCAACAATCATAATTTCTAACAAATTGTATTATGAGAGCATTACCATTTTTGTTTTTTTTCACATTTCAGCTATTTTCGGCTCAGTTTGTACATGTTGCCATCCATTTGAATAATACAGATTCGGACACAAGACAGAAGCTTTTAGAAATTGCTGGACATACCGCTGCAAGAGCTATACAGCTAAAACTACAGAATGATTACCTAGAAGAAATGATTAAGAATGATGAAGAATTTTTAGAAAGGAATTATAAAAAGTCCAGCAAATTTGATAAACAAAATAGTTTTATTAAAAACTCTATAAAAACCGGGGCTTTAGGTGTAGGACCTGTTATATTGAATAGGTTTAAAAAACTTCCTTATATAACGAATGTTAAGAATGATTATTTACAATCTTTAGCCTTAGATAAATTAGTGCTTCTTGCTCTTCAAAATGTTGATGCCTCAAAAATTAAAGCGTCTGAAAGGCAGGAAATCTATAGAATTCGTGATCTGTTGGTAAGGGTATATTCTAAAAATGATAAGGAAGTTTTTGGGGTGATGACTTTGCCTGCTTTGGCACTTCTCATACAAAGCAATCCGGATCTCATCCAATTGATCAAGAACCTTGAAATTGTATTTTAGTTTTCTCTACAATCTTGTTGGTAACCCTATTATAAATTTATTTCCATATGTATAGGTTTCTCATTCTAATATTACTATTGGGTTCAGTAAAAGCTTATTCTCAGCCGGTTGCCAATAATCCTATTGGCCCCATATCGGATGTCCCCTCGAATATTGGATCAATTGCAATTATTGTAGAATTAGAATTTTTGAAGGGAAGAGAAGAAACAACGGAGAAAAGGACTAAAGATTTTGTAAAAGAGTATAGAAAAAGGCTTCTGTATTATGGTGGTGTTGCCTGGCTCTCTACGGTAAATAATGTTATCAATAATGTCAGAGACCGATCTCGTCAACTTAGGCAGGATAATGAAAAGCTTTCTTTCCTGTTTTATTCAAAAAAGAAAGAGAACAGGGTGTATTTACTTTCAGCGGACAGTCAGATTGAGAATATGTCTTCCCACTTCTTAAATGGCGAAATTAATACCATTCTGGGAGAAAAATTTAATCTGTATGAAGAATTAAGAGCGTCATTGTCTGCCATTAACCGGGAACTTGATAGGGTGGATGGTAATATAAAAGAGAGCAATCTAAAGAAGAAATTGGTTCAGCAATTTGCCAAATAGTTAATATAAATTTTTAGAGTCATGAATATAATATATAATAATTTCAAATCATTGTGTGTTAAGGCATTTTTCATAGGATCATTATTGTTATCTGTACTTCCCAAAGCTCAGCTTATTACGTTTCATTTCACTTGGAATTGGTCAGCTAATGATCTCCTGTCAAAGACATATTACAAAGATATGGCCTCAGCCCATAGAAAACTAGAAGCATACGCTATAACCAAAACAGGGGTTGTTGCAAGAACAAAAGACATTTATATAGAACCTAATAAAGAACTTACCCGTATATCATCTGGTTTAACTTCAAAGAAAGACGATATGCTGAAATTTTTATCCGGAACAAGTTATGATTATATAAAGGATAAATATCCGATCGTGGCTGTTTCCCCGCTTGCAAGTGGTAAACTTTCAAATGCTTTGGTAAGAAGAAGATTCAAAAAGAAATTTGATGCTGAGAAAGAAAACATTACCAACTATCTGGATACGACCAACTATATTCCTGAGGGAGAGCGGCTGCGCTTAATTCAACAGGCCTTAGATAAAGTAATACGAGTAACACTTGAAGATGAAAACTATTAAACCCCTATCTACATTTCTTCTTCTTTTTAGCTTTAGTTTGTTTTATACACAGACATGGTCTTTTGATATTAATGATTATACTGTTGCAGGAACCAAAACCGGAATTATTGCAGGTTTAGGAGGAGAAATTTATCTAAAAGATGAACAAAATAAGTTAATTGAAAAACTGATAAAGCTGGAAAAAGAGATTGATGATAAAAAGAGTGTAGCCAACATCAATAGCCTTGCGCTTGCTGCTGCCTCTATCGCTACGATTGAGACGACCAAAAAAGATATAAAAAATATAAAAAAGGTCATTAACATCATAAAGTTCAATCCATTATTTCTTAAACATTCCCTGGGAAAGAAATCTGAAGAACTGGACATTGAAAACAGATATTTAGAGGAAGCTGATTCTGACTACAAACGATATCTGGCATCAGGACTTCTTTCGGGAGGTTTAGGGCAGTTTTATACTGTTTTTGGAAAGCTTTTAACAAGGATTTTGAAAATAAGAGCCATTGTTTTGTCTATCAAGAAAGATATTGAATCCCTATCGGTCATCAATAAAGTACTATTAAATAATTAATAATAACATCTGTAAATATAAAGTTATTGATGGATAAAAAACTACAAGCTAAATGACAATAGATGAAATTTTAAATCAATATAGATCCATTCTTCAAACCAGATTTGAACTCTTTATTACAGAGTCGAGACCCTATGTTCTCCTCATAGCCGTTACATTTACTTTTGTTTTTGTAGGGTATAAAGTAATGAAAGCAATGGCTGATCCGGATGAAAAGATTGGGCGAGATGCTCTTTTAAGGCCTATTCTCACGCTTATGGCCATCACATTATACATTCCTTTGGTCAAATTATTATTATTTGATACGGTAGATATTCTATCAGATATTGTAAAACATGGTGCCTATAAAGTGACAGGACGGAGCCCTGGTGATTTTGAGAAAGCCTTTCAAACGGCTATAACCCATGTGCAGGGAACAGGAGCAGATGGAAATGGAGTGTATGATGTGCTGCAGGTCAACCCTTTCTTAGAACTTTTCCATATCATTATTTATTTTATTGCTTCTGTTGTGGGAGGATATATATTAATGAGACAATTGCTGATGATATTTGTCTATTATGTTTTGGGAATATTTGTGTTACCGTTTTCCCTTATTGTATCTAATGAAAGAATTCTGAAGTCATGGTTCTTTGGCTTTCTGTCTATACTGTTATGGGAACCCATATTAACGATTTTGAAAGTGATTATCGTTCTTTTGCCTGTTGGAAATACCGAATTTACGAATGTTCTTCTTTCCATTGCTTTTCAGGTTATCATGATATTGATGATATTAAAAGTTCCACAATTCGCTAATCTTTTAGTAGATCCTGAATCGGGTAATAAATTTAGTAATAAGGCTGGTTCTGTTTTAAGAGGTTTACCCGGAAAAGCTTTTAATGCGTTAAAATCTAAATAAAAACAGGTCTGACTGATATGAAGTCAGTTTTAAGTGAGGAATTCTTTTTTAGCTTTAAAATAAATCACAAAAAAAAGTAATGGCTCTTAACTAAAGAACCATTACTTTTTATTTCAATTATTGCAGTGAATATCAATCTTGAAATCAAATTTTATCTGTTATTAATTGACTTCACCAGCTTAAAACCCATCTGAAAAACATCCTTGAACAAGTGTAGCAAGCCTTGTTTTCGTCTAAGAAATAACGGGTAGGTTATGTCAAATAAAAAGCCTATTACATCTCAAGGAATTATTACAGACATTATAATGTATTACGTCTCATTCCCGTATTTTTTTGGGCACTTTGCGTTTCTTTCTGCTGTGTTTTGCTTTTTGAAGCTGTAGCATTCTGTTTTATATCAGGATTAAGGCTGTTTAATGGTTTGGTAAACACTGCTAAGCCGGATTCATTAGTATTGATCACAGATTTTCTCAGTTCACGGCTATTATCAGCCTCACCATTCTTTATACCATTCTTTTTTTCCTGTTGCTTAATTTCCTCTTTATTTTTTGATAATTTCTCTTCCATTAACGTTCTGGTAATCTCACGAAGTATTTCAGCCTTTGTTTCAGTGCTTTCTTTAGGAGAACTGTTTTCCGCTTTTGTTTTAGCATAACTGTACGCTACTTTCGTTCCTATTGCAGCCACACCGGCTATTGCAGAAATTGCCATGATGGCTATTCCCAATGGAGGAAAAAGTAATGAAAAAGCAAATCCTGCAGCGACTCCAATTGCAGTAGATTTCAAAGCCTGCTTAATAAAAGAACCACTTTCCACAATAGAATCGAGGAAACGAATTCCCTTTCCCTTCTGAGGTTTTTCTATTTCAGAACTGCCCGTCTTTGTGTTTTCATCTATAAAATCAGTATTCTCTTGTTTTGCATTAGAGCTAGTTGTTTGAGGCATATTATATATATTAAAATGGTAAAGAACTGACCGTTTATTTAGTGAATACATTGTAAAAGTTTACAACGTTATTAATACTAGGGAACACTTATATTCTAAGCGTACTTAATGTTTAGCATAATAGCGTTGTAAACTTTAATTGATCTACTTAAATTAACCTCTCAAATCACTTCTGTTTATTTTTAAAGGCTGGTATGATGGGTCTTAGGGTTAGGTTTTTCTTGTTTTATACCTTTTAGCTGCTGCTGTCTTAGGGCTTCAGCAGTAAGAGCTGCCTTTGGATTTGCCTTCACAGTAGGTGTAGTAAATTTATTAAGATCTACCGGAGCTGACTGATCATTTGAACGGGTAAGTGGAATCTTTACTCCTTTTTCAAAAACTTCAGCCTCAACGAGTGCATCCTGCGCTTTCTGTACAAAGTCAGGGCTTGGAGAAACAGAAAAGCCTTGAACGAGATGGGACGCAATAGTTAAAGCAATAACTTTATAAGCTGCCTGGGTTGGGTGGGCTCCATCTGATGTAGCGACAAATCCCAGGTTATTGGCAGTTACATTATCCAATAATTTTCTAAATGTACTATTGTCGTTCCTGAAGGTACCGTCTTTATTTTCTCTTAACAAAGTAGCAACTTCGTCGTATAACGCTGTATTGGCAACATTTAAATTATCCTCCAGCTGTTTAGGAAGATTGTTTGCAAATACTTTATCAAGTTCTACTCGAAGTTTGGCAATATCTTCCTGATGTTTTTCAGGTTTTATTTGTTGATAATACTTTGCAACAAAATCGATCTGGCTCGGATAGGTTCCGGTAACCATTAATGCATTTTTGATAGCCTTTATGCTCGGAAGTTTTTCAGCTGCTATTTTAGGATCTGCCATTTTCTTAATGATTAAATCACTCACTTCCTTATGAAGAACAATCTCATTATCAGTCTTAAGTGCTTTATCCAGTAGAGGCTGAATTTCAGCGAATATTTCCTTACCCCCTTTAGTCTCTTTATATATTGCTTCAAATTCCTTTAGGGTATTGGCAAGCGAAGTATCTGTGCTGTTTTCTGGTTTTTCAAATTCTACTTTTCTGCCGTGACGCTGTGCCGCTTTTATGAGACGTAAATGATATAAATTGGTTTTAAGTGCCTCATACATATCAACAACCATCGTATCATTATACTTATCCGGAAATGCTTCTTTGAGGTGTTTGTTAAATTCCAACGTAGCTTCCTGGGCTTTTAATACGGTCGGATCGTTCTGTGATTTAGCGTAACGTACTGCTTCCACTGGAGCAGGATTATTGATCACCATAAAATATGATTTTCCTCCATCCTTAGCAACACGATCCCGAATCTGATCAGTTAAATCTTTGACCTGGGCAACGACTGACTTCATTAATGCAGGATCTTTACCGTCAGTAACAGTATCGTTTAAACCAATCCAAACAATATGTAACGTGTTTTTAGGCTTGGAAGTATCACTATCTAATTCTTTGAAATATTTGTCTTTCTGTTCCACAATGGTTGTCAGCGCTATTTTGTGTGCCAGCTTTTCCCTTTCATTGACTACTGCACCGCCTACCGCATAGTTTACGAAAGACAACCTGTTATCAGGACTTCCGTGAGTTGATTCTTTCAGAGACATATGCTTCTCCGTTAAAGCATTAGCCTGTTTCTTATCTTTACCATCTATTAAACTCTCACCACCAGACCATTCCCACATGAAATCAGCCCAGTTTTTTGTGTCACTAAAACGTCCCACAGAATTAACACGCATGGCACCTGTAGCCCTTGCCAGCATACCTGTTATGGTATTCTTTTTTATGCCGAAGTCCGACATACTGTCTCCTAAAATTACTATTCTATCGATCATAATTAAAAAATTAAAAATTACTATATAAATATTTTTATTCCATCAACTATCTGCTAACAAATTTAATTTTTTGACTTATCCGATCCATATATTTTCCGTGCAATTAAACCTACACTGCTGTAGTTTGAAATGCGGTCTTTGGTAGTTTAGATTCATGATATTCACCATATCTGAACAGATGATGACAGGTTGTATTTCAAGATTTTTTGACTGGTATGACAGAAAATTATCACTCCCTTCTATTTTAATTATTCTTAAAAATAATATTGAGCAAATGCTGACAGACCTCTATGCTTTCAATGTTTGAATTTGATTGTAGCTCGCTGATAAGAATGGGTTTATGATGGTCTTCCTTGGGGATAATTCCATGTGAACCGTTTACCAGTGATGCATCCAGGGGAATTACATCCATAAGAGTTCTGAAGCCCAGTTTTTTTTGTAGGAGCTTTAAAAAGATGGTCGGTTTAATCATTGTTTTTTTAGGATCCAGAAAAAGCTCAGCAGGATCATAACCTGGTTTTTTATGGATTTCAACAGTTCGGGCGAAGTCTGGAGCTTTTTTGTCTTCCAGCCAATAATAATAGGTGAACCAGCTGTTTTCCTCTGCCAAAAGAATAAGGTCGCCTGAACGTGCATGATCCAGATGGTATTCTTTTTTTTCATCACCAGCGAGTACTTTTGCAATGCCAGTTTTTTTCTCCAGAGAGTTTTTCAATGCTGGAATGATGCTTTTATCTTTTACATAAATATGGGCTATCTGATGATCAGCCAGAGCAAATGCTTTAGATTCTCCCGGGTCTAAAAGCTCCCGGCCGTTTTCTTCCCTGATTTGTAACAGCCCTTTGTAACGTAACATTCTATTGATATCTATAGGATTGCTGACGTTGGTAATCCCATATTCTGATAAGATGACGGGTTTTACTCCATGGCTCTCATAGAATTCAATCAGGTCTTTAACTACGTTATCAATAGCTTTTACTTCTTCATGTATTTCTTCGGAAGAGGAAGGGAATTTCTGACAGCAATAATCCAGATGAGGTAAATACACCAGATTTAAAGTAGGCTTGTACCAGGTATAAACTAATTTTGAAGCATTGGCAATCCATCGGCTTGAACGGATAGTGGTTTTAGGACCCCAAAAATCAAAAAGAGGAAAGACTCCAAGCTGTTGCTGAAGACGCTTTCTAAGGTTGCCAGGTTTAGAATAGCAGTCCGGTTTTTTTTGACCATCAGCTCTGTATTGCGGACGTGGGGTAACAGTGAAATCGGCATCCGAATACATATTGTACCACCAAAACAGATTGGCACACGTAAAATCAGGATTAATTTCCTTAGCCAGATCCCAAATTTTTGGGGACTGGATCAGCTTATTGGATTGTTTCCACATTTTTATCTCACAATCAGTTCTGTCATACCACCCATTGCCTACAATCCCATGTTCAGATGGCCATTTACCCGTTAGATAAGTAGTCTGAGCTGAACAGGTCAGTGCCGGGATTACCGGTTCTATGACCCTTAAATGTTTATTTTTTTTCATCCACTGGCTGATAAATAAATCAGAATTTTGAAGTAGGGCAGAAGTAAGCCCTACCACATTAATAACAACAGTCTGCTGCATAGTATCCATTATATTCTTAAAGCTCTTTATTCTTGATTTTACGGATCGTATTGACCACCCATTTCAGTTCCCTTTCTATAGACTCTGTAATGTCAGTTTGAAAATGATCGGGAAGAACGTCCCAGGTATAGGTTTCCACCTCCAGATGCAGAGAGCATTCTGTTTCATACCAGTATTGAAGAGTATTGATAATTTCATTTTGGGTAGTACTCAACACTTCAAACTGATCCAGAAATATAGGAACATGAAAATGGGTACGCAGTTCTTCGAAGCCGGGAAGTCCCATTGAAACTATTGCGGGACCGAGATCTTCAAATCGTCGCAAATTTCCGTCAGAATTTTTGATAACAGCCTGATGTAAATAAGTACTTTCATCAAAAGTCAGCAGACAGTTCTGAGCTTCTTTTACCGAAGTCTTTGAAGAAGTATTGAACCGGAGGGCTGCGCTGATCTGTATTTTTCCGATTTTCAAACTGTGATTTTCTATTTTCTTTAAAACATTTTCACTTTTTTCAAAGCCCACAGCGAAATGGCAGACATCAAAACAGAGCCGTATATGTTCCCGGATGTACTGCTGCGCCTCTCTATGTGTACATTTGAGATGAGTGGCAAGCTGTAAAGCTCCATCTTTGAGAAGATAGTCCGTAAAAAATTGAATATACTCATCACTGGTTTCAATAATTCCGTCGGGCTCCGGTTCTATGTTGAGGTGCAGTTTCTTTTTGCCAAAGCGGTTTATTTTTACCATCAGGGCTGTTATCTCAATCAGCTGCTGGGTAGATTTTTGTTTTGCTGTGGTTAAATCATCTTCAGTCTTGAACCAATGTCTGTAAGATAACGGTGAGGTTGAAATACTGCCTTCGATGCCGATGGGAAGCAGTTCTTTAAGGATGCTTATCAACAATACCGTATAATCGAATCTCTCTGTACTGGTCCAGTCCGGAAGATGAACACGGTCTTTCACCACCTCACCATGAAAACTGCCATAAGGAAATCCATTGATGGTAAAGACATACATATCATTCTTATGCAGCCATGACTTAAAATCTGAAAGTCTGTTCCCGCTTAGCAATTCTGTTGCTGCCTGATTAGAAAGCCGCAGACCAATGCCAAAAGGTTTATCTGGTGAAATATTCTCTTTCACAGGAAGACAGTAGGATTTTATATTCCTAAATATTTCTTCCCATGATTCTCCGCTGTGGATGTTGGTACAATAGCTTAAATGACTGTTGGGTGTGACTAGCATAATACATGAACAGATTGTGAATAGAAGGATAAATATTGAATTGAATTGGCTATTGTAGTACTTAGGAGAGTATGTACTTCTTCACCTTTACCAATTTTAGAAAGTAGAGTAATGGTAAGCTCTCCTCCCAGATGTTCTCTGAACTCATCAATACCCGCCAGAATTTCATCAAAATGAGTAATTAAAAATGGATGCATTATAGAAAAACCTAATACAAGAAGACTGTCCAGAATTCTATTTAAGCTGTCCAGATCAATTTTATTGGATAAGTAAGAATAGGAAGCATCAAGGGCAATTCCAATAGCAACAGCTTCGCCATGTAAAAGTTCATAGTGGGTGAGGTGTTCCAGTTTATGCGCTAGCCAATGTCCGAAATCTAAAGGTCTTGAAGAACCGTTTTCAAATGGATCTCCATTTTTGGAGATATGATGGGCATGAAGTTCAGCACAGCGGAAGATCAGTTCTTCCATAACGGTAATTTTTCCATTGTTCAGAGCCAGCGCATGATCTTCTATCCAACAGAAAAAGTTTTCATCTTTGATCAGTGCAACTTTTATAGCCTCAGAAATTCCGGATCTCCAGTTCCGGACATCAAGCGTTTTTAAAAAATCAGAATCATTGATTACTGCGTAAGGAGGAACAAATGTGCCCAGAAAATTCTTTTTCCCAAAGTAGTTGATGCCATTCTTTACGCCAATTCCGGAGTCATTTTGTGATAAAACAGTAGTAGGAATACGAATCAGCCTAATTCCACGGTGGGCGATGGCAGCCATATAACCCACTGCATCAAGCACAGCACCTCCACCTATGGCAGCTACAAAAGAATGACGGTCGATCTTATTATCATGAATAAATTGAAGGATTTTTTCGTGATCATCCTGATTGTTTTTTATACCTTCTCCACCTTCCACAATTAAAAAATGTTCAGGTACAATATTGATATGATAATGGTTTAAATAATCAGTAATGGCGGCCGTGAGCTCACTTCTGGAATTGGTAACTCCTTTATCTATGATAAAAACAATTTTGCGTCTTTGATATTGCTGTTCCTGTTTGATAATATTGATAAATGACGGGTTGCCCAAATCAAAAATAGAACGGCTGAATATAATGTTATAATGGAAGGGAACCAGAAAGTTTTGTTGTATTGTTTGTTGATTGTTCATATTGTAAAAAATAACTTAAGTGACTGCAAATTTTTTTGATAGCGTAACGGATAATGGGAGCAGGATCAGCACAGGAAGGGCATGCAGCAAATCCGTGGAGCCTGCAATATAGCTGGCATTAAGAAGAATAAGGGATAAAACCCCTGTTTTTACCGCTATTTTAATATAATCAGGCTGGTTAAAATGAAGAGCTGAGAGCTTTGCTATAAAATTAACTCCCAGCCAGCAAAATAGAAGAGGCAGCAGGTTGAGAATCTTAAAACCAATCACATTTCCGATAAAGGTATACAGGAAGATGAGCAGGAAATCCAGTAAAAAAGTGGAAAGTATAACAGACTTGTTGTTTCCACGGTTTTCTTTCTTTGAGATAAATGTTACTCCTGTAATAAAGAGAGTTGATATAACCGCTATTAAACCACTAGACCATACTGCACTATTGATGATACTGATACCCAGCAGCAGATTTAATCCTCTGCATAACCCCATATTCAGAGAGCCGGCAAAAAAATAATATTTACTTACTTTATTATAAAAAAGAGCAAGAATACAAATGCTTAATGCCAGAAAACCACTTAGCATCGAGACTACAAAGGCTGATATAATACCTATAGCAAACATGAAAATTCCCAGTATGACAGCTTCCTTTTTGGAAACCAATTGACGGGGAAGTATTCTTTCCGGTCGGGATACGGTGTCTGATTCCAGATCAAAAATATCATTGAAAACAATTCCTCCGCCATAGAGACCGCTGGTTGAAATTATCAGCAAAAGAACATGGAGTAAAAGAGGATCATCCGGCCCCGAATGGATCAATATTCCAGAAATGGCAACCCCTGCCAGGATATCAGATATGGCAGTAATAATATTGGCCGGGCGCAGTAAAGCAAATAAATAATATATTTTACCAGCCATCGGTTAGTTTTTGATGATATTGTTAAAGGTGATATCCTGTGATTCCTGACCTCTTAATATACTGTTGCCTTCAAACAGAGAATCCTGCTGGATTGTCATTTCGTTTGACCAGTCGCTTTCATTCATCTGTCCGCTTTGTGAATAGGCGGTAAGAGCATTTTGGTAACACGTTAAATGTACATCTTCCCTGGAAATCCCTTTTTCAAGCATTAAAGCTGCAGTTTTAGGAACAGATAGCGGATCGCTTACTCCCCAGTCTGCAGAGCTGTCTACGATAATTCTTTCAGAACCATACTGTTTTACAACGTCTGCCATACGCTCATTACCCATTTTAGTATTGGGATAAATGGTGAAAGCAGCCCAGTATCCATTATCCAAAACACACTTTGCTGTTTCCTCATTGTTATGATCTATGACTACCATATTGGGGCTTACTCCATGTTCTTTCAAAACGTTCATACTTCTGATGGTTCCGTTTTTTTTGTCTCTATGCGGGGTATGAACCATGATGGGTAAATGAAACTTCAAGGCCAGCTCAATCTGCAGTCTGAAATACTTGTCTTCCGCAGGAGTCTGATCATCATAGCCTATTTCTCCAATGGCAACAACGCCTTCTTTGGCTGCGAATAACGGCAGAAGCTCCATTACTTTTTCTGCTAATGCTTCGTTATTGGCTTCTTTGGAATTGAGTCCAATGGTGCAGTAATGTTTTATCCCGAACTGGGATGCCCGGAATCTTTCCCATCCTACGAGCGTACTGAAATAATCTTTAAATGAGGAGGCTTCTGTTCTTGCCTGTCCCAGCCAGAATGCCGGTTCTATAACGGCAACGATTCCTGCAGCACGCATTGCCTGATAGTCATTAGTGGTTCTTGAAACCATATGAATGTGTGGATCGATAAAGTACATAGTGTTTATTTATTTATTTATTTATTTATTTATTTATTTGGATGTAATATTGTTCTCCGATATAATTCCATAAAGTGGTATTTATGGGACGTAGTATATTATTGCATGTATTGGAAGCATTTTCTCTAAGTACGATGATAGCCGCCTGCTTTGACAGTTGGTCACCCGATTCGATAACTTTCAATAAATCTGAAGTAACCTCTTTATTGACAAACCCGTCCATCAATCGCCAGATCTCCGGGGACACTGTTCTTCCTGCAGACCATCTCTCGTGAATATAATCGGTGGCGATGAAAGCCAGCTTTTCATTTTTGCGTAGATCTAAATTAATAATCTGATAAAGCGGACGACCCATAAAGAGTGCTTTTAGAATCAGCTGATTCCAGGAATCCAGAGGCAGATATTTAGCCGCAAAAGGATTTAAAAGAGCTATGGAATCGAAGATAGAAGTGATATTGGTTCTGATTCCTTCTTCAACGAGAGAAATAAATTCATGAGCATTTTCAAGGAAAAATATTCCTTTATAAATACAGACCAGTTCATTGATATCTGCTGACTGTGTGAGCTTTTTTACTATTGTCGTGTTCTGATCTTCAGGAATATGAAGCATGAGTAAACATCGGCATAACTGCTGAAGATTCCACTGGCCAGAGATAAAGCCTGGATACAGCTGTTCAAGGATGATTTTTTCAGATGGATTCCAATCCGGTGAAAGGGAGGGAATCATTCGGGAAATCAATCCAAAGTTTTGAAAGAAAAGGGTTTCATTGTCAAACAGCATGGAAACATTCATCCAATCCATCTGAGCTTCTGAAAGTCTGGATTGAATCAATGAAGATAAAATTTCGCAAGAATTATGGTTTAATGTATTCTCAGTCATTTTAGGAGTGTTTTTTTGAATTGTTATATGATTTTATAGGTATTTATCGGCTGCCAAAAAATTCATTTCTTGTAAACTCTTTGTCATTAAGGGTATTTAAAAACTGAATCAGCCTTGAAATGTCTTCTTTTTGTAAATTGAGAGACTTCAGCGCCTTGTTTTGGAATGAAGCATTTTTATTCTTTTGAGTATTGTAAAATTCAATGACTTCCTGCAGAGATTCAAACCTTCCGTCATGCATATAGGGATAGGTATAAGAGATATTTCTAAGGGTGGGAATTTTAAATTTAAACCGGTCCTCTTTTTTTTGAGTAACCTGATAAACCCCATAATCCTTTAAATTTTTATCAACAGGCAGTCCGTTATTTTCAAATCGGTTGGTGGTGAACAAAGGTTCTGTGTGACAGGAAGAACAATTTGCTTTAAAAATCTCATATCCTTTTTGTTCATCTTCGGTAAACTGCTCTGTTCCCCGCTGTACTCTGTCATATTTTGAATTGGCTGACACCAGCATGAGCAGGTATTGTGATAAAGAACGGAGGATTCTGGCATTGGTAATTTGCTCATCGCCATACGCTTCTCTGAACAAGGACAGATAATAGTCACTGGCTTTTAATTTCTTTTTGATATTATCCAGACTTTCATCCATTTCCACAGAATCATTGATAGGTGAGACTGAAAGTACATGGATATCATTGATTCTGCCGTCCCACATAAACTGATCCATCCAGGCCAGATTGATAAGTGCCGGAGCATTTCTCTTACCAAATTTGTCTTCAATACCATGGCTCAGATTGTGATCCACATGGGCGAACGACATTTCCTGGGTATGGCAGCTTGTACAGGAAATGGTATTGTTTCTGGAAAGGATAGGATCATGGAAAAGTTTTTTTCCAAGATTGTAAACCTCTGCAGACAAGGGGTTTTCTTTAAAATTATATTTTGTTTCCGGAAAACCTATCGGAACATTGAAATACAGTGGAGTAGTATTGAAATCTTCCACCATCAGAAAAGGCAGGGCAAGAAGACTTAAAAATTTTACTGGAAACATTTTTTGAAAAATTGGGAAAAATAAAGGGAATCATTGTTGATGGACATAATAGTCTTTTTTCTACTCTGATTCAGGAATTCAAGAATAGATTTCAGTTCAATATCTACGGTAAGGAGAGCTGTACCCTGATCTATTTTTTTTACCCTAAATGTGGTATCGTATTCTGGAGCATTTCCTCCGATATGATAAACGAATGGCTGCTTATTTTTGCTGCTTCCGTAAGAACCTTCAATTTTATAATTGATATATCCGGTGCGCCAGGACCAAAACATCCCGTGAATGGGATCAAGCTCATTCTCCATATTGCTGTTTTTAGTAGTAAGGCTGTCCAGTCCGATGGTAAATAGTACAGATTTTACTTTTTTAATACTGCTTTTGGGCAGCTGTACCATCCCTGATTCTTTTTTTGTTATATCATAAAGAAAAACCTTGTCGATAATTTCGGAGGAACTGTCTTCATAATTGATGATGAAATTGGAAACATAAAATTTGAATGTTTTGACCATGAGTGTTTTATCTTTAGAATGATGCTTGGCATTATCTGTGATTTTTTCACCATTAAGGAGGGGATTAAACTTAATTTTCAGGCTATCCCTTGTAGCTGAATATACATGGGAACTCAGAAGTAACATAGAGAATAAATACAGGAGTTTTTTCATGAGATAAAGAGGTGCGCCTGAACGGCGCACCATAGAGATTAAATTCTACTTTTTAATAATTTTCTTAGTCGCTCTTTCTTGAGTAGGAGCATTAATGAATACAATAGTGTAAGTTCCGTTCGGGTACTTAGAAATATCTACTGTCGCATCTTGCATTGAACCTCTCTTCATTTCTTTTCCTGCCATATCGTAAATACTATAATCAGTATAATTTTTTACGGCACTATAGCTGAAGTTAATGCTTGAGCTGGTTGGGTTGGGATAAACAAGATCTTTATCCATAGCAAGACCTGCATCTGGAGCAGAAATTGGCTTGGTATTATTACTCATTCTTGCACTGGTTGTACATTGGCTCTTAGGAATCCATGTACTGGTTTTTGTATTGGTCCCCAATGAGTTGGTTGCTTTCAACGAAACTGTATAGAAACCAGCAGAATAATTAGGTAAGGTAAATACAAAATCTTTGTTGGTACTGGTTAGAATATTCTGGTATTGATTTCCTTCCTGAACAGTCCACACATAAGTAGTAGCAGCCCCACCATCACTTGTATTGACAATCGTATTAGCTCTATTCGTACACAATGTTGTTGGCTCAGTAAATTTAGCAACTGGAGCTACAAGGGCGTTACATGCTTTTTTCTGAACCCATGCACTGGATTTTATATTCGTTCCCAATGAATTAGCAGCTGTCAGTTCTACTCTAAACCAGGTAGAAGTACTGTTAGGGATAGTGAAATCAAAATCTTTGTTTGGGCTAGTTAAAATGACTTGATTATTACCATCATATAATTTCCATGTATAAGCAGTTGATGATCCACCCGTACTGTTGTTGATCACTTTTACACTCTTATCTGTACATACTTCAAATGGATCTGTAAAATTAGCAACCGGTGTAGCATCATTATTGACTTCAAAATCGACATATACAGGATTGGCATTTCCATAGGTGGTATTTCCGGCCTGTAATAGGATTACTCTTGCTGCTCCAGCTCCTCCTGTAAAGGTAATTTTACCACTATTATCAACATTGATAGGACCAGATACTCTTCTAAATGATACTGGCAGTCCTGAAGATGCTGTAGCATTCAAAATATACGGATTAGCATTCTTGCTGATTTTTGTTAATGGGTTTGAAACACTAATTGACTGGCTCTGCAGCCCGTTACAGGTTTGGAAAATCTGTTTACTGAATTCTGTTTCAGCACCTTGTGCATCCTTTACTTTTACCAAGACCTCAAACCAATAGGTTGCTCCTTCTCCGCACCCTCCTTCCGGTACAAATGTGGTATTACTCGTTGAACCGTTGATTACTGAACCATAGTGAATATGATCATCATGATGTCTGTTCACTTGCATGGTATAAATTAAGTTAGTTGCACTTGTCAAGTCATCAGTGGCCGCTACGTTGATATTAACGTTGGTAGAACTGGGATGAGTATTAGGTAAGGTCTGAATAACAGAATTATCAGATGCTCTTCTCACCACTACATCCTGGATGACAGGAGCATTATTATTAAGATAAATTTCTTTGGTGGCAATATTTGTAGCTCCTCCTGCATCAGTAACAGTAAGCGTTACCACTCTTTTATCAGGAGCAGAGTTTGGAATCGTAAAAGTACGGACAGGGTTCACTTCAGTGGAAGTGTTTCCGTCTCCAAAATTCCACAAATACTGTAAGTTTTGAGTTTCTTTATCATAAGAAAGGTCTCCATAAAACTGTACTGTATTTCCATTTTGATTAATGGAATTTTTATCAGATTTAATAATTGCTGTCGGAGTATAATTACCGGTTATCTCTAATCTTGAAATAGCATTTCCGTTGCTCCCGTTGTAGTTTACAGTATAAACATATCCGTCATATGGATTGGTATATAAATGGACAATACCCCCTGCTTCGAGAGCCTTGTATACTCTTGTCGGACTTGAAAAATTGGCATTATTACCATTTTCATTAAACTTAATACCCATTACTTCATTTCCAACATAATCTGCAGCCAGAACCGTGTTTGTCAGGGCACCATTATATCTGTCAGCAATAATATCTTTGGGATAAAAGGTGTTACCGGTAGAAGAGGTACCTTGATGATTATATGAATCGGAAGAAAGATTATACCAAAGCACAGTGTTACCGTTTTGGTTAATCTTACTATCCGTTCCCCAACCTTTGTTAGCATTATTAGGATGAGCCCAGGCGTATAAAGGATTTTTAAAGGTATAACTAGGATCTTTGGTGAAGTTGGTAAACTGCTCATTAATCCTCGCATTATCAAATCCTTCATAATGTGGCCATCCTCCGTTATCTCCCATAGAGTATAAAGCCACTTCTTCCCAGGCATTTTCTCCGGTATCACTTACTAAAAATTGTCCAGGTCCTCCTCCAAGGACATTCTGTGTAAGAGCAGTGACTCTGTATGGATTTCTAAGACCCATTACTGCCATTCTGGATTGTGCGCTTCTCGGACTGCTTGAGTTATAATAGGGATTACCTGGCATTCCATCTCCGGTTTCTTTATTGATTCTTAAAATCTTACCGGAAAGAGAAGTCTTTGATTGAGCCCTCATCTGCATTAATGATTGCTCAGCCTGAGGAAGAATACCTCGTGTAACCCCTTGTGCTCCTACCTGATCCCCTAGAGAACCATCACCAACAGAGAGCATTAAGCTACCATCTGCTCCGAAAAAGGCAGTTCCCACTCCATGTGTTGTTCCAAAAATAGCTGGTCCATCTGTAAGACCATATTGGGTATTATTTCCTACCAATACTTTTCGGGAATTATAATCAATAGCTCCATTTTTATAAGTATATCGGGTACATCTTCCAATGGTTGCCGAAAACTGATCATCGGCATTTATTCCTGAGAATAAGGAGCGAGGTTCTACGGTATACCATAAATAGATATAGCCATTAACAGAAAACTGAGGATCCAGGGCAAAGCCTAATAATCCATGGTCATCACCATCCGGACTCATGACTTCTCCTGAAATATCAATAACAGTAGAAACGTTACCTCCATTTGGAGCGATTTGTTTTACCTTACCGCCTTTTTCCCAGACATAAGCATTTCCGCTACTGTCAAAGACAACTCCTACAGGCTGTTCAAAACCTGATTTGTAGGGCTGAAGCTGAAAATTCTGACTGTACACATCACATAATCCGGCTAGGAAGAGTGATAAAAACATAATTTTTTTCATGATTTTTTTTATAATGTTAATAATATTCATGGTGTATACGAATGTGAAATTAATTCCCCATGGC
This sequence comes from Chryseobacterium culicis, assembly GCF_002979755.1. Classification (NCBI taxonomy): domain Bacteria; kingdom Pseudomonadati; phylum Bacteroidota; class Flavobacteriia; order Flavobacteriales; family Weeksellaceae; genus Chryseobacterium; species Chryseobacterium culicis. The sequence goes on along the minus strand of NZ_PCPP01000001.1, from coordinate 1,237,739 downwards.
ATGAATATTTATAGGGCAAATATCTTTTTTAAACTCAATTAAATAAAAAAAAGGGTGTAAGAATAAGTGGATGAAAGGGTGAAATAAAATGTGAAAATATCGTCAAAAAACTACAGCATTTTTGATTTTATTTCTTATTGTGGTGAAAAATATGAAGTGTTTTTAACTTCAGTTTTGTATTGTTAAATGATCTGGAATATGAGCTGTTATTGTTGAATAGATTGGTGACGTATTTCTTTCCTATAATTTTATCATTGGAGATAAAAAAAGAAAGATGAGCTATAGCCCATCTTTCTGCTAACACTTACAAAAAAATCTACGGTTTATATCCGGAGGGGTGATCTTCTAAATCAGGATGTTGAAATTGAATACAGATAATATCATTCTTAATGAAAATCCGGAATAAACCAGGATAAATATTTCTATGACTGATGAGCTTTGTCAAGCATCTTTATTGATACTTTGTAAGTGAACTTTATTTCTACAAACCTATTGAAATAATTAAAAGAATAGAGACTTAAAACTGTAGATATTGTACTACGAACAGGAAGTTATTTATTGCTGTATTATGAATAAATTTTAATTGGTGTTAAATTAAAAAGGATGAACAGTTTTGTTCATCCTTTTTTACAATATACTGAAGTTAAGATATGGATTATATCATATAATCTTTTACATTTAATAGGTCAGTGAAGTCTTTATTTTAGAGATATTGGTGGCATCATGATGAGTATAAACGTTGTAAGCCCCCCAGAAGCCATTAACACTTTTATACATAACATCCCCGGTATTGTCAACGTGGATTGCTCCTAAATTGTGACCACATTCATGAGCGAGTGTACTATTATAATCATCACAGGCTATCAAGGATGAGTATTTGCGACCACTGCTTTGAATACTGCCACTATAACGGTATTGGTCGATCCATGCCAACCCATAAGTACTCGATGACCAATAATTTTCATATAGAGCAACCCTAACTACTTTTCCTGGACTATGAGGTTTAGCCTCTGCAATCCAATGTGTAAGCTTATTTAATTGCTCACTTGAGTTATCTACCTTAGAAAATACATTGTTATAATACAATTCATCTTCTACGGATAATGGAAAATCAGGATTATTAGGGCGTCCTGGATATTGGGTGACATTTGGTGAGATTGCTTCAAACCCTGAATCTACTGAATTAAGGGAAGTTAAAAGAGCTGCGTATAATGAGTTAAAATCAAAAGTACTGTCACTATATACCACTTCAATATTGTACGCACGCAAAGACCCTGAATTCCTATCTTGAGATTTTTCGTTAGAGGGAAAAGGAAGAGAAGCTGCTTTACATATTCCTTTCCCTTCGGCCGCTCCTTTTTTCTGTTGGGTTGCCGTTACATTAATTAAGGAATAATTGTTTGATTTTTCTATTGCTACCTCATAACGTTGGTCGTTATCAACCGATTTTTTATTGGCTTCCTGTAATAAACGACTACCATCTAATCCTTTTTTCTTCGCTAAAGTCAGAAACTGAGTCTGGTGATCAGGGTTGATACCAAGATTTCCTTTTTGCAAACCGATATTGAGATCCTGATTGCCCTTCAGTCTGAAATCCTGATTTTGATTTGAGTAAAATAAGTCAAAGCCGTTTTCTCCTACGATCATGATAGCCTTTTCTTTATTCTTTCCTTTAGAATTTACCGTTCCAATAAAGGTTCTCATTTTTCCAAATAAAGTAGCTTTGTTACTTGTTAATTCGAAATTCAGTTGGATGCCATCATTTTTGATAAGTATAAATTTTCTTACTTCTCCTTCTTTTTCAATAGGTTTTGCAAACTCTGGTACTAATGGTAATTCCGAAATTTTGTACATACTGCCGTTATTGGTTACGATGCCACTATCAGCAGCAGAACTGGTTTCAAGGTTTTCATTACGACATGAAACAAAGAGAGTGGCTGCAAAGGCCATTGAAATCATAATCTTTTTCATAATATAATTCTTTAGTTGGTGACAAAATTACTCCCTTTGTTGTGAGATAAAAAAACGTATGTGTGGATATAAAACTACATGGATGAAAGCATTAGTGATCTTACTTGTCATATTTTTTAATGGACATGTCATAGTACAATAAAAAGGATGAACAAAATTGCTCATCCTCTTTTAAAATGTACTGAATGTAAGATCCAGGTTATATCATAAGGGGTACATTAATGTGTTAATAAAGTTTTGATTTTCAAAATTGTGCAGTATCAGTATGCTTATCATAATTTGTGAGAATAGATGTTTTTGGATACATAAAACAGTATAATTATCTGCTTTAATCAATTATGATGAAAGTTATGATATAGAAAAAAGAAAGATGAGCAATACACTCATCTTTCATTGTACACTTAAATACTAATAATACGCACTATATCCTTAAAAAAGTTACTTGGCTTATATCCCAATTTATAGTATGTTTTTAAACTTAAAAAGGATGAAATTTAATATTATGAATAATGTCATTAGTACTAAAAATCGGAAATTGGATAGATGGATATAGTTTTGTCTTCAAAAATGTCCCCTATTTTTATATTTAGTAGTAAAGTGCACATAAACAACTTAATAAGTACAAACTTATTGAAATAGCTTAAGTAATGAGAAATATAAATTGTAGATATTAGACTATATCTATGAAGTTATAAATTGTCGTACAATATGTTTTTAGGAATGAAAAACAAAAAAGATGAGCTCAATGAGCCCATCTTAATCCTGTACCATCTCAAAAAATACAGGGAGTTAAAATATGAATGTTTGACGAATTTATTTTTAAAAATGAGACCTTTTATTATAAATCATATTTTACTGATAGAGTGTTTGATTCTATTTTTTAATGAATTTTTGGGAAGATTTTCCTAAAGAAGTTTCAATATCAATTAAATAAGTTCCGCTTTGGAAGTGTTTAACATCAACCTTATCACCAATAACTTTAGCATTCATTTTTCTTCCGGACATATCATAAACCGTAATTGATTTAATTTTCCCCTTTGTTTTAATATTCAAAATATCAGAAGCCGGATTCGGATAAATAGAAGTTTCTAAGTTGGTCTCAATGTCTTTAGTGGATAATGTACAAGGTGTTGTGATACTGCCAAATGGCTGTGTGTTGTAGCCAAACTCAGTTACAGAATAACTTGAACCATTGGAACCGACAGTCAGTTTGAAATAGCCGTTAATCCTGTAGCCTTCGAATCGGGTTCTAAAACCAACATAAGCGGTTTGACCAGACCAGACAGTATAGGTAGGAGTGTAGACGTCAAGTTGTCCTGGAGTAGCAATAGGGAAACCAAAATTATTCGCATTACTTATGGTGGTGCAGGCAGGAAGTAAACTAATATTTCTGGTTCCTGTTTCGCATACTAATCCTTTCCAATAGGTTTCCAATTTTAATTGATTGGCCCCATAGTACCAGGCACCATACCCTGCATCATCACTAAGCTCCGGGTTAATGATAAAATATTTCCAGGTTGCTCCGGAGTTTATGGCTACAGTTGTTGCTGTTGGATTGGCATAGCTTTCTAAAGGAATTCCTGTAACTATTTTATAAGGATCTTTATAAGAAAAAGTTAATGCTAAAGCGGTCGTTGAACCTAGTGAAGTTACACCTCCGGTTATAGCTGTATCTAAGAACGTAATTGATGAATTGAGAACCTGGCTTTTAGGATGGGTGGTTGCCGCACCATTTATAGTAAGGGTAGCAGTAGTAGGGCTTGTAACGACTATCGTTGCTGTTACTCCAGCGGGTAATGAAGATGTGAAATGTGTTCCTGCAATAAGAGTTGTTCCATTCGATATGGCAAATGTTGCTCCGTTTAAGGTAATGGTTGATGCAGGAACAGATGCTACTGATCCATCTAAGGACACTGCTCCATTATTGTCTAGGTTTTCTGTAAAGGTACTGTTGCTAAGAGTCAATTTAGGGGGAGTATTAGCAACTCCGGTTGCTGCTAAGTTAGCAGGCTGCCATAAATTTATTCTTGAAGGGTGATTTAATGCGGCTAACATTCTGTTAACCTGTCCAGTGGTGAACATTTTATAACAACCGGCGGAACCGTTGTATCCCATATAGTTTTCAACGTTCACTTTTTGTCCAAGACAATTATTTCCAGGGTTACATCCTAATCCGGAAGAATTATCTTCTACAGGGGTGTCAGCAACTCCATCACCATCATTACTAGGGTTTCCCGTTGAGCAAGGAATATTGAACGTGTGTTGAAGATTTAACCAATGCCCGAATTCGTGAGTGAATGTATCAGAAAATTCGTTTGAAGCCACAGTTCCCGCAGCATCATATATATAACGGCCGTTATAAACAACTCTGGCTGTATTGGATGAGGTCATGTTTGAATCGGGATACCAGGCAACTCCTGAGTTGTTAAAAACTTTATTAGCATACAGATCATTTTGTATATACACATTCATATACTTGGTATTATCCCATGCATCTGCAGCAATTTGTGCATCATATCCGCCACCGTTGCCATATCCACTTTTGAAAGGATGAAATATCACGCCGCTTGTGGCTTTTCCGGTTGGGTCAATTTTAGCTAAGCGGAATTCAATACTTAATGTGCCCCTAATAGGCTGGAAGTAAGAATCCACAGTATTTGAATCGGTATTAATTCCATTGAAATTTAAGTTGATTTGCTCCAGTAAGTCAACTACTTTCTGATAATTTGCCAATACACCACTCTGAGATTCTCCATACACATGAAAAACTACAGGGATGATATAGGTGGGAGTATTGACATTTTTATTCAATGGAGCTTTGTTTGATTCCATCTTTTTTACAAAATCTTTGGTGAATTTTTCAAAATTTTCATATTCAGCCTTAGATTCAGGATGCAGTTCAAAATGTTTTTTCATCATTTCGTCTGCTTTACACTCATGAGGTCTGTTTTCTTGAGCAAACCCTATTATGGAAAATAGGGACATAAATAATAGAGATTTAAATTTCATTATTTTGGTTTTTTTATGTTGTTAAATTATTTGAATAATCCAAAAAATTATGATTGGAGCTAGTAGAATGATTTCAACTTGTTTGTAAAATTTCGATAGTCAATTCCACCTGTATTTTTGTCTACAACTTTACCATCTTTAATAATAAAAGTCTGTGGAATGACATTATATCCCATGATCCCGTTCCCGCCCAGAAATGTTTTGATGGCCTCTATATAACCTTTGTTTTTAAACGTTATATCATTGATAGGATGTTTTGTAAGGAACATCTCTAATTTTTTCGGATCATCATCCAATGATAAGAAAACAAATTTTACCGTATTATTTTCTGCTGCTATTTTCTGAAAAACAGGGATTTCCTGAACACATGGCTGACACCAGGTTGCCCATACATTTACAACAGTTATTCCCCCTTTATTAAGGTATTCTTTCTGAAAAGAACTGTCTTTAATATCGTGAGAGTCTGCTGCTGATTTATGATGCTGAGTTGAATTATTTATGTTTCTGGACCTAATGAATAATAAACCAATTAATATTATTCCCATTGGAATAACGAAAAATAAAAACCACCTTTTCATATTACTTCTTTTATAGCAAAACTATATAATAAATTTGCTTGCGAAGGCATAAGGTTTGTAGTTATTTAACGATAGGAATGACGGTTTTTATAGTGATTGTAAATGATTTATATCTATAAAAAGCCCTGCTTTAAAATTTTTAAAACAGGGCTTTACTAATATGAAGTTAAATATAGGAATAATGTTTTTATTCAGTAATGTTTTTAATGGGATGGTTAAGACATCGTTGAAGTTGTTTTTTATCCAGCTGATTTTCCCAGTTAGCGACAACAATAGTCGCTACAGAATTGCCCATAACATTTGTGATGGCTCTGCATTCACTCATAAATTTATCAATTCCCAAAATCAATGTCATTCCGGCAATAGGAATTTCAGGGACGATAGCCAATGTTGCGGCTAAAGTGACAAAACCAGCTCCTGTTACTCCTGCAGCTCCTTTAGAACTTAGCATAGCAATCAGAAGAAGAGCCAGCTGTTTTTCGATGGGCAGGTGGATATTGAGAGCCTGTGCAATAAACAATGAAGCAAGGGTCATATAAATATTGGTTCCGTCAAGATTAAAAGAATAACCGGTAGGAACTACAAAACCTACAATAGTTTTTGAACAGCCTGCTTTTTCAAGTTTTTCCATAATCCCCGGCAGTGCAGATTCTGAAGAACTCGTTCCCAATACCAGAAGAACTTCTTCTTTAAGATAAATAATGAGTTTAAAAATATTAAATCCATTATACCACGCTACAGCTCCTAATATTATAATGACAAAGAGAATAGAAGTGATGTAAAAGGTACCAACTAAAAAAATTAGGTTTAAAACAGAATATAGCCCATATTTCCCAATCGTAAATGCCATAGCCCCAAAAGCCCCAATAGGAGCTAGCTTCATCAACATATGAACAATTTTAAAGATGGGTGCTGATAAATCCTGGATAAAATCAATGATTTTTTGGCTTTTATTTTTGGTTAAAACCAAAGCAACGCCCATTAAAATCGAAACCAATAATATCTGAAGAATATTATCACCCACGAGAGGACTGAATAACGTATCAGGAATAATACTGGTGATAAATCCCGTGATGGTTGTTTCATGAGCTTTCTGCTGATATTGAGAAATATCACCCGAAAGATTTGCAGGATCTATGTTTAATCCCGATCCGGGCTGTAATAGATTGCCCACAATAAGCCCAATCACAAGAGCCAATGTAGAGAAGGTAAAAAAATAAATCATTGATTTTATGGCAATCCGGCCCACTTTTGTGAGATCTGTCATATGAGCGATCCCCAATGTGAGGGTAATAAAAATAACGGGTGCAATAATCATTTTAATCATTTTAATAAAACCATCACCCAATGGTTTCATTTTCTCACCGATTTCAGGGTAGAACTGGCCTAAAAATACACCGCCAATGATCGCAATAACAACTTGGAAGTAAAGCTGCTGATATATTTTTTTTGATTTCATAAGTGTTTATATTTATTTTATTAGTTGTAAGGTGTTAGGGGATAGAATGAAGAATACATATCACAGATCGCCAGATTTTGGACTTACAGATAGTGGCATCTAATCTTTATCCAATTCTGATATTTTTTTTGTGTCTTTCATTCTTGCATATACGATCAGGGAGAAAAGTATACATGCTGTGATATACCAATAGAATAATGATTCCATATTCATTTTTTTTAGCCATAAGGCAATATATTCGGCAGTTCCGCCAAAAATAGCAACAGTCAGAGCATAAGGAAAACCTACTCCCAGAGCCCGGATCTCCGAAGGAAAGAGTTCAGCTTTTACAACCGCATTAATTGAAGTATATCCGCTAAGAATCACTAAGGCAATCATAATTAAAAAGAATGCCGCCCAAGCGGAAGTAATGAGACTTAACATGGTGAGAAGGGGTACTGTACATACTGTTCCAAGAATTCCAAAAGCAATCAATAAGGGTTTTCTTCCAATTTTGTCAGATAACATACCAAATAAAGGCTGCAGACACGCAAAAAGAAATAAAGAAACAAATGATATCAATGTAGACTGCTCTTTACTAAGATGCACCGTATTGACTAGGAATTTTTGCATATACGTTGTATAAGTATAAAATGCCAATGTTCCTCCTAATGTCAGTCCTACTACGGTAAGTACAGCTTTTGGATGCTTAAGAAGTTCTTTGATTGTTCCTTTCTTTTCATGGGAAGTTTTGTTTTTAAAAGCTTCAGTTTCATGAAGGCTTGATCTGAGATATAAAGCAATAACAGAAAGGAAAGCACCTACTACAAAAGGAATTCTCCAGCCCCAATCCTGCAGTTGGGTCTCTGTGAGTACTATTTTCTGCAAAATGAGTTGAATTCCCAAAGCGATAAGCTGTCCTCCAATTAAAGTTACATACTGAAAGCTTGAATAGAAACCTCTTCTTTTTTCATCTGCCATTTCACTCAGGTATGTAGCTGAAACCCCATATTCTCCTCCCACACTTAATCCTTGCAGGAGTCTTGCAATCAATAACATAGCAGGAGCTAAGATTCCTATGGTCTCATAAGTAGGAGTAAGGGCAATCAGTAATGATCCGAAAGACATTAGCAAAACAGAAAGTGTCATGGCTTTTTTTCTTCCAATTTTATCTGCAATACTTCCAAACATCCATCCGCCAACAGGCCGCATGAGGAAACCCACCGCAAAAATTCCGGCAGTATTAAGCAGCTGTGCATTAAGATCGGAATCCGGGAAAAATGAATTTGAAAAATAGATGGCAAATGCTGCGTAAGCATACCAGTCATACCATTCCACCAGGTTGCCTATGGAACCCCCAATGATGGCTTTGATTCTCTGCGAAGTTGTAATTTGAGTTGTATTCATAGAACGTAATTTTAAAGTACGATGTAAAGTCCTAGCAGGAATTCTCCCTTTCTATCAAAAATTATTTTTGAAACCGCATCATATATGGGTCTGCTGCTGTACTGAGCTACAATTTTGGCATTTTGGCCGTAGAGAAAGAAATTAGCCCCTACGTCATAGTAGCTTCCTTTTTCATGTAAGGCTTTCAAATCTTTTAAAGCATAGCTGAAAAATGGTTGAACCTTAAGGATTTTACTGAATTTTGGAAGTACAAAACCTGCCTGGGTAAAGAATATATTTCCGGTTCCCATTAAAAACCGATTATTTCCTGCTCCTTCCAATGCTTTTTGTCCTGTAAAGTCAGGATCTGCAGTGCCAGGATTCATAATACCGCTTGTTCTTAAATAATTGGGTCCATAGTTATAGTGATAAAAGACACTATATAAAGTAAGTCCCATTTCTTTTTTTTGATTTCCAACGGGAATTTCAGAGTAGATATCGGTACCAAAAATTGAAGCATTATGAGATTCAAAAACATTTTCTTTGGGCTGAGTCAACGTAGCATTTTTATTGGTGTAAAATCCGGCTCCGACATTCAGTATTTTTTTTACAGCGAGGTTATTCCCGGCCAGAAAAGAGGTTGCTGTAATTTCTTTGTTGAAAAACTGGTAGTAGGTATATCCTGCAAATGATAACTTACCGTTTTGATTATTATCTACAGCGCCTCCTCCTATGCTGGGCTTTATGTTTGTAGCAAAAGGTTTATTGACACTGAATCTATAATTAAGCCTGTTGAATTCTCCATGTACAAATACTCCAAACTGTCGGGAAAACTGATCTGCAATTTCAATCGTGGGAAAATTAAAAATAGGAAGGTCTCCTGCCAGCATTTTTGTCGTGCTGCCGTTGGTCATCCGGCTTACTCCGTTCCAGGAATGAAGACCAACTCCCATGTAAATATTGTTTTTATTGAGTTGTCCTGTCTGAAAATTATTTCTGGGAACAATGGCTAATTCATTATAAGCATCATGGAAGAAGAAAGCCGCCTTTTTTCCTGCTCCGTTCGTGCCGGTGCCGGAGCCTCCTCCAGAGATGAAATTTTGATTGTTTGCTCCTACCTGAATAAATACAGTGTAAAAAGGAGTAATCTGGCTTTGAATGGTTAACCTCATTCTTCGCATTCCTGCATCATAAGTCTCTTGCTGAGGGATAGAATTCACAGCAGTGCCCGGATTATTTTCAATGTTACGAAGCCATATCTGGCTGGAAACACTGAACTTTAGCCATTTGTCTCCTTTTGGATTAAGATTGATTTTGAGCTCACCAATATCTAAGGGATTTTTTTTAGCAGCAATTTCAGGTGTTTTAGGTTTTATAGTATCCTGACTGTAAGCCATTTGAAAACCTATTAAACCTAGAATTAATAACATTCTTTTCATAGATGGTTTTATTTGCACCTAAACAAGACATAAATTCTGAAGAAATTCTGAAGTTGCTACTGATGGGTGTGTTTTGTTGTTATGTTTTTGTTATTCACTGTTTTAATTTGTGAAATGTATGGTGATGGTGTGTGAATTGTTGCTAAAGTGATAAGATATTTTCTTATTGTAAATCTCCAAAATTCTCTTTACCAATGCCAAACCTATCCCGATAGAGTTTTGATTGGGGTTGCCACGCTTGAATCTCTGGAATAATTCTTCTGGAGGTAGTGTAGGAGGGTAACCGGAGTTGGAGATTTCAAAAAAACTTTCTGTGAGCTTTATACAAATATCACCATTATTCATATTGTGCTTTCCGGCATTGCTAATGAGATTGTTGATGATGATGGCAGACAGATTTTCATCAAAGGGTAGGAAAATATCATCTTGAATGTCTCTGAAGACAGAGAGGTTTTGAAGAGTGAAAATTTCTTCAAAATACTGTAGTCTTTCCCGTAATATCTCAGAAAAATTGATGGGATTGGTCGCTTTTTCCTTAAAATGTTCCAGTTTTGCCAGAAGAATAAGAGATTGGTTGATAGAAGAGAGCCTGTCCAATTCATGATTCATCAAGTCTAGGGTGATGAGTTGGCTTTCAGAAAGTTGACTGTCCATTAACAGCTCGATCTTTCCTTTTATGGAAGCCAATGGAGTCTGAAGTTCATGAGATGTGTTTTCAGAAAGTTCTTCCAGCAGATTGTAATCTTTTTTTGAAGTATCAGACATTTTCAGCAAAAACTGATTAAGAAGTTTGAATTCTCTGATATTGGTCTCCATAAGATTCATCCGGCGATTATCTTTTAAATTGAATTTTTTGATCTCATCCACGGAGCAATAGAACGGCTCCAGAATACTTCTTGAAACAATAGTGCTGACAATGATGGTGAGGATGATCAGAAATATCATGATCCATGCAATCACCATCAGGATACTTGTTAAAAACCGATGTTCAATGATCGTAATATAACGGATACTTTTTATAGAATATTTTTTTTTGTGAATGACCAGATAATCTGTTACTTCTATTTTATTGATATAAGACTGTGTAGCACTGTTCCAAATATATTCTTCTTCAATTTTTTTTTCCTTTGATATATTCTGATATTCAGGGAGTACATCAATGGCAGGATTCTGGCCATACAGAGTGTAATCCAAATAGGGATCTTGTTTCAGCTGATGGACTGCCTGCATATTCTGTGCTTGTAGTTTTAGGATTGCAGAGCGAACCGTTGTCCTTTCCAGAGCAAAATACATAATAATAAAACCTGTCATCAGAACACAGAATACCAAACAGGCAAAAGCCCGTGCAAATCGTAAACTTAAATTCATTTGTCTATCCACTTATAACCTAATCCATAAACAGTCTGCAGATAATCTTTCCCTCCAGATTCTATGAGCTTTTTTCTTAGGTTTTTCAGATGTTGGTATACAAAGTCGATATTGTCAATACTATAGGTGTAATCTCCCCATAAATGACTGGCAATGGCCTGTTTGGTCAACATCCTATTCTGGTTGTTGATAAAATAAATCAAGAGGTTTAATTCTTTTTTTGTTAAAGTGATCAACTGACTATTAATACTGCATTCTTTAGATTCCAGATCTATTGATATTTCATTGAAGGTAAGATGCCGATGGATTTCCGGAGTTTTCCTTCTGAAAACTGCTTTTATCCTGGAATGAAGCTCAGGAAGAGGAAAAGGCTTGGTAATATAATCATCAGCACCCTCATCCAGTCCTGCTAACTTGATGTCTAACGAATCTCTTGCAGATACAATAATTACTCCTGTCCCGGCAGAACAACTTTTAATGTGTTTTAAAATATCCAGGCCATTTCCGTCGGGGAGCATCAGATCAAGAAGAATACAGTCGTACTCAAAAAGTTCAATCTTTTCGAATGCGGTTCGGGCATCTGATGCTGTTTCACAGATATAATCTTCTTTTTTCAGATAATCAGTGATATTGATGATCAAATCTTTATGGTCTTCTATAATTAAGATCTTCATAGGAAATATTATCTGAGTTAAACATAACAGCAAGACATCGTGTTTAAAATGGTCACGAGGATTTTTAATTATTTTTTATGAACCTGATTTCGGTCTCCCAGCCTGACAAGATCAACCGTGTTTTTAATATTTAGTTTTTTATAAATTCTTGCTTTATAGGTGCTTACTGTGGAAAGGTGAAGGTTTAATTCATTGGAAATTTCAATATTGCCATATCCTTTAACCAGCAAATCAAATATTTCCTTTTCTCTTTCTGATAAAGCTTCAAGTGGATTTATGGGGGTGTCTTTTTTAGCAGAAGAAACCAGTTTTTTCACAATTTCCGGAGAATAGTAGGTTCCGGTTTCAAAGATTTGCTGAACGGCCTCCAGAATATTGTTTTCATCAGAAAGTTTATTAATATATCCATCAGCACCTTCAATGATATACTGTACTGCGATATCATTATCGTACACAGAGAAAACCAGAATTTTAAGATTGGGCTGTATTTTCTTTATTTCCCCAATCATATTTAAATATTTACTTTCCGGCATATTAATATCCAGGATGAGCAGACCGAATTCTTCAGCAAGTAATTTATCCGTGAGTTCCGTGTAGGATTCGGCATATGAAATTTTTACATCTTTGTAGTGGGATTCCAAAATTAGGGTAGTGCCTAATCTTACTACAAAATGATCATCAGCAATAATAATTTTTCTAGTCATGTTTTTGTTTTTTTATTTGAATTGATACAATAGTTCCACTGGGTTTATTATTTTTAAATTCAATTTTACCATTGATCATCATCAGTAACTGAAGAATAAGATGCAATCCTAAACTGTATTTTTGCAAAACCAGTTTTTCATTTTCAATATTATCCTGAAGCTTTTCATAATAGGTCATTTGTTCCTTACTCATGCCTTTACCGGTATCTCTTACTTCCAGAAAAAAAATAGTGTCATCCTCAATGGTAGAAATTTCTATGACTCCGTTGGTCGTATTTTTGATCGCATTGTCTATGAGATTATGGATGATAACCGCAACTACATTTTGGTTGATTTTTGAATAAGTAGGATTTTTAATATTACTGACAATATGGGTATTTTGTTCTTTCGCGGCCACTTCAAAAAGAGTCTTTTTAGCTTCTACCACTTCGTAAACATTATAGGTTTCATTTTTTTCAGAAATATTATAAATCTCTGCATATTCTTTTAAGGTTTTCACGAAATTGTAAAACTCAACAGAAGATTTGTAGAAACTTTCAAAATGTTTCTTTTGAATGTAGCGGTCATGCTCATCTGTTTCATACAGCTTTTTGGCAGTGATAGATAAGAATTTGATGGGCGTAATAATATCATGGCTTATCGTTTCCAATAGCTTTTTCTGCTGTACACTCTCTTTTCGGAGCTGCTCCTTGGTATATTCTAATTTTGAGACGGTTTTTGATAATTTCCGGGTTCTTATTTCAATAATTTCTTCAAGTTCTTTCTTTTTTAATATTTGTCTTTTTATTCTGAGTTTTATCAATTTTAATGTAAAAACAGAGATAAACAGGATGATAAAAAATTTAAAAATAAGTATCTGATAAAACAGGTGTTTTACATTAATATTAATCGTTTTATACATGTATTTGCCTTTTGGAGAAGCCAATACCCTTACAATAAGCTGATATTGTCCTGGCTCCAGATTTGAGATACAGTATTTGCCATCATTGTTTACCCTTTCCCATTTTTCATTCTTAGAACCTTTCAGTTTTGCTTCGATCACCAAATTAGCTCTGTTGGCATAATAGGGTACATCCACCCAAATTGCCGCCTTATAGAAATTGTTTTCCAGATTGATATTCTGCCCTTTTACACTGCTTTTCGGATCATAAAAAATAACCCGCTCTAAAAAGAAGTTTTTAGGATAATAGCTTCTTATTTTTTCAGGATCGAAAAATACCAGGCCTTTGATAGAAGGGAATACAAAATTTCCATTCTGAAGAACTGAAGCACTGGGAGAACATCCACCGTTAAACTCATTCGTATTAAAGCCATCTTCCTTGCTGTATCGGTAATAGCCTGGAAAAGTTTTTCTGTCCTGAGAATATTTCAGAAGATTGTTCTTCAGTACCTGGAACAGTCCGTTATTGGTGCTAATCCAGAGAAAACCCTTTTTATCTTCAAGAATAGTATGCGAAAATAAAAGATATCCGTTTTTATCTTCCGGCATTTTAATGAGCTCCTTATTTTTATAAAGGAAAAAGCCATTTCCCTGAGTCGTGATCCACAAATTCCCATCCTTTGTCTTTGTAATCTCTCTTACATGTAAAGCGTTGACCGATATTTTTTTAGGAACAAAAGAGGGTGCTTCTATGGAATACAAAGCATCTCTGGTTCCTACCAGCCACTTATCATGATCATATTCATGTATTGTGGTTACAATATTAGGAATGGAAAATTGTAAAAAAGGGGTTTTAAAGTCGGAATTTCTATAGAAGGTAAGGATCGATTTCAAAGTAGGTTTGTAAAAGGTTACAATGAAATAGTTTCTCAATCTCCATGCATAAGAGGCTTCATTTTTAAAAGGAATGTTTTCTTTTTCAGAATAATTGGACTTTTTAAGAAAACGTAGTAAACCTGAATCACTCTGAACAAGAATATTCTTTTGATGATCATACAGTAAAAAAAACTTGCTGGTTGTATTAAAATGATACTGTTTTACCAGTCCGTGTTCATTATATACATCACCCAGAGAAGTAATTACCTTATCATCTTCAAAAGGAAGTATCGAATAGAAAATATTCTCATAAGATTTATCTGATTTGTTGGCTACATGGAAATTATTAAACTTGATTACATTCAACCCATCAGATAATGTTCCAAGGTAGAGTTTATTGTTTACTTCATCATGATAGATGGCAGATAAAGAATTTTTATTAAGGTCATAATCTGCTATTTTTTTTGTACTGAAGGTATTTCCCTCATACCGTATTTTATACAACGTATGATTCTGAATAATAAAAGATTGATTGTTAATCTGGCTCCAGTATACTTTGATGTCATTTTTGAAGAAAATCTCAGGTGCATTCAGGTAAGTTATACGGGTAGGAGAAATTTTAATTATTTTTTTTAAAGATTTAGAAATGATAAAGATCGTCTGATCAATGCAAAAAGTATTTGATATATAGTTTTTATGCAGATGCTTCAGCGTTGTAATTTTCTGATCCTTGTATTGTATTGTTCCATCATGCAGCAAATGATAATAATTGTTCTTATCAAAATAAATAAAGAAATCTGTAGCTTCAAACTGCTCAGGTATTCCATTTTTACTAAAAATAAGGTGCGATTTGCTTTCACGTAAAACTCTTTGTAAACAGCCGGATTTATGAGTGAGAATACCCACATTTCTTTTAGATATTAATGCTGTATTTTCATCATAAGCTGTTGCATTGTAAATAGTGTCTTTCTTTGCATTTCCAAAAAAAGTGGTAAATCTGTTATTTTTAAAGTTGAGATGATTATAGGAGACAAAATTATTTCCGTCATAACGTACCAATCCGTTTTCCGTACTGATCCAGATGAATCCGTACTGATCTTTGGTAATATCCTTTACACTGTTCTGAGGAAGTCCGTTCTCTGTATCATACCATATAGAAGCGGGTTGCTGGCTGTTATACAGTTGTATAGTTATAAGAAATAAAAATATAAGTTGTTTATGAAACATTTTTAATACTTGTAATTATAAAGTATCCATGGTATAGTATTATAAAATTAGCAAAATTTAACAGCCGGTAGAAGGGGGTGAGTATCGTTTTAAAACTACACGCTTTTAAATTTAAAATGATAGTTATGTAGATTATCAGGGCGGTCAGTTGTACTAAATTTGTATTTAGGAGTGCATTTGCATTGATATCCTGTTGAAAGGATTTTTGATAATAGTGGTATAATAAATGGTATTTATTGAATTTATGGCAAATGAGAGTTGGTTTGCATTATATCCATATAAAATAGCTGATTTTGTATCTTGAAGAAGATCAGAAGTCCTTAAATATACCTTCAGGAATATCATAATCAGGAAGCAATCGGTCATTGTAATTGATTGAAATATGATTGTGTGGGGGACAAATCATCAGTACACAAAAAAATAGACCTTACAATCTATTTTTCTTTATGGTAAGTTTCTTCAATAGTAGAGGCTTCTGCTAAATAAAAGATATTAACTATTTATTTTTCTTTGCTGTATGTTTGCTCATCGTTGGCACCGGAATTCCCAACTACAGATAAAATGGTTAAGGATTTATCATCAAGTTTTTTAATCAGGAGAGTGTCTATATCACTTGAAACCTGTCTTACTCCTTCTGTATGATACCATAAAAAAAGAGTATCATGAGAAACTTTCCATTGATCATACAGTAATGTGTGCATATTTATTGATGCTGCCATACCATCGTTACGAAGTTCAAAACCTTGTTTTTCGCTTTCCTGCCCCGGAATAGGCTGTACCCATTTTCCTATAAGGTCTGTTTTTGGGGTATTAACGGGTGATACTGTATTCGAATCTTCTTTTTTATTTTCCTTTTTCGGGGAGGTGCATGCTGTCAGAATACCAAGAATAATTAATGAAATTTTCTTTTGTCTCATAATCCTATGTTTTTTTATTTAAATGTCTGATATTTATTTTGTTAAATGTAAAATAGCACTCTGTAAACTACTGCTGATGATCTATTGTCAATAGTGATCCTGTAAAATAACTGCTATAATGCCTTCAAGTAAATGATAAGCTGAATTTTTTCAAAAATTAACAGTGTTTCTCTATTATTTTTGCTGATATAATGTCTAATGTAAGTTTTCCGCAAAAGTACATAAATGTTCCTTACAAGAGGTTTTCAAATCTGTAGTTATAAAACTACATAAAACACAATTTTAATTGTCACACAGAATAATAGGTTATATTATTTAATATCTATTTTATAAAAAATAGTAGACCGAATCTATCGGCTTATTAAATGTCAATAGATTTGATAAATTAAAATGATTGAATTTATTAAGTTAAATCCAGTACATCATCTTTCTATATTTGCCCCATTATAAAATAAAAAATTATGAAAAAAAATGTTTTATTAGCGGGAATCCTAATAACATCGACCGTGTATTCTCAGCAGTTAACTACTAATACAGGGAGTCCTGTAGGGGATAATCAAAATTCTAAAACAGTGGGTAATAATGGGCCGGTATTGTTGGAGGATATTCATTTAATTGAGAAGCTGGCGGCTTTTGACAGAGAAAGAATTCCTGAAAGGGTAGTGCACGCAAGAGGAGCAGGAGCCATTGGTGAGTTTGTTGCAGATGCTGATTTTTCTGATGTTACAATGGCTGATTTTTTATCAAAGGCCGGTAAGAAAACTCCGGTATTGGTAAGGTTCTCTACCGTAGTACATCAGCAGGGATCCCCGGAAACCTTTAGAGATCCAAGAGGCTTTGCCGTTAAATTTTATACGGATCAGGGAAATTATGATTTAGTGGGTAACAATTTACCTGTATTTTTTATCAGAGATGCAATTAAGTTTCCAGATATGGTACATGCTTTTAAACCTTCTCCGGTTACTAATAATGCTTCTGACAATAACAGGGTTTTTGATTTTATGGCTAATATTCCGGAGGCTACTCATATGCTGACCTGGTTATTCTCTGATAACGGAATTCCTGCCAATTACAGAGAAATGCAAGGAAATGGTGTACATGCTTTTAAATGGGTTAATGCAAAAGGAGAAATAACCTATGTGAAATACAAGTGGGTTCCAAAACAAGGGGAAAGAAACCTTACACAGGAAGAGGCTGACAAAATTCAGTCTACACAAATAGAACATGCAACCAGAGATTTATATAATTCTATCCAGAATAAAGACTTTCCAAAGTGGGATTTGTATGTACAGATGCTGAAAAAGGATGATTTTGAAAAGCTTGATTTTAATCCGGTAGATGTGACCAAAGTATGGCCGGAAACTATTGCAAAATCAATAAAAGTAGGAACGATGACCCTTAATCAAAATCCTGTAAATTATTTTCAACAGGTAGAGCAGGCTGCTTTTTCTCCAGGTACTCTTGTTCCCGGAATTGAGCCATCAGAAGATAAACTGCTGCAGGGAAGATTATTCTCCTATTTTGATACCCAAAGACACAGAATTGGTGGAAACTTCCAGCAGCTGCCAATTAATGCCTCGAAAAATAATGTGACCACCTATAACCAAAACGGTTACATGTCTATGAGAGCTCAGAGTGGAGAAGTAAACTACCAGCCTTCAACAGCTAAGCCGGAAGTTACGGATAATAAAAAATTCAAATATTCCCAAACTGTTTTTCCTGCCGGCACATCTACAACACAGGCCAAAATTGATAAAGAAAACAACTTTAAACAGGCCGGAGAGCTCTATCGATCTTTCTCTAAAAAAGACCAGGATAATCTGATTAAAAATCTGGGTAGTGCGCTGAACAGTGTCGAGAATAAAAAGGTAGTGGCTAAAATGATCTCTTATTTCTATCAGGCTGATGCAGGATATGGAAAGCGACTGGCTCAATATGTTAAAATGGATCGTCAGCAACTGGAATCTTTATTATCTTCAAAATAAGAATAATGAAATATCTTTTTTCTATCATCATGATGCTTTTTGTTATGAGCAGAGTGAATGCACAGGATATTTTTTCTTATGCAAAGACAGGGAATGTAGAAGCAATTTCTCAGTTTAAAAAGGAAATCAATTCTAAAAATGAGGAAGGGTATACGCCTTTAATGCTTGCCGTGTATCATCATCATGATAAGGTGGCAAAATGGCTGCTTGAAAATGGCGCTCAGCCTGACCTGCAGGATAATAGCGGCAATACTGCCCTTATGGGGGCAACCTTTAAAGGGCATAAAGAAATGATTTTATTGTTGATTTCCCATAAAGCGAACGTAAACCTTCAAAATTATAATGAGGCAACGGCTCTTATTTATGCTGCTGTTTTTGCCAAAACAGAAATCATAAAATTGCTTTTAGAAAACGGAGCAGATAAAAATGTTAAGGATAATAGAGGTAATACAGCTTTGCAGCATGCTGTAATGCAAAATAATGAAGAAGCGGTAAAACTGCTTCAGTCATCATAATTTAAGAGAATTGTTTTATTGTCTGTCAACTTCCATAATAATCCTCCTGTCAATCTGACGGAGGATTATTATAATTGATATCACTCTGTAAAACAGTTGTTTTGGTTTGTTTATATTTCACTATCTACAGATTTATGTAGTTTTTAAACTACATACGTAAGATGTAATACTACATTGGTGGCGATTTGTTTCTACATGATTAAGTTAAATTTCTACATTCCGTATTTTAAATTTGTATCAACAAATATGAATTAGTTTAGTACTTGAAAAATACAGACTTATTAAGTCACAATGATGAAAATGCAAATAAAAGAATAATAAAATATAATTAAAGTCTCAGAAAAGTAGTGTTAAAAAGCCTCCATAGAATCATATACTTATGTCAGGTCATACTTTTGTAAAGATTTTAATGATGATTTTATGGATTCTTAAACACAAAAGCTCATTTTTTCTGTTCCGATTTTAGTATAGGGAATACCTTTCTGCATTGTTTTAATAATGCACAGGTTAGGATATGAGAGTCCTATTTATTTGCTCATCCAATATTTTTCATTTTAAAAAATTAAAACACTAAAATTTAAAATAATGAAAAAAAAAATGACGACTTTATTGACCGCAGCCCTATTAGTAACTTCTGCTTGCATTTTTGCTCAGACAGCAGGAGTCGGGATTGACACTACAACTCCTAATTCCACATTGGATGTTAATGGAAAACTAGGAAATACTGATATTGACGGACTTCAGGCACCAAGACTTACCCGTGCGCAACTTTCTGCCAAAGGAGATGCTCTTTACAGAGCTAATCAAAAAGGAACATTGATATATATTACAGATATTTCAGCTGGTGATAATACAGGACCCAGGCTTAATATCAACAGTACTGGATATTACTATTTCGATGGTACGGCATGGCAGAAACTGATCAGTAATTATAACAATATCTATAATGCAGATGGTACCCTTACCAATACCAGAACGGTTACTCAAGATGGAAAGGATCTGAGATTCGTGAACCAACAAACTACAACCATTAATAATAGCGCCGGCCTTGGTATAGTGCAGGATTCTGGTACAGGAACAAGATCTTCAATGGGGTTTTCCAATAGTGGAAACTATTCTTTATTTATCTATTGTGATACCAATTCGGCAGCACAGATTATGGCTACCGGAAAAAGTTCATCTCTTTCTTTAGGAACCAGCAGTACACATATTCCTACCGGAATTGATTTTAGAACAACATCGGCAGGAGATGCTTTAGGGGAGTTGCGAATGCAAATTTCGCCAGCAGGAAATATTACAGCAATTAATAATCTGGCAGTAGGGTATAGTACTGAACCTGCTTTTGGTTTAGAAAAATTAAATGTAAACGGAAGTATCAAAACTGCTGCAGCTACTTATCCTGACTATGTATTTGATCAGTATTTCAACGGTACATCAAGCATTAATTCAAATTATAAATTTGCCAATATCTATGACACAGAAAAATTTATTGAGCAGCACAAACATTTGCCTGGCGTAACTTCCATCAGGGAACTGGAAAAAACAGATGAGGGATATTCTTTTGATATTACCAAATTGTCTACCCAAACTCTGGAAAAAGTAGAAGAATTGTATTTACACGTTATACAGCAGCAAAAACAAATTGATTTACAGCAAAAACTAATCAATACTCTACTTAGTTTAACCCAAAAATCACAAAAAATTAAATCAAAAAAAGCATTAATAAGACCATAATAAAGAATTTTACGATTCTGATAGAATACCATGTAAAAAAACGGAATATTTATTCCGTTTTTTTATATTGGTTATTTATATTTATGTGCTTGGTTTCTATCTCCTAATCTAACAAGATCTACTGTGTTTTTTATATTCAGTTTCTTGTAAATTCTTGCTTTGTAGGTGCTTACTGTGGATAGGTGAAGATTTAATTCATTCGATATTTCAATATTACCATAGCCTTTAGCCAGTAAATCAAATATTTCCTTTTCTCTTTCTGATAATATTTCCAGCGGATTTACAGGATTGTTTTTTTTAGCAGAAGAAACCAGTTTTTTCACAATATCCGGAGAATAATAAGTTCCGGTTTCAAAAATTTGCTGAACTGCCTCCAGAATATTGTTTTCATCAGAAAGTTTATTAATATATCCATCAGCACCTTCAATGATATACTGTACTGCGATATCATTGTCATACACAGAGAAAACCAGAATTTTAAGATTGGGCTGTATTGTTTTTAATTCACCAATCATGCTTAAATATTTGCTTTCCGGCATATTAATATCCAGTATTAAGAGGTCAAATGACTCGGCATATAGCTTTTCTGTGAGTTCTGTATAAGATTCTGCACAGGAAATGTTGACATCTTTGTAGTGGGATTCCAAAATCAGGGTAGTGCCTAATCTTACTACGAAATGATCATCTGCAATAATAATTTTTCTAGTCATGTTTTGGGTTTTTTATTTTAATTGATACTATAGTTCCATTGGGCGTGTTATTTTTAAATTCAATTTTACCATTGATCATCATCAGTAACTGAAGAATAAGATGTAATCCTAGACTGTATTTTTGTAAAACGAGTTTTTCATTTTCAATATTATCCTGAAGCTTTTCATAATAGGTCATTTGTTCCTTACTCATGCCTTTACCGGTGTCACTTACTTCCAGGGAAAAGACGTTGTCATTCTCAATAGTAGAAAGTTCTATGACTCCATTGGTGGTATTTTTTATTGCATTGTCTATGAGATTATGGATGATAACAGCAACTACATTTTGGTTGATTTTTGAGTAAGTAGGATCTTGAATATTATTAACAATAAGAGTATTTTGTTCTTTCGCGGCTACTTCAAAAAGAGTCTTTTTAGCTTCTACCACTTCATAGACATTATAGATTTCATTTTTTTCTGAAATATTATAAATCTCGGCATATTCTTTTAAGGTTTTCACGAAATTGTAAAACTCAACAGAAGATTTGTAGAAACTTTCAAAATATTTCTTCTGTATATAACGATCATGTTCATCAGTCTCATACAGCTTTTGGGCAGTGATAGATAAGAATTTGATGGGCGTAATAATATCATGGCTTATCGTCTCCAATAGCTTTTTCTGCTGTATGCTCTCTTTTCGGAGCTGCTCCTTGGTATATTCCAATTTTGAGACCGTTCTTGATAATTTCCGGGTTCTTATTGCAATGATTTTTTCAAGCTCTCTTTTTTTCTTTTCCTGTCTTTTTATTCTTATTTTGAAGAGGATAAATACAATGAAGGCGAGGAGTAAAACAATAAAGGATTTAAAAATAAGGGTTTGGTAAAATAAGTACTTTACCTTAATGTTGAGTGTTTTGTATAGATATTTGCCTTTTGGGGAAACCAATACCCTTACAATAAGCTGATATTGGCCTGGCTCCAGATTTGAGATATAATATTTCCCATCACTGTTTACCCTTTCCCATTTTTCATTCTTAGAATCTTTCAGTTTTGCTTCGATCACCAAATTAGCTCTGTTGGCATAATAAGGTACATCTACCCAGATTGCTGCTTTATAAAAATTGTTTTCCAGATGAATATCCTGCCCTTTTATCTTGCTTTTGGAGTCATAGAAAATAACGCGCTCTAAAAAGAAGTTTTTAGGATAATAACATCTTATTTTTTCAGGATCAAAAAATACCAGGCCTTTAATAGAAGGGAATACGAAATTTCCATTCTGAAGAACTGAAGAACTGGGAGAACATCCTCCGTTAAACTCATTCGTATTAAAGCCGTCTTCCTTGCTGTATCGGTAATAATTAGGCAATACTTTTTTGTCCTGAGAATATTGCAGCAGGTTGTCTTTAAATACCTTGAATAAACCATTATTGGTACTGATCCAGAGAAAACCGTTTTTATCTTCAAGAATAGTATGGGAAAATGAAAGATATCCGTTTTTATCTTCCGGCATTTTAATGAGCTGCCCTTTTTTATAAAGAAAAAAGCCGTTTCCCTGAGTCATAACCCACAAATTTCCATCCTTTGTCTTGGTGATTTCTCTTATATTTAAGGGGATGGTAGAAATTTTTTTAGGAACGAAAGAGGGTGCTTCTATGGAGTACAAAGCGTCTCTGGTTCCGACCAGCCATTTATTATTACTCAATTCCTGTACAGATGTAACAACATTGGGGATGGAAAATTGTAAAAAAGAGTTTTGAAAACTAGAGTCTTTATAGAATGTAAGAATAGACTTCAAAGTAGGTTTGTGAAACATTATCACATAGTAATTGTTGATATTCAGTACATGTGATGGCGTTTGTCCGAAATATAGAGATTCACTTTTTGAATAATTGGAATTTTTGAAAAAACGAACTAAGCTGGTCCCGTTTTGAACCATAATATTTTTTTTACGGTCATAAAGCATAAAAAATCTACTTGTTGCATTAAAATGATACTGTTTTATCAGTCCATTTTCATTGTACACATCACCTGAAGACGTTATTACTTTATCATCATCAAAAGGAAGTATCGAATAAAAAATATTTTCATAAGATTTATCTGAACGGTTGGCTACATGAAAATTATTAAACTTGACTACATTCAATCCGTCTGATAATGTGCCGAGATATAACTTATTGTTGATCTCATCATAATAAATGGAAGCTAATGAGTTTTCGTTAAGATCATAATGTATCATTTTGTTTAAACCGATCTCATTATTTTGATAGGAAACTTTATACAACGTATTATCATGAAAGATAAAACATTGATTGTTAATTTGACTCCAGTATATTTTGACATTATGTTGGAAGAAAATGTCTGAAGCATCTAAATAGCTGATTTGCCCTGACGAAATTTTGATAATTTTTTGTAATGTTCTGGAAATGATAAAGATATTTTGTCCCAAACAAAAAGTGTTGGCTATGTAGTTCTCATGCAAATCTTTTATGGGTACCATCTTTTTACCATTATATTGTATGGTACCATTATTAAACAGATGATAGGAGTTTTTTTTATCAAAATAGAGGAAATAATCTTTATTATCTATTTTTTCCGGACTGCTGTTTTTTACAAATAAGTTATATAATTTACTTTCATTTAATGCTTTTTTCGTACAATTGGTCTGCTTATACAACACGCTTACTTTTCTCTTGGATAGCAGAGTGATGTTTTCAGTATACGCTGTAAAATTATAAATGGAGTCTTTTTCAACACTTCCAAAAAAAGAGGTAAATCTGTTGTTTTTAAGATTAAGATGATTATAAGTTACAAAATTAAAACCGTCATAACGCACCAGTCCGTTTTCTGTACTAAGCCATATAAATCCATATTTATCTTTAATGATATCTTTTACACTGTTCTGTGGGAGTCCATTATCTGTGTCATACCATACAGAAGCTGTTTGC
This sequence comes from Chryseobacterium culicis, assembly GCF_002979755.1. Taxonomy (NCBI): domain Bacteria; kingdom Pseudomonadati; phylum Bacteroidota; class Flavobacteriia; order Flavobacteriales; family Weeksellaceae; genus Chryseobacterium; species Chryseobacterium culicis. The sequence continues at coordinate 1,213,404 of NZ_PCPP01000001.1, read as the reverse complement.
TGGCCATAACAAAGCTGTATCCAGAATAATAATAGCAATATGAGTGCTTTAAAAGACATGGGGGCAAGTTAAAGGTGGTTAATGCATTTGTGTTGAGTCCATTCAATTATTATAAATGTAGTAAAAATTAATGATTGTTAAAAGAATTAAATGTCATTTATAAACTACACCGAATCAGATTAAAAATTACAATTATAGCTATCTATTTTTACAATAATTATTTTACCATCCGTATTGGTTATCAGATCTTTGTTCCATCAATTTATTACCTGATTTAACAACTAGTGTTAAATATGTTCCCAAGCATTTTAAATAAGTTTTCAGGGTCATTTTTGCAGAGGAGAACATCCCTCCTCTGTATTAAATGAAAAAGTATAGATACATCATGTAAAGACATATACTTCTAAAAATAAAAAGATGAACAATAAACAGATGAATGTCAAAAATTTAAACTTAATTATGATGAAAAGTAAAAAAACTACAATTTTAACTGCAGTATTACTGGGTTTATCTACTAGTATATTTGCACAAACCGGAAATGTTGGAATTAATACAACATCACCTACAAAAACATTGGACGTAAATGGAGAGTTACGTGTCCGAACTTTACCGGTTATTCCCGCTGGAACTCCAATGGTAGCTGATGCCGATGGAAATGTGGGAATGTTCAAGCCTCTTGATCCAAATGATTTTATTGTATATAATCTGGATAGTAATATAAGGCAAAATGATGCAAGGAATGTAGATTTAAACTCCATAAGAAATACAGTACAAAATGGCGGGTTTAATCAGATAGCAGCTGATAATTGCTGGGTAGTTCCCAATTCTGCGATTACATTGAAATTTCCACAAAGTTCTATACGAAGAGGTACCGTATCCTGGGGATTATGGTTTGAGATGAATTATGCTGATTTAGGCCCATTTTCTCAAACCTCTATAGAGGGAGGAACAGGTAGAATTCAACTTCCTGTATTTTTCAATAGCAGAGCCTATGCAAGACTTTATAAAAAAACGGGTCCTGGTGTTAATGATTGGACAGAACAAAATACAGTAACGGTAGTCATGCAGACCTCGCAAATTTCACCCTATTTTGGTGCTGCAGCAGCTAATGACAGCTCAGGTAATCCTTATCCTAATGGCCCTGTTACTAATGCCAATTTCAGATACTTCTTTTATGCCAACTATAGCGTAGGTGACGGAACGGGGATTAGTATTGATCCGAATGCTGAATATAAAGTAGAGCTGTTATATGGAATAGAGAATTTATCTTCCCGTGCTACTATTACAGATACTGCTTTTTTACAGAACTGGGGAGTACAGTCTACAGGATATAGTTTTTATAAGAATTAAGATTTTTAATTACATTTTTGAATGAGCGGAATAGTAATATTCCGCCATTTGAATTCAAGAGTGTATAGAAAATCAATAAGAATAAACAATTTCTATAAATTGGAGGGTAATGAAAATAAATAATAAAAGAAAAGTAAGCAATTATATGACTTTTCAGTTAGTTGTACTTACCTTGCTTTTTTTGATCATTATTATTCTTGGGTACTTTGGGTATCAGTTATTTTCAGGGATATTTTTCTGAATGGCTTTACTTGTATTAGGATACGGGATCTTAAAGAACCGGTTTATATTCGAATATGAGAATTCCGGACAGGTAGTTTCCATTAAAAACTATCAATGGCTTTCCGGTAGAAATAAAACGCCGGTCTTTGAAATGCCTCAAAAAAAAATTGAAAGGATAGAAATAAAGGAGCGAATCTTTAGAAAATTTTTAATAATTCTTTTTTCAAATTCTTCAGGTAAGCTATTAAAAAGAAGCATTGATATTACTTTTTGTAGTAAAAATGAAACCCAAAAGCTTTTAGGAAATATAACCAACAATTGAGTAAATAAAAATCAAAAACTTACTTCTGATAAATGATGTTATTTTTTTGAATAGAGATAGATGAGTTAAGATGGAAAATTTGAAAGATATTCATATTGGTGCTTTAGTGCATGAGCGTGTAAATGAACAGGATATTGATATGAACAGAATCTGTAGGTTTTTACATTCAACAGAAAAAGAGATCCTGGAAATGTATTCTATGAAATCATTAGAGGTAGATGTGCTTCTAAAATGGTCAAAATTATTGGAATATGACTTTTTTCGTCTCTACTCCAATCATTTAATACTATATGCTCCCGTTGCCAGCCAGAATAAGAATGGAGTAAAATCAAAACTGCCTCAATTCCGGAAAAGTTTATATACAAAAGAAATTATAGACTATATGTTGGAGCTCTTAGAAAATAAACAGAAGACTCCGGTTGAAATCATTAATCAATACGGAATTCCTAAATCGACATTGAATAAATGGATAAGCAAGTACAGACAATAAATACCGGTCCCAATTACAAACGGATTTATCATGATTTCATAGAGTCTAAATGCCCGGATAAACGGGAATATGTAAAAAAATATCTGTCAAAAGATACAATGTCTTTGTCCGATGTTTTAAAGATTAACAATATTATATTTTTGGACGGATTATCTGAAAGTCAAAAATTCAAATCTTATGATAAACAGGCTATTTTCGAAATGCTTGATTATCAAAAAGAACATCAATTAAATAACAGTCAGTTAGCCAAACATTTTAAATTAAGCAGAAATACCGTTACAAAATGGAAACGTATGTTTTTGGTATAATCTGCATCTTTTCATCTTTAAAGTAATAAGGGTATATATTACTTCGTTTTTTTTCTAAGTTTTTAAAGAGTATATCTGTTGGATATACTCTTTTTTATGATGAATTATCACGATATGTCATATTTTATCTACAAACGCTAGTTTTTATTGTACATCTCAGACCTTTTATCTCTACATGCTATTTTTGCTTCCGAAGAATAATTATGGGAAATTCGAATATGATTAATGATTAGATATTATATAGTAATTAATGAAGTTTTAAAAACTAAAAATGAAATATTCAGAGAAGAATTTTCTCTCTAAGTTTTACTGGAGGATATACCTTTAAAACTGTTTTAATCAAACTTTTAGTTTTAATTTTAAAGAACATAGCGTATGAACTTAGTTTTTTGAACAATTGTTGTAGGTAATCTATATAAAAAGCATCTGTTTTTACAGATGCTTTTTTATTGGTAACCACTATAACTATTTGCCTGAATTTATGATCAAATATAGTTCTTTGGGACCTTTTTATCCTAAGGATCTACTTCTTCGCCTGTAGAGACAGATTATCCATATAAACCGCCTGATGTACTCCATTCAGTAAGACTTTCAACCCTAAATGTGAATCTTTTTTCAAAGAAACTGTAAATACTTTTTTCTCTCCTGTTATCTTGGAAGGTTTAGTAATTGAAACATATGTTTTTACCTCGGAAGGATTGTCTACTGAGAACAGTTCTAATGTTGTTTCTCCTCCATTATCTGAAAGATCAAGAGAAAGCGTATAAGTTCCGGCTTTGATTTCCGGTGTTACCAGATACATATTTTCTCCAGGATTGGTCATTGAATAAAATACAATTCTTTTGTCACTTGCATACAGCATGGCTTTCCCGGCTTGAGCAGTCCAGCATTTATTGATATCTTTCCAGGTATCAAAGTTTTCCGAAAGAGTGGATACAGGTTTACACTGTGCATTGGCTGTCAGAAATCCTCCTATAACTGCTATTCCCGTAAGTACGAATTTTTTCATGTATTATTTTTATTTATAATGAGTAAAAATAATCAAAAAAAGATTGCCCCGATGGTATTACTTTATGATTTAAGTTAGCTTTTAATGGTATGAATATTATCCAGGAAATAAAAGTTAAATTACAAAATGTTGTAAAACAATGTGATTGTAAAGTATTAGATAATTTTGAAGAATGAAGGAAAACTGATTTTAGCTTAAGAGATAATTAAAATAAGCCTTCCTATTACAGGAAAGCTTATTTAGTTTCGAGTAAAAATGTAATCATAAACAAGACTCGAAAATATAATTATACTACTATGAATAAGCTCATCTTAATTTTTTATCTCTTTTCCACAATTAATAAGTTCACTTACAAGCTGTCCATTTTGTTCTACCCAATAATTTTTGTCACAAACTACAATTAAATTTCGTTTAGCTCTACTAACTGCAGTATTAACTAAATTAAGACCTTTAGAAATAGGAATAGTGGTGTCAACAAACCATTTATCATAAGTGTCTACAATACTTAAAATTACAGTATCCCACTCTCTACCCTGAGAACCATGAACAGTGAGGATTTTTAGATCATTTCTTTCTTGTGGCAAAGAGTTGTTGAGTAATTTTATTTGTTTTTTATAGGGTGTTAAAATTACAAAGTCCTCAGTTCCATCTTTTTTAAGATTATAAACAAGTTTCATTATTTCTGAAACTTCATTCATTGAGACTCTTGATTTTGGACCTTCAATTTTTTTAGCATTAATATATTGTATTTGTGTTTCACCTTCCGGGTTATTTGAGGTAAAATCATTTTCATAAACATGCTTAGCCAGAATTTGAGCTAGATTATTTCCGAATCTATAGGTAGAGTTTAAAGAAGTCTTGGAAATATTTTCAGATTTGAATTCTGAATTGATCAGATATTGATTTCTGGAGAAGTCTTTTGGTTTTGAAAAGAGAGTGTCTAAGAAAATGGCAGATTGAGCCCATAAAAACATATTATAAAACTTATTATCTCTTTCAATACTGCTGTCATTAATTTCACAAACCGGAGGCAATTGTTTATGATCACCCAGAAATGAAATGGGGGTTGAATGATTAAATAATGTCAAAGCTTTAATTATATTGGCATACCCTGCTTCATCAAGAAAAATATGCTCAACATTCAACTTTGATTCTGCATAACGTCCAATATAGCCATCTAAAGTACAGGCAATTATATTTACAGATTTTAAGCGTTCTTCAGTGGATGAAATAGCTAGTTTAGCTCGTAAATATACATATCTTTCCAATTCAGATTTTATGATATCTGAATCGTGATTTTTATATTCAGAAAATAAATGCTTGTCAACATTTAACCTATCTCTTTTGTGAAGGATTACAGTGTATGCCTTTTTTTTAATTTCTTTTATATTTACAATTGACAAATTCGAAAGAATTGACTGAACTTCTGGAAAATATTTTGTTTGGTTAATCAGATCATTGATTCTTACAGCTACGTTTTTTTTTAACTTGACTAAATTGCTTTCTTGAGCTGTCTTTTTCTTGCTGATTTCAGAGAGTTCATATTTTGAGTATTCCAGAACTTTATTTAAATTAAATATTCTCTTTTTAATTTCATAAACTTCCTTTTCTGCATGCGTTGGTTTACGGGTAAATGCTTTGATAATTTTATGAGAAATAGAATTTATTTTAGCAATATTTATTTCTAATTGTTGAGTTTGTTTAATACTATTTTCAGTGAAAAATTTAATTTCTATCTGCTTTTTTTTGAATTCGGTATTAACTTCAGCTAGTGAGGCTGTTTCTTGTTTTATGTGCTCAGAAAGTTCACTTAAATAATCAAATTCAGGGGTTAAGTTCATGAATCTGTCAATGGCTTGTTGCTCATTTTGAAAGTTTAACATTCGTTCCAGAATATCAATTTGTTTATCTATTTCTGCCAGTTTTTTTTGAACCCCTTTTTCTTCACAAACTTCTGGAAATTCTTCAGCAAATTTTTTGGAGGGTGTTCCCAGACGTATAATTTGCTTTCTGTCAATTCCAGCCTTATCAGTCATTTTAAGTATACCTTTTAAAACTTGCTCAATCGCATTATTGGTAGGGGCTAAAATGGCGATAGTATCTCCTTTTCTTATATAATGAAGTACAGCGTAGGCAAGGACAAATTGTGTTTTGCCTGTACCAGGAGCTCCCCAAACATAAGAGAATGGGGTTGTGAAAATATTTTTTAAGGACTGTTTTTGGTTTTCTGAAGGTTGAAGATTTTTCTCCTGGAAAAAATCTATATTCTGAAAATCCTCTGAGTATTTTGAAACTCGAGTAGGTAAGGAGAGTTTACTTCCATTATGTACATACCAATCTTTTACTCTTTCAACAAGAAACTTTAGATCCGAGACTACCTTAAGGTCATTTTTATGTAACCCTATAAAATCGGATAATATATTTTCAGAGGGTTTAATTAAAAGTATATTTTTGTCATTGTCATATTCAATAATTTTAATATCTGTGGGGTCATAATCTTTATTATTACGGAAATTTCTGAAAAAAACAGCCTCTGTATCAAAAAGTTTTGCAGACAAACGAAGCTTAATCACTGTATTCTTGCCTGGCAAATATTCTAAATCAAAAACATCAACTTCCTGAATACCTTTATTGTTATGGTGTAGATATTCGTAATAGGTTTTGCAACTGTCAATTGCTATTTCTCTTATTTCTTCTGCTGTCATTATTTGACATTTATAAATATTGTTCTACTATTCATGAAATAGTATTTGTAAAATTAATTTGTAATGCCGTTATCTCATTATGGTTTTCCGTAAAATAAAAAACTAAGGATGTTCTCAAAAGGTAGGAATAAGTATCTTTCAAGCTTTCGGAAGCTTTTTAAAGGTACTTCAAAATTTTTTTTTAAATCTTCTATGAAATTCATTTACATTAATATTAAAGCAGGGGAATTTAGATGTTCCGTTGAAACTTTAATCGAGAAAATTGAAAAGAGAATCTTAAATTGTAGAAAGAAATTGGTCTTAGAAAGCAGCTTTCACTCTTATTTCCCATAAAAGTTGCTTCTTTTATATGTTTTAAGCCTTATTGGCTTGCAAATTGATGCAACAAACTGTATTGAATTATGATGACTAATGACTAGAACGACTGTAACTCTGATTTTCTTTTTAAGTGGTTTTTTCTTTTTAAATGCACAAGAGAAGAAAGATTCGCTTTATTACAAAATAGAAAAATTTTCGGATCAAAGAAAAGTTACCAAATTCATTCACCGCTTTATATTTCGTAGAGAACCGGATTCCACTTCTGTTAAGTCCAATACTGAAAAGCTTTCTCAGGAGACGTATAATAAAAAAATTATCAGAAAGGTCAGGATTGAAACCATTGACCCCTTCGGATACGGCTCGCAGGACAGTAAAGAACGAACGAAATGGTATGACTGGGTGGCAGATCATCTTCATGCCAGTACTAAAAAATCAACCGTCAATAATTTTTTGCTTTTTGAAGAAGGAGAAGAATACAATGCCCAGAAGCTCTACGAATCTGAACGTTTGCTGAGAACAATGCCTTTTATAAACAGGGTGAATATCAGTGTTTCTGACAGTACTTCCAGTAAAGATTCTATAGATGTTGTTGTAAGGGTTCTTGATTCCTGGAGTCTGAAACCGAGAATCAGTTATTCCGGAAGCAAGATTGGTCTGGGGGTTACTGAAGAAAATGTACTGGGGCTGGGACACACATTGGATTTCCTTTACAGAAATGATTCCAAAGAGAAGCAGGATTATCTTTTAGGAAGCTACACCACCTATAATCTTTTTGGTACTTATATTAACGCTCAGCTTCTTGGGGAAAGGGATTTTTCGAGAAATGAAAGAATCAATTTCAGTCTTAGAAGAGACTTTTTCTCTCCTTTAACGAAATGGGCGGGAGGTTTTACCTTTGAATATTTTATGCGGAAAGTGTTACTTCCGATACAAACAGATACCACTTTTCCCGAAGTTCAGATCAAAGTATACAGTCAGGATTTATGGGGAGGTTATCAGATTCCGGTTTCAGCGGATCCCAATGAAAAAATATCCAGTAATATTGCCATTATAGGAAGGTTCCAGAATTACAGGTACAAAGATAGTCCTGGAATCGACCAGTACCAGTATTTCAGCTCTTATAACAGCTTCCTGATGTCTGTAGGGTTTATCCGCAGAAACTTTTCGGTTCAGAAAAATATTTTCCAATATGATTTGCCTGAGGATGTTGCCTACGGTAATTCTGTGAACCTTATTGCAGGAGGCTTATCCAGAAATAAAGAAGTGAATCCGTATGTAGGAATTTCTGCATCTTACGGCCGTTTTACAAAGTTGGGATACTTTACGGTGAAAGGCCAGTTTGGAAGGTTTTTTAATGAAGACAGCCAGAACAGGGAATCTTTCCGTTTTGATGCAACCTATTTTACCCATCTTATGGACTGGAAATTTGCCAAAGCAAGGCATTTCTTTTCTCCTACATTAGCCTTGGGAAATCCACAGCATAACTACTCTTATAAAGATAGAATAAATCTTTCTTCCGCAGATGAATTTCCTGTTTACAATACGGATTATATCGGAACTAAAAAACTGGTTTTACGATACCAGCTTCAATTGTTTATTAATAAGACCTGGAAGAATTTCCATTTCAGTCCTTATTTGACAACAGCAGTTGGCTGGCTGGGAATGCCTGATGATAAACTGTTTAAAACAAAAGTAAATACAAAAATCGGAATAGGTGTTTTAATTAATAATCCCTATCTGGTTTTCAACAGGATTCAGATTTCGTTCATGTATTACCCTCGTGTTCCTTTTGATAATAATTCAGTTTTTGATTTTAACAGCAACAGGAATAATCTTTTACCGATGAACAGTTTTGCTACGGATATTCCTCATTTTGTCAATTTTGGGAACTGATAATGGAAAGTCAATTCGGTATTTGAATAACTGAAAAAGATCGATTTTCAGTTTATATATTTTCTTATTTTAGGAAATGATATTACCCAAATGGGTAATTGACAGGTTATTATATAATGCCAAAATTTGTGATGAAATAAGTGGTGTGCTGTAAAGTGCATTCCATGCCATTCAAAGTAAATAATAATAACCTGAAAACTAATACCTATGAAACCATTGACTCTTTTCCTATCGTTGACCGCATTTTTTACGTATGCTGGTCTTTTGGCACAAACACCTGCTCCAAAACCACCTGTACCACAGGTAATTCCTATAACTGATGCTGAAAAGTGGATTGCATTTTCTCCTATTTTGCTCTTCCTGTTGATCACCTGTCTTGTCTTTTTTAAACTAAAAAAAGATAAAGTCTCTTTAAAAGATCTTCTTCTGGATAAGGATGCTAATGTTCAGATAGAGATAGAAAAAACAAAACAAACAGAAGCTTTTTTAGCCGCTTCTCCTGAAAGTCAGCAGGCCATGAAGGAAGCCTCTGCAACACTTAATAACACTTCAGATTCTAATACCGAAAAACCTAATACAAGTGTAAGCCGTTTTCTTGCCTTTATAAGCGGGCTGGTATCTGTAGGTCTGGCATGTGTTCTTACCACTTTTGCCATCTGGAATTATTTTGATGTCAATGTCTTTCCCGATCTTAATAATCTCGTTGGCGTTTTACTTACATTGGGAATTGGAGTAGTACCTTATGCATTCAATAAAGTCACTACTGCCGCTAAATAGTTATATTTTAAATTAAAATTACTTACTTCAATCATAATTAAACAAAAGCCTTCCTTGTTTGTGGCAAGGAAGGCTTTAATCAGCATGGTAAAAACATTCTCAAATTAGACTACTACATCTATCTTTACATTAATATTCCCACGGGTAGCTTTGGAATAAGGACATGTTGCATGGGCTGTTTCCACAACTTTTTTTGCTTCTTCTACCGGCATTCCCGGTAAAATGACCTGTAAATGGGCCTGCAGAAAAAATCCTTCATCATGGGTTGCCAGATCTACTGAGGTATTGACAGACAGGTCTGAAGGAAGGGTAATTCTCATTGTAGCAGCACTCAAATGCATAGCTCCGATAAAACAGGCCGACCATCCTGCTGCTAATAGCTGTTCCGGATTTGTTCCGTTTCCTTTTGTACCGGGGGATGTCAGCTCAATATCCAGTTTTCCATCACTGCTTTTCGCTGCTCCGTTACGACCTCCGGTTACGATGACATTACCGGAATACAACACTTTACTGATATTGACTACGGTTGTATTTTCTACTTCCTGAATGGTATTTAATTCCATATTTTTATTATTTAGATTGAACAATATTGTTTTAAAGTTTTTTTCTTAGATCTTTGAAAGCTGCTCGAAGCTCTTCTGTAAAGACTTGTGGCTGTTCCCAGGCTGCAAAATGTCCACCCTTTGAAGCTTTATGATAGTAATACAAAGTAGGGTAAGCACGTTTTGACCAGCTTTCCGGAGCCTGATAAATCTCGTGAGGAAATACCGAAATCGCTACAGGAACTTTTATGTCTTTTGTCTTCTGTGCTTCTGCACTGAAATTATTTTTATTGTTTTCCCAGTAGAAACGAGAAGAAGATGCTCCTGTATTGGTCAGCCAGTACAATGTAATATCGTCGAGAATGGCATCACGGCCAATTACATTTTCAGGATGAAGATCACTTTCACTCCATTCTGCAATTTTTTCATAGAGAAAAGCGGCTAAAGCGCTTGGAGAATCGGAAAGTAAATAGCCTGTAGTTTGTGGACGTGTAACCATCATTCCTCCGTAAGCTGCATTTCTTCCAAAGAAAGTACTCATGGCATTATAAGCCTGTGCTTCTGAAGCAGAAAGTCCGGCAGGAGCAGGATCACCTACATTGATCGGTTTTACAAGCTCAGCAGGAATAGTTGCAGGCATTGTAAGGTGAATTCCTAAAAGACCTGAAGGAGCCTGTTTTGCCAGCGCATCAGAGATTACAGATCCGTGGTCACCACCCTCAGAAACATACTTTTTATAGCCAAGTCTTTTCATCAGTACATCCCAGGCAAGGGCAACACGGTCAGGATTCCATCCCAGTTCGGCAGGGATTTCTGAAAAGCCATAACCCGGAATTGCTGGTATAATCACATCAAATGCATCACTCGCTTTTCCTCCATACTTTACAGGATCAGTCAAAGGACCTATTGTATTGATAAACTCCAGCGGAGAGCCTGGCCAGCCATGAGTGAGTATCAGAGGCATTGCATTAGCTTCCTTTGAACGTACATGGATAAACTGAATATCAAGTCCGTCAATATTGGTTACAAACTGCGGAAGAGCGTTCAGTTTATTTTCCACCTTTCTCCAGTCGTATCCATTGCCCCAATAGGTAATCAGTTCTTTTAACTGCTCAAGCTGAATTCCCTGAGATGCATCTTTCACAGTCTCTTTATCCGGAAAACGGGTTTCGGAGATTCTTTTTTTTAGATCATCTAATTGAGATTGCGGGATACTGATGTGAAAAGGGCGTATACTGGTATCCGATTTTGATGAAGATGTAGTAGCCTTGTTAATCTGTGCTTTTGAAATAGCAGGTGTACTTAGAATAAAAGTTGCTGCTAACATAATGGTTGAAATTGTTGTTTTCATTGCTTTGTTGTATTAGATTTTAGATCTGTTTTTCTTTTTGATGGGACAAAATTATGCGCTGAAAAACAGCTGTTAAACGGGTAATTTGTTCAAGTAGTCATATTCATTAATGAAATAGACATTCCCTGAGGTGAACAGGAAAACGATATAAGTATGAAACAGATGAAAAGAAAGGCTGGAAAAGGGTGCAGTTGCTCATCTCGGAAAAGAATAAAAAAATAAGCTCCGTTCTTGATAAAAACGGAGCTTATTTTGTGAGTACATTTTTGGGAAATTACCCGTGGGCTTCTACAGATAAATCATTCCATTCTTCCCATACTTTTAATCTTTGCTCATAATTGTGTTTTACAAATGGCAGTGCTACTTTCCCAAGCAATAAACGCAATGGAGGATTTTCAGTTTCTGCTAACTTTATCAGGGCAGGAGCTGTTGCTTCTACATTTCCAAATGAGGTTTCAGATTCAGAGAAAGCCTTTTTCACATCATCGTAAGCCGGATTACTTTGGGTATTGATTCCTGTATGCCAGATATTGGATGCATAGCCGTTAGGTTCTACTAAAGTTACATGAATACCGAAGCTTTTCACTTCTGTAGCTAAAGTTTCGCTTAATCCTTCCAGGGCAAACTTAGAAGCATTATAAAGTCCCATAGTAGGTAAAGTTGCCAATCCTAAAATAGAAGAAACCTGAATGATATGACCGCTTTTCTGATCTCTCATAATAGGAAGTACTGCCTGTGTAAGCCATAATGTTCCAAAGAAATTCGTTTCGAACTGTGCTCTGGCTTCCTGTTCGTTTGTTTCTTCAACTGCTCCCGTTAATGCATATCCTGCATTATTGATCAGAATATCGATGCTGCCAAAATGCTGATGAACTTTCTGAACCACTGCTAAAGATTCTTCCCTTTTATCTACATCTAACGTTAAAGGCAATACAGAATCTCCATATTTTTCTTTTAAATCATGGAGGGTTTCAACATTTCTGGCTGTTGCCGCTACTTTGTATCCTTTTGCTAAAAAAGCTTCTGCCCATGCTTTTCCGAAACCTTTTGATGCACCTGTAATTAAAACTGTTTTTGACATTGTTCTGTTTTTTAATTGATTGTTATGATTATACTTTTTATAAAAGTTGTTTTATATTAAATGACCGATCGGTCATATTTGTGACAAAAAAAATTATAGTCCATTTTCCTCTATCATTTTTTTAAGACTGTTGCCAATAACTTCCATTTTATCATTATTACCGGACATTCGTGACATCAGGTGCCCACCTTCCAGCATGGCAAATAAAACCGTTGCAAATTCTGCCGGATTCCAGTCTGCTCTGAATTCTTTATGGGCAATTCCTCTCTCAATAATACCGGAAAGTAAATCCTGACCCTGCTTAATAGAACGGTTTACCTTTTCTTTTACAATGGGATTGGTATCATCAGCTTCCGTTCCGAAATTTAATAAAGGACAGCCTCCTACCACCGGAGGATGATTAGGATCACTAAAAAAATCAATATAAGCGAATAACTGTTCTTTAGAAGTTTTATGTTGGGTTAAAGCTCTTTGAAGTCTGTCGCTTAGCATTTTCATATTATGTTCCACAGCGGCACAGGCCAGAACCTCTTTATTCTCAAAATGGACGTACATACTGCCTTTAGACAATTTGGTTGCCTCCATAATATCACTCATAGAAGTAGCTGCAATTCCTTTTGTATTAAAAATAGGTGCTGCTTTTTCTATAATGAACTGTCTGGTTTCTTCCCCTTTTGCCATGATAAGACTAAATAATGATGCAAATATATGACCGATTGGTCATAAAAACAAACTTTTTTTGATGTTTTTTTGAAAAATGATGAAATATCTGTTTCAATCCCCTGATAGAAGGAAAATGTTGGAAAATAATTTTTAGGGTTTACAATGGCTATACTTTAATTAAATTTCTAAATTTACCCGAAAATTAAAGCAATGGCAAACGGTAATCTGAATGTACGCACTTTGCGCGAGCTCTATCAGCAGCTGGGACTTCCTGTAGATTATCTGGAAGAAGAATCCGGCTTTACCATTCATTACCTGGAAGAAACTTTCCATGATTTACCTTTTCGTTCAGAACCTTTTCGTCCTAATTATTTCAGCTTCTTGTTTATTAAAAGTGCATTCGGATATTATACCATTGATGATCAGAGATTTGAAGTGACTTCAGACACCGTTTATTTCACCAATCCCGGCAATTACCGCATTTTCGAATGGGAAAAACTGGAACATACCTGCCTGATAACCTTTGGAGAAGGATTTTTGAAAGAATATGTACATGATGATGTCTATAATGACTTCTCGTTTCTTTTGTCCGAAGTGGTTTCACCGCGTGTTTTAACTTCCGGTCAGTTTAGTCAGATAGAAGAACTATACACGTTGATTCATAAGGAATATAGAGGAAGTTCCCTGTATAAGAATAAAATTATCGGAGCTCTTGTGATTGCGTTACTGTTGAAAATTAAAGAATATTTCTTCCAGGAATATAATCCTATTTATGAAGGAAACCGAGGCTCTCAGATTGTAAAAAACTTTAAACAGAATATTGAACGGCATTTCAGAGATCTGATTAACGGAAAAACCAATACCCAGTTCAGAGTTCAGGATTACGCAGATCTGCAGTCACTCCATGTTAACTATCTGTCAAGTGTGATCAGTAGTAAAACCGGAAAAACAATCAGTTCATGGATTGCGGATAAAGCGACTACCGAAGCAAAAGTAATGCTGCAGGATGAAGGACTCAGTATCAAAGAAATCGCTGCCCGTCTGGGCTTTCTGGAAACCTCTCATTTCAGCAATTATTTCAAAAAACATACTTCTATCAGCCCTGTGGAGTACAGAAAACAATACTTCAGAAAAGAATCTTAGAAATTTGCAACATCTGCTATAATTCTTGTACGTTCTCCGGAGGTGTAAAGTGCCAACTTTGTCCTATCAAATTAACATTGATAAAAACAAAGTAATATGAGTACATTAAACAACAAAGTAATCCTTGTGACCGGAGCGTCAAGAGGTATCGGGGCTGAAATAGCACAACAATTAGCTTCAGCCGGAGCAAAAATTATTGTTAACTACGCTGGCGGAAAAGATGCTGCTGAAAAAGTAGTTGCATCCATACAGGATAATGGAGGGAATGCGATTGCCATACAGGCAGATGTGAGCAATGCTGAGGCTGTAAAACAGTTATTCGATCAGGCAATCAGTCATTATGGTAAGATTGATGTATTGGTAAATAATGCCGGAATTATGATTACCAAACTGATCAAAGACACTACTGATGAAGACTTTTCCCGTCAGTTTGACATCAATGTAAGAGGAACGTTCAATACTCTGAGAGAAGCTGCCACTAAACTTGCTGATAACGGAAGTATTATCAATTTCTCTTCAACAACTACCAGAGTGATGATGCCAACGTATGGAACCTATGTAGCGACTAAAGGAGCTGTGGAACAATTAACCCGTGTTTTCGCTAAAGAATTGGGAAGCAGAGGAATCAATGTGAATGCAATACTTCCGGGACCTACTAACACCGCATTGTTTACAGAAGGAAAACCTCAGGAAGTAATAGACAGACTGGCTTCTTTAAATGCCTTTAACCGTTTGGGAGAACCTGCTGATATCGCCAAAATTGTTGTCTTTCTGGCTGGTGATGATGCCAAATGGATCAGCGGACAAACGATTGGAGCCAATGGGGCTATGGCTTAATATCATACACCAATACTATTACATTATGAAGACTTTACCAATTGCTATTGCTTTCGGATTTTTCGGAGCGGTTGCTGTCACTGTTTCTTTTTCTTTGCAGTGGCCTACATGGGTGATGTTTGTAGCCTGGGTCAGTTTCTATATTTTCGGTAAAAAGATCGAAACCTCACTTTGGGCACTTTTACAGATTGTACTGGGAATGATGATGGCGATTCTGATACAGGTTTCTGCTGGCGGATTGCAGCAGTTGATCGGAGGGTTAGGTTTTCCCGTGGCAGTTTTCCTGTACATAGGATCATTAGCCTACTTTGCAGGAACAAAAAAGCTGAACAATATTCCTGCCTGGTTTCTGGGTTTAATCATCCTGTTTGGAGCTCATCCTCCACTGGAACCATTGCCTGTACTCAACTTATTAATACCCATTTTAGCAGGATTTCTATTTGCCTGGCTGAACAATAAGGTAGTTGATATGATTCATGAAAGACAGACATCAAAATCAACTGTTCAATAACAACTATTACACACAATCATTATTAAAATTTAAAAAAATGAATTCATTACAAAATAAAGTAGCTGTTATTACCGGCTCAGGAAGAGGTTTGGGAAAAGCTATTGCAGAACGTTATGCTGCGCTGGGTGCAGATATCATATTAAATTATTCCCGTGACAAAGCTTCCACAGATGAGGTAGAAAGCAATATCAAGGCTATGGGAAGAAAGGTTATTTCCGTTCAGGCAGATGTGAGCAAAGTGTCTGAAATAAAATACCTTTTTGAGGAAGCTAAAAAAGCATTCGGGAAAATAGATATTGTTGTTGCCAATGCCGGAATTGAAATGGTGGAAACTCCTGTAACGCAGTTCACGGAAGAACAGTTTGACAGACTTTTTTCCATCAATACCAAAGGGGCTTATTTTACCATGCAGCAGGCAGCTTTGAACGTGGAAGACCATGGACGTATCATTTATGTTGCCTCAAGTACCACAGCTTTTCCTGTTCCCGGGATGGCTGTGTATGGCGGAAGTAAAACAACACCAAGATATTTGGTAGATGTATTGTCCAAAGAAATTGGCCATCGTGGAGTAACGGTGAATACAATTATTCCTTTTGCGGTAGATCATTCGGGAATTTTTGCGGAAGAAGGAAGCTATCCTGAATTGAGAAAATCCCTGATTGACAGCTGTCCGATGGGAAGACTGGCGGAAGTAGAAGATGTAGCCAATATTGCAGAATTCTTTGCCAGTGATCTTTCTTCATTTGTGAACGGGCAGCATTTATTAGTCAATGGCGGAGCTAATCAGTAAAATACTACTATGAATATTTTTAAATTATTAAGTATGGTATTGATGATGGCTTGCAGTCTGAATGCTTGTGGACAGCGGTATCAAAACCATCAACACAAAAAAATAAAGAGTATGGATACTTCGAAAATTAAAAATATAAAAGTAAAACAGGCTATTGAAGCCTTCCAGGCAAGTGATATAGAAAAATGGATGTCTCTTTTTGCTAAAGATGCAGTGTTGCTTGATGATGGTAATCCAAGAGATCTGAAAGAATTTTCAACCCATGCCATTCTTATTGAAAATTTCGTAAGCATTGACAAAGTGGAGGATAACGGAAATTCAGTGTATGGAGCATTCCACAGTGATAAATACGGAGATTTTAAAGCCTATTTTAAATTCCATTTTAATAAAGAAGGGAAAATAAACAAGCTTGAAATAGGGCAGGCAGATAATTAAAAACTCATGAGAAACTCTCTCTCAATACTTTGTTTGGGAGTTTCTGTTTGTATGGAATGAACTATGAAAAAAATCACGATTTTTTTTAACAGAGACAAGGGCTTATTCTTCTTCAGGATGATGATCAGTATGATTCTTTATATAAATCATGGGCATGAAAAACTGTTTCACTTCTCTGAAATGCTCTCGAAAATTGCTGACCCTTTGCATATAGGAAAATTGCCTGGGCTTTTGTTTGCTGCTTTTTCCGATGTTTTTTGTGCGTTACTTTTATTATTAGGTTTCAAAACGAAAATAGCTTCTTTTGTAATTGCATTCAATACTTTGGTTGCGTTTATCTTGGTTCAGCATGGAGATATAACCACCTTCAGAGGAGAAATTGCCCTCTTATTTTTTAGCAGCTCTTTACTCCTGTTTTTTACCGGTCCTGGGATATACAGCCTGGATGAATTCAGGAAGAAAGCAGAATGATTAATTTGTCCATGCAAATTATTAGCTGATAAGCTGGATTAATATAAGAAAACAGTTTAACTCTAAATTTACAAAAAGCTCCTATTTAGGGGCTTTTTATTTAAGACAGATAGACGTATAACTTTTTTTAATCCTAACTTTGCTGCGGTAAAAGGAACTATGAAGAAACTGGAGATTAAAAAAAATATTCAGAAGCAGGAAGATAAAAATTTGTCTTTCAGGGTTTTTGATTTGACTAAAGATCACTTGGATCAATATGCAAAGCCTCACAAAAAAGATCATTTCTGTATTTTTATTGTAGAACAGGGTAAACTTCAGGTGTATATTGAAGATAAAATTCATTGGATAAAAGCGGGAAAAATCTCTGTGATATTTCCGGAACAGGTGCATTTTGTAGGAGATTCAAATGAAGATCTGATGGGGAAGATTATCCTGTTTGAGGAAATACTCTTTTGTTCTGATATTCTGAAAAATGAATTGAGTACCTATAATGTTAATCTTTCTACACAGCTTAACTGTACGATACTTTCAGGGGAAGACTTTGAACAAAGCTTACGCAACACTTCAATCATCAAAGAAATTTACGAACAGCCAACCCTTATAAAGAAAGAACAGGCCAGATTTTACATTAAAATTGTCCTTCTTGGACTCATTGAATCGATTCACGGACTGCATCCGGTTCTACATGAAAAAACAGCAGACCAGCCTATGTACGTAAGGTTTAAAAAGCTGTTGAATGAACATTATAAACAACACAGAACGGTTCAGTATTATGCAGAAGAACTGGCCATTACTTCCAAAAAGCTAAACTCTATTACCAAAAAACATTGTGGAGAGACTGCTATTCAGGCTATACATAACCGTATTTTAACGGAAATTAAACGGCAGCTGATGTTTTCAGACCTTTCCCATAAAGAAATTGCTTTTGATCTGGGTTTTAATTCCCCTTCAGCTCTCAATAAATTTGTAAAAGCAAAGCTCAAAGAAACTCCCACCGAACTTCAGCAGGAACTGGCGCAAATGTATAACGCGTAGTCCCGTTTGTATAACAGGGCTTATGAAGGCTTGTCTAATTTTGTATCATTAAAATCAGATAAGAAAATGAGCAAACTATTTATTGCAGGTGAAGTCTTCCATGGTGCGGGAAGTCTTGATGAATTAAAAAATATCAAAGGAAAAAAAGCAGTTATTGTAACAGGAGGAAGTTCCATGAGAAAAAGCGGAACCCTTGATAAAGCAGTGGCTTACCTTCATGAGGCAGGAATCGAAACACAGATTTTTGAAGGAGTAGAGGAGGATCCTTCTTCAGCAACGTGTCTGAAAGGTGCAGAGGTTATGAATACTTTCCAACCTGACTGGATTATCGGTTTAGGAGGATGCTCTGCCATTGATGCTGCAAAAATTATGTGGGTATTTTACGAATATCCTGAGGTAGAATTTGATGCTTTAATCAAACCTTTTACAGTTCCTGTTTTGAGAAATAAAGCTAAGTTTATTGCCATTCCTTCTACCAGTGGTACAGGAACGGAAACTACGGGGCTTGCGGTGATTACAGATAGAGAGAAAGGCGTAAAATATCCTGTTGTTTCTTACGAATTGACACCGGATATTGCTATTATTGATGGGGAAATCTGCGCTTCAATGCCGGCACATGTAACATCCAATACAGGTCTTGATGCATTGACGCATTGTGTGGAGGCTTATGTTTCAAATATTGATAATAATATTGCAGATGCTTTATCTAAAGGCGGGTTAGAAATTGTTTTTGATAATCTTAAAGAAGCCGTAGACAATCCGAATAACATCCAGGCTCGTCAGAATATGCATGACGCATCATTTATGGCTGGTTTAGCCTTCAACAATGCATGGCTGGGTATTGTTCACTCTCTTTCTCATCAGGTAGGAGCGCTGTACGGAATTCCTCACGGAGCTTCCAATGCTATTTTCCTTCCGAATGTGATCCGTTATAATGCGCTGGCTACAGAACGTTATCCTGAACTTGCAAAGGTTATCGGGAAAGAAACTACGGAAGAACTGGCTCAGGCTATTGAGACACTACGTTCTGAAGTTAACAATCCTTCAGCGATCAAAGATTTCGGAATTTCAAAAGAAGATTGGGATAAAAACCTTGACTATATTGCAGCCAACGCTTTGGCAGATCCTTGTACAGGTTTCAACCCAAGAGTGCCTGTTTTAGAGGAACTGAAAGCAATTTACAATGCCTGTTATGAAGGTGCTGTATATGCAGAGGAAGTTGTTGCAGGATAAGATTTGAAAACACTTCAATGTGTTGACATCTAAAAATATACTATTTATATGGTAAAAAGAAAGAGAACTCAGATTGGGTTCTCTTTCTTCAGTTATTTAATTATTTGACCATGATTTTAATGTTTTCCTTACGATCACTTTCATATAGAATACTCATCATGTAAGCCCCTTTCTCATACGTTGAAAAATCTATTTTGAGATCAAAAATATAGAGGTTTTTCCAGTCGGCAAGCTTTCTTTGAGCCATATCATAAATGATGATGTTCTTTATTTTTCCTTTACTTTTCAGGTAACAAAAATCGGTGACCGGATTAGGGTAAAAGGTAAGCCCGGACTCAATGGCTGGGTCTGCAGTTCCCAGAGAACCGATAGTAATAATCTTACTCAACGTTTCTGAACAGGTATTTTTATTAACTGTCAGGGTGACGGTATAACTTCCGGGAGAGGCATACTGATGAGCCGGATCTGATGAGGGATCCGTGGTGCCATCACCAAAGTTCCATAACATTGAAGTGTAATTGGTGGAGTGATTGGTGAAATTCACATTCGTTCCATTGATTGCGGCAGTAAAGCCCGAATGAAGATGAAACGCATTGCTGTTCCATTGTGCAGGATTATTAAAAAAGACCTGATCAGCAATCTCCTGAAAATTTTCAGCCGTGTTTTGAGGCAGTCCGTTATAAAATGCAGAAGGGAAAACATGATCCTGGAAAACCGCAGAATACATAGAAGCTGCGACAAGGTAACTTCCTTTCGGTCCCGGATGAATATCATTATACGATCCATGAAGAGCCAGATCCTGCGATGAAGTGTAATACTGCCTTGCTGATTCTCCGGCAGGAACCATTTCCACCTGCATCAGGTTAGACATCTTCGTAATGGAATCCTTTATTTTCTGCTGAAAAGTAAAATACACGTTATATTCATTAGCCGAGGGTACTCCATAAGGAATTTCATATAAGAATATTTTGGAACATGGGCTGTATTTTCGGATGGAATCCCTGATTTTGCGGCCACGCTCTGCTGTCACGGAAACAGGATAAGAATGACCTGCAGATTCACCGGTACCGGGCTGCATGATAACATACTTATAGTTTTTTGATTTTATTTTTTGGTACAGTGCAGGATCATCTACGTGATTAACAAACCCGGTTCCTCCCGGAGTATGGGTTGTTATGGAAACATTCTTTCCTTTTGATGCAGCTATATTTTTGAAAATTTCAGGCATGTCATTAAAATACGTGACACTGTTTCCTATAAACAGAACCTCATCGGATTGACAGAAAGATAAGACTGAAAAACCAGTACATATCAGAAAGAGTAGTTTTTTTATCATATCATATGTTTTTTAGATTCTTATTAAAAAAGGTACCTGCGAAAAACCACTTCTACCGCAGGTACACAATACAAACGATGATTAAAAATGTTTTTTTATTATAAACCTTTTAAAAGCACCTGCAGGAAACCCAATCTATACTGCAGGTACAACATAAAAGGTATTTTAAAAATGTCAATTTACTTTGTTAGAGATTTTTTTGATTATTATGAGTTATTGATTGGGGTGTATTATTTTAAAAGTGGCTTATAAAAGTACCTGCAGGTATTACAAATGACCAGCAGGTACACGGTACACTAATTATTACAACTATTTCTTGATTAATTTTGTATTATATGTCGTTTTATCATCCTTTATGGTGATTACATACATTCCTTTGATCAGTGAAGCAACATTGATTTTCTGACTCTCAAGTCTTCCTTCCTGAACAAGTCTTCCGTCTGCACTATAGATTTTGTAATCAGCGTTGCCTTTGATATTTTTTACTTCTATAAATGTATCTGCCGGATTAGGATAGAGCTCAATACCTGATGTGGGCTGAACGGATTCCTTAACAGCCAATGCTGCATTGATCTTTACAGAGAAATCCCATACCGAACCCCTTGAAAAAAGATCACCATTATCATCTAAAGAAGGGCTTGTACACGCATCAGCTGATGCATTGAAAAAACCGCTGGCTACTCTCATTCTTAATGTTTTATCTCCATTGTAAGCATTGGCCGGAACTGCAAATGCAAAACTTCCCTGATGTCTTTTATTGGCATCCGGAGCTGCTCCGTTAATACCAATTCTTTCTGAAGCCTCAAATATTCCGTTTCTGTTGTAATCAATCCATACCTGTATCCAATCCTGATAATTTCCTCCCGCACGATTGGCATAAACAATATAGTTGAGATTATACTGAGCGCCCTGAGTAAGCTGAATTAATTTTGAAGGATCTTCCGAATAGTCTTTATAGGCATGCTGAACGGTAATCCCGTTTCCTGCTAAATCCACATTGGCTAAAGTTACCCTTAATATCCCGCTGAAATACGGACTGTTCGTAGTGTTTCCTCCTGTAGTCATCAGACAGTAATCATATCCTGTGCGTAAACCTTTGGTTTTAAAATTATACGTAGGAGAGAATGCTCCGGCAACATTATTAATAACCGATGCAATGCTGACTTCATAAGACGTTTCATCTTCAAGGTTATTCAATAATACTGAATTAACCGGGCTGACAGCATTAGACCAGTTGGCTGTTCCCACCTTTCTGTAATTCACAGAATAGGTGGCTCCCGGAACATGATTCCAGGAAACGGTTGCAGATGTTTTTAAGATATCATTATCAAATGCTGCGATTCCTGTTGGAGCATTATTTACAGAAGCGGGTGCACTTCCTACGGTTATTGTAGGAGAAACTGCATAGAATATATTTCCAACCGCTGAAATTCTCAGTTTGATATTCCCTTGTAAAGCAGCAGGCATCTGTATTTCAAAACTTCCGTCATTAGGAGTTGAAGTGATCAGTTCTGTCCATGCTGCTCCATTATTGACATCAGTAGTATATTCTATTTTTACATTGGCAGCGTTGTAAGGGGCAAGGTTTGTATTCGCAACGTCCCATGAAATGGTATTGGATGCATTATTATACAGAACAGAAGAAGTACTCAGCCCTTTGAATTTGAATGGGCCGTCGTTTCCTACTGTCACTGTATTTTCTGCTGAAATAGTTAAAGGTCTGTTCGCGTTATTATCCCTTACAGATACAGCATAATGTAAGACTCTAGGGATGTATGAAACGGTTTCCCAGGTGTCTTTATTGGTCAATTTACCACTCATTACGATAGGCAGACTTGGGAAATATCTTCTCCCTGATGCCACTGCTGGATAAGAACGTGTAAGTGATCCTTCTGGATTAAAACCCCAGCCGCTGTCTCCTGAGATGGAACTGGTATTGCTCACGCTGTCATATTGCTCCCAGTTGTAAGTAAGCTGATCCCCATCGGCGTCAACGGCATTTGCTTCCAGATAATACGCTGTCCCCTTAGGAATATTATAGGAAATAAGCGGAGCAATAGCGGGTGCATTATTGTTGGCAATATTTTCAGCAACTCCACAATCTGGTTTATCTTCAAGATTGTTTAATATCTGATTGATAGATGAGTAATGGAAATAGGCATCACTGTTCATCTGAACATTATTGGCTGTGATTCCTGCATAGGCCATGATGGTTGTTCCTCCGCCAGGTTCTATATTGACTCCTGAACCTTCGGTAACAGTCGAAAATGTATGGTTACCTCCAAGCTGGTGCCCCATCTCATGGGCTACATAATCAATATCAAAGGTATCTCCCACAGGGTTGCCATTCTGTGTAAATGCAGAACCTTTTCCTAGCGGTTCCGCTGCTGTTGGGTCGGTACATATGCAGCCTATACAGCCTGCATTTCCATTTCCTCCTGCAGCATTAAAAACATGTCCGATATCATAATTATCATTACCTACCTGAGCCGTTAAGGTTTGTTGCAGCTGGCCATTCAAATCGTTTGTATAAGGATCATTGGCAGGATTGGCATAAATGATATTGGGAAGGTTTTGTATATTCAAATGAATTGCAAATTCTTTTTCAAAAACCCCATTTACACGGGTCATGGTAGCATTCATCTGTGCAAGAGCACCTGCAACACCTCCAAAAAGCTGTGTGTATTCACCTGTTGCAGACAAAGCCAGTCTATACGTTCTATATCTTGAAGCAGCAGGTCTTCCTGTAATATCAACCCCAGGAAGTTTATTTTTTCCGGTGTTTTTTAAAGATTTAATATCCAGACCTTTGCTTCCTTCCATATTACAGGTAAAGCCATGTTCGGAGTCTGTTCTTTGTGTCTTATAGAATACTCCATAAGTCTTTTTATCTGCTGTAATAGGTTCAATGAACTGAAATACACCATCTTTGATAATCATGGACTGTATTTCGTTAGGGGATGTACTGAATCTTATATATTTGGAAGGATCATCAATCCCAACTCCTACATAAGAACCTAGTCCGTATTTTTCCATTAATGATTTTTCCATCACAGGATTGCTGTATACGGCAAACTTTTCAATCTTTCCTTCTGCAGTAGGTAAATGTATGGTGACAGCCTGTGCAGCAGGACCTGTTTTCTCAGCATTTTTTAACAGCTGTATTAATGTATTAATATCCGTTCTATAAGCGTACTGGATTTTTACTTCCCTTCTGATCTCTGAAACTTTTTGTGAAGAAGGCTCCCATCTTTGTGCATTGGAAAGGCAGAAGCCTGAGATCAAAAATAATGATAATAGAGTTTTTCTCATTTTAAAAATTAGGTATTTAAATAGTGGTATTGCGAAGAATGAATATAATATTCGGGTATTCAAAAGTAATTGCTAATTTTGTAATGCAAACAATGTTTTGTTGTTGTTTTGTTATTTAGAGTATGTACTACGTATGTATTGTGTGTAAATTAATAGTAGTGTAGTATTAATATTACATTTATATTTTGTCAGAGTTATGGTAAAAAAGCTAACTGTTTTCTTCTTTTTGATTTCTTCCTTTTTCTATTCACAGCATACAGAAAAGGAACTAAAGAATGTGCTGTTTGATATAGATTTTTCTGCTGCCGGGCCAAAAGAAATAAAAAAAATTGACAGCCTTATTAAGGTTTGTAAAAAAGATTCATATAATGATTGTGCTGCATTAGGATACCTCAAAATTGCCAATATCTACGATAAAATGAATGATACAAAGAAATCCTTTTATTATATCAATAAAGTAGAGAAAGAAAACCTCATCAATTCAGATACTGACTTTGAAGTCATTTTTTATCTCCATATGCAAAAGTCTTTTTTATACCAGAAGCTGGGGGAAAGGGTTGAATCCTTTAAACAATTGGAGGAAATCTATGATGAGGCAATGAAAACAGGTGATGCATATTTTATTTATCTGATTAACCGACAATATGCCAGTAAATATGATGAAGTCAATAAAAAGGAATTGTCATTGAAGTATAATAGAACAGCATACAAATATTCAAAGATTTACAGAGAAAATAAAGGTAACCGCTACAGGATAGATAAAAACAGATTGAGTAACAGCTACAAAACTTCAGCTTATCTTGGAGGAATCTATACTGACCTCAATCAATTAGATTCTGCAAAAATATATATTGAAGAAGCCATTCACAATGAAAAAAAGGTCAATGATATTGGGATAAAATATATTACTGCTTTCTATGCCGGAAGATATTTTAAGGCTGTTAAAAATGTTAAACAGGCTCAGTATTATTTATGGATATGTAAAAATATTGCTAAAAATTATTATAAAAGTGAAAATTATCAGATTGCTGTAGCAGGAGAACTTAAAGCTTTATACGAAAGTCTTGGGCAAAAAGACAGTATCGGTTATTATTCTAATTGGTTGTTGGATATAGAGTCTTTAAGCAGCGAGCAATATCAAACCCTGAATGATACTGTAGATCAACAGAATGAATTAGAAAATGCCGAGAGAAAGAAGGAAACAAAAAGCCTTTTCTTCATCCTGTCATTGAGCATTGCCGCATGTCTTCTCTTTATATTTCTTTTCCTGTATTACTATAGAAAACACAAGAGTAAAAATCTGGATAAGATTGATATTCCTCATCAGATGCCGGTACAGGAGAGTATTTTTAAGGAAGTTATACAGCTCGCCAAAGAAAATAATCCTGAGTTTTTAACTCGTTTCAATGAGTATTGCCCACATTTTTCAGAGGAACTGCTGAAAGTTTCTCCTTTAAAAATTTCGGAAATAAGATTCTGTGCCTATATCTACCTTAATTTTTCTACAAAAGAAATCGCCGAATATACATTTACTTCAGTACGAACGGTACAGACCAAAAAATATAATATAAGAAAAAAGCTGAATATTCCCAGTGATATGGATATTTATGTGTGGTTTTCTAAATTATTGAAATAAAGTCTGGCAACATTCCTCAAAATAAAAGAGGCTATTTCAAAGTGAAATAGCCTCTGCTTTTAAATTAATTTCCGGAGAATTCGGTTATTAATTTCTTATGGTGGAAATATGAATGTATTGTTGTCCGTTGGTATCTTTAAGCTCAATGTTACCAATCATATCATTATAAACAAGGCATGTGGTGTCATTGAACTGATACCCTTCAATAAAAACAGGTCTGTCTTTAGGAAGATTATTTTGTTCATTCAGCATTTCCAGTGATAAACTGTCAGGAAATCCTGCATTTTTTTTAAACTTGATTTCTATTAAACCATGGTCTGCCAGATAATCAAATTTCTTTAAATGGGAAGGCAGACTGGCTTGGGTTTTAAAAACGTTTACCTTTTCAATACTGCTTTTGTAAAGATCAAACATAGTGTCCGTGCCAATGGCATTGTTATAAACCGCAAACTTTACATGGGTGTTTTTTTGAGCCAGAAGTACTCCTGAAAAGAATACAAGAAATAGATATAATAGCTTTTTCATAATTAAAATAAATTTTTTGAAGGTTTGATTAATTTCTGTTTTTTACCATAATCCATCCCGTATATTTTATGGGGGTCTGTTTTTTGTTATTTTCATTCCATCCCATATCAAACCAATAGTTTCCGGTAGATACTTTCTTACCGCCAATGCTGCCGTCCCATTGATATCCGTTTAATTTACTTCCCTCATGAATCTTGCTTCCATAGCGGTCATAAATACTGAATGTGAAATTAGGTTTTCCGGCGAGAGCAGAATAATCAAGCACATCATTTATTCCGTCACCATTAGGAGTGATGATATTAATAAGATTAGGTACTGTAATTTCTACCTCCAGAGGTGTACAATTGTAAGAGTCTTTTACATAAAACGTTTGGGTTCCGCGTGGCACATTGGTAAATACATTTTCATTCTGCCAGTTGATATTATCCATGGAATACTGATACGGCGCTGTTCCTCCGATTACAGAGAGAGTAACCGAATTATTGCTGATGTTAACATCCGAAATAACAGGATGTTCAGAAGGATAAACTTTTACAGTCTGTCTGGTGGTACATTCTCTGTTTTTAAGATCTACCCAATACGTTCCTACTCCGACATTGTTGATGGATGGTGTTGTTGCTCCGGTACTCCATAGGTAAGAGGTAAATCCGGGGCCGGCATCCAGAGTAGTGGTATTTTCCATACAGATAATTTTATCTTTTAATACATCTGAGTAGGAAGGAGGAATAACCGTAAGCGTAACCTCTGCAATTCTGTAACAGCCGTTGGCATTGCTTACCTTAATGTAAACTACTCCGTCAGGAGCGATATAACTGGCTGGGGTTAGGATTTCATTGGTTCCATTGTGGGCATCGGCAGGAGAAGGGTAATATTGTTTGATTGTTCCCGGCTGTACATTCACTCCTGCTGAGGTTAAATTAAACAGAGCCAATACAGGATTGGAAGGCTCAAAACATGACCTTAAGGCTGCATCTTTAACAATTGGGCTTTCGGAAACCGTTAACGTTAAAGTTACCTGCTCACAATCTGTAAAGTCAGGATTGTTTCCACAAAACTTATAAACAATAGTATCTGTACCCATATACCCGAAATTTGGGACATACGTAATCACTCCTGCCGGATCAATGGTAGCGGTACCGTTTGCCGGAGGTGTTAAAATAGTTACTGTACTCGGAACATAACTTTGAGTAGAATTGGTAAACTGAGGGACGATAGCCTGATAGCCTTCGCAGACAGTCATTGCTTTGGTAGACTCTTCAAGACAGGTATACACCTTATAAACCGGAGTGATTGCCGGAGTACATGAACCTACAGCGATTCTTACCGTATAATTTCCGGAAATCAATGGAGTATAAGAGTTGCTATTGGCTCCTGTGATAGGGTTTCCATTCAAAAACCATTGGTAAGTATCATAGCTGTCATCCACTTCAAGTACAATACCAGGAATACATTCTCCTGTCTGTTTAGCAATCAGCGGGATGGATGAGAAACCCGCGAAATAACCTCCATATCCGGATGTGCTGTAGCCTCCATTGATCCCTGCGGTTACAGCTTTGTTAGAAATAACAGTTACATTTCCGGTAATCGATGGGATGGCATAGGTTACCCAGCTGTTATTTCCCGTTAATGGAAAAGGACCTTCTGTTGCCAATGGAGGATTTCCATTGACCGTGACCGTAGCTCCTGCTTCTGTTAAGATATTCAATTTTACAATAGTTCCGTTAGGAACAGTACTTGTTGTTCCTGTTCCGGTGGGCATTTCATTGATCTTTCCGATTTCATCAATTTTTCTGGGTAAAAAGCAGTTTAACGGCGGAATATAGTTGAATCCACATGTTGCACTACTGTTATTCACAGAAACCAATTGGTATAAATAGACATTTTTTGAAGTGGTAATAAACATGTTAAAATGCCCGGAAGTTCCCTGCTGAACATAATTGTTTCCTGAAATTCTGTAAAAATCACCACTGTTGATGGTAGCAATAGGGGTGTTGGAACCATTAATAAATATCTGGGTATGATCTTCCGTTCCAACAATGATACCTCCTTCCAGATCATCATTGGTAGATCTGGTTCTTACCATGGCAAAAGTACTTCCCAGTCTTTCTGTAGGGACAGACTGATCGAGAATGGCATCGGATCCTGATCCGGTATTGTTTCCAAAATTTCCGTTGACATTTCCGTTGGTAAGGGTAATGGGTTTATCAGATACAATTTTAGCCCCGATAAAAGCAGACTGGTTTTGGCCACCCGTCCCGGGACCACCTGCAAAAATAAAAGACTGTCCTTTATTAAGGGTAATAGTTTGTGTGTTGGTTACAGGTGCTGCTCCAAAGAACGTTACGGTTCCGCTCCATGTGGCAGTTACTACCGTATTGTTTTCAGTGGCCAGGATCCCTGCTGTAAAATTATATCCGCTAAGTGATGAGGTAGTAGGAGTTCCTGCGACATAGAATTCCTTACCAATCCCTGCTTTTCCTTTACTTGTTATAATTTCAGCGTGTGTAGTATTGCTTACCATTCTTAATGAACAATAAAATGGCTTTGTTCCCTGCACATGCAGTCCTTTGTTGATAACACTATAAGCATCTGACGTTACATTGGCAGCGATAACAGCAATGGGTACAACAAATATCTGAGGAGCCCCTTTACTGATGGTAACATTCCCGATCGGAGTATTGTTGTTGTTTATCGTCACCACAAAAGGAGTTGCAGAATCAGTAGAAAGATATAATGCCTGTGTATAACTTGTGGAGGCATAATAAGGAGCAAACCAGTGATCGGTGTCTCTTTGAGCCGAAATATGAATGCCCAAAAGAATGAATAATAAACTGAATATAATATTTTTCATGAATTACAGAATTTTGATTCTAAAAAATTGAATTTTCATCTACAAAAGAGATTATGATTCCTTTATAAATTTCTTCTGAACAGTAATGCCTCCATCCTCAATCTCTATCATATACATTCCGTGGATGAGATTGCTGACATCAATAGCATTGTTAAGAATAATTCCGGTTGATATAAGTCTTCCAACAGCACTGTAAATTTTATACTGAGCCTTTGCACTTATATTTTTTACATACAATACAGAACTTACCGGATTGGGATAAATGTGGATCTCCGATTGGTTAAGCGAATTCGGTACTGGCTGTTTTGAGATTCTGACCGTATAATCTTCCACTTCACCATCTTTGAATTTGGTACAGTTCACAGGAATACCGTCTTTTTGTAAAGCGACTCTCATCACTACATATTTATGATCGGTCATACTGATGAAAGCTTCCGTTGGAACTGAGAAAACAGTACTTGCCGTTGGATTTCCATTAGGGCCGTCCGCCAGAATTCTTTCGTTGATATCAAATTCTCCGTTTCTGTTGAAATCGATCCAGACAGCAATACCTGCGTTAGTTCCTGAACTTAAAGTCTTATCAATAGTAATCTGGTTTCCTTTTGATCCTTGAATCAAATCAATAAATTGTAAAGGGTTTCCTGTATAATCCGAATAGGTAGATGCGAGCGATTCATTGATCATTTCCTTATTACCATTAGGT
Organism: Chryseobacterium culicis; assembly: GCF_002979755.1. Lineage (NCBI taxonomy): Bacteria > Pseudomonadati > Bacteroidota > Flavobacteriia > Flavobacteriales > Weeksellaceae > Chryseobacterium > Chryseobacterium culicis. The sequence continues at coordinate 1,183,555 of NZ_PCPP01000001.1, read as the reverse complement.
TTCACAGTAACCTTTGAAATAAATTCTGTTGTGGAATTGGCTGCTGACATCGGACAGTAGATTACGGTAGGAGTAGTGAAATAGTATAGTTTGGTAAAATTTCCCGGTACTCCGTTACAGATATTGGCCACCTGCATTTCGTATTTGGTAAGTTCCAGCAAACCTGTAATGGTGTAAGTATTGGTAATCACAGGAACATCACTCCAGCTTGGAATCCCTACCTTTCTGTATTTCAGCAGGTAAGTAGCTCCCGGAAACGAATCCCATACAACTTCTGCCGTTGTTGGAGTAATCTGAGTGATCATAAGCCCCGGAGGAGGAATTTCACAAATTCTTTCAGTAGTAAATACCTTCGGATTAGACCACGGATTGGCCGTTAGTTCTCCGTTACAGATATTGGCTACCTGCACTTCATAAGTTTTGAATGAATCAAGATTTGGAATCGTGTATGAATTTGCCGGTGGTTGAGGGATTGTTGGCATATTCCATGGAATAGTACCTACTTCTCTCCATCTTAAAATATAGGACGCACTCGGAACAATAGGATTCCAGGTAATCAGTGCTGAGTTTGAGGTTACATTGCTTATAGTTACAAATGGTGGAGTAGGATCACATCTTGTTGTAAATGTTTTTATGGGAGTGTAAACTCCGATTCCGCCACTGCCACAAACTGCTGCAATTCTTACCTCATAAACCGTAGCCGGAGTTAAAGTATTGATTGTTACTGGTGGATTTCCTCCTAAAACAGAAAGGTTCAAAGTTGTCCAAGCAGAAGCAGGCGTTGTAACAGGTCTGTATTCTAGGACAAAAGCATTATTGTTAGTAGCTGCAGTCCAGTTTATATTCACTGAATTATGGGTAATATTGGTAAATACAGGATTTCCAGGTGTTGCATTACTGCATGGTCTTAATCTTACACTATAATCTTCTACTTCACCATTGGCTGCATCTGCACACATTACCGGAGCGCTGGTTCGCTTCATTACCACTCGCATGGTAGTTGTTAAAGGTCCTGTATAAACTCCCGTTGCGGGAACATCAAAAGTGGCTGTTACTGGAGTCGTTGTGTTGGCTGCAGAAGTCAGTACCTTTTCAGTATCGGTGAAAATTCCATCTCTGTCCCAATCGATCCATGCATTTACAGCATCAGCATATTGAGTTCCTACCCAGCCTTTAGAAACCGACAGTTGATTTCCCTGAGAACCGATTTCAAGATTAATAAGTGTGGCTGCTGATGTATAACTGATGTAATTCGTCTGAACAGAAGTGTTATCCATTATCGGGAAGTTGACAGGGGTCACTTTTACATTGGAAATATAATCGTTCGTTCCTGTTCCGGTCATGCTGCAATAGGTCAGTGGCGGAGTCGTAAAACTTATGCTGGGAGAGAATGCTCCCTGGTTTCCGTTGCAGATCGTTGCAATTTGAACCTGATATCCGGTCTGCTCGGCAAGTCCCGTTATGGTATAAAAGCTTTGTCCTGCAGGAAGAGTCTGCCCGGCCGCTGTGGGAAGCCATGTTCCTGTACTTCCTTGTCTCCATCTGATAACATAAGTAGCATTAGCAGCAGGCATCCATGATACATAAGCGGTATTATGGGTAAGGTTGTTCACTGCAATATTAGCAGGAGCAGCAGTAGTACAAGGTTGAAGATCAATAAATTTCACATAATAATCTTCAACTTCTCCATTGCTGGTTAAAGGTCCGCAGGCGTTGGCTGGAGTGAGAGAATATACAATAACGCGCATTTTTACCTTACTCGTTCCTAAATACGCATTTGCCGGAACATCAAAAGTAGCCGTAACAGGAGTTGTATTTGAATAGCCCAGATTCATAATTCTTTCCCCACCAGGACTTGTTGTCGGATTATTATCAAAAATCCCGTCACCGTTAAAATCGATCCATGCATTGGTAGAATACGTTCCTGATAAGATTGATCTTCCTACAGACAACGTATTATTTACTGAATTTCTAAGCAGCGTAACTGTTTTTGCAGGATCTGTAGAATAATCTGTATACGTTGTTGGCCCGGAATTATTACTGGTTAAAGGTACATTAGTACCAATCATAGTCACATTATTGATATATCCGTTTGTAACGGTTGCTGTGGCTGCATTACAATAAGTCAGAGCCGGAGTTGTAAAACTGACAGGTGCAGAAAATACGCCCTGAGTTCCACAGATTGTTGCGATCTCTACCTCATATTGTGTTTGCTCAGTTAATGAAGTAAGCGTTACACTATTGGTAAAAGGAGTTGCTATAGTAATGGTTTGCCATGTAAGGGAAGGAGGTATTCTGTATCTTACCACATACGTTGCATTGGCTGTTGCATTCCAGGTAACATTGGCTGAGGTAGCCGTAATATTACTCACAGCAATATTGGTCGGAGGCGTATTGGTGCAGCTTGGTAACGTTGTACCTGTTAATTGTACTCTTGGAAGTACAGCATAGCGGCTTGTTGCCGTAGGAAGGTTCGCAGGATCCGGATTGGTTGTTGAATTATAATAAATCATTCCACGGTTATTTCCCGCAGAATAACTTCCCCAGTTTGCGGTACATGAGGTCCCTGTTGAATTTTCGTCAACACCTATCACCACATTGCTGACACCATCCCATAAGAATGGAGTACTTAATGGAATTTCAACCCATGTACCAGCTGCCATTGTTGGTAAAGTACCGGAATACACCTGTGTTAAAGAAGTTGAAGGTACCCAGCTTGAAGTGGTGGCAAAATCTATTTGGGTGGTGTTTCCCATATAGATCACGCATTGGTTATAATTAGCCTGGGCAGCAGCAGTAGTGGAAACAAAAAATCTGATGGCTGTTATATAATTATTCGTTCCTACAGCTGCTCCAATCTCTGAAGCCATATAAATCTGCTGGGAATAATTAAATCCGGAACAAGAATATACAGGTAGAAAAGCATGGGTAGCCGTACCTCCGCCAATCTGCCCTGGGGTAAAAGGAATGCCTGCAATCCATGGTGATTTGTCAGTGGCGGAACAAACGGATCTTACCCACCAGTAGTAGGTAGCTCCGGAAGTAAGTGAACTGATATTAGCACTTGTTCCCGGATTGGGTGTACCCGCTGTTGCATTTGCAGGAGGAGTATTGTTTGTACTGTAATAATATTCATAACCATTGGCTGGCGCCGGAGCTGGAGCAAGCGGAGCAGTCCAGTTCAGCGTTGCAGAAGCAGGTGCAATATTGGAGGCAGGTAAAGTCACGGGCTCAAAACAGGTGGGAGCCTGAATTACCTGAACCTCATCCAATAATACATCATCATAAAAATTTCCATTTCCTGCAGCATCTTTATCTACGGTAAACTTTAGCTGTATGGTATTCCCGACATAACTTGCCGCCAAAGGAACACCAACTGTTCTCCATTCTGGGGAATTGGTGTCACCTGACCATACCTGTACCCATCCTGAACCGTTATTTACTGCAAGTTTTAACTGATTGTTGTCGGCAGCAGGTACGGTACCGTTAAGTCCGGTCAAATGATCTTTAAACCATTCAAATTTGATATAAGGATTCGTTAATCCCGCTAGGTTGATCTGTGGGCTCACCAGTTCCACAGTGTGTTCATCAGCATAAGGGGAAGAGGCATCAACCCATGCAAAAGTTCCGGCAGGTTTTCCTCCGTTTCCGGTGGCTCCGTAGCCTGCTGATCCGGAAAACTTCCATTTGACGTTAGCATTTGTGGATGCTGAAGAAGGGTTCTGGCTGGTCCAGCATGCAGGAAGTGCACCGGTACTGAATGACTGTAAAAAGGGCACCGGAACCGGAACGCAGGTTTGTCCCCGGGCATGACCAAAAGTCAGTAAAAATAGGATAATAGGTAGAATTTTTCTCATATAGTTTCATTTTTAGTTAGAGTCTGTTATTCAATTTGCCTGCCTAGTCCAGCGAAAGATATGCGGAGTTATTCCATAGAATTTGTTTGATAAATTCATAGAAAAACTCTGTTTTTAATCACAGATAGGGTAAGCTGTTAAAATATATCACTGCGTTTCCTTATCACCTCTTTTATAAAAAGTGATTAATGGATAAACAGAAAAAAATAGTAGGTACTAAGTAAGTGGGAATGGGGGGAGTTGCAGATCCGTTACAATTTGATATTTGTTCACTTTACTGCCTATAACTTGTTGTGGTTTTTAATGGGTTGGGTTTCCTTTCATTTTTATATAGTTTTCTTAGATTAGTTTTTTGATGATGACTTGGGTAAAATTAATTTATTAAAAATTGAATATGACTATACTTTCGTATAGTTTTAAATCAAAGTTTGATGAATTAATCAGAAACTGATGCTTCCGAAAATACCTTCAGAAAAGAAAATAGGCAAGAATTATTTTAAAAGTAATGATTAATATAAATATATTTCTTTTATTATTTTGATTTTTTCTCTTTTCATTTCCGTGCAAGGCGGAAAAAATAGAATTCTATGGGTATTTAAAATGTAATAAAAGAATGTTTTGTAGATTTTTTTGTCAACAAAATAAATGATTTGTAGTTTTTAGTTTGATGATAATTAAGTTTTGATAGATTTTTTATTTAGCTTAATTATAGATATGTTTGCAAAAATCATCTAAAAAATACATCTTATTGTTATGTTAAAAATATGAGTGCTAAAAATAATTCATTGTATGCTATAAAGGCATCCGGTTTATCAAATTCTGAAAAAAAGAGTACATCAGACAAATATTTTAATGTGCTTAAAGCAGTGTCGGAAACCAGCTTGGGTAGTGTTTATATTGCAGATCTTAAAACAAAGAAATTAGAATTTATTTCGGAAAATCCTCTTCTTTTTTCCGGTTTTGGGTCTGCTGAGGTTGAAAAAATGGGCTATAACTTTTTTCGTAAATACGCTAAGAAGGAAGATCTTGAAATATTAAAGAAAGTAAGTACGTATGGACTTAAGTTTTTTGAGTGTCTTTCCTCCGAAGAGAAAAAAGTACACACCATCACCTATGATTTTCATCTTAAATATACCAATAGTGTAGATGTGCTGGTCAATCACAGGATTACACCCATAGAGCTCTGTGATGATGGAGAAATCTCTAAAATAGTCTGTATAGTGTCCTATTCCCTGAACCGGACTGCCGGAAATATCAGAATCATATCCAATACTTCAGAAAGCTATTGGAAGTATAATCTCTTTACAGGAAAATGGACGGAAGAATCTAAAGTAGCCTTAAAATTAAGGGAGATCGAAATCATACGATTGTACCTTCAGGGGCTGAAAATAGAAGAAATTGCAGAACAGCTGTTTGTGTCACCCAGTACAATAAAGTTTCACAGGAGCAAATTGTTTGAAAGAATTGGAGTGAAAAATATAATTGAAGCCATATCCTACGTAATAACGAATAATTTGATTTAAACTATACTTTTTACATGTTTCCAGATCAAAAAGCACTGAGAAACACCCTATTTTTCTCCGTATACCTTAACAGTTTTTAATTTAAAACTGGTTGCTTCCTATACATGGTTCTCCTGAAAATTCTCCCTCTACAAAATACTTTAGAAGGAGAATGCCCGGAACAGCTTAGTTAAGCTGATAATTCGTAATTACTAAACTCAGGATGAAATGAACATAGTTCTCTTCTACCTCTTTTCTGTTAATCAGTTTGTTTTTGTATTCATAAGAATTCAGGTCTCTGGATAATTTCTGATACGTTTCAAAATCGTCACCTTTTACCTTTACTCTTATATTACCATCTTTTCTGTTAATAAGTACATTATCCAAAGTCCTTACTTTAAATAAAACTTCGCATAATGTAGGACGAGCCTTCATAGAACCGATATATCTTTCAACTATATTAATCTTGAACGAATCAAATATGATGTTATTAAAAACGATTTTAGAATTAGGCTCCTGAGTGTTGAGTTCAAGTTTATAGTTCATTACTTTATAAATTTTGGCAAATATAAGTTTAATTATGCCAAAAAACAGACTGTTTTAATAGATCATTCCCATATTAATGATTGAATTTTATTCTGTAAACACAAAATCATATGAAAATGTGAATATTAGGGGCTTATAAATCAGGGCAAAACAATGGAGGTGTAAACTTTTTCTTTCCTTTTATTTTTTTCATTATAGGCATTTACGTAATTTTATTCTCTGTATAACAAAATTCATATTAATACCAATATAATGGAAAGATATAGTTATGGAATGGTTGGCCTTGGAGTAATGGGGCGGAATCTGCTTTATAATATCGCTGACAATGGTTTTTCAATCGCAGGATTCGACCTTGATCAGGAGAAAGTTAAAGAATTAGAAGGCGGAGCTGCTTCCGAAATGAAAGTTAAAGGTACAGGCTCTCTGGAAGATTTTGTATCTGCACTGGAAGTCCCAAGAAAAATTATTCTTATGGTGCCTGCAGGAAAACCTGTAGATGCTGTGCTGGAAAACATTACTCCGCTTTTAAGCGAAGGTGATATCGTAATTGATGCAGGAAATTCTTATTTTGAAGACACCAACAGACGGGTTGCTGATCTGGCATCCAAAAAACTGCATTTTATGGGAATGGGGGTGTCAGGTGGTGAAAAAGGAGCGAGAACAGGCCCAAGTATTATGCCTGGAGGAGATCTGGAAGCATTCAAACTTCTGAAACCAATGCTTGAAGCCATTGCTGCAAAAGTAGACAATGAAGCATGCACAGCTTATATGGGGAAAGGATCTGCCGGAAACTATGTGAAAATGGTACACAACGGTATTGAATATGCCATTATGCAGCTTATCAGTGAAGCTTATGACCTTCTGAAAAGAGGAGCAGGTTTAAATAATGATCAGCTATATCAGGTATTCAGAGAATGGAATAATGGTGAAATGAACTCATTCCTTATTGAAATTACCAGAGATATTTTTACCCAGAAAGATGATTTGACAGAGAACTATCTTGTTGATGTGATTTTAGATAAGGCCGGAGCGAAAGGAACCGGAAAATGGACCTCTGAGCAAGCTATGGAAATCGGAGTTTCTATTCCTACAATTGATATTGCAGTAACGTCAAGAATTCTGTCCGCTTATAAAAACGAGAGAGTTCAGGCTTCAAAAATATATGCTGAAAAAGAAATCACAAAACCGGAAAACACAGAATTGTTTATTCAGGAAGTAGGCGATGCTCTTTTTCTTTCCACATTAATCAGCTATGCACAGGGATTATCATTACTGGTAAAAGCTTCTGAAGAATATGGTTTTGAAATCCCATTGAAAGATGTTGTGAAAATCTGGCGAGGAGGATGTATCATCCGTTCCGTTCTGCTGGAAAAATTCTATTCAGCATATACCCAAAATCCTAATCTTTCCAATATCCTGCTTGATCATGATATTTCTGAACTGGTAAAATCAAAAATAAAAGCGTTAAGAAAAACTGCCGGATATGCTGTTACAAATGGAATCTCAAGTTTAGGAATTCAGACGGCGTTGGGATATTTTGATGCTTATACCACAGAATCTCTTCCTGTAAATCTGATCCAGGCTCAGCGTGATTATTTCGGGGCTCATACTTATCAGCGTATCGACAGGGAAGGAGTTTTCCATACCTCTTGGCAAAGTGCAAACAATTAAAATTCGGAAAAATGAATCAAAATAGAATCTTGCAGCCAACAACTATCGTTATTTTTGGTGCTACAGGAGATCTGGCAAAAAGAAAACTTTTTCCGGCATTTTACAACTTATATATCGATGGCAGAATGCCCAAAGGCTTCAATATTGTAGCGCTGGGAAGGGCAGAAAATACCGATGAAAATTTCAGAAATTACATCAAAGAAAATCTCGAAAGTTTCTCCAGAAAAAAAGTAACTTCTGAAGACTGGGCAGGTTTTCAGGCTCATATAACTTACTTTCAGCATCAGCTGGATGAAGAAAGTTCTTATGAAAATCTACAACAGAAGTTGCAGAATTTTGACACTGTTTACGGAATGAGAGGCAACAGGTTGTTTTACCTGTCAATTGGCCCTAATTTCATTTCTACGATATCCAATCATATCAAAACTACGTCATTAGCTTCCGATCCGAAAAAAGACCGTATTATTATTGAAAAGCCTTTTGGTCACAATAAACAGTCCGCAATCGAACTTAATAGCCTTCTGGCAAAAACCTTTGAGGAAGAACAGATCTATCGTATTGATCACTATCTGGGAAAAGAAACCGTACAAAATATATTGGCATTCCGATTTGGGAACTCTATTTTTGAACCTTTATGGAAGCATAAATATATAGAGTCCGTACAGATTACGGTGGCAGAAGAAGTAGGAGTTGAGACCAGAGGAGCCTTTTATGAGCAGACTGGAGCTTTGAGAGATATGATTCAGAATCACCTGTTGCAAATCCTGTGTATGGTAGCTATGGAACCGCCTGCTTCATTGCAGTCAGGGGAAATCAGAGATCGTAAAGTAGATGTTTTGAAATCGATACGCAGAATTTCTTCTGATCAGGTAGATCATTATGCTGTAAGAGGACAATATGGAAAAGGTATTGTGAATGGAATGGAAGTGAAAGGATATCGTCAGGAAGATGGAATTGCTTCAGATTCCAATACTGAAACTTTTGCTGCGATCAAATTCTACCTGGATAACGAAAGATGGCAGGATGTTCCTTTCTATGTTCGTACCGGAAAGAAAATGAAAGAAAAACATTCTTATATTACCATTCAGTTTAAACCGCTTCCTCATTCCACATTCTCAGACAGCCCTCATCTTTTATCAGCCAACAGACTGATTATTAATATCCAGCCGATGATGGATATCAGACTGCAGTTTATGACGAAAAAACCAGGACTTACCCTGGATTTGAAACCTGCCGAAATGATCTTTGATAATTTTGCCTGTCAGGATGATACTCCGGAAGCGTATGAAACTCTTTTACAGGATGCCCTTTTAGGAGATCTTACCTTATTTATGCGTTCTGATCAGGTGGAAGAAGCGTGGGATGTTGTCACCACAATACAGGAAGCATGGGAAAATAACAAAGACCTGTCTTTCCCGAATTATAAAGCGGGAAGCTGGGGGCCGGAAGATGTTAATGCTTTGGTGGAAAGACAAGGACACAGCTGGGTATAAAACAATATAAAATTTAAACAAAGAAAAATGAATATTACAGTATTTGACGATCTGGAAAAACTGTACACAAAGGCAGCAGATGCATTTGTTGACCTTTCAAAAAAATCTATTCAGAAAAATGGACGTTTTGTAGTGGCTTTGAGTGGAGGTTCTTCACCGAAAGCTATTTTCAAGCTATTGGCAGCACCGGAATATAAAGAACAGATAGAGTGGAATAAAGTCTACTTTTTTTGGGTGGATGAAAGATGGGTTCCTTTAAATGATGATAAAAGCAACTTCCGGATGACGGATGAAGCCCTTTTAAGCCATGTTCCTGTTGATAAAAGCCATGTTTTCCCTATGTATAGTGACGGAAAACTTCCTGAAGACTATGCAAAAACCTATGAACAAGAAATCAGAAATGTTCTTGGTGATGAAGGTATTTTTGATTTTATTCTTTTAGGAATGGGAGATGATGGTCATACAGCCTCATTATTTCCGGGTGAAGAAGTGTTACATGAAAAAGAAAAATGGGTATCTGCCTATTATCTGAAGCCTCAGGAAATGTTCCGAATTACACTGACCGCACCATTGATTAACAAAGCTGAAAATATTCTTGTAGTAGCATTTGGAGAATCTAAAAAACATGCTCTGAATGAAGTGCTGAATGGTGAATATAATCCTGTATTATATCCAATGCAGCTTATTGAAAGAAAAGACGGGTTTCAATTTTTCACAGATGAAAAAGCCAAAAGCTGATTAATTGTAACCGTAATAAAATACAAGAGACTGTCCTGAGACAGTCTCTTTTCATATCAACTATTATAACACCGACTCATCGGCATATACAATCTTCTTTATAAATTCAAAGCTTATTACTTCAAATTTAAAAACAGTATCACTAGAGAAGTAATGATACTGTTGCATTTAGTGTTTTTACCTTAGTTGCTTGTTTTCGAAACCTGTCATTTCCCTCAACTCACATAGTGTTTCTATATAAAATGGTTATTAGTTTGGAGCAAATATACAAAATAAGACACTTCGTAGTGTCTAATAATGAAAAAAATATGTTAATTTTTAATTAATAAATATAAAACACTGTAAAAGAGTGTGTTATTGTGAATGATTCTATCCGGAAAATTGGATTTAATTGAAAAAAACTGAAATATGATCTATTGGGTAATGATGAATGCGGAATGTTTATAAATAAAAACAGCACCACTAGAATGTAGTGATGCCGTATGAGTTATATTTCTCTCAGTGATTGAATAGTAAAATATTTAAACTGAGTGAACTAACGATACAATCTGATCTCTCTTAATCTCATAATTTAGATCATTTGCTTTAAAAAGTGGTTATTAGTTTTTGCAAATATATACATTTAGACACTAAAAAGTGTCTAAAATGAAAAAAATTTCTTAAACTTGTACGATTGAAAGTTTACCATGGAAAGAAAGTCTGCAGCAGGAAGTATCCGGAACAAGGAACGCAGTAAAAAAAAGTTTTTGGACGCGGTTGGAAAAATACTGAGAACCAAAGGATATACTGCCTTGAAAGTGAATAGTATTGCTGCTACAGCCGGGGTAGATAAGAAAATGATCTATTCTTATTTTGGAGGCATAGACGGACTGATTGATGAGTATATCCGGTCACAGGATTACTGGAGCAGGGTAACCATCGAAGAAATTGAGAAAATAAAACCCAAATTAGATGACGGAGGGAAATCCTTTATGGAAGAAATGTTTTTGTCGCAATTTGATTATGTGTATACCAACAAAGAAGCGCAAAAATTACTTCTATGGCGTCTGTCTGAACCTCGTAAAGCCTTAAAAAAACTTACCGATACCCAGGAAGAAAACGGAGAATATATCTTTAAACTGTTGATGGATCCTCATTTTAAAGATAATGCTGAAGATGTACGCTCCATCATGGCGATTATGGTTTCCGGACTTTATTATCTGAATATGTATGCGGCAATAAATGGAAGTATTTTCTGTGGCATTGATATTAACACTCCTCAGGGAAGGGATAAGATCAAGAAAGCCGTTTCTTTCATGTTACATCATACTTATGAAAATCTGTAAGGGTGTAATTTTTTAAGAATAAAAGTCTTATAAAAAAACAAAACCATTAGAAATCTAATGGTCTGTCTATAAGTTGTGTTTCTACCTTAGTTGTTTCGGGTTCGAAATTGTCTTAAAGTAAGGGAACTCAATAATACAATTTGGATTGTTTTATTTTTCAACCTAATAGTGTTTTAAAATATATAGTTGGTTTTAGTTTGTACAAATATATAAAATAAGACACTGTGAAGTGTGTAAAATAATGAAATTTTTCTTTATTTTGTTTAATTGCTTGAATTTCAATGTATTATTTTTTATTTTAAATGTAAATACTTCTCTGAATAAATACTGACAGTTCAGTTTAATCTATAAAATATAGAGGAAGATATTTCTATAGAGCAACAGAATGTTTTTAAAAAGAGTGGGTCATAAAAAATATCTATTAAAAAGTATTTTATTTAGTATGAAACCATTTTTTAAGAAATAAAAACAGCACCACTATGGAAAAAATGATGCTGTTGGTTGTGTTTTTACCTCAGTCATTAATGTTCGAAATATTTTAAACTGAGGGAACTAACGATACAATCTGAATAGTTTTTAATTTTTTGATCTCGATAGTGTTTTTATATAGAGAATGGTATTAGTTTGTGCAAATATATACAAATAGTTGATATTAGACACTGGTTGGTGTCTAAAATGATAAAAAAATTTCTTAAACTTGTATATTGAATGTTTAGTCATGGAAAGAAAGTCAGCATCAGGGAGTATTAGAAACAAGGAGCGCAGCAAAAAAAAGTTTTTGGATGCCGTGGGGAAAATTCTGAAAACGAAAGGACATGCAGGGTTGAAGATTAATGATATCGCTGCTACTGCCGGGGTAGATAAAAAAATGATCTACACGTATTTTGGCGGAATGGATGGCCTGATGGACGAATATGTCCGTACACAAGACTTCTGGGTGAAAGCAACCAGCGAAGAAGTTGAAAAAATGAAACCCAATCTTGAAGACGGAGGAAGAGACTTTATTCAGCATATGCTTCAGTCACAGTTCGATTATGTGTACACCAATAAAGAAGCTCAAAAATTACTGTTGTGGACGATTTCTGAACCTAGAAAATCATTGAAAAAACTGATTGATACTCAGGAAGAAAACGGAGAGTATATCTTCAAATTATTAATGGAATCCCGTTTCAAAGATAAAATGGATACCTATCGTTCCATTATGGCGATTATGGTTTCCGGACTTTATTATCTGAATATGTTTGCCTCCCTCAATGGCAGCCTCTTCTGTGGAATAGATACGAACACTCCTGAAGGACGAGAGAAAATCAAAAAAGCAATATCCTTTATGGTTGATCAGACCTATGAAAACCTTTAATCTATTTTAAAGAACATAATAAAAAGAGGCAGTAATCTGCCCCTTAAATGGTTAATTGATGAATAATGGAATTGGCCAGCAATTGCTTATTGAACCAATTCGCAGCTTTGCTTAGTTCTGTGCTATTTTTTCTTTATCAAGTGCTACTTTAGTATTCAGATGACCTCTTATTAAAGTGACTGAACTTGGTTTCCCGTTGGTAAAATCAAACTTCAGCAAATTAGGATAATCAACAATTTTAAACAGTCCATTTTTCAAATACACCAGTTCATTATCATTTTTGCCTTTAAACATTTCTAAAATTGGAGATTCAACATACAGGCGGTTATTTTTTTCTACTATTTTGGTTACCATTTTTTGTGAATAGAGAAAATCATCATAAGTCCCTACCAGTTTCTCTTTTAGCTCTAAAGGTATTTCCTGAATGTCTTCATGATCTGATTCTCCGTTCCAGTTCATCAGGCTCAGAATTTTTCTTTGCGTTTGAATGATCACAGGAATACGATTAGGCTTTTCCCCATTTGCCAGCAATGCAAAACCGTTTCCGTCTTTCATCGTTGCAAAAGTACTGCCGCCCACTCCTGTATTGGAACCATTACATGAAAACCATTCATAATTATTGTATCCAAAAGATTTCTGCCATCCATATCCCCAACCGCCAACTGCATTCTTTAAAGCAGAGACTTCCGTTATTTTTTTTGCTACCTGATGAGAAATTACTTTGTTGTTTTTATTGCGCAATGCATTCTGGATCTCAATCGAAAGCTTAGCGAGATCTGAAGGGGTAGACCATAGCCCTGATGCTCCTACTTGTGGAGTGATAGGCAGACCCGTTTTAATCACATTACCATCTTTATCATGAACAAGAGCCACATTGGTGGGGAATCCATTTTCGTTGGGCTGAATCATCGTTGTATTTTTCAGACCAAGAGGTGAGAAAATATAGGTATGGGCAAGTTCCGCAATAGATTGATGTAAAGTGTCTTCGAGTGCCATCTGAACAATTACATAGCCACCTCCGCTGTACTGCCAGTCAGTTCCCGGAGTAAACAGAAATTCAATTTCTTTATCATATCGGGGGATTTGTCCTAAAAGACTTTGTTGTAGAGTAGGGATCTTTTCGCCCTCATAATGGTCCTCAAATCCACTCTGGCTTGTACCTGAAGTATGGTTCAGAAATTGTTTCCAGGTTGGGCTGTTGTTTTCAGTCAGTTTACTTTTTGGCAAGTGCCATCTTTTCAGGTATTTGTCTATAGGTTCATCTAAATTGATTAACCCTTTTTCTTCAAGAATATGGCAAAGAAGCGAGGTAATTGGTTTGGAAATAGATGCCGTGGAAAAAGCTGTATTTTCATCTATCTTTTCTTTAGAATTTATAGATTTTAATCCAAACTGTTTTGAATATACAATCTTATAATTTTCAAAGACAACAAGGCTAAATCCGGAGAGCTTATATTTTCCCAGTTGTGACTCTATATTTAAACTATCTGTAAGAAAGTTATAGTCTTTCTTTCTGGAAATATTCTGCCCAAAAGTAAAAGTGCTTATTAGTAATAGTACAGCTAAAAGATTGAATGAAGTTTTCATTGTATCGTTATTTATGGTTAAACATTATTATGATACAAATGTGAGAAAGCAGCTGATCCTATGCGACCGAGTACATGTAATTGGACGGATTTGATTAAAAAAATACGTACGAATACTTTATATCCGAAGTACGAGTAATTACAAAGTGTTGTTTTGTAGTAGTTTACGGTATTCTGTTGGCGTGTTTCCTGTATGCTTTTTAAAAGCAGTATTAAACGAAGATTTTGAATTAAAACCTACTTCATACAAGATTTCAAGAATCGTTACCTTCATTTTTGTAGCATCTTTTAAAATATCCATAGCATATTCTATCCGATAGGTATTTACGAAATCATAAAAATGCTGTCCCAGATGATGATTGATTAACACAGATAATTCACGGGTAGGAATTCCAATATGATCAGAAATATTCTGAATGGTTATCGAAGGATTCAGGAATGGTTTTTCTGCGGTCATAAAATGCTTTAATTTCAGAAGTTCTTCATTGCTCTCTTTTTCATGTACCGCTTCAGGCTCATTCTTTTTTTCCTCTGAAACAATGTCAGAAACAAGCTTTAATTTTGAATCGATGTTTCTGAATAGACCGGGATTGTTGAGTGCTTTAAACAAATACCAGCACACAATAAACAATTGAGAAACCAGGATTCCGATTTTTATCCACTCTGAGATGTAGGGATAATCTGAGAATTTAAAAATATTTTTTAAAAGTGCGGTTAAATACACCACAGCAAGCACACTGGTGAATTGGAACAGCCAGTGGTAAGAATTGATATTGGTACCGGAATAGTTCTCGAGATATAATTTTTTTGCTTTTCTCAATAGGATAAAAACAGCTGTAAAATAGATAAATGTCTGAATATGAAAAAGAATATGATTGAACTGGATCTCTATCATATTTTGACGATCCATAATGAAATCAATTTTAGAAGCTGTATCCACTGAATAAAAACGGGGGATCAAAGCGATATTTGCTGCTAAGAAAGGAAGCAGGTGTATGAGATATTTAGGTTTAAATTTAAAATCAGAATAACAAACCGATAATACATACAGGTAAAAGGTTGGAATCTGTAGAAAGGCAAGAGTATTTCTGAGCATTCCAAAATTTGAAGGACCATCCGTTATGAGACTCAATAAGGGTTCGCTAATGTCTATCGCAGTGATGATGAGGAACAAAGCAAAAAGAGAATTACTTGTTTTATGCTTTGTTTTAACGGTAATGAGAAAAAATGCAAGAAAAAATGAAACGAACAAAGAGATTATTGTTACAATAATTAATAAATTACTCTTATCCATTTTTTATTTTTTTGTTCATAGTTCAATAGTCTTTCTGGTTTGCAATTGAATTTCGTGAAGCTAAAGTGAGGCTTGAAATTCAAAATGAAACTGTGCAAATATAGACATTAGATTGAAATAATATATTTTTTTAAAAAGATGTTCTGCTTCCCATACTGATACTCTAAATCATTTGAACGTAACAGTCGTATAAATAAGTATTTAATGCTTTTTATGTTCTGGAAAACAGGCAGTGAGTGAAGATGAATAATAGGAGAGAACCTAACATTTTACAGCAATAGGAGACCTCATAAAGGCCTCCTACTTGATTTGGGGTAGTTATGAAATGAAATACCACCTATTTTTAACAATATTATCCTTTATGATAAGGACACCCTGATGCTGCATCAGAATTTTCAGAAATATTGAAGAACTGATCTTCAATTACTTTTCTCTGATCCTCAGGAATATCCTGTATTTTACGAAGGGTATTGACTTGGATATGAGGCCAGCTGGTAGTACCGCCATCATTCCCGAAATCAAATTCGAAGAATACGATTTGCTCATATTGCAGCTGAAGAATTTCTTTTCCATCTTCAATCACTGTTTCAATCCACATGTCCATATCCACCTCAACAGTCGGAACAAAACGATTGACAAAAGGAACATTCAAAACACCTCCTTGTGCTCCGGTTTTCATTTTGGAAGACATTCTTACATGAACATAATTGCTGACTTTCTGACCTCTTAATGTATCCCTAAGCCTAAGATCAGGACGTACAGAATAAGGATATAAATCGTCTGCCAGTATTCGCTGGGTATAAATCTTGTTTGAACCCTTATCATTAACGTCATTAAGTGTTTCATGAACCCAGGCAGGTGCAGGTTTGTCAAGATCAATGATTTCCTCAGGGGTAACTCCTGCATTACCCATTGTACGTGAAATTGAAAGATGATTAGTTTCCCATGCCTCTTTGCCATAAGGGAATTGAGGAGAGCCTTCAATTAAATAGAATGTTTGGTTGTCTTTATTTTGAGGAACAATATCTCCAAGTAGAGTAATAGTGCTTCCATGAGGAATAACGCCGCTTCTCGAGATAGAGTAGTCCGGAATAAAATAAGGCCCGTCAATTCCTGCTCCCGGCTTTATTTCCTGAGCCGGAATGATTTCATAATAAGGCTGCCCCGGCTGTAGCTGACTTAAAAGAATATATTTAGGGTTTGCCTCTTCGTCTGGAGTAATCCTTACCAAAGGCTCATCTCTGTATTCCCCTGTATAGCCATACTTCGCATCTTCAGTTGAAATAGCATGAATACCGCGGTCTCTTTCAATAGATTCTTTGGTTGCTGCGTGATTGTAAACGTCACTCAGCCAAAGATACATTCCGTTTTCTTCATGGATAGGAGTGTATTTTAAAGCGTCCTGTCCTTGTACGGTATTAACACTTTTTATGCTCTGTTCATATTTAACAGCCCCACAGAAAAGTTCACTGGCTCCACCACGGTTACGAACTCCACCCGGAACAATCGAAAAGGTTAACTTCTCAATATATTCTTCACTGTCAAAAGCGAATTTTCCGGGAATTGTTCCTGAATTGGTTCCCGGAGAAGGCATAATCGTAGTATGCACTCCGCTTGCTAATGAAGGCTTGGTAATGTCTTTATTGTAATTAACATTGTAACTTACCCAGGTTCCATTCAATGCTGCAAGAACTCCATAATCTACATTATTCTCAATGGACTGTAGATTTTCTTCTCTAAAAGGTCTTACCGGATCATCAATAAGAAGTTTTGAATATCCATCCATTACCTCAGCCAGATTAGCCTCATGTTGGCCAGGCATTTTACGGAATAACTGTTCACTTCCCGCTTCGGGACTCTCTTTTTTTCTTTTAAGCATGATATATCGTTTTTATGGTTATAGATTGATGTATTCGAAAGTTGGACCTGCATTATTCTGAGCGTCCAATGGTTGTTTCATCAGATTAACAGCCTGTTCTTTCAAGGCATACATATACATAATGGACTTTTCCAGCTCTCTCTGATTTCCTTCCACAGCACTTTGTATAGCATCTAATAAACGTTTGTAGGTTTTATTAAACTCAACACCTTGGGCATGTAATTCTTTATTTTTGATATAATCTTCCAGTTTAGGATTAGGTTTCATCGGATATGCCTCATTCCATTCTACCGGAAGATCTTTTCCAGTAGGTGGCGTTGTTACAGGCATCATTCCGTTTTCATCCATAAAAGGTTCATAATTTCCTCCCAGATAGAAATGCTCATGGAAAACTTCTTTAAATCTGAAATAATGCGCCAGTTCCGCTCCTTCTTCAAATTGAGAAGGATCAACGTCGAAAATAGAATCATCAGCACCTTCTCCCTGTCCTTTAATTTCCTCAAAAACAGCAATTACTCCGGCTAAAGCCTCTACAGAATGTAATTTTCCGCCACTTCCGTAATATTGTTCAGGACGGATTTGTTTGGACGGATTTCCTGTGAAAATTCCTCCGGTATTTAATTCTTCAAAATTCGCAGGAAGTTGTCCGTGTTCTTTGTAGTATGCAATGATTTGGAAAATAACGATATAGAAGAATAAAACATCATAATACTCACCAATGGTGTGTACATTTTCCATAATGAAGCCCTTCATATTTTCAAGAGTCCAGAAGTTGTTTTCCTGTACCGGGGCTCTTTGAGTATATAATGCTGAAGTGTCAGTGTCATGATCATATTTTGGGGCTTTTACCAAAGGCTTGCCTGGACTTTCAATTGCAATAAATGTTGCAATACTATTGCTTGAGAATGTTTCAAGGCCAACATAGAAATCAACATTCATGGGTAGTTTCATCGGGTAAGTAGGATAGTTTTCCTGTTTGTTGACAGAAGGCTGGATGTCAATAGCATTCAGAACATTACAAACCATAATCAGGTGAAGCATTTCTTCCACAGCAACACTTCTGATAATTTGTGAAGCCAGGGCATTAGTACCATCCTTGATTGAATATAAAGCAGTAAGGTAAGGTGGAATGGTAGAATGTTCGATAAGAATTGCTGTCTGTAAAAGATCCTGTAAAATCGGTTTATAATCAATTTCGATTAATCCCTTTTTTAATTCTGAAACTCCGGATCCGAACTGTGATTGAAGGTAAGCATTAAACTCTTTGATCTGATTCGTTAACAGAAGATTGGTTAATGTTTTACTGTGATGCTTTAATCCTTCCATCCAGTCTTCCTTGCTAAGCGTTGAATCAAACAGCAAAGAAGGCAATGAAACGGCCTCAGTAACAACAGCACTTCTGGCTGCCATTCTTCCTGCTGTTAATAACGTTTCCTGTGGTTGAGCGGTTTTATTGATAAGTTTTTGTCTCATGTTGTTATTTTTTAAGTTGAATTTCAAGATCAGCAAGAATAGACTCTACTGAACGGATCGTAAATGCTGATAATGTTAAAGTAGGGTTTGAAGTTCCGAGAGTGGTCATATTTCCAGCTCCTACAATGTATAAGTTAGGGTGATCCCAGGCTTTACAATAGCTGTTGGTAACAGAATCTTCAGCTGTAGAACCCATTCTGTGAGTACCTACGATGTGACCTGCGCCATTGTAAGAATACCTTACCCCATTGTACATCACGGAGTTCATATCTGCTGCAGTATATTTGGTGAAATCTTTAATGCCTAATCTTTTAAACATTTGATCCGAAGCATGTTTTGCATGTTCCATGGCTTTCATTTCATATTCTGTCAGCTCATAATGAATGACAGGTCGCGGAATTCCCAGGACATCCATGTATTGATCATTAATTGTAACCCTGTTATTGGGATTCGGTAATTGTTCGATTTCAAAATGGAATAATACCTGTTTTGAAAGTCTGTTGGTAAGAGCCTCTCTCAATTCAGCTCCGAAAAGATTCTCCTGACTGATAAAATAGGCAACATCAGATCCCGGAGAAAATGCCGGCCATCCCCATCCCCAGTTGTCAAGAGGAGAGATCCATGCTGAAAACTCACCTCTGAAGTTCCCGTCACGGAAAGACGAAATGTTTGTGGTAGAACCAGGCCCTCTGTATGGGTAAACCGGTTCTGGGAAAAGTCCCCAGGTCAGCATTACCATATGATCCATCAGGTTTCTTCCCACCTGATCACTGCTGTTGGCTGCGGTTTTTACACCGTTTTGAGTAGTATATGGGGAATTCAACAAAATTTTGGGGTTTTCAAAAGCGTTAGCCGCAAGAATTACAATAGCATCTGAAGTGTCGATAGATTCTTCAATGAAATCTGTTTTCTCTTTTGAGGTATATCTTCTCAAATGAACTTTTGAAATCTTATCCTTATCATTCTGGTCAACGCTCAATCTGTAAACCACACTCTGAGCCTGAATCTGCATGTATGGATTACGTTTAAGGTTTTCATGATCATTAAGTTTATATAAAGCTTTTTTCAATGTCTTTAGCGCATTGTATTTAGCCTGAACAGGGCAGATGGGAACACAGGAAGCATTCCCTTCACAACGTTCTCCCATATAAGGATTCCATACAGAACCCAATGCTTTATATTCTTCTTTTTCAGAACTGTCTAAAACCAGTTTATATCCGGATTCTTTTGGTTCGGCTTTGATGATCTTTGTTTTTCCGTATTTTGGATTGGGAATAGAGTTTCTTCCCTGTGGAGAAGGCACCATCATTAAAGGAATCTCTCCGGAACTTAGTTTCACACTTGTCCCTTTAAGTCCTTCAATAATCTTATGATCCATATAACTCTGAGGAATCTCTTCCATTGGAAATACATAGTTTCCATAATATTTTTCCATATTCTCATCAATGGGATATTCCTGTCTTGAAACATCTCCTGAAACTCCGATTTCAAATTCTGCCATTTCATAATAAGGCCTTAATTCCTCATAGTCAATAGGCCAGTTGATAGGCGTTTTTTCTTTGGAATCCGGCTTGTGTATTGTAATTCCGTATTTCTCGGTGAGTTTGAAATCATTTGGAAGCATTCTGGGTGTAGTTCCCAGCCAGTGAAGGGTAGTTCCGCCTCCCACTCTTATGGCATCACTTGCAAAAGGCATGGGGCCAAACTGAACCAGATATCCTTTTTTATCAGGAAACGGCTGAACAATATGTTCCATATCCAGAACATTAGGAGAAGGAGCTTGCTTTAAATTCGGATAAGGTGAATTGGGAACCTTGGCTTCCTCCCGATAAAAAGTACGTATATATTCATTGTAAGTGGTCATTGAGGATACGGAATCCAGTTCCAGCCCAGCTTCCAGTCCAGCCTCATACATGAGTATTGATATTTCCTTGATGCTATCTGATTTTCCGGCATCAGCACGGTGAATCATTTTCCCTTTTGCTACATCAAATACATGATCTGACAGTAATTTTGCGATCAATGATCCTGCGATCCCCGTTCCTACGATGATCACATCTTTTTTGTTATGGGTCTGGTTCATGAGTTGCTGTTTACAGGTTTAATATTCCATGATTTGTAGCCAGGTTGTTTTGCTCCTGGCGGATGAGAGTGCATCAGATTCCAGACAAGACCTTCTTTGTAAGAAAGATCATTGATGTAACTGCCTTCCCAGGTTCCCAAATACCACATGGTGATTACTTTTCCGGCAATCTCATTCATTCCTGCATTACCAATAATTTCGGATTGAATGGCCTTTTTTAATTCCTCTTCACCGGAAGAATTTTCAAGAATATTTTTGGATACGGTAAGGAATTCTACGAAAGTGGCGGCTTCTAAGCTTTTTAAAACATAAGTGTAATAGGTTTCTGCAAGACCTGTGGATTGTAGTTCGTTTACTGTAAATCCCGCGAGCGCTTCCGAGATAGACATAAACACGTCGAAATAATAATCGTCGACGTTGAGAATTTTGTTAATAATATTCATTTCGTTAAAAATTTGGGTTAGATATCTTCAATTCCCTTCAACAGGAGGGCATCAAGCCGATTGATCTACAGCTGCAAGATTTTTCAGATACCATCTCTTTCTCCGAAATGATTGAATGTATTTCAAGCGATCCATAGTAACCAGTTTTTGTTTATCCGAAATTAATCAGATCCCGGCAGATAAGATTCAGTATTTCTACGTAATTTGTGCTAACGGTAATTTGAAAAATTATAAAATAACCCTTTGTGGTAAAGGGTTTCAAGGTGTTTTGTTTTCACCTAGTTTAGAATTAATTTAAATAATGTGGTATTGAAACAGAATACGATATTAAAGGGAATCGATTCAAGTAAGTTTAAAAATAATAATAAATTGGCGATCAGGATGTAACGAAAGTGAAACTATAGTAGTCTAATCAATATGAGTTAACTTTTTGCTAGACAGTTACCCCAAATAAAACCAATTACTATTGACTATGAAAAGATTTTCACTTACTTTATTGTGCTTTGCTTCTTCTCTTTTTTCTGCACAGGGATTGAACAGCCAGAAAGAAACAGCTACGAATTTGTCCAAAAATATAAATGAGCAGTCGGTACATCAATCTGTTCAGCTGGAGACAGATAAAGTATTCAATAAATTAGTGAACCTAAGAAGGACATTTCATGAAAATCCTGAATTGGCTGGTAAGGAAAAGCAAACTCAGGAAAAAATTAAGCAGTATCTGCTGGATCTGGGACTGGAAGTTCAAACAGACCATTACGGATATAGCGTTGTAGGGATTTTGAAAGGAGATAAAAAAGGCAAAAAAATAGCCTGGAGATCAGACATGGATGCACTCCCGAATGATTATCCGGATCCGGAGGTTTTCAAATCAAAAGTAAAGGGAGTTCAGCATGGGTGTGGTCACGATATTCACATGGCGATCGGGTTAGGGATTGCTGAAGTTCTTTCCAAAAATAAAAAATCTTTAAAGGGAACAGTATATTTTATATTTCAACCTGAAGAGGAAACCTTCAAAGGCGCGAAAGAACTGCTTAATAATGGATTGCTTTCTAAAATAAACCCTAATGAAATCTATGGGCTTCATGTAACGGCTACTCCTGTTGGCCAGATCATGGTGAAGCCCAGTGAAATGTTTGCCTATCAGAAGAGAATAAGAATTCAGTTAAAAAAAGGACTGTCTGAAGAGGAGCTCAACGGCTTAACAAAAAAAATCAGTAATTCTTTATTTCGGGCTTCTTCCGGAAGCAAACCCTGGGAAATACAGTCTATTGTTGATCCTAAAATAGGGTTGACCCATCCTGATACTATCTTCAAAGATTATCTTTTTACAGATGGAAAATTCAATATTTATTCTAAAAATAATGAATCTTTTCTTGAAGCCTACCTGTATGAGACGAATTCTTCCAATCTAGATAAAATAATTCCTGAAGTTCAGAAAATTGTTGAAGATAGCGGATATAAAAATCAGCTGCTTTCCATTTCATTCGCTCAGGAAAATCCAACGGTTATCAATAATGAAAAACTGACAAAATCGGCAATAGAAATCCTTCAGAATCTTTATGGAAAAAATGCTGTTGCTTCAGATTATGGTCAGGTTCCGTTTTTTAATGATGATTTTGCTTATTTTCAACAAAAAATACCCGGAGTTTACTTTTTTCCTTGGAGGATCTAATTTTGAAAAAGGAGTAATAGCAATGAATCATTCTCCTAATTTTCAGGTGGATGAGGAAAGCATCAGAACCGGAGTGAAAAGTTTTTCATCATTATTGATAGAACGCCTTAACAGAAACTAATTCTTGACAGCAATCGCATCTATCTCAAACAACATTCCAGGTAAAGCCAGCTGACTTACCGGAATAAGTGTACTGGTAGGCAAGAATGAATGATGCCATACTTTCTTCGCTTCATCCGCCCATATTTCAAGTTTTTCCTGATTGTGATCCACAATGAGTAAGGTAATTTTGACAATATTCTCAAATGTCATGTCATGGCTTTTCAGCACAATTTTTAGGTTTTTCAAAGCATCCTGAACCTGAGTTTTAAAATCATCCGCCAATTCATGATTTTCCCCGACACCTCCGCTCTGCCCGGAAATAAAGCACATCTGAGAAGGAGATTCTATAGAAATGCTGTGTGAGAAACCATAAGGTCCAGGATTAAATAATTCCGCAGGATTAATCAGTGTAGGTTGTGTATTGCTTTCCATAATCTTTCATTTAATGAGGTAAAGATGAGAGATAAAAATTGAAAAACTCTTTACATATGTTGAGAAAAATATTCTTTTATTTGGGTAAAGTTCCCTTTCAATAAAAATGGAATTCAAATAAAAAATGCTGTCTCAAAAGTTTCATTCTGAACATACGCTGGAAGTCTGTGAACACAGCTCGGAAATGTAGTGAAGAATTTCATCTTTGAGACAGCCTCTTTAAATTTTTTACTCTACAACAATACTTTCAATCCCTCTTTGTAAAGCCGTTTCCTGAATGACAGGAACAGAAAGACCTTCTGCACGTACCACAGAAATATCCGTCATTCCCATAAATCCAAGAGTTTGTTTTAAGTAAGGAACAACAAAATCATAAGCCTGTCTTTCCCCTTCCGAATATACTCCGCCACTGGAAAAAGCCAGATATACTTTTTTGTTTTTTACCAAACCTTCAGGACCGTTTTCACTGTAGCTGAAGGTTTTTCCAGCTCTGGCAATATGATCTAACCATGATTTCAGGGTAGAAGTGATGCTGAAATTATACAATGGAGCTTCGATAACAATAATATCGGCTTCATGCAGCTCATCAATGACTGTATCTGAAAGTTTTACCGTTTCCCATTGTTCAGAAGTCCGGTTTTCAGCAGGAGTGAAAAATGCATTGATATGTGCTTCTTCTAAATGAGGAAAAAGAGGATTCGCCAAATCACGTTTTTTAAAAACACTGTCAGGGTATTTTGCTGTAATTTTTTCCACAACGGCATTTCCCAGTTTTTTACTGATTGATGATTCGCTTCTCGGGCTTGAGACAATATGAAGTACTCGTTTCATTTTTTATTTTTTTAAAAATTGATGTTTCAAAATTATTTATATTTACTAATAAAAAGATAGTAGTTACCAAAAGGTTAGTAATAACATTTAGGTTAGTAATAAGCTAAAACAGAAACAATGGAAGAAGAAAAAATAGTGTATTCAAGGCCGCAATGCAGTACTCATCTGTCTGCTACAGAGGATGCTTTGTATGTTTTAGGAGGGAGATGGACCATCCGCGTAATGATTGCTATTTTGGGTGGGCATACCCGTTTCAATGAACTGCAGAGAACTATCAAAGGAATTTCAGCAAGAGTATTATCCAGCGAATTAAAAAAACTGGAGGTAAATCATCTGGTTGAAAGGACGGTTATTACAGATCAGAAACCGGTGTTGGTAGAATATGTTCCCACAGAATATAGCGAATCACTGAAAGATGTTATTGCTGCTCTGGCAGATTGGGGAGCAAAGCATAAAAAGAAAATTACTGCCTGATAATAAAAATAGAAGAGTAGTGTTGAGGTTAGCAAATACTGTGTTTTGTGGTATTTGATAAGTTGCAGCATTGCTTATACTTTAAGTACTTTTACTCAAATTAATAATAACAAGATGGTCATAGGCGAAGACTTATTATTTTCTCACGGAGCCAGTCTGGAAAATTATGAAGCCGGAGATGCTGTTTTTCAGGAAGGTACCGCAGCAAAATATTATTTCCAGATCAAATATGGTACTGTGAAACTGAATACGTTTTTGGAAGACGGAAAAGAATTTGTTCACGGGCTGCCTTTTGATGGTCATTGCATTGGTGAAAGTTATTTATTCACAGACCATCATTATGCCATTAATGCCATTGCGGTTACCCACTGTGAAATCATTAAAATTTCCAAAACAAAAATTCTTGAAATCCTGCTGGAAAACCCTGAATTGATGCTTGAGATTAATAAATATATGGCAGACAGACTTCATTTCAGATTTATGATTTCCAGTTTTCTGGCCATTTCGGATCCCATTGTAAAGCTCACAAAGCTTTTTGATCATATTAAAAAGTATTTCGGATTTGTAGAAGCGTATTCATTTCTGATTCCCTATACGAGACAGCAAATAGCAACCCTAACCGGTCTTCGGGTGGAAACGGTGATCAGATATGTCAAAAAAATGGAGGAACAGAAAATGGTTAAAATTGAAAGCACTAAAATTTATTATTAGCTTTCAGTACTTCAAACTAAGTTCTTTTATTATTTTAAAATTAAAACAGGCTGATGCGTATTTTGGTAAATTCCTTCAGAAATACTTCTGCTTGCCAGATAATACAGGAAGCTGTGCTTACCAGGTAATGCAATGATAAGATCTGCCTCATTTGATGCGGCAAAAGACAGGATTCCATTAATGACGTTTTCATCATGAGAATAATGAATGCTGCTTGGGATTTCTGTTAAATGTTCACGAATATAGTCTTCCAGTTCTTTTTTATGGTCTTCATTCTCTTTTTCATTGTTGTTGATATTTAAAAATGACAGTCGTACATCCTGCTTATGAATAACAGATTTGTGATGAAATAATCTTTCTAATCTTTTAATTCCTTTAATATCACAAGGAATAAAGATATTCTTAATAGGAGTGTAATGATAGCTGTTAGGAACAATCAAGGTCTTCACAGGGCTTGTTCTTGCAATACTTATAATATTATCAGAAACAAAACTCTCAGTACTGGAAGTCTGATCATCACTTCCCAAAATAATCAATTCCACAGACGGCTGATTTTTTAAGAGCTCATTAATACTTCTGGTAATGACCCAGTCACTTAAAATCCTGGAAACCTTTACCTCAGGGGACTTTTCGGTAATAATACTGCTTAATTGGTCAAATAATGACTCCGTTCTCTGCAGTAAATTATTTACACTTTCTTCATTCACAAAGGAATGACCTTCTGCAATATGCAGGTAGTCAAACTCAGATTCACCTGCTGTTTTTAGGAGGATAATGTTTTGATATTCGTAGGTTTTTGCCCAATCTGCGGCAACTCTTACTGCATTTTCCGTAGTTGATGTAAAATCAATGGGTACAAGGATTGTTCTCATATGCTATCATGTTTTGATCCCGGTTCTTCCAGGTTTGCGGTCATTTTTTTTACTAAAAGCAGTGCTTTGTTTATCTCTTCTTCGTCTATAGTACCTGCTGCCTTTTTATAAAGATCCAATACCCAGGGATAAACGGTTTCTACAATCTGTTTCCCTTTCTGAGTCAAAAAGATCTGTTTATTTCTCCTGTCATTTTTATCAGCTATCCTTTCCACTAAATCCCTTTTTACAAGGCTATTGATGAGGTAGGTAATACTTGATTTGTCTTTACTTACTTTATTCCCGATTTCCTGCTGATTGATGCCGTTATTGCGTGAAAGAAGTCCCAGAATTTCAATCAGTTCAAAAGAAAGATCCGGATCATATTCATTAATACTATTCTGGATTTTCTGCCGGAGACGGCTTTTCATTTCACTCATCGCCAGACCAAGTTCCAGGGCCAGTTCTGATATATTCTGTTTTGCAGACATACTTTATAATTAATAATGATACAGCAGTATAAAATCGATATCCAAAAGGATTTTAGCATGACTTATCCTAACAAATATACGAAAAATTAGTTTTAATTAAAACTAATCGAAGGTAAAGTATTCTATAGCAAGAGATAAAAAATGAAAAAATAAATCTTCAGGAACAAATTTTGTAGTCAGATAACTAGAATATTAATTAAAAAAGGATATGTCTGTAATTGTGTTAAAAAGAATTTACGAAACACCGTCTCCAGACGATGGCTGCCGTATTCTGGTAGATCGTCTTTGGCCAAGAGGACTTTCAAAAGAAAATGCTGATCTTGATGAATGGGATAAAGACATTGCGCCATCAACAGAATTAAGACTGTGGTTTCATCACGATCCTGCATTATGGCAAGAATTTTCAGAAAAATATATGAAGGAACTTCATGAAAGTAATCTCGGGCATGGCTTCCTGAAGCGTCATAAGAATCAGGAGAAAATTACATTGTTATATGCTGCTAAAGATGAAGCCCATTGCCATGCCATCATTGTAAAAAAGTATCTGGAAAGTATAAAATAAAAAAAGCAGAGATTAGTTCTCTGCTTTTTCTTTTTTAACGGCCTGATGCATAATAAGGATAATTCCCAAAAGGAAAAATGCGATGATCAGATAACGCCACGAAAGATCTTTTTGATCTGTTACAGTTCCGCTTACAGAAATGATAAAGCTCGTTACAGAAGTGATCACATATACCAATCCACCCATAAGCCCTCCGGCGGTACCTGCATTTTTAGGAAAGTAAAGCATACTTGTTGTAAAAAAGGAGGTAAATAAAATTCCGGAGCAGATGTGAATAAAAAAGGCAAAAGGAATCATAATGAAAAGACTTTCTGCAAAATAACTGGTGATAATCAGTCCGGCAATCAGAATCAGCTGAAGCAAAATAGGTTGTAGAATTCTTGGTTTAAAATCAAGAGTCAGTCTTCGTTTTCCGATAAAACCTCCTATCATCCAGGAGAAGCCCAGGATCAATGTACAGTATCCAATAACTACTGGTGTAAAATGAAAAGTATTTTCAATAATAAAAGGCCCGGTAATATTAAAGAGCATAACAATAGAGTAGCTCAATCCTAAAATGAAAATCCCTAACATGAAAATCCTGTTTTTAAGCATCATTTTGTAAAGACTGATATTCTCCGACAGATCCAGTTTCTTTTTCTGGGGAAGACTTTCGCCACTAAAAAACCACTCAAAAAGGAACAGAAATCCGGCATATCCGGCTAGAAAATAAAAATTAGCATGCCAGTTAAATATTTTCTCAAGATACCCTCCCAGGAAAGGAGCCAGAATAGGGCCGCACGACCATACAATGGTAAAATAGCTCAAATAATGCTTTACTCTTTCCGAATCATAAATGTCTACGAAAATAGCACGCGTAGCCACCACAAGAACCGAAACAGCTGCTCCCTGAAGTATACGAAGCAGACAGATCAGTAAAATGCTGTTCGTCATCGTAATGAGAATACTGGTCAGGATCAAGAGGAACAAGGCAATCAATTTAGGACGGTAACGTCCTATACTATCCAGAATTCCTCCTACAAACAACTAGGAAATTCCGTAGCTCAATAGATATGAGGTCAACGTGATCTGAATATCTTTTTCCGAAACCATCATTTCTTTGGCCATAGAAGGAAACGATGGTAAATAAATATCCGTGACAAACCCGGAAAGCGGGATAGACACGAAGGCCATAATGGTAATTAATCTGATTCGTTGCTCAGATGCTTCTCTCAACATATTCATTCGTTTTTACCATGCAAAAATAAGTCAAGAAATGGGAAACTGGATTTTAAAAGACAAAGCAAAAATTACGAAAATCAAATATTAAGATAAATTCTTAAATTTTAATGGCGAAGTCCGGGCATGCTTTTTAAAAAAGTTATTAAAATGAGCAGGCTGATCAAACCCTAAAGTATAGCCTATCTGGGCAATATCCCAATTCGTATACTTCAGCAGGTTTTTAGACTCTTCAAACATTTTTTCTTTGATAATCTGAGTAGTAGTAAGGTTGGTTACAGATTTTACAGAAGAATTCAAATGATTGACATGTACATTCAGGTGCTCCGCAAAGTCGGAAGGTGTTTTTAATGCCAATGGATAAGCAGGAGAGTCCAGAGGAAACTGTTTGGTGAGCAATTCATCAAATAACTTGTACAGACGTACATTTGCGGGGAGCTCATTAGGATTGATGTCTTCCACACGGTTTTCCAGTGCCAGATGCATCACAGAGGCAAGATTGCTTTTGATACTGCTGCAACGGAAAGGATACGCAGAATTATTCATCCTGTAAATCTGATCAAAATAAAGAGTTGCCAGCTGAGCCTGTTCTTCCGTCAGAAATACCACTGGTTTACTCCATTCTTTGAACATTGATGTTTTTTTAAACAGATTAAATTCTGAATTTCCATTAAAAAATTCCTGATTGAACAAGCAGAAATATCCCTCCTGTACATCACTTTCACACTCCCATGAATAGGGAATGCTTGGAGAAGGGAAAAATAAAGCAGGACCATCAATAAACAACTGATGGGTACCATAATGAATCGTGCCTTTTCCTATGATAAAGCTTATTTTATAATAATCACGGCGGTTGTAGGGACTCTTGAAGCTGCAATATCTCCGCATAGAAATATTGAAATGAGATTTTCCTGTCTCAAAATCTTCAGAATCAAATATTTTGATCTGGTCTTTACGAATGCGTTTGTAATAATCTTCTATGGTTTCCAGCTGATCGCTCATAAGTAAAAATTATAAAAATCAAAGATAAGTAAACGGTTGCTCACTTAGGATGATTTTAAGTGAGATAATAAAAATAAGAATTATAGTCTCTCTCGATATCAGTATTCTTAAAAAAGACCTGCAGTGATAAAATATAGGAAAACATCTATAAAATCTGAGAAATCTGTGGTTAAAAAATGAATTAAACTAACTTTTATTAACCTCCAATTCTAAAATATGCGATGGCAACTGAAAAGGCCCTGTCCTTGAACTGTCCACCACTACAAAACCAAATTCTTTTAAAAAGTCTGCAAGCGGATCATGATCCAGGATATTGATCCATATAACATCTGTAAAACTCACTGCTGATCTGCATTTTTTCCAGAGCGACTGTCTTGTTTCAGAACAATCGTACTCCGGAAGAATTACAAAAGTGATTTCTGTAGCTCTTTTTCCTTCGGGAATTCCGGGATGGAGAGAGCCGCTTTTGATAATACTGTATCCAATGGGCTTCTGATCCGCATACATCATGATTAGTTGATTAGAAAGGTCATTCAGATCATTAATCATCTTTCTCGGATCTATCTCGTTTTGAATATATCTTTTAATCTCTTCCTCGCTTACAAACTCTCTGTATAATGTATAAACGGAAGAATCAATAATGGTTATAAGATCAGAAATTCCCTCTTCAGAACCTACTGTAAATTTTGAAATGATATCCATGGAACTTTTTTTATTCAAAATTATAAGATTAATCCATTCAAAAAGGATACAGTTCGCTAAAATATCATCGGTACAGAAAGGTATTTTTGTAAATTTGTTCAGTACAGTTGACGTATTATGATGAAACCTTATAAGTACGAAATTTTTACGGCCGAAATAGAAAGGCAGATCTACAATGGAATTTTACAGGAAAATGATAAGCTTCCTTCCATTCGTGACATTAAGGAAAAATACAAACTGAGCACAAGCTCTGTGCAAAGTGGATTTGAATATCTTATGATTAAAGGGTTGATCAGGAGTAATCCACGGTCTGGCTATTTCGTTACAGGAATTCAGGAGGAAAATATTCCGGAAGTAAAAACAAAGCTTCCGGCCGTAGTGAGGGATGAAGTATTTATGAAAAACATGATGCTTACTTCCAAAAGAACTTCAGAATTCAGTTCTTTCAATACGGCTGTACCCGGAGATCTTCTGATTCCGCAAAAACTTATCCTCAGAACAATGCAGGAAGTTATTCGTGAGAAAGGGGCATCACTGCTCAGGTATTATCCCCCAAACGGATTGGAGCTATTAAGGAAACAGATTGCAAAACAAATGGGAGCTTATGGCTGTATATTAAATCCAGACGAAATAATTATCACTGATGGTGCGTTGCAGGCGCTTACAATTGCTTTAAAATCGGTTACAAAAGGAGGAGATGTAGTGGCTGTTGAGAGTCCATGTGTGTTTTCTGTGCTGGAAGTGCTTGCTCACCTTGAACTGAAAGTTATTGAGATTCCTGTACATTATAAAACAGGTTTTGATACTGAATATCTCAAAACGATCTGTGGGGAAAATAAGATCTGTGCTCTTGTCACGACTCCCAATTTTCACAATCCCACAGGCGTTGTAATGAAAGATGGAACAAAAAAAGAAATTCTGAGCATGGCAGAAACGTATCAGTTCTGTATTATTGAGAATGATATGTACTCCGATCTTTATTTTGAAGAACAAAGACCGCAAAGTATAAAAAGCTTTGATAAAAAAGGGATAGTAATGATGTATTCATCGTTTTCAAAGACGTTAGCTCCGGGAATTCGTTTAGGCTGGTTATATGCCGGAAGTTTTTATGCAAAATCCGAAAGAGTAAGGTTTGCTTTAGGGCGTACCGTTTCTCCTATTTATCAGGAATTGGTTCTGAAACTGCTACAGGGAAGCAGTTATGAAAGGCATCTCCGGTTATTCCGGAAAAAACTTAGTCAGCAGGCTGTTCAGGTATTGGAGGTGTTAAGAAATTCCTTTCCTGAAGGTTCTTATTTCCACAGGCCGAGAGGAGGTTACAGTATTTGGGGGCAACTTCCTCAGAATACTGATATGGAAAGGTTTTATCAGTATTGTGAGAAACATCAGATTTTGTTTACTCCCGGAAGTACCTTTTCTTTCACGGATAAATATTATTTTTATTTCAGGATTATTTTTAGCGAAAGAATTGCCTCTGAAAGCATTGTTTTACTGAAAGATGCAGGCAAGAAAGCAAAAGAGCTGCAGTTTTAAAACTTTAAGAACAATTTAGTAAAATAGAGAAAGTCAAATGGCTTCCTAAATGAAACTTTTAAGAGAATCTTCGTTTACTTTTCTTGCGTTCTTATTGATTCTTAATGTTTTATTTAAATTTTAATTTACAAGATATTTCAGACTCAAATAGATGGCTGATTTTCTACAATAAATTGATTTTATTTTAAAAATTAAATTGAATGTAAGAAAGTCTCAAAAAAAATGATTAAATCCACTATTTTTTTTCAACACAATTAGGCTGGAATCACCATAAAACCTATATTTGCAGCCTAAATTTTTAAATAAATGAAAGAACTAATTGAAAAAATCAACGCAGAATTTGAAGCGTTCACAACTGAGGCAAACCAACAAGCGGAAAAAGGAAACAAAGCAGCTGGTACAAGAGCTCGTAAAGCAGCTTTAGAACTAAGCAAATTGTTCAAAGACTTCAGAAAAGTTTCTGTAGAAGAAGCTAAGAAATAATTTACCTTTAGCCGGCTTTTGAAGCCGGCTTTTTATTTCTAATATATCTGCTTATCAGGTATTTCTCAATAGAAAATAAAATGTCATTTTATAAATACCAAAGACTGTCATATAGATAGTCTTTTTTTGTGAATTATTCCCATAGTAGATTTTTGTTATTATTTTTAGATTAAAAATTGGATATTATCATGGGAATGCCTCTTTTTTAGGCTTAATCTTTCATCATCTCCCTAATTTCTTTTATCTTTAAACCAATCAATAAATATTATGAGGATAAATAGATTTTTTGCAGTGCCTGCAGTAGTGCTGGCTGCTCAGTTTTCCTGGGCTCAGGTAAAGGTTGACCCAAAAGAAAGGTTAAACCCTATCGTAAAAAGTTTTGTAGATGAAGTAAATAATAATTCCCAGCTGGAAAATCTGGCGTCTGAGCTGTTGGATGGAATCGGACCTCGTCTTGTGGGAACTCCCGAAATGCTGGCAGCAAACGAATGGAGTGCCAATAAACTCCGTTCTTGGGGGATTGATGCCAATCTTCAGCAATTCGGAACCTGGAAAGGCTGGCAGAGAGGTGTTACTCATGTTGATATGACGTATCCGCGTGTAAAATCTCTTTCCGCAACACAGCTTGCATGGAGCCCGGCTACTAAAAAGGCAGTGGAGGCAGAAGTAATTATTCTTCCGAAAGTGTCTTCTAAAGCTGAATTTGATCAATGGCTTCCTTCCGTGAAGGGAAAAATTGTACTGATGGCACAGTACCAGAAAATCGGTCGTTCTGATGAACAAATCAAAGAATTTGCAACACCTGAATTGTATGAAAAGCTTAAAGCGGAAAAAGAACAGGCTGCCAAAGATTTTGCTGCTTATATAAAGAATGTCGGGTATGATAACAACAGTCTTCCTGAAGCTTTAGAGAAAGCCGGAGCGGCAGGTATTGCCATTTCAAACTGGACTGGTATCATGGGGGCTAACAGAATATTCGGAGCGAAAACATCCAAAATTCCAATGATCGATATCGATGTGGAAGACTATGGAATGCTTTACAGAATGGCAGAAAAAGGAACTCAGCCTAAAATGAAAATTGATGCTCAATCCAAAATACTTCCTGAAGCGAAAAGCTTTAATACAATCGGTATGATCAAAGGAAAAGAAAAACCCGATGAGTATGTGATTCTTTCTGCTCACCTTGATTCGTGGGATGGAGCTCAGGGAGCTACAGATAATGGAACAGGAACGATCACCATGCTGGAAACCATGAGAATTCTGAAAAAATATTATCCTAATAACAAGAGAACTATTGTAATCGGACTTTGGGGAAGTGAAGAGCAGGGATTAAATGGTTCTAGAGGTTTTGTGGTAGATAATCCTCAGATTATTAAGGGAGTACAGGCTGCTTTTAATCAGGATAACGGAACCGGACGTGTTGTGAACATCAGCGGTCAGGGATTTGTAAAAGCTTATGATTATGTTGGAAGATGGCTTGATGGTGTTCCCAAAGCAGTAAGAAGCCATATTAAAACTGATTTCCCGGGGATGCCTGGAGGTGGAGGTTCTGACCATGCTTCGTTCGTAGCAGCAGGAGTACCCGGAATTTCTTTAGGTTCTCTGAACTGGGGATATTTCGGATATACGTGGCATACTACGAAAGATACTTACGATAAGATCGTTTTTGATGAAGTAAAAAATAATGTTATTTTAACGGCAGCATTAGCTTATATGGCTTCCGAAGATCCTGAATTCAGCAACAGAGAAAAAAGAGTAATGCCTCAGAATGAAAAAGGAGAGGCTGTAAAATGGCCGGAAGTAAAAGAACCTAGAAGAAGTTCTAAAGATTACAAATAGGTCTTCTTTATTTGAAACAGATAAAAGATATGGGGTGAAATAGAGATATTAATTCAGGATAATTTTAAATGTTTCTGAATATATAACAGTAAACCCTATAATTTATCCTATTCTTTTTTTTGCCGTTATTGGCTAAAAACATTTATTTATCTAGGTGAATAATATATGTTTTAGCCAATGATGGCATTTTTTATTATGAATTTCCTAAGAAATGGAATATTCCTTACTATCTTAATAAGAAAGAGGTGATATTCTTTTATCCTCTGTATAAAATATATTCTTTAAATAAAAAGTATAATATTTTTAACTACAGACGAATTTCATAATAAATGTATATGAGTGTGAATTGATTAAATACTGAATAATGTTTTCCATTTTGCAACCGTGTTACGACTGAGTTTAAAATGTAAAGCAAGCTGCGTGTTATTAAGATAATTCTTTTTTTGATATTCAAGAATTTTGTATATCGTTTCCTTGTTATAAGAACGATGAGATTGGTTTGCCTTAATGTTCTGATCATAACTAAATATGATCCGGTTAATTTCTATTACATCAAACGCAGAAAGATTTTTCTTCGATAAAATTTTTGCACATTCATGCTTTTTCTCCGGATATTTCAGATCAACAAGATCGCTGTAAATTTTTTTATAATCAGGAGTCGTTGAGTGAGATGGTTCATGATGATTCATATGTAATAATGTCGTTTTATCATTTTATAAACTTTTTTGAATGAGCCATATTGATAAAAATAAATACTAGAGTTCATAAATTAATCAAAGAAAGATCTCCAACCAATTATAAGAATGATTTCAATATTTAAAAAATAATAACGCAGAAACTGCCTTTAAACTTTAAATAGTGTTTTTACTTCTTTAATGTCATTTACGACTCTAGTACCTGGTCTTAATATCAACTAAACAATTTGAAAGCTAATAAAAAGTATATAGTTTGTGTTTTCATGTAAAATTATGTTTTCCATTCTATATGGTGCAATATTTCGTATACATCATGTGTACAGCTTTTGTTTAATGCTAAAAAATGCAAAAATTTGCTACAACAAAAAGTAAGTTGCCTTCTTCAATAAAACAGGGTTATTTGTTTGAGTTCACGCGTGTTTCGTCATGCTGTATCTATGATGTATGTGTTATTTAATACATCATAATGCTTATTTTATATTTTTGCGGCGAAACAAAAAATAGTGTGGAGATAAAAATTGTATTAACCTTATTAATATTATACTTGTTGGATGTGTATTCCCAAGTCGGAATTGATTCTTCTGCTCCTAAAATTACTTTAGATGGAGTTGGAAAGCCAACACAGTCGGTTGCTCTAAATAGAATCATTGCATCAACAATTACCGGAGCTCAACTTAAAACAAAAACATACATTTCAACGGAAAGAGGAGCTTTTGTTTTTATTACTGATACTGATACTGATACTGATACTACACTTTCAGATCAGGCCATGAATATAACTTCCTTAGGATTTAATGATGAAATATGGGTGAAATTAGGTGAAGGAAATTTTGATATTACCAATGTTACATTCATTAATAATCCTTCTAAACAAACAGCTGTGCTTGGAAATAAATACAGTGTACCCCTTTACGTACAGTAGAATCAGGGTTTGTTATCAGAGATAATGGTGGCTATTCTGAAAAAAGCAAAGAAAGTCTATAATAATCCTCAATTGTACAAAATAATACCAACACTTATCAGGTACTAAATGAGGAGGAGAAAGAAAAAGAATCTGAAAATATTTCAAAGAAAAATATGTTTTTTATTTACAATATTGTGGTTTTATGCCTTATTGTTGTTTTACTTTTTGCCTATATCCGTTGTCAAAAAAAAAAAGATATAATAAGACAAAAAGAATTTGAAGCGAATGCCTTAAAGGAAAAACTCAATAATTCTTATGATTGCATCATAGAGTTGGTTAAGAAAAATGATCCTAATTTTCTTAATAAATTTCAGGAAGCATATCCTAACTTTATTAAAAAATTACTTGCGATAAATTCTAATTTATCAAAATCAGATTTAATTTTTTGTGCAATGATATGGCTGGGATTATCATCAAAAGAAATTGCACAATATACTTTTGTGGAACACCGATCTGTACAGAATAAAAAACACAGGCTTAGAAAAAAACTGAATATTTCTTCAGATGTTGACCTGTATTTGTTCTTTAAAAATCTTTCTGAACACTAATTTTCAGAATAATAAACTAATTTAGAAAACCAAATAACAAAAAATAGACTAATTCTTAAGTCTATTTTTTTGTTACGTGCTTTCCCTGTTTTCAGGAATTATAATTTGGAAAAGTAATTTGATTTTGCAGCTTCAACAATGGTTGGTATCTCTTATTTTTTTTCTGTATACTTGGCAATCCACTTATATAATGTAGTTTTTGGGATTTTATAATCATTTATAATTTCTAATTTTGTCTTTTTTCCTGTTTCAATTTGTTCCAGAATGAATTCTATGATTTCTTTCGTGTAAATATTCTTCCTGAATTCAGGTAAAGAAGATGTTTTTTTGTGGGAAGTTCTGGTTGAAATTTCTTTTTTAGGAGGGGAGAAGAGTATCAGGTGTTGGGAGTAAGCCCGAAAAAAATCATATTCTAACAGTTTACTCCATCTCAATAATTTATCTGTCGTCAGATCTTTTTCCAGGAACATTTGTTCAATTTCAGATTCAGTACATTTCATAAAGCTACATACTCTATGCATGTCCAATGCTTCTTCCAGAAATTTGGCCTTAATAGTGCTGCCAATATGTATTTTTTTAAAGTTCAAAATAAACGGTATTATATAATTAGAATTTATTTTTCAAAAAATAGTAAAAGTCTCAGAGTCTTTTTTACCAGGCTGGAATGAGGGTTTCTGAATTATAGTGAATATCTTCACCCTATTATAGGGATTCGATATTGATTTCTATTTTGAGGAGAAGTG
Source organism: Chryseobacterium culicis (assembly GCF_002979755.1). Classification (NCBI taxonomy): domain Bacteria; kingdom Pseudomonadati; phylum Bacteroidota; class Flavobacteriia; order Flavobacteriales; family Weeksellaceae; genus Chryseobacterium; species Chryseobacterium culicis. The sequence continues at coordinate 1,146,455 of NZ_PCPP01000001.1, read as the reverse complement.
AAAATAGTAAGTAAAAGCCTCTTCGTAATTTTTACTCAAATTTAACACTGATTATTTTCTTCTCACTAAATAGATCTACATCATAAGTACAACATTTTAAAACTCCCTCATTTAGAGTCGGTACGGATCAGTGGTTTTCTAATGAACTGTTAAGTATGAAATCAAAAAACTCCCGTAAAAAACGGGAGTGGCAACTTTGATCAGTATAAAGATTTATAAAAATCAAAATGAAAACTGCTTTTGTTATTAAAGTTTAGGTACAATAGATTTTTATTGATAGGGTAGTGACTGAAAACTTTAAAAACAATCTTTCCTATTTTTAACGAAATTCTTAAATCAGTAATGCGGTTTTATGTTTATTTTACCAAAGAATTATCTTACTGCAAATTTAGATTTGATTATTAAACTAAGCAAAATTATGGATACATCAAACATACATCATCTGTTTTTTTAGCTCTAAAAACTAAATTTAGATCCTGATGAAATGTCTTTTTTTGAGAAGTTTAAAGAAACAATCCGTAGGTGAATTTAGAATTCATGAAGTGATGATAATTACTTAAAAATATTAATTTCCTATCAATCAATTTATGATGCATTTTTGGATTTTATTTTTCTCAGTATCAATGCCTTTTGTGAAATAATAATTAATCAATATATAGTGATTATAATATTGATAATTTTAAATTTTAACTAAAATTGGTAAAAACATTGTAAATATTTTTATTTTTTTTAATTTTATGGCAAACAAATTGCAGTGTGTGATGGGTTTGGAAAAGATGTTGTAATGATCCTTTTAAGTAGTGTTTATATAAGGGATTAACATCTTTTTTTATCTTTTTAAAATTAATTATTATTGAATTTACTATGCGAATGCCTAAGCTTAATCGATTTTCGAAAATATTGATTAGCTCCCTAATCTGTCTGTTATTTTCTGATTTACTATATTCTCAGACGTATACTCCTCAATATATAGATAGTATGCTGTTAAAGGTTAATGAGGATTTGAGGATAAGTGGCAGAAGGAAAGAACTGATTGATCTTAATAAGAAATTTTGCGATATTAGTAAAAAGCAGGATTATAAGAGAGGTGAAGTCCTTTCTTATATTAATTTAGGTAATATTTATGCAACAGTTGGAATGTATGATAATGCATTCCAGTACCTTCAGATTGCTGAAGAAAATCTTGAAGGGGTAGAAGATTATTATCTGTATACTAAACTATATCAGGAGTATGGTCAGGCTAATTATGTAATAGGTCTTTATAAAAAAGCGCTTAAGTATAATTCAAGATCAATTTATTATGGGAAACTCATAAAAGATAAACGTAATCAGGAAATTTTATCTTTGGTGTATGCCAACAGAGCTGATTTTTTAAGGGAAACCAACTCAATTGATTCTTCATTAATGTATTTACATAAAGCTTTGGATGTAAAACCTACACCGGTTATTACTTCCTCAATAGCTAATCACTATTTGCTTTATGGTAAAAATGAAGATTCATCAAAGGTGTATTTTAACAGAGCATTTTCTCTTTTAAGAAAAAGAGATTACTGGGATTCTCAAAGGGCTGTTACTTATTCTTATTATGGGGATTTTTTATTTGCAAAGAAGAATTATACTTCGGCATTGGATTACTATATTAGATCAGTGGAAATACTCAAAAAGACCCGAAGAATTTATCAAATCCCGAGGGTGTACCAAGCACTTGTCAATACTTATAAAAAATTAAATGATGGCTCAAAAGAGAGGGAATATCTGGAGAAATATACCAAATTAAATGATAGTCTGGCACGTGTATGGGAAAAGTCAATCAATACTTCTGTTGATAAAATGACTCAGGAAAAGGAGAAAGTAGATAACGAGCGACGAAATTTCACTATTATATACAATGGACTTGTTTTTTTATTAGTTGCTATTATTGTATTTGTGTATTATAGTTATAATAAAAGAATTGTCCGAAAACGTAAAATTATAAAGGCAAGAGAATTAGAGGCTGAATTTTTAATAAAAAAAATGTCGATTAATGATGAAAGGCTGATTTTTTTAGCCAAGAAAAATGATCCTTTGTTTTTCAATGAATACCAAAGTGCTTATCCGGAGTTAGTGGAAAAGCTTCTTGATATTAATCCAAAGCTATCGACTAATGAACTTTCCTTCTGTGCAATGATACAATTGGGTTTTTCTTCTAAAGAAATTGCGCAGTATGGATTTATGCAGCATAGATCAGTACAAACAAAGAAAAATAGATTACGGAAAAAATTGAATATTCCCTCTGATGTGGATATTTACTTTTTTTTACAAAGTTTAAATTCGGCATAACCGTCTGATGATGCTTGTACGAATTGGTAAGATATGTTATGTGAAAATAAAAGGCTTCCTCATCAGAGGAAGCCTTTTATTTTGAAGTACCGGAAATGTGATCTCCCAGATGTGAAAAGGTCAGAATTGCCGGTTCATAAAAGGGGTCAATTAACTTTCCAAATCCATATTTACAGAAAATGAACGGTAATCCGTTGGAGCGTGCTGAATCATAATCGGTTTGGGTGTCGCCGATGTATACAGAATCTTCAACGGTTAGTTGGTTTCTTTCCATCAGAAGCTGTATGTTTTCAGATTTTGGTTTTTGAGTTTGTCCGTGAGACTCAAAATCAACGAACAGATCATTGAATTGATAGTAGTCTAAGAATGATTCAATATAACCCTCCTGGCAGTTGCTTACAATGAAAAGAGAATGGGTGTTGGCTAAACTCTTTAAAGTTTCTTCAACACCATCATATAAAATTCCACCCTGTAGGTGTAGTATTTTATTTTCTTCGGCTACAATTTCAGAAAGAAGTTCCTGGGCTTGCAAATCTGAAATACCGGGAAGGATGTCTTTTACAATATCATGAGCTAATAATCCCATATACTGATCCATATCTTCGGGTTTCAGTTCCTGCTTGAGCCACTGATTTCTACCCAATACCTCATTCCATATTTTGATGATTGTTGCTCTGGAATCCCATAATGTGCCGTCAAGGTCGAAAATTAAGTTTTTTGTGTTCAAAATGACTGTTTTGTGGTTTCTGCTTTAATTTAAATAGGTAAACAGTTGAAAATTACAAAATCATACTCAGCTGCACTCTTTTTCTTGCTTCATCTACTTCTGTTACCTTTACACGAACATGCTGATGAAGCTTTACGACTTCGTTGACATCGGATACAAATCCGTCTTTCAGCTGAGAAATATGAACAAGTCCGCTTTCTTTGATTCCAAGGTCAACGAAACACCCAAAAGCTGTAATATTATTGACAATTCCCGGAAGGATCATGCCTGCTTTTAAATCTTTGATGCTTTTAACATTGGGATCGAATTCAAATACTTTTGCGGCTTTTCTTGGATCCAGTCCTGGTTTTTCAAGTTCTTTTAAAATATCTTTTATCCCTAAGATTCCGATTTCACCTGTAAGGTAATTTTCAGGTTTTATCAGCGCTATTTTTTCTTTATTGGCAATCAGTTCATTGGTTTTAATTCCTAAATCTTTTGACATTTTCTCTACAATTCCATACGCTTCAGGGTGTACAGCAGAATTGTCTAACGGATTTTTGGCATTCGCAATTCTTACAAAAGCGGCAGCCTGCTGAAAAGCTTTTTCTCCAAGTCTTGGCACCTTTTTAAGTTGTTTTCGGTCTTCAAATGCACCGTTTTCAGTACGGTAATTAACAATGTTTTCCGCCATTTTATCCCCAATTCCCGAAACATAACTTAAAAGGGACTTACTCGCCGTATTTAAATTAATTCCTACAGAATTTACACATTTCATCACGGTAGAATCCAGCTCATTTTTCAGCTGAGTCTGATCTACATCATGCTGATATTGCCCAACACCAATAGATTTGGCATCAATCTTTACCAATTCTGCCAGTGGATCAGAAAGTCTTCTTCCAATAGAAACCGCTCCACGCACCGTTACATCATATGAAGGGAATTCATCTCTAGCAATTTTACTTGCAGAATAAACTGATGCTCCGGCTTCTGAAACCACAAAAACCTGCAGGGGTTTATCAAAGGCAATTTTTTTAATGAAGAACTCTGTTTCACGGCTTGCTGTTCCGTTACCTATAGAAATGGCTTCAATATTATAAGCGTTAACCATAGAGCGGATCTTTTTCATAGCCATACCACTTTCATTCTGCGGAGCGTGAGGGTAAAGGGTTTCGTTGTGTAATAAATCTCCCTTTTCATCCAGGCATACCACTTTGCATCCACTTCGGTATCCGGGGTCTATTGCCAGAATTCTTTTCTCTCCCAACGGTGGAGCCAGAAGGAGTTGACTTAAGTTTTCAGAAAAAATTTCAATGGCTTTTTTGTCTGCTTTTTCTTTGGCTTCCTGTAGGGCTTCATTTGAAATGGCTGGTTCCAAAAGTCTTTTATAACTATCTTTTATTGCCAGTGCAATTTGTTCCGAACTTTCATTATTGGATTTGATAATTGCTTTTTCAATGAAATCAATGGCTTCTTCTTTGTCTATTCCTACATTTGTTTTTACAAAGCCTTCGGTTTCTGCTCTTAACATGGCCAGAAGTCTGTGAGATGGTGTTCTGTTAAGGCTTTCTTCCCATTCAAAATATTGGGAAAATTTCTGAGCTTCTTCCTCGTCTTTTTTAGCTTTTACAACCTTAGAGGTAACCACTGCCTTGCGCTGAAATAGTCTGCGGAGATTCTTACGGACATACATGTTTTCATTAATCCATTCTGCCATGATGTCTCTCGCGCCCTGCAATGCTTCTTCTTCAGAAGTTACTTCATTGTTAAGATATTTTGAAGCCAGAAAAGAGATATCATTATTTTTTTGGCTCATTATGATTTTAGCGAGAGGTTCCAGTCCTTTTTCCTTGGCTGTATCAGCTTTGGTTTTCTTGCGTTTTTTGAAAGGCAGATAAAGGTCTTCGAGTTCCTGAATATCAAAACTTTCCTCTATTCTCTGTTGAAGCTCAGGAGTCAAAGCATTCTGTTCTTCTATAGATTTTAAAATAGATTCTTTTCTCTTGACGATTTCTTCAAATTGCTTGCTGATTTTTGAAATCTGTTCGATTTGTATTTCATCAAGGTTTCCGGTTTTATCTTTTCGATATCGGGAAATAAAAGGAATAGTGCAGTCTTCTGCTAATAATTGTAAAGTATTGTTGATGCTCTTTTCGGAAATATTGAGCTGCTTTTGTATAAATTCTACGGTCGTCATTGTTCTGTTTTCGGAAAGCTAAAATAGGGTTTTGGAACGAGAAATAACAAATACGGAATGTATTAATCACTTTATTTTTTTAATCTTAAATTATTCTTCTCCACTCATTTTTTTGTGTCTGATTTTAACTGTATTTTAATTGATTGATAATTAATTTTTAAATCTGTGTTTGTCCTGATTTTGTATTTAAATATTTACTTATTTATATGAATTCAAAAACTAGTAACTCACTATGATAAACATGAGGAAAATATTTATCCTATTCATCTGTTGTTCTTTTATGAAATCCTGTATATATGCTGATTCTGAAGAGCCTAAAAAATGCAACTGTATGGTACAGGAGTATGAACGGACTGTTACCTTAAAAAATGATCATGATGGTACCTATACCGATTATTCAGATACGGCATGGGTGGCTAAAGGAGATCCACAGAAAGATAATACTGTTGAATGCTTTAGAAATGGGACTCAGAAGAGTAAGGAATTCTTCAGCAGTTATGATTCTCAATACAGATGGGATGTCTCTCGCCAGTGGATGTATGACTGTAAATAATTATACGAATTTGTATTTCTTGATATATGTTAAGATGAAGGTAAGCTGGTTTTTCTATTTTTGTACCCGAAAACAACAAAATTTCAATAAACTTTTTTAAAACAGTTCAATATGAAAAAAATTAGCGTAATTGCATTAGTTGGAGTAGGATTGCTTTTAGCATCATGTAATAAAGGGAAATCTGCAGATACTGCTGCTACTGGTCAGGAGCAAACAGTTGCAGAGAGCAAAGGAGAAACATTGGCAGTAGATACTGTAACTTCTATCGTAAACTGGAAAGCTTTCCACAAAGGAGGTATGGCTCCTCGTTGGGGAACACTTGCTGTAAAATCAGGAGATATCAGTGTTGATGGAGGTCAGGTTTCTGCAGGAAACTTTATTATTGATATGAACTCAATCAAAGTAGATCCGGCTTCAGTAACAGAAAAAGATAAAAAACCTGCAGATCTTGAAGGTCACCTTAAAAATCCTGATTTCTTTGATGTAGCGAAAAACCCTACTTCTGATTTCAAAATTACAAGTGTTACAGATTTGAAAGAAGCACCAAAAGATGCTGTAGCAGGAGCTAATAAAACGGTAAGCGGAAACCTTACATTATCAGGAAAAACAATGAATGTTACTTTCCCTGCTAAAGTAGATGTAGCAGAAAATACAGCAGCTATTCAGGCTAAATTTACGGTAAACAGAGCAGACTGGGGAATCAAATTCGGTACTTCTGAAGCAGATCCTGCAGAATGGATGATCAGCAAAGATATCGAGATTGCGATCGACGTAAAAGCTAAAAAATAAGTTATTTAAATTTCAATAACTACAAGAGCTGTCTTCCATGAAGGCAGCTCTTTTTAATAGTACAAATGGAATCAGTTTATAATCCTGGAATTCTGAATTCTTACACAAAATTCACTTCCAAGATATAAGGGGTTACCATGCTTCTCAGACCAAAAGCCATCCAGTACATCTTTGCTTAAACAGCGGTATACGGCAACTCCTTTATAGATTTTATGATCATCTCCTTCATAATGAAAGTTGACGACTAAAATATGATCTTTATAGAATCCGGTGCCATTCTGTTGGTGATCACCAATGATCCATTGCGCAATAATACGGTTGTTCTCATCAATGGATAAGGTTAATATGCCATGATAAGTAGGGTTGGAAGATTCTTCCTGATTACTTCCTTCAATTGAATAGCTTCCTGCAAGATCCTGTACCGTCATTGATTTGTTTTTAAGAAGAGCAAATGTAAAAAATCTTGTTCTCATAGCATCAAAAATATTATTCTGAATCTGGATTTACATTCCTGCAACTTTTCTATCTGTAAATTAAACTTTATTTTTGCGGCAAATTAATTGAAAATGATCCCTTTTCTGCTGATCGCAAACCTGATTACCTTTGGTGTCTTTGGTTTTGATAAATGGCAAGCCAAAAAACATCAATGGAGGATTTCCGAAAACACTCTGTTAGGACTTTCTCTGATCGGCATCCTGGGAGCCGCATCAGGAATGATTATTTTCCATCATAAAGTTTCCAAAAAATCTTTTCTTGTAAAGTTTTTCATTGTGGTTTTAATTAATCTGGTTCTTTTTTACCGATTGTTAAGGCATTGATACAATAAATGTTACAGTGTGTCCTTAAATGTTAAATATTGTAAAAAATACTTGCCGCTATATATTTTATTTATAATTTTATCATGCTGATAATGAGTAGGCAAAATCACAGGAGAAATCTTAGATGGATTTCCGGAAATGAACCCTGGTTTCCCTTTAATTGCAGGTAATTTAAGCTGATATGTGGAGAACCGCCAGTGAGAGATCAGGGAAGTACAAACTGGCGTATAAATGACTTAAAGAGTGTTTTTTGGACACACTTTTTTCATTGTCTTGTAAATAAGTATTTTAAACAAAATATTAAATATTTATATAACTAAATATTTTTTCATTAAAAATCACTACTTTTGCACCCGTAAAAATCTTTTATGCAAAACATTAGAAATATTGCGATTATCGCACACGTTGACCACGGAAAGACGACTTTGGTTGACAAGATCATTCACGCTACCAACATTTTCAGAGAAAATCAGGAGAGTGGGGAGTTAATTATGGATAACAACGATCTTGAAAGAGAAAGAGGGATCACGATCTTATCCAAGAATATTTCTGTTACTTATAAAGACACAAAAATTAACGTAATTGATACTCCTGGTCACGCCGATTTTGGTGGAGAAGTAGAAAGAGTATTGAAAATGGCTGATGGAGTTATTTTGTTAGTGGATGCGTTCGAAGGACCAATGCCACAAACAAGATTCGTACTACAGAAAGCATTGGAGTTAGGATTGAGACCATTAGTGGTAATCAATAAAGTAGATAAACCAAACTGCCGTCCTGACGAAGTGCATGATAAAGTATTTGATTTGTTCTTCAACCTTGAAGCTACAGAAGAACAATTGGATTTCCCTACGTTCTATGGATCTTCAAAACAAGGATGGTTCAACACTTCATTAGAACAGACTGAGGATATTTTACCACTATTAGATGGTATTTTACAATATGTTCCTGAGCCGAAAGTAACGGAAGGAAATCTTCAAATGCAGATTACTTCTCTTGACTTCTCTTCTTTCTTAGGAAGAATTGCAATCGGGAAAGTAACAAGAGGTGAGATCAAAGAATCCCAATGGATTGGTCTTGCTCAGGCAGAAGGTAAAATCGTAAAAGGAAAAGTAAAAGAACTTTACGTTTTCGAAGGATTAGGAAAGAAAAAAGTAACTGAAGTAAAAGCAGGAGATATTTGTGCTGTAGTAGGTTTTGATGCTTTCCAGATTGGTGATTCTTTTGTAGATCTTGAAAATCCAGAGCCATTGGAAAGAACTGCAATTGACGAGCCTACTTTGAACATGACGTTCTCTATCAACAATTCACCTTTCTTCGGTAAAGATGGTAAATATGTTACTTCTAACCACCTGAAAGAAAGATTAACAAAAGAATTAGAGAAAAACTTAGCATTAAGAGTTCAGCAGACTGATGATGCAAACACTTTCTTGGTATTCGGTAGAGGTATTCTTCACTTATCTGTTTTGATTGAAACAATGAGAAGAGAAGGATATGAAATGACAATTGGTCAGCCGCAGGTTATCTTCAAAGAAATTGACGGTGAGAAATGTGAGCCTTATGAATCTTTGGTTGTTGATGTTCCTGAAGAATTTGCTTCAAGAGTTATCGACTTGGCAACGCAAAGAAAAGGTGACCTTCATATTATGGAAACTAAAGGTGAAATGCAGCACATGGAGTTCGAAATTCCTTCAAGAGGTTTGATCGGACTACGTTCTCAGATGTTGACAGCTACTGCTGGTGAAGCTATTATGGCACACCGTTTCACAGAATATAAGCCTTTCAAAGGTTCTATCCCAGGAAGAAACAATGGTGTTTTGATCAGCAAAACTACAGGTCCTGCTACAGAATATTCCATTGCAAAACTACAGGATAGAGGTAAGTTCTTCGTTGATCCGGGTGAGGAAATCTACACAGGGATGATCATCGGTGAACAAAACAAACCTGGAGATTTGGTAGTAAACATCGTAGAAGCAAAACAGTTGAACAACATGAGAGCTTCAGGAAAAGATAAAGATACTGGTGTTGCTCCGAAAATCTTATTCTCTCTGGAAGAATGTATGGAATACATCCAAGGTGATGAAGCGATTGAGGTAACTCCAAACTTCATCAGAATGAGAAAGAAAATCCTTTCTGAAGAAGAAAGAAAAAGATTAGAAAGATCTGCAAAAGCATAATAAAAATCTTATACATAAAATCAAAGCCTCGATTTTCGAGGCTTTTTTTCTATGCCAACCCATTAAAATGCTTATTTTGGCATAATAATCTCTGAAAATAAAAATAAAATTTAATGTAGTTTTGTGACTATGAGAATGAATAAATTAAAACTTATCGTTTTATTGGGCGTTTTTGCATCTTACACTACCTCATGTTCTGTTCAGAACAATGTTGTAAAAACACCTTCCACAAAGAATCCGACAAAACCAACCAACAATACAAACCCTCCAAAAGTAAATCCGGTAGCTACAAAACCTACAACAGGAACGGCAGCTTCAACGGAAGAAAATTTCAGAACCAACCTTCCGGAAATTAAAAGAGAATTCCGCGGAGCATGGATAGCCAGTGTAGCCAATATCAACTGGCCTTCAAGAACTGATCTTACGGTGGAACAACAGAAAGCAGAAGCGATCAGTATGCTTGATATGCTGAAAGATAATAATTTTAACGCTGCTATTTTCCAGATCAGACCTTCTGCTGACGCACTTTATACAAGTAATATCGAGCCATGGTCTTACTTTCTTACCGGAGAAACAGGAACGGCTCCTTCACCCAACTATGATCCGCTTCAGTTCTGGATTGAAGAAGCTCATAAAAGAGGATTGGAGTTGCATGTCTGGCTAAATCCTTATCGTGCCCATCATACCAATGGTGGTGCCGTGAATAAGCTGTCAATGGTCAATAAACTTTCCGATATTGTTGTAAGACTAAAGAATGGAATGTACTGGTTTGATCCTGCCAATCCCAAAACACAAGGGCACGTATCAAATGTTGTAAAAGATATTGTAAAAAGATATGATATTGATGCTGTTCATTTTGACGATTATTTCTATCCTTATGCAACTTATAATAAAGGTGCGGATTTCCCCGATAATGCAACCTGGAATACCTATGTAAGCAATGGTGGTACATTATCCAGAGCAGATTGGAGAAGAGATAACGTTAATAAATTTGTAGAACGTATCTATAAAGAAATTCACGCAGAAAAAAATAATGTAAGATTTGGGATCAGCCCGTTCGGAATATGGAAGCCTGGATATCCTGCGGGAATTGTAGGATCTTCACAGTATGACGAGCTGTATGCAGATGCTAAATTATGGCTAAATAAAGGTTGGGTAGATTACTTTTCACCACAGCTTTACTGGCCTATTGATTCCAAAGGACAAAGCTTTGAAGCCCTGTTGAGCTGGTGGCAGTCTGAAAATACAATGAATCGTCACTTATGGCCGGGATTGAATACTGTTGAGATTAAAGTGTCTGACCGCCCTACGGAAATCAAAAATCAAATTGCAATTTCGAGAAATATTTTGAAAAATGATGCCGGAGAAATTCACTGGAGTATTGCCGGACTTACCAAAAATCCAAATATGCTTCCAACGCTGAAAAACGGACCCTACAATGAAAAAGCATTAGTTCCGAAGTCTCCATGGATAAAAACTGCTCCGCTTCAGACGCCTACATTATTTATTGCTGATAACGGAAGCTTTGTGCAGACAAGCTGGAGTACAAAAAATGTAGCAGACGTTTTTCTATGGGTACTTTTCACGCAATATAACGGGGTCTGGCAGACAGAAATTTTGACATTGGATACCCTTTCAAAAGATATTCCTAAATCTAAAGACGGTAAAAAACTGAATGCTGTTGCTATTAAAGCGATTGACAGATTAGGAAATGAAAGTGATTATACCGCCAGAAAAATTAAATAATACTGATCTATTATTAATCTTTGCGAACCGTAAGGTGAAGCAATCTCAATGATAACTTTTAAAACCAGTTCTTGAAAAAGAGCTGGTTTTGTATTTTAGAATAGCTATAAATTAATAATTTAAAATACTGAAAATCAGATATTTATTTTCGTGTGTTGTCTTGTTGTATATAATGTAATCACCTTATCGGAACTGTTTTTGCATGATTTATTCCATAATCACCAAAATATAACATTATGAATACTAAAAGACTTTCCACCAACATGGAAAAAGCACTTAGTGACCAGATGAACAAGGAAATTCATGCATCACACGTTTTTTTATCTTATGGAATCTGGGCTGATGACAAAGGCTATCAGGGGATTGCTAACTTTCTTTACCGCCACGCCCAGGAAGAGAGAAATCATTCAATCAAATTCATGGAATATATCTTAAACAGGGGTGGGAAACCAAAGGTAACAGCGATTCCGGCTCCTCCAGCTGATCCTAAAACGCTTACAGCTTGTTTTGACGGGGTTTTCAAACATGAAGTCGATAATACCACCGCCATTTACAAAATTGTAGATCTTTCTATGGAAGAAAAAGACTGGGCAACCTGGAATTTTATGCAATGGTTTGTACAGGAGCAGATTGAAGAGGAAACATTAGCTCAGAATTTAATTGACAAATTGAAAATTGCAGGCGGAGACAGAGCTACTGATGAATCTTTATTTACTTTAGATAAAACTTTACAGGAAGCACCGAATGATGTTCCACTGGCTCAGAATGCTACGGGAGCTAACCCATAAAATATCCGGTGAATCCAAACCTTTTGAAAATCTGTCAGAACACTGGCAGATTTTTTTATTATGAAACTCCCTCAAAAATCACTATCTTTGCACACTCGTAATTCAAGGTTCTGAGTTCAATGTTTAAAGTTGAAGCGTCTTTGAATTACCCCTAAACCTTAAACTTTGAATTTTACAATATGAAATGTGGAATCGTAGGCCTGCCGAATGTAGGTAAATCAACTCTTTTTAACTGCTTGAGTAACGCAAAAGCTCAATCAGCAAACTATCCTTTCTGTACAATTGAACCTAACTTAGGAACGGTTTCTGTACCGGATCAAAGATTGTTTGAGCTAGAGAAAATCGTAAAACCTGAGAGAGTTTTACCTGCTGTAGTGGAGATTGTTGATATTGCGGGTCTTGTAAAAGGAGCCAGCAAAGGAGAAGGATTGGGGAACCAGTTCTTAGCAAATATCCGCGAGTGTGAGGCAATCATTCACGTTTTAAGATGTTTTGATAACGGAAATATTGTTCACGTAGAAGGTTCAGTAGATCCATTAAGAGATAAAGAAATTATTGATATCGAACTTCAGTTGAAAGACCTTGAAACAGTAGGGAAAGCAGTTGAGAAAGCTAAGAAATTCATCAAGTCAGGGAAGAAAGAAGATATTCTTACCTACGAAACCCTTCAGAATTTACAAAAATTCCTTGAAGATGGTAAAAATGCAAGAGAATTTGCAACTGATGATTTCACAAAATCAGTTATTGCAGAGGTTCAGTTGCTAACCAACAAACCGGTACTTTACGTTTGTAATGTAGATGAAAATTCTATTAAAAACGGAAATGACTGGATCGGTAAGATTGAAGAAATGGCTAAGAATGAGGGAGCTGAAGTAGTAGTACTAGCTGCACAGATCGAAGCTGACATCAATGAGCTTGAAACTTTTGAAGAAAGAGAAATATTCCTAGATGAACTAGGTCTTACAGAGCCAGGTGTGAATCGTCTGATCAGAAAGGCGTATGACCTTCTGAAACTTCAGACCTATTTTACTGCGGGTGTGAAAGAAGTAAGAGCCTGGACTATCGGACAGGGATGGACAGCTCCACAGGCTGCAGGTGTAATCCACACAGACTTCGAGAAAGGATTTATCCGTGCGGAAGTAATCAAATATAACGATTACATCACTTACGGTTCTGAAGTAAAGATAAAAGAAGCAGGAAAGCTTTCTGTAGAAGGTAAAGAATATATTGTACAGGATGGTGACATCATGCACTTTAGATTCAACGTATAAAGAAAAGTATTAAAGTTAGTTATAATAAAAAGCGCTTCCATGTATTTGGGAGCGCTTTTTGCTGCAAGTGGATTTATATTTCTTAGCTGAAGTTCAAAACGAAGGCTTCTGTTAAAAAAAACGGCTCCCTGAAATCAGAGAGCAGTTCTGTTATTTTATCCTTAAAGTGGAATACCTGTTTCGAATCGACATTTTGGCTCCATACAACTTAGGGAGATCATAACGCAGTTGCCAACTATATCTGTACATCTTAATTCTGCCTCACCTGTTCGACACTTGGGCTCATAACATGATGGATGAATTTGTGCACAAACACCTTGATGGCTACATATCATTACACCTCCTTGAATAGTTTTCAACTCTTTTTTATTGAGTTTTTTACCATTGTTTAAATGTTGTTTTTTCATTCGTTAAAGTTTTTATGGTTTAGTTTTTTTAGGTTTATTACAATTCAATACCAGGCTGGCACTGTAATTCTGCACAGGCAAGCGAATATTTCTTACAAGTAAGGTCTGGTAGCAGACACATTTCCTTTCCGCCAGTAATGACTCTTAATTGTTTTTTGTTTAGTTTTTTTCCGTGATTTAAATCTTGATTTTTCATAATGTTTGGTTTTAGTGATTATTGATATAATTATAATTCAATAGATAGGAGATCTTTAAGGTCTGCAAATTTTTTGAGCGCAGCTTGGAGATATTGTGGTACAGTTTCTAATATCCCCAGGAGGATAGGCTTCGCAAGGAAACTCTGTACATGGGATGGCTTCCATACAGTTAAGCATTCCTCCTTGAATAGATTTTAGTTCTTTTTTGTTGAGTTTTTTACCTTTATTAAGTTCCATTTTTTTCATAGTCTTTTTTCGTTTATGAAATTATTGGGTCTTATAATTGAGGTCTGCACTCTTTTTGTGCACACTTTGGAGAAATAATCGTGCATCCATTCGGATCAGAAGAAGGCTCACAAGGAAGACTAGGGCATAGAACTGGTTCCATACAGTTGATAAGACCTCCCTTAATTGTTCTTAATTGTTTTTTGTCTAATTTTTTTCCAATTTGATTGATTTGATTTTTCATTGGTTTGATTTTTAAAGGGTTAGTTTTGACGAAAGTAAGTAAAATAAATGAGTTATATCACTGTGTTTAGAAAAAAAAATAAGAATTTTTTAAATGATATGTCTTGATGTTGGTTATTGATTTCATGTTATATAAAAAATCTATGGAATTTTTTAATATACTAATAAGGTGTTTTATACTGAAAATGCCTATAGGAATTTGGAGTTCAGAGAATAATTTTTTATCCGTTTGAAATAGACTGTTTTATAAGTTCGTATATTTGAATTTTACAAATCATCTGCGATGGAAAAAGTAGCACATACTTCACTGGAAGATTTTTATAAAGAGATGGCTGCCAAACTAGGGAAAGATCTTGAAAGTATTTTTCCAAAGGGTCTTCATAAAGACATTGGTCATTTTAATGTTTTTGATATCGCCCAGACCATAGAAAGGGCAAAAACTACTTCTGAAATGCCTTATAACAGAAGGAAGTACTATAAAATAAGCTTTATTAAGGGACGGAACAGAGCAGAATATGCAGATAAAGTAATTTCAATACAACAGAATGCTCTGCTATTTGCAACGCCTAAGGTTCCGTATCATTGGGTACCCGAAGATCCTGATCAGTCGGGAAGTTTCTGTGTTTTTACTGAAGACTTTTTCATTAAAGATAAATCTTACTACAATCTCGAGGATCTCCCTATTTTTCAGCCGGGAGGAGTGCCTGTCTTTGAAATTGATAATGAACTTGCAGAAGAGATTGAAAGTCTTTTTAAAAAGATTAAAAAGGAAATCGACTCAGATTATGTATTTAAATATGATCTGATCAGAAACTATGTTCTGGAGCTGATCCATTACGGACAGAAATTACAGCCGGCATCCAAAATATCGGCTTCAAACGATGCTTCCATGAGAGTGGTTTCTTTGTTTATAGAGCTGTTGGAAAGACAGTTTCCTATTGAATCCTGGGAACAGAGACTGCAATTGAAGACTGCGAAAGATTATGCAGACAGGCTGGCAGTTCATGTTAACTATTTAAATAAAAGATTAAAAGAAAGTACCGGAAAGACCACTACAGAATTTATTTCTGACCGTATTACTCAGGAAGCCAAAATACTCTTAAAACAGACGAAATGGAATGTTTCAGAAATATCATATGCGCTGGGATTTGAGGAGATTGCCCATTTTTCTAATTTCTTTAAAAGGAAAACAACCTTTACTCCATTAGAATTTCGTTCCTGATTTGAATTTTGCAAATTTCAGATTGATTCAAGCAACTCCTTCTGTCTGAAAATATCCCAACTTTGTACCATCAAAATAATCAAAATACAATGAACACAAAAACAAATATCGCACTGGTAACCGGAGGAAGCCGTGGATTGGGGAAAAACTCAGCACTTAAAATTGCTCAAAAAGGATTAGACGTTATTATTACTTACAGAAGCAACAAAGAAGAAGCAGAAGCTGTTGTGAATGAGATAAAATCAATGGGAAGGAATGCTGTGGCATTTCAACTGGATACAAAAGACCTGAAAAGTTTTGATGCCTTTGTAAAAAATGTAACAGATCATTTGCAGGAAAGCACAGGAAGTCCTCATATTGATTTTCTTATCAATAATGCAGGAACGGCCCTATATTCACCAATTACGGAAGTAACGGAAGAACAGCTGGACGATGTGGTGGATATTCACTTTAAAGGAGTATTTTTCCTGACTCAAAAATTATTACCATTTATGAATGATGGAGGAGGGATTATCAATGTCTCTTCAGGACTGGCCAGATTTGCAACACCAGGTTCTTCCATTTATGGGTCAATTAAAGCTGGAGTAGAAATGTTGACAAAATACATGGCTAAAGAGTTAGGTTCAAGGAAAATCAAAGCCAATGTGGTAGCTCCGGGAGCTATTGAAACAGATTTCGGAGGAGGAAGAGTGAGAGATAATGAAGAGATTAATGCTATGGTAGCTGGAGCTACAGCCCTTGGAAGAGTAGGTCTTCCCGATGATATTGGCGGAGTGGTAGCCTTCCTGTGTACAGAAGATGCAAGATGGATCAATGGACAAAGAATTGAAGTTTCAGGAGGAATGTTTTTATAACGTTTTTATTACCCAAACGAAACAGTATCGTTTCAGAATCGGCCGGCTCATTTTGAGCCGGCCGATTCTGAATATGGAATAATGTATTTTATTCTACAGCTTCAAGAGGTTCCGGAAGCTGGCATTTCTGCTCCATACATCCAGGCCCGATGTATACACAATATCCTGAAGAATTGGTACATCTTATGTTGCCCAGACCTCCATTGACTGCATGCAGCTCTTTTCGGGTTAATTTTTTTCCTTTGTTTACATTCTTGATTTTCATGGGATCGTTTTAATGGTTATTGTTTTTAGTTAATAGGCACCTGGCATTGAGGTTCTCCGCAATATCTTGCATACTCAGAACATTCTGTAGTTCCGGGAAGAATACAGATCTTCAGACCTCCTTTGATCATATTTAATTCTTTTTTGTTTAATTTTTTTCCTTGCAGCAAAACTACTTTTTTCATGATTCCGATATTTAAATGGTTGATTAGTATAAAAATAAGAAAACAAATTAAATAAATCACTTATGAATGATAAAAATAAGTAATCCTACCAGATAATAATCATATCATAATAAAAATTCTCACTGATTAAAAGGTAGAACAGATACTTTTGGTCTGCGATATCTGCAGAGATATAGATTTCTTGAAAGTACAGATTCCTATTACAACTTTGATAAATTTTCAAGAGCTTTTTCCAGGGTTTCCTGTTTCTTGGCAAAGCATAACCTGATCACATTCTCATTCAGTTTATTTTTATAAAATGAGGAGAAAGGAACACTGGCTACCTTATGACGGATGGTAAGCTCAGAAGCGAAATCAAAGTCATTTTTATCAGAAATCTTATCATACTTTACCGCCTGGAAATAAGTTCCTTCACAATCCAATAGTTCAAATGAAGTGCCTGCTAGACCTTTTCTCAAAAAGTCCCGTTTTTCCTGGAAAAATTGATTAAGGTAAGTATAATGTTCATCGTTTTTCATGTATTCTGCCAGTGCAAGCTGAATAGGTGTATTTACACAAAATACATTGAACTGATGAACCTTTCTGAATTCGTCTGTCAAACTTTTAGGTGCAGCACAATAACCCACTTTCCAACCTGTAACATGGAAAAGCTTTCCAAATGAGGCAACAAGAAGGCTTCTTTCTTTCAACTCAGGATATTTACAAATGCTTAAGTGTTCTTTTCCGTCGAAAATAATATTCTCGTACACTTCATCGCTCAGAATCAGAATGGAAGTTCCCTTTACGAGTTCAATAAGTTCTTGTATATCATTCTCTTTCAGTATTTTCCCTGAAGGATTGTTAGGATTATTAAGAATAATCATTCTGGTTTTTTCGCTGACAAGATTTTTTACTACAGCCCAGTCGATTTCATAATCCGGAGCTTTCATTTCAAAACGTTTTACAATCCCTCCGAAAAGCTCTACGGTAGGCTCATAACAGTCATAAGCAGGTTCGAAAATAATCACTTCATCCTCTTTTTTAATAAAAGAAGCAATTGCCGTGAAAATAGCCTGAGTTCCGCCTGCTGTAACTGTTATTTCAGAATCCGGATGATAAATGGCCTGATGGCTGTTTTCTATTTTTCGTGCAATTTCTTCCTTTAGGCCAATCATTCCGCCAAGAGGAGCATATTGGTTGAAGCCTTTTTTAATAAAGTGATCCACATGATCTAATAATTCTGAATCGGGCATAAAATCCGGGAATCCCTGAGACAGATTGATCGCTTCATTTTCATTGGCAAGTTGAGTCATTTGACTGAAAATAGTAGTTCCTACATTGGAAAGTTTTGACAAAGGAAGTTGTATCATAAAAACAGTTTTGTTGATCGAAATTACTGAAATATTTACAACGGTTTGAAATTGACAGGATAAAAATTATATAAAGTGCAAGTTTACCTCTCATGTTGAGTATTTCTAAGAATAAGCAGCCTTTTTTTCAGATAGAATATGATTTTAAACATGTGTTTGATTTTTTCTTTTGAATCCACAGAAAGATAGCTACATTTGCTAGAGAAACAACCATTAAAACAATGACAATGAAGATTAAAAAGACTGAGTTTCCTGAAAAATCCATTTTATCTCCGGGAAAAAAAGATTTCGATTATATGGATAGCTTTGAAGGTGAACTGATGAATAAAGAACTTGATATCACGACAGTTGGAAAAGCTTTCTTTACGAGCAGCCCGAAATGGGGAAAGAAAATGTTTGCTTTCAGAAATAAGTTAGTGGGATTGTTCGGGTTGAAGACCGGAACTGAAACAGAAAATAATCTGACGGAAAAAGGTTTTACATGTGAAGTGGGAGAGCGCCTTGGACTTTTTCAGGTGCTGGATAAAACGCATAATGAAATTGTCCTGGGTGAAGATGACAGACATTTGAATTTCAGAATTTCTCTTTTAATTGACAAAACTAGTAAAGAGGGCAATCAAAACTCGTTTACGATATCCACTACAGTAAAATTTCATAACTGGTGGGGTGTTTTGTACTTTTTACCCGTTCGTCCCTTTCATAAGCTGATGGTACCGGCTATGCTGAAAAATATGATCGGGCAGCTGGAAAAGAAGAAATTGTATACAGTAAAAATTGATATAAAATGACCATCCTCATAAAAAGATGGTCATTATTTTAAAAGGAATAAATTTAATAGGAACTTAATAGTAAATCAATCTGTGCATTGCTTACTCCAGCGGGCCTGTTTGCTTTAAGCTGAACACTTAAACTGCTTAATCCATAACAATATTTTAGGAAATTATTTTCAATATTTGCTAAGGTATAGCCGGTAACCTGATCATTTACCGTTCCCATAGGTTGAGGGCTGAATGACTGTCCCAATTCGTTAAAGTTATCAACTAAATTAATGAATAAACTTGTATAGTCAGAACTTGTATTCAAACTCCAGAACTGATACCCGAAACGGTTAGGAAATACAGGAGGATTAGATGGATTATAATTAGGAGTTCCATAATTAGTAATTCCTCTTTCTCTGTATTCTATTCCTGTTACAAACCATTCTACAGCACATGGCCAGCTTTCCTGCAGCATAGAGCTAACCTGTGAATACTGAACTACTCCGGTGTTCATTTTGATAACATGAGACGTATGGGCGAGTTCATGTACAGTGGTTGAGAAATAGTCATCAGAGTTATATTCTGTAGTTGAACCAGGTCGGAATCTTGCTATTTTCAGGTATGGAAAAGCAACATAATTGATTCCCTGCCAATCTTTAGCTGTATTCTTAGCTATAATGTGTGAACGGTTTCCACTTGGTCTGACGGGTCTTTGTAAACCTCCAATGTCTTTATAAAAATAGCGATAGGCTGCTCTGAACATATGACCTTGCATATTTTCATATCCAGGCATGATGTCATGGCTCCAATGGTTGCTTTTAATATTATTTCGTACAACATTGGAAGGACTCACCA
Organism: Chryseobacterium culicis; assembly: GCF_002979755.1. Classification (NCBI taxonomy): domain Bacteria; kingdom Pseudomonadati; phylum Bacteroidota; class Flavobacteriia; order Flavobacteriales; family Weeksellaceae; genus Chryseobacterium; species Chryseobacterium culicis. Next base: position 1,126,535 of record NZ_PCPP01000001.1, on the reverse strand, counting down.
TATTATCCTTTATGACAAAGTGCTTTCTATCCATATGCAGTTTAAAATCTACATTTCTGTTGTTGGGAAAAGGAGTGCCGCTCAGTCCGTACTGACCGTTTGCATTGGTGATGCCTTCTCTTGTTCTCAAGCTCCTTTTGGCAGTAACTTTGGCGCCTTCAAAAGGGATGAGTGTATTTAATCTTGTATCGAAGATTCGGATAGTACCATATATTGGGGCACCACCTCCGCCTCCTCCGGGATTCGGGTTTGGATTGGGATACCATTGCCCTGGTTCTCCCAGGTTATCCCATGGTTTATAGTCACTTGGTTCCCAAGGTGTGAACCCGGATAGATTTTCTGCTCTGTGGACCAGGCTATAGACAAATTTATAATTCATATTACCCGTGCCTAAAAGTTCGATATCTTCCTCGGGAAGATACACTTCCTGAAGAACTTCATAGCTAACTCCTGCAGGTAAGGGGGTTTCGTTTCTTACAGTTGCATATTGAGGTGTAGGCTGATCAGCGGGAACATCAGGATCATGATAGAATTTACCGACTACCAATATTTCTCTGTCAAGCGGATAATCATAAAGAATAAGATCGGATTGCTGAAGTGCTTCCAGTTCATCTTCTGTTGTGGGATTAAATTTAATGTACTTGTGTGTAGGACGAATGTTCACAGCAGTCAGTGATCTGTTGCCTTCTGCTTTTGGTTCAGCCAGTAATGATTTGTAAGCAGCCATCATGCTTTCAATCGTGTAAGGAACAGGAAGCTGTTCTCCTAATACTGTAGGTTCTCCTTCTTCAGCATATTTTGTTTCATCTTCTGAAGTGAGATTCCTGTTCATGAGTTCAGAATGGGAAGCTTCAGTGTTGTATTGTTCCATCGTATCGGAGCAGGATGCCGTTAAAAGACAAGCCATGGCAATATAGAGGGTTATTTTTCTCATGTTTTTGATTTTTCAGTTTTTTGTATTGTTTTCCGATCCGGTAATTGAACTACCGGATGTTTTTGTTTAAAAAATAACATTCCAATCTGCAGATTGGAATGTATCTTTAACCGGTTATTTAGGTTCAATCCATGGCAATCCATTCCATGGCATTGTGTAGATAAAAGGAATTCCTCCAATGGGCTGTGGATTCGGAGCAACGGGAGGCTGGGGCTGAGGAATCGCTCCAGGACCGCTTGGTGTAATAAACGCTGTTCCTCCAATAATGGAGTTCATTTGATTTCTCTTGAGTACTTTTCTAGTGATTTTCATGATGATTTTTTTTGTTTAACATGACGAAAATAGAAAAGAGGCTTAATACAGAACAGGAACAATTAATAAGTGTGGAGGATGAGCAAGCAAGTGCGCAGGAAAATGCTTTTATTCCGTTTTTCCTATTGTAGAGAGAAAATCATTTTTTTTCCGGTAAGATACATCCAGAACAGATTCATCACTCATTACTACCTGTCCGCCTCTCCCTTTAATGTATTCCTGCAGATGATCAATATTAATAAGATGCTTATGATGTATCCTGAAAAAGTTCTGCTCAAGAAGTATAGGTTCAAATTCATGAAGGGTTTTGGATACCATGATTTTAGTTTTATTGGTAAGATAAAAAGTGGTGTAGCTCGAATCTGCTTCGCATCGGATAATAGAGGCTATATCTACGATCTTGAATCCCTGAAGAGTAGAAAGAATGATTCTGTTATCTTTTAAAAGAGTAGATTGTGAAGGCTGCATTTTTTTGATATGATCCAACGCTTTATTGACGGCAATAATGAAATCCATTTTTTTTATAGGCTTTAAAAGATAATCTGTAGCCCCATTTTTAATCGCCTGAATAGCAAAATTTTCGTAAGCAGTGATGAAAATAATCTGAGAATGAACGTCATTCAACTTTGATAGTAAATCGAAAGTGGTTCCATCACCTAACTGAACATCCAGAAACAGAATGTCAGGAGAACTTTTGATAAGGTAAATATACGCTTCTTCAACGGAGGAAGCCTGGAATTCTATGTTGATCTCAGGAAATTCATTTTCCATAAGTAATGCAATATAATCTCTTCCATCTTTTTCATCATCAACAATGCATGCCTGTATTTTATTTCTCATAAGGTTGTATATAAAGTTTGATTTGTGTTCCCTGCCCACTATTTTCAGTAAGTGTATTGATTTCTAAAAATATATTGGTATCAAAAAGCTGTTTAAAAGTCTCAATCCTCTTATGTGAAAGTTTTACCCCAAAAGAGTTGTCTTTTTTCAAAGATTCCTTATTGGAGATTCCTATACCATTATCTTCAATGGTAATACATAAAGAGACATTCGTATAATCAAAGCTGATGATAATTTGTCCTTTTCTGTCTTTTAATCCTGAAATACCATGCTTTATCGCATTTTCTACAAAAGGCTGTATCAGTAAAGAAGGAATCGTCCAGTTTTGATTTACCTGTTCAGAAATGATGATTTTGTAATCAAAAAGATCTTTTACACGAAGTTTTTCCATATCAAGATACAATGTGAGGTATTCCACTTCATCTTTAATAGACATAAAGGTCTTTTCTGAATAGTAAAGTGTTTTTCGTATCATTTTGGCGAAAATATCCAGGTAGTTTTCTGTTTCGCGGTAATCTTTTTTATACAGGAGAAATTGAATGGAATTCAGGCAGTTATAAATGAAATGAGGATTAATCTGAGCTTTAATAGCCTGGAGTTCAAGTTCAGCAATTTTCTTTTCATACTCCATTTTTTCTAGCTTCTTATTCCGTTTTTTATGAAGATAAGAAAAGGTAATCATCAACAGCGCTCCGATGATGACGATAGCTAATATCAGCCTGAACCACCAGGTCTGCCAGAACAGAGGTTTTATATCAAAGGTGATGTCGGAAGAGGTGTAGGATTGTTTTCCGTTATATCCTAAACCGTAAACCCGGAAGGTATATTTACCTGGGGGAATAGAGCTGAAGATGATTTTAGAAGAATTATTGATCTGCCAAGAATTATTAAGACCTTCCAGCTTATATTTATAGCTTATTTTTCCCAATGAGGGATAATCAAGAAAGCTCAGATTGAAAATAACCGTATTATGGGTGTAGGCAGCCAGGCTTTTCTGTAGGTCATAATGCTCATTATTTTCAATGGATACTGAGTTAATGACTACCTTTTTATGAATGAATTTTTCCTGAGTCAGTAGTTTTTTGATGGAAAATATTCCAAGTCCTTTAGAGGTTCCAATGAAGATGGTGTCATTTTTTATCACACAACCGGCTACTGCATCAGAGGGAAGTCCGTCTGTCTGGGTGAAATTATTGATGTGTTGATCTTTTGCTGCCAGTTCGATTCTGGATATCCCTGAATTGGTGCTTGCCCAGAACGTATTTTTATTTTCTACCTCTATTTTTTTTACCTGGTCATTGATTAATCCATCATTCTTTCCGATCTTCCTGATAATTCCTTTAGTATTAAAAATAATGATCCCATAGAGGTTAGTAGATCCCAAATACGTATGATCGTCTAATTTTTTAATATCCGTAAAATAGTATCCCTTTAAAAATAAAGTCTTCTGCCGGGTTCTGATATTATATTTGTACAGATCACTGAAGCTGCCGATAAACAGATTCTCCCTGTCATAAGGGAAAACCGTGTATACGCGTTCCTGAAAAAGAGTGTTTATTTTTTTACTTTTTAAACTGTAGGTCAGTAAACCGCCTGAAGTACAGAAAAACAGGGAATCCGGTGTGTAAGAGACAATATTTTTGAGGGAACAGTATATTTTTTCAGAAGTATTATTAGCCATATCATGAACAATAACCTTACCTGATAAACCGAAAATAGCAATGTTACCTTTTAAATAAACAGCAATATTTTCATCTTTATCTCCTTTATCAAGAATTATATTTTGTATTTTATTGTATTTGCTGATAAGTGCGCCGGCAGAATGATTGTAGCCGACAAGAATATTCCCGTTATCTTTTGCAATGGCTTTTATATATTCAGAATTACTTTTTAAAGGCAAATTGATATGATTGGCGAAAAGAGACTTTGAAATGAAAAATACCCCATTGTTCCGCGAATTGAACCATACATTGTCATCCTTGTCTACCAGAACATTATTGATCACATACCGATCCAGTATTTTGATAGGAGCAGCAAGGGTTTTCTTCTTTTCAGTCAGGGATTGATTGAAATATAAAACCCCTCCATTGCTTAAATTCAGCCACAGTTTGTTGTTTCTATCAATAAGTCCGTAGAAAACATTTTCTTGTGTACCACAATTATAAGACAGGATCTTTTTTATGCCTGAGAAAGCAGAGAGTTGATAAATTTCAATCGTATTTTTATATAAGAACACAAATAGATCATCCTTTTCACAGATCATATTTCCAATACTCCCTCTCAAATATTGTTTTTTTCCGGTAATGATATTGTAGACAAGTATTTTTCCCTGATGGGGATCATGTAAGTAGAGATTGGAAGTGTGGGGTTCAAACCTGAGTGTTTCAAAAGATCTTTTCTCATAATCTAAAGGGACGGGGATCTTTTTAACTTTTCCATTTTCATAGATGAAAATATTCTGAGGATTGAAATTTCCATAAAAATAAAGTCGGTTTCCGTTACGGGTAACTTTCGGAATTGAGCTTGAAAACTGATTTTTTACATAGTCATTAATATTCAGATTGATAACGCGGCCGTTTTTTAAGTAAGCAAAATCATTCAGAAAGGGAAGGATGAACACTTCACCGTTGGGCAAAGGTTCACAGGATATAATATCAATATTCTTTAAACCTTCTTGCTTACCATATTGTTTAAACTCTTTTCCATCAAATCTGAATAAGCCATTATCACTGCCTATCCAGATAAAGCCATTTTTATCTTGTCTCAGGTGATACGTATAGGAGCAGTTTAATCCTTCCTCATCACTATAGTTCACCATCCCGGGGATCTGTGAAGAAAATAATGTGGAAAAGAATAAAACTACAGATAATATGAGGAAAGTAAATATATTTTTCACATGATATTGATAATTTCGTAAATATATAATTTGATTAATAATAATACAACGATTACAGCGGAATATTGAAAAAAAACAAGTTGAAAAAATTCGGATAATTTTAGACAATTTCGTACTTTTGTATGTTTGCTGAAATCATATATGTCACAAGAAATAAACCCAACCTACTCCGAAGATAATATCAGAACCCTCGATTGGCAGGAACACATCCGTTTGCGCCCCGGTATGTACATCGGGAAGCTCGGTGATGGTTCTTCTGCTGATGACGGTATTTATATCCTGTTAAAAGAAATCCTGGACAACTCTATTGATGAGTTCAGAATGCGTTCAGGGAAAAGAATTGAAATAAAGCTGGATGACGGCAAAGTTACTATCCGTGACTTTGGCCGTGGAATTCCGCTTGGGAAAGTGGTAGATGCTGTTTCAAAAATGAATACCGGTGGTAAATACGACAGTAAAGCGTTTAAAAAATCTGTAGGATTGAACGGGGTCGGTACCAAAGCGGTCAATGCCCTTTCAGATTACTTCAGAGTTCGCTCTTTCCGAGACGGAAAAATGAAAGTAGCTGAATTCTCCCGTGGTATGATCCAGGAAAACTTTGATGAGAAGGAAACTTCGGATAGAAACGGTACTGAAATTTCCTTTATTCCTGATGGAGAAATCTTCCTGCATTTCAAATACAGAAAAGAGTATATCGAAAGAATGCTCCGCAATTATGCCTATCTGAATCCGGGACTTAAAATACTTTTCAACGGAGAAACGTTTTATTCTGAAAATGGTCTTAAAGATTTATTGGAAGAAGAATTGGAAAGCGATATCCTTTACCCGATTGTTCATTTGAAGGATAATGATATTGAGTTAGCCATTACCCATTCTGACAAATCACAGACAGAAACCTATTTCTCATTTGTTAACGGGCAGAATACAACGCAGGGTGGAACTCACCTTAATGCATTCCGTGAAGCGTATGTAAAAACGATTCGTGAGTTTTTCAATAAAAGTTTTGATGCTTCTGATATCAGAAAGTCTATCATTGCAGCCATCTCAATCAATGTAGAAGAACCTGTTTTTGAATCCCAGACCAAAACAAAATTAGGGTCTAATGATATGGGACCGAACGGACCTACTGTAAGAACATTCATCATTGATTTCCTTAAGAGTAAACTGGACAATTTCCTACATAAAAATCCGGAAATAGCAGAAGCAATCCAGAGAAAAATACTAATTTCCGAAAGAGAAAGAAAAGAACTTTCCGGAATCCAGAAACTGGCCAGAGAAAGAGCAAAAAAAGTATCTCTTCATAATAAAAAACTTCGTGACTGCAGGCAGCACTATAACGACCAGAAAGCTGAGAGAAAAGGTGATACTCAGATCTTCATTACCGAAGGGGATTCTGCATCAGGATCGATCACAAAATCCAGAGATGTAGAAACGCAGGCTGTATTTTCACTGAAGGGTAAACCCCTGAATTGCTACGGCCTTACGAAGAAGGTGGTATATGAAAATGAAGAGTTTAACCTTCTTCAGGCAGCTTTAAATATTGAGGAAAGTCTGGAAGACCTGAGATACAATCAGGTGATCATTGCTACCGATGCCGATGTGGATGGAATGCACATCCGTCTGCTGATGATTACTTTCTTCCTGCAGTTCTTTCCGGATCTGATTAAAAACGGACACCTTTATATCCTTCAGACTCCTTTATTCAGAGTGAGAAATAAAAAGGAAACAAGATATTGCTATTCAGAAGCCGAAAGAGTGAAAGCATTAAATGAACTGGGAAAAAATCCGGAAATCACCCGATTTAAAGGATTGGGAGAAATTTCTCCAGATGAATTTAAGCATTTCATTGGCAAAGATATTCGCTTAGAACCCGTAGTAGTGGGAAAAGACCAGACGATTGATCAGCTTCTGGAATTCTACATGGGGAAAAATACTCCGGACAGACAGACCTTCATCCTTGAAAACCTTGTGGTGGAAGATGATACGGATATTGATAAAAAACAAATTCTGGATGAAGTAGAAAATTAATAAAGCTTAAAACTTAAAAAACTGGTTGCAAAAAACCATTGCAAATACTGAAAAAAACACAATTTTGGATGAAGTAAGAATTATAGTACTTACCCAGCCAAAAAATTAAAATGAGACTAAGTAACCGTAATAAAGCATCAATTTATAACTCTTTGAGTACATTGCTTTTGATGACAACTGTGTTTTGTATAATTGCATTTGTCGCTAATGAATACAGGTTTAATGCAATGGGCAATGAAAGTTATTTATTGATTATTGTTCCCCTTCTACTGCTGATTATCTTTTATATCAGCGGCAGACAGATTTTTGAATATGACAGCGATGGAGAAGCTTTGAATTTTAAAAACAGGAATATTATTCCCTTTTTAAACAAGCCTCTTCACGATGAATTTCCAAAATATAAACTGATAAAATATGATGTAGTCAGTATTCTCTTTTTCAAAAGATTATACATTACGGTTTCCAGTAAGAATAATGGTTCTACAATACTTAAGTACCAGATTTCTTATTTGAACAGAAAACAAGTAAACGATTTAAAACTCTCTCTAAACAAAGTAGTGAAAGCTAATAAAGAGAAAAAAGATAAAACAGATGACGACAGAAGAATATTCGCATGAGGGTGAAAGCTTGAAAAAAGTTTCCGGTCTATACAAAGACTGGTTTCTTGATTATGCTTCCTATGTAATTCTGGATAGAGCTATCCCTTCAATATATGACGGTTTAAAACCCGTTCAACGAAGAATTATGCACTCCATGCGTGAACTGGAAGATGGCCGTTACAATAAAGTGGCCAATATTGTGGGAAATACCATGAAATATCACCCACACGGAGATGCTTCCATTACAGATGCCATGGTGCAGATTGGGCAGAAAGAGCTGTTAATTGATACTCAGGGAAACTGGGGTAATATCTATACAGGAGACTCTGCGGCGGCGGCAAGATATATTGAAGCAAGACTGACTCCTTTTGCCCTGGAAGTAGTATTTAATCCTAAAACTACAGACTGGACAAAGTCTTACGACGGAAGAAACAATGAACCGATTGATTTACCGGTGAAATTTCCCCTGCTTCTTGCACAGGGAGTAGAAGGTATTGGGGTAGGGCTTTCCACAAAAATACTTCCTCATAACTTTAATGAGCTTATCAATGCCTCAGTAGCCTATTTAAAAGGTAAGAAATTTGAACTGTATCCGGACTTTTTAACAGCCGGTTATCTTGACGTCTCCGAATATAATGACGGTCACAGAGGAGGAAAGGTAAGAGCAAGAGCCAAAATTACCCAGACGGATAAGCATACATTGGTGATTTCGGAACTTCCTTATTCTAAAACGACAACTGATCTTATTGACTCTATTTTAAAAGCCAATGAGAAAGGAAAGATCAAAATCAAAAAGATTGAAGACAATACTTCAGATAAGGTAGAAATTCTGATTCATATTCATAATGATGTGTCTCCGGACAAAACCATTGATGCCCTGTATGCATTTACAGACTGTCAGGTAACCATTTCTCCAAATGCCTGTGTGATTGTAGGAGATAAACCTATGTTTTTGACGGTATCCGATATTCTGAAAACAAATACAGATCATACGGTATCCTTACTGAAGAAAGAACTGGAAATTGAGCTTCACGAACTTCAGGAAAGCTGGCATTTCTCTTCATTGGAAAGAATTTTCATTGAGAACAGGATTTACCACGATATTGAAGAGGTGAAAACCTGGGAAGAGGTAATAAAAACCATTGATGCAGGATTAAAACCTCATACCAAACATCTGTTAAGAGCTGTTACAGAAGAGGATATTTTAAAACTTACAGAAATCAGAATCAAGAGAATTTCAAGATTCGATTTAGATAAATTTAAAGAAAATATAGCCTCACTTGAAGGTAAAATAGAACAGGTAAAATACCATCTTGCCAACCTGATTGCTTATGCTATTGATTATTATTTAAACATTCAGAAAAAATACGGTAAAGACAAGCAGAGAAAAACAGAACTTAGAATCTTTGATACCATTGATGCTACAAAAGTAGCTGTTGCCAATGAAAAGTTCTATGCTAATTTCGAAGAAGGTTTCATCGGAACATCTCTGAAAAAAGACCAATATCTTTTCGATTGTTCAGACATTGATGATATCATCATTTTCAGAAAAGACGGAAGTATGAAAGTGGTAAAAGTAGAGGCCAAAACATTCGTTGGTAAAGATATTCTGCATGTCGCTATTTGGAAGAAAAATGATAAGAGAACGGTATATAATATGATCTATCGCGAAGGAAGAGAAGGACCCTATTATATGAAACGATTCTCTGTAACCGGAGTTACTAGAAATACAGATTATCCGCTAGCTTCAGATAAAAAAGGATCGGAAACCCTATATTTCTCGGCAAATCCTAATGGGGAAGCAGAAACGGTAACCGTACTTTTAAAGCCTAATCCTAGAATCAGAAAGAATAAAATGGAGATCAACTTCTCCGATCTTGCGATTAAAGGACGTGATTCCAAAGGGAATCTTGTGACTAAATATGCCGTGAAGAAAGTAGATATGAAGGAAGAAGGAGTTTCTACTCTGGCACCGAGAAAGATCTGGTTTGATGATACGGTTAGAAGACTGAATGCTGATGTAAGAGGAACATTACTGGGAAGTTTCAAAGGAGATGACAAAATCCTGACGATCAATACAAACGGTGAAGTGAAACTGGTCTCTTTTGATCTGGGTAACCGTTTTGATGATGAATATCTGGTGTTGGAAAAATGGAGACCTGCACAGCCAATTACCTGTATCTATTACGATGGTGAAAAAGATATTTATTTCATTAAAAGATTCTTACTGGAAAACACGGTGAATGTACAGACTTTTATGCCTTCTGAACATCCGAAATCATTCATTGAAAATGTAATTGTTGCCAACGATGTTACTGCAGAAATTATTTTTGCAAAAGATAAAGGAAAAGAACGTGATCCGGAAACGATTAATATCGATGAATTCATAACGGTAAAAGGAATAAAAGCCATTGGTAACCAGTTTACCAAGTTCAAAGTAAAAGCGATCAATATTACTATTCCTGAACCTGTAGAAGAAGAGCCTGAAGTATATGAAGATCCGGAACCTACAGGAGATGGGGATGAAGACGGAGGAGTTATCGGTGATTTGTTCCAGGGTGATGGAAATAATGAAAATGAATAAACTGAGCACATCTGTTCAGGTATAACATAAAAAGAATACAATGGATATAGTTGTTATCATTATCATTGGAGCCACATGTATTTTTAGTTACATGGGGTTCAATAATACAGCATTATTTGAAAAATATAAATTCAATGTTGGAGCTATTGCAAACCGTAAAGAATATGTAAGGCTTATCAGTTCTGCGTTTTTACATGCAGACTTTATGCACTTATTTTTTAATATGCTTTCCCTGTATTTTTTCCAGGGAGTAGTCATTAGCTTCTTTGGGGAAATAGGATTTTTAATTCTTTATTTCGGATCAATGATTCTTGGGAATTTATTCAGTTTACAGATTTATAAAAATCAGCCTTGGTATTCTGCGATAGGAGCATCAGGTGCGGTTTCGGGAATCATTTTTGCTTCCATTGCTATGGCACCCAATGAGATCAGCGTTAATTTCCTGCCTGGATGGTTATTTGGAACATTATATTTCGGATATTCAGTGTATATGATGCTGAACCCTAAGCAGTGGGATAACCTGGGCCATGCTGCTCACCTGGGAGGTGCTTTTTTTGGATTGGTTTACTCTATTGTCATGCATCCACAGCTGGCCATGAGTAATATTCTTTTCTTAGGAATCATGTCACTTCCGTTAATTTATTTAGGATATGAAATTTTTGTAAGGAAACGAATAGGATAAAAGACTATTTTTAATTAAAATATCAAAACCAATGAACACATCAGAGTTAAACAGTTTCATCGTGATACTTATCTATGGTTCATTGGTTTTGCTTTCTCTGCTGAAGCTGGCCAATCCTTTAAAAGTAAACCGAAAAGCTAATTTCTGGTTCGGAATATTTCTGTTTCTGTGGTCTACCTTTTGGCTGGATGAAGTTCTGTTTCTTATTACGGGCGCAACTATAGAGTTTCATTCTCTGTTTTTCGTGAGATGTATTCAGTTTTTTACCCCTATCGTTTTTTACCTCAGTGTGCTGTTTTACACCAATCCGTCTTTTAGCTTTACAACCAGAGATTTTAGATTTTTGTTACTTCCTGCAGCTTTTGTGCTGTGTCTTATCCTCGTAAAATCGGGTTATGAAAAGCCATTTGAATATCTGAGTGTTATTTTGATCCTGATTCAGGCTTTGTTTTATACGGCACTTTCTTATATTACCATCCGAAAACATCAGAAGAAGATTCAGCAGTTTTCATCCAATACAGAAGGAATCAACCTGAACTGGCTGGAATATATTATTCTGGTGCTTCTCATTGTGAATATTATCTATGTAATTTACAATCTTTTCTACGACCCCAAATCATTGAATTTCTTTATCAATGCAGTCTTTTTATCCGTTATTTACTGTGTGGGCTACTATTCTCTGAAGCAGAAGGAAATTTATCCTTTGGAAGAAAAACAGAGACAGGAGCTGATCTCTATTGATGAAGATTCTGATCCGGAAGAGACCAGAAGAAAACTTATTTCCGATGAAGAATTAATAAAGATTAAAACCTCATTGGAAGGTATTATGGAAACACAAAAACCTTACCTTGACAGCGAACTTAATCTGATCAGGCTGGCTGAAATGTTATCTGTTTCTACCCATCATCTGTCGTATGTGATCAATACAGGTTTTGGAAAAAATTTCTTCCAATATGTAAATGAATATAGAGTAGACTATGCTAAAAAGCTTCTGAAAGAACCGGACGGCAAATTATCCATTTTAGGAATTGCTTACGAATCCGGATTCAATTCCAAAACCTCTTTCAATACAACCTTTAAAAAAGTAACCGGACAAACCCCTTCTGAATTCAAAAAATAAGTTCCGGTTTATAAAGTTTTACTTTATTTTGTATTTAATTTTCTGATTTTTAAATAGTTAAAAATTTATTTTTAAAATTTTAAAATGGGTTCGCTCAGATAATTCTGAACATTAAAGCCTGCCTTTCATGATAGCTTTGTACCATAAAATTTAAATGTATGGATACCAAAGAATCATACGCTGTAGTCACAGGAGCAAGCCAGGGATTAGGCAAATCATTCGCAGAACAGCTGGCCAAAAAAAAGATCAATGTTATTCTTATAAGTCTTCCGGATCAGAACCTCAAAGAATTTTCAAGAGAGCTGGAAGAATACTATGAAATAAAAGTCCATTATTATGAAACGGATCTTTCTGTCAATGAAAATGTGATGAAACTTACGGAATGGCTTAATTGCTCTTTTGATATTCATATCCTGATTAATAATGCAGGGCTGGGCGGAACTAAAAAGTTCACAGAGGCTTCTTCGGATTATATCAACACTATATTGCAGGTGAATGTAGCAGCAACATCATTAATTACCCATCAGCTGCTTCCAAACCTTTTAAAACAACCCAAAGCCTATATTCTGAATGTTTCAAGTATGGCTGCATTTTCACCTATTGGTTTTAAGACTGTATATCCCGCATCCAAAAGCTTTATCCATTCATTTTCAAGAGGACTTCATGAAGAACTGAAAGATACCAACGTTTTTGTAAGTGTTGTAAATCCAGGCGCGATGAAAACGAATCAGGATGTATGTGAAAGAATAGAAAAGCAAGGTTTTATGGGGAGATTAACGCTTTTAAATCCTGATAAAGTAGCCTCATACTGTATCCGTCAATTGTTTAAGAAAGATTCCGTAATTATGGTGAATCCAATCAGCTGGCTGGTAATGAAAATATTACCCATATGGATTAAACTTCCCTTGATGACCCAGGCTATAAAAAGAGAGATTGAAGCATGAAAAAAATTGGTGTAACCGGAGCAACAGGTCTTCTGGGAACTAATGTTATCTTAAAATTATTACAAAATGGTTATTCTGTTACTGCTCTGGTGCGCAAGAAAAGCAGCTGGCTGGGCGAAGAAAATGAAAATCTGAAACTGGTGGAAGCTGATCTTTCGTCTGATATATCAGCACTTTTCACTGATGTCGACTGTATCATTCATATTGCGGCAGAAACACGCCAAAATCTCTTCAATTATGATGAATACAGGAAAGTGAACTATGAAATCGTTGTGAATCTCTTTACGCATGCAGAACTGATGAGAGTAAAAACGTTTTTGTTTGTAAGTACAGCGAATACTATAGGATTTGGAAATACTGCTTTCCTGGGAAGTGAAAATGCACCGCAGCTATATCCTTTTACCCATTCATTCTATGCTCAGAGTAAGCTGGAAGCAGAAGATTATCTTTTAAACAACCGCAAAAATACAGAGGTTGTCATTGTTAACCCAACCTTTATGATCGGAGCGTATGACAGCAAACCCAGTTCCGGAAAAATTATTTTCTGGGCATGGAAAAAGAAAGTAATATTTTATCCGAAAGGAGGCAAAAACTTTGTACACGCGGAAGATGCTGCCAACGGAATAGTAACGGCTATTGAAAAAGGGAGGAATGGTGAAAAATACCTTCTAGCCAATGAAAATTTAAGCTACCAAGAATTTTTTAAGAAAATAAACCGGATTACAAATCAAAATCCGGTGATGATAGCCATCCCCAACAGATTTTTAAGCTTTCTTGGATTCATTGGCGATGGCTTAAGAAATTTAAAAATAAAAACAAACCTCAGTACCTCCAATATGAAAGCCCTGCAGATCAGTAATTATTATTCTAATCGGAAATCAGTACAAGATCTGAATCTTCAATACCAGTCTACTGATAAAGCGATAGAAGATACTGTTCGGTATTTTATTGAAAATCCCGTTAATAATAAAAAAACCAGCTTTCAATAGCTGGTTTTATCAAATTATCTTGTTATTTTCTGAGTTACATTTTTGTTAGAAATAACACAGGCTTTGCTGCAGTTATTGGTACCTGAAATATTCACCTGTACCAATGCCGGCAATGATCTGTATTCTTCCTTATTGTAAGGAGCTTCAGTACCGTTGCTTCCACCTCCTTTAATATCATATTGTACCTGGGCAACTCCGGTGAATCCAGCCGCAGGTTTGAAAGAAAGCGCTCCGGTAGTTGGAAAATAGGTCCATGTTCCTTGGCTGCTGGTATAGACACCTCCTGTTATATTCGGGATTACGGCTCCGTTGTTATCCAAAAAGCGGAATGAATTAAAATCAAGGTTATTATAGGAAAGTGTTGGCGGATTTTGTCCGGCTGCTGAAGAATAAGCTGCATCATTAAGCAAAGGATAATAGATTGATTTTATCCCCGGGCAGCCAGCAAACAGATCATCTGTTACTTCGGCAGCATAAGGTCTTGTAACCCCTAAGTTTTTCAGTAAATGTATATTTTTTGCGGCACCGGTAGAAGCTGCAAACCCAATTCTGAAAGTAGAAGGGGCTGAAGTATCCAGCGTTCTCACCGTACTGTTGGATATCGTAGTCTCAGTATATTTCAGAGAAGTAGGGTAGTAATAATTATCAATCACTTTTTCTTTCACTGTTCCGTGCTGTATTTCCAGAGATATATTGTAACCTCCGGCAGGATTGGGAACCAGAGTGATATATGCTTTACGGAATCTTACATCATTTTCATTTAGAGGAATTGTAGTTCCTCCGCTTTCTATACTGAATTGTTGAAGAGCTGTATTTTTAACACCAATATATTTCCCAGTTGTAGTATCCAGATAAGCTGATCTGTTATTACTGGAAGGTAATGCATTGGTCGCTATGCTGTAAAGCAGTGGGTAACCATTGTATCCCGCAGGCTCAGCTGAAGACAGATATTGGTTTCCACGTTTACCTCTTAAAGAAACATTACTGCGCCCATCAGCTAATCCCACTCCAAATATTCCATTTCTAACTCTTTCCCCTTGGTTAAAGCTTGTTTTGAAATTTCCGAATTCATCCAGACCGATTCCCAGATATGCTCCTCTCAGTCCTTCCGTAGACTCGCCTCCACGTACAAAACTATATCCTAATCCTCCTCCAAAATATCCCAGATTAAGCTGGCTCTTAGGAATAGATCCATCCACTAAGAATATAGAAATACCGTCTCCTCCGTTGGTATTTCCTCCATAAATAGCAAATTCAAATTCGAATTTAATTCCCTGATCACTCTTGAATATTTTATCAGCAAGTATCACACCTCCTGAAATATTATTCACACTTCGGGTAAGCCTTAGCCCGTCCGTAGTAAAAGTTGCGTCATTCTGAACACCGCTGGTAGCCACTTTATAAGCTTCCTGAGGCTGTAATCCCTGGGTAAAATTGACAAAATACGGATAGCCCGTCCCTTGCTCATTCTGTGCCTGCATATTTTGTGAGAAAACAAATAAGGAAAGAATAAACAAAAACTTTTTGTACTGTACAATTGAAGTACTTTTTATCATAGCTCAATTATTTAACAACAAAAACAATATTGATAAATGAACAGTCTGTGGCTGCAGCTTTTACATCATAAGTCATCACACCGTCATCAGAAATTGAAATATTACTGAACACATTAGGATCAGCATCAGTTACATAATAGTAAAGATCTTTACTAGATGGGAAAAACGGGATTGAAGTTGGAGCACTGGTGCTTTTTGCTTTTGGAGATCCGAACTGGGTTTTATAAAGGGTATATAAATCTTTTGTTCGGCCAGTGGCATTGCTTGATGTATCAAAAGAAACACTGGGCATGTAAAACATTTTTACAGCATTGTTACTAATGCAAAGCCAATCAGGTTTTGTAGGGGTACCAATATTCTGGCTTAAGCATTTTTTATCCGTATCATAGATAAGAAGTGAGTTGGCTGGATTGGTAATGGCATCTCTTTTTGCTGTAGTAAGTCTTGGGATCAGCATTCCTTTATTTTGACTGTAAACATCCAGGATTGCACTTTCGTCAGGCATGGCTGTGTTAATCCCTACTTGGGCGAATGATAACGAACTTACTAAAACGATTGGTAGAAATAATTTTTTAATCATGATGTTCTTAATAATTTTTATCTGTGTATTTTATGTTTTTTTTGATGGTTATGTTTTTAGAAAAGTCCTTTCTGATGGCTTAATTCCGTAAGGAAAATAAGTGCCTCTAACAATTCATTTGATTCATGAAATGTCGAATGTCATAGCATGGCATGAGGAGACTTATACTCCAAAAGCCAATGTTACAAGTATGCCCATCCATGAGCATTCTATGTCAATCTGAAATAGTCGGAAAAATAAATTGAATTATGTAGCTGTAATAGCCATTAAATAAGTAAGATTCATATTCCCTCGTGTTTTATGCAAATGTACAAAGAAATATTGATAATATTATGTTTATAGAATTAATTCTAGTTTTTTCTTAATAATTAATAAGTTTTAATTTAAATTTTTACATAATTGATAAATCAATAATATTGTTTTTATTGTGTAAATTTTTATGTTTTATTAAGGAATTCTAAAAATTAAATTTATAAAAGTATTATTATTTTTGAAAACATTATAAACATCAAATTTCTTAGATAAAGAATTGAAAAAGAGCTTATTTTGAAAAATTTTCCAGTGCGTTTTCTAATTGATCAACGAAATTGATGTGTTTGGTCTTATTGCTTTCAAAAATGAAATCTTTCATGCTTTTACTTTCATATTTGCTAAAGTCACCTACAATAGCCAAACCTATACGATAGTTTGAGAATTTTTGGAGAATTTCTCCCGCTATTTTAGTCTTTAAATCGAAGAATTCAGGGGTAATGTTTTTTTCATAAAGAATAATTTTATCAAAACCCTGGTAATAGATATTTCCCATAAGATCCAGCCCATCCTGTGCGGATTGGATAATCATATCATCAGAAATTATTTCTGCGATTTTTATATTGTTGATTTCGTGTGATTGAATAGTCATGTTTACTGTATTGCTTTTTTTATATCATGTAAAAAGTTACCTAGTGGAAATGCTTCTCCCTGATTGGTAAGAGCAATAATACAGGTGTTATGCTGCAAGTCTCTCCAGAATAAAGCTTTAAAACCATTTAAACCACCGGTATGCATCGCTGAAATTTTCCCATTGTTATTCTCTATGAACCATGCGAATCCATAATCAGATATCTTGCCGTCAGATAATGGGAAAGTAGAATACATCGCCTGGGTATTTTCTTTATTAATCAAAGTATAATTTCGTAAAGCCTGATCAAATTTATAAAGATCTTCAGGAGTAGAGTAGATCCCACCGTCACCCGTTGTTAAAATCGAGTAGTCATCAGGTTTCTTCTCTTTATTATATCCTGAGGCTCTATTCTGAATAACCGTACCAGCTTCATATACATAGGTATGATGCATTTTTAAAGGAGTAATAATATGCTCATTGATAAACATACTGTAAGATTTCCCGGAAACCTTTTCAATAATACAGGAGAGAATTATATACCCGCTATTGCTGTACTTAAACTTGCTGTCGGGAGCAAAATCAAGATTTTTACTACTGAACAGCCAGTTAATCACCTCCTGATTGGTTAATTGCTTTTTAGAAAATAGGTTTTCATAATCCCTAATTCCTGAAGTATGATGCAAAAGCTGTCTGATGGTAATGTTTTTAGCATATTCAGGAAGTATAATAAACCGGGAAGCTTTGTCATCCAGTTTCAATAGGCCTTTTTGCTCCAGCATGAGAATAGCAGCAGCCGTGAAAGGTTTACTGAGAGATGCAATATAGAACGAAGTATTTTTATCTGCTTTCAGTCCTTTTTCAATATTGCGGAATCCCAGAGCCGTATCACAAACAATCTGGCCGTTTTTCATAATCAGAACAGAACCGTTGAATTCTCCTTTGCGGTAATATTCACTCACAATATCCTGAGGATGCTGTTTGCAGGATATCAGCTGTATAATCAGTGAAATAGTGATGAAGAAGTTCCATATCAAAGTTTTCATAGGTTAGGTTTATGGAAGCAAAATTACTTATTTCCTTCCATAAATAAACCTGTCATTTTCGGATAAATCCTTCAATAATTGAGCGTTAGAGAAATATTGATACAGTTCCAGGGTTTCAGGCCCCAGTTTCTGATTGATTTCTAAAAACAACAATCCTTCGTCTTTCAGATATTTTTTAGCATCTTCTGCAATCTTCCTGTAAAAGATCAAAGCATCAGCAGTAGGGGAGAAAAGAGCCATTTTAGGTTCAAATTCTTTCACGGAATCGGCAATTTCAATCTCCTCTTCAATCCCAATATAGGGAGGATTCGAAATAATAATATCATAACTTTCAGCCAGTTCAAAATTGAGATAATCGGCGTGAATGAAATTGATATCCAATTGGTGATATTCGGCATTCCTTTGAGCTGTTTCCAGTGCTTTTTCAGAAAAATCAATAGATGAAACATGAGCCCCGGGAAAATACTTCTTTAACACCAAAGGAATGATTCCGCTTCCGGTTCCTATGTCTAAAATCTTAAAATTTTGAACCTCAAACTTTAAAGATTGAATTTCTCTGATCGCCATCTCCAGCAATTCTTCCGTTTCAGGGCGGGGAATCAGTACATTTTCATTCACAAGGATTTTCATCCCATAGAATTCTGTTTCCCCCAATATTTGCTGATAAGGTCTTCCCGTTTTAAGTTCTGCAACGAGATCACAAAGTTTTTTTGCATCATCCATCAAAAGTTCCTGTTCGGAGGATCTTCTTTGCTGGAAATTATCGAAACCTACAATTTGATGAATGAATAAAGACGATAAAAACACACTTTCCGACTCAGTATAAAGGCCGGAAAGTTCTGTTTTGAAATATTTTTTAAATGCTGAAATTGTCATTTATCTTGTAAAAACCAGTTTTGTATCCGTTGACTTCTCTTCATCAATTCTGTACCCTTCATAATTAAAGGCTTTTACATCCTCCAATGTCTTGGCATTGGTTTCAGCACAGAATCTTACTACAAGACCTCTGGCATGCTTGGTATACACCACAATGGTTTTCAGTTTTCCTTCTTTTAATTCGTAAAAATCAAAATCTATTACAGTATGGTTCAGCTTCCTTCTGTCGATTACTTTTCCATACTCATTGCTGGCAAGGTGAAGGAGGATTTCTCCTTTTTTCATCTCAGAATTTAATTGTTCTGTGATTTTTTCTCTCCAGAATTCATACAGATTTTTGTATTGCTCAAATTCAAATGGACGTCCCATTTCCAGTCTGTAAAGCATAACTTTATCAGAAGGTTTCAGCAAACCATAAAGTCCGGAAAGCATTCTGTAGTTCTTCTGCAGGTAATCCACAGCATTTTTATCCAGCGTTTTGGCATCCAGCCCTCTATAAACCTCTCCTGTAAAAGCAAACATTGCAGGAGCAGATTCTTTTGCAGTAGGTTTAGATTTCCATTTTTGGTTTCTTTCCCAGTTTTCATCAGCCAGCTTGGATGATATTTCCATCAGTTCGGAAAGATATTTTGGTGATTTTTCTTTTAAATAAGATTGAATGAATGCTGCATCTTCAATGAATTTCGGAGTAGTGGTTCTCAACAGGTCTGTTGAATTTTCTACATTCATGAGTTTTGCAGGAGATGTTATAATTTTCATAATGTTAAAATACAGATAAGTGTTTAATATCCATAAAATTCATGATCATCATTGCTATAAAATCAATCATAAAATGACAGATCATCAGAATTTTAATATTTGAATAGCGTTTATAAAATATAGCAAACACAATTCCAATAAAGAAAGGCCCGAGAACCTGGCTTATGGTACCGTAAGTGCTGTGCAATATTCCAAATAAAACAGCTGAAATAATAATTCCTATTGCCGGATTGTTATACATTTTTTCAATCCTGGGCTGTAGGTAACCCCGCATCAGCAATTCTTCTACAATAGCCGCTGTAAGACAGGTAAAAATAATTAAAAAATAATTGTTTCTAAAAATGGGTATGAGATTAAGAAGCTTGGTACTTATTTTTTCTTCTATAACGAACATCATGAAGGTATTCAGAATGGCTCCCCCAAGAATGCAGATGAAATATAAGATGAGCGCTGCTTTACTATAAAATGCTGCCGAATATTTTTTTTCTTCTTTAAGTAAAAAAGTACCTTTCTCTACAAAAATGCTGTACAGAAACACTATAATGAGAATGACCCATAACAGAATCCTGCTGAGAAAAAAATGATCTGCAGTAATTTTACCCATTCCTGTTATCAAAGTGATCAGTGGATTGGAATAAAGCATTGCTGCAGCTAAAAGAATAAAAGTGAGTAAAATTCCTATAGAATACTTCCCATTAAAACCCATAATCCAACCTGTCAACTGTAAACTTTGAATCTGAAACTCTACTAAATAATTCCTTTTCCCTGACGGATAATCTCCGGTTCTCCTGAAGTAAGGTCTACAATAGTGGAAGCCACATTATCCCCGTACCCTGAATCAATGACAATGTCTACCAAATGATCATATTTTTCGGCAATAAGTTCAGGATCGGTAGAATATTCAATGATTTCATCATCATCTTTAATGGAAGTAGAAGCAATAGGGTGTCCCAGTTTTTCAACAATTAGCTGTGGAATGGGATGGTCAGGAACACGAATACCGATGGTCTTATGACCTTTGTAAGCTAAAGGTAAACTTTTATTCGCTTCAAGAATGAAAGTGAACGGTCCCGGAAGATGACTTTTCAGAAATCTGAAAACCGAAGTATCAATAGGTCTTGTAAAGTCGGAAAGATGGCTTAGATCATTACAGATAATTGAGAATTTTGACTTCTCAAGCTTCATTTTTTTGAGCTGAGCCAGTTTTTCCATGGCTTTTATATCAAAAATATTACAGCCTAAAGCATAAATCGTATCAGAAGGATAGATAATCAGCCCGCCATTTTTTAAAGTTTTAATAACCTCATTCACAAGATTTTCCTGTGGGTTGTCCGGATAAATTTTTAATATTTTTGCCATAAAACAAAGATACAAATAATAAAATAGTTTTCATAAAAGTCCTTTATTTAAAAGAAAAATTAGGATTTGTGAAAAATATTCGTACCTTTGCAATCCAATATCGCGGGATGGAGCAGTAGGTAGCTCGTCGGGCTCATAACCCGAAGGTCATCGGTTCGAGTCCGGTTCCCGCTACTAAACGAGAGAAGCAATATTATATTGCTTCTCTTTTTATTTATTATCCAGTCATTGCGAACAAAGTGAAGCAATCTCAGGTCAGAGTAATGCTAAGGTACTGGTTTTATATGAGGTGGAGTGCACCAGATTTTATTATTTAATCAATGAGGAGTACTTCCATTTTTGATATGCTTCTCTCATACAATGTCCGCAGGGACGATAGTTATTTTGTAAAGCTTCTTTTTCCTCTGTGAAGAAAATCCTGTTTTCTTTCTTCATTCTTTTTCCTGACCGGCAACTGAGTAATCCGTAGATTTTCAGTTTCATATTTCCCCCAAAACAAATTTCTCTGCAGTGTATTTTGCTTCTCAGGCTTTCAGGAGATATTTGAGAATGTTGAATCATAGCTTATGTATTGACGTAATATTTAATAATTAACTGATTGCATCATGGAAGATAATCCCCAAAGCATAGCGGCTTCCTTCTCTGATTTCACTTACTCCATGTTTCATAGTAACCCTGTAATATCCTTTGGTTCCTTTTTCTGGTTTAAATTGCGTTGTGAACATAAGGACATCTCCTTTTTTAGGCTTTAAAACAATAGCTTTTGACTGTGCTCTCGGAATCTGTTGGGTAAGCACAAACTCACCTCCTGTAAAATCTTTATCCGGTTCACTGAGCATTAACACGATTTGAATAGGAAAATATAAGTCTCCATATAAATCCTGATGCAGCGTATTAAATCCACCATTTCCATATTTTAAAATTAAGACGGTAGCTTTCTGCTGACCATTAGCATGACATTGATGTAAAAATTCCTGATGATTTAAGGGAAACTGAGTATCGATATGCAACGCTTTAAACCATGAATTGGCAATAGAGGCCAGATGGGGATAGATCGTTGAGCGTATGGTTTGAATAACTTCAGGTAATGGATAGTTAAAATATTTATATTCTCCCAGGCCGAAACGATGTCTGGCCATAACAACTGTTTTACGATAAAAAGAAGAGTGATCGTAGTTGGACTTTAATATTTCGCATTCATCTTCAGACAGTAGATCAGGAATAATGGCATACCCGTTTTGATGCATTGTTTCTGTAAGGTGCTGCCAGTCTGTGTTTTCGATTTTATGTATGATCTCTTTCATTGGTTTGATTTTATTCTGTAAAAATCTGGACTTGTTCAGGATGATACAATCCGAAACGTGCGGTATTTATGGAATATGAATGTGAGAAACCCTTATTAAATTTATCTGGACTATGGTTTTAATAATATTCTGGATGATATCACTGGTCCTGTTTAAGGCTACTTTTGCCGTGTTAATAAAAATATATATAACGATGAATTACATTATTAAAAAGGCAAGTCTTGAGGATCTTGATGAAACGGCTGAATTGTTCAATCTCTATCGTGTTTTTTACAGACAGGAATCGGATGTGGAAAAAGGAAAGGCTTTTCTCAAAGAACGGTTTTTAAACAGTGAGTCTGATATTTTTCTTGCAGTAGCCGATGGAAAAGCAGTAGGTTTTGTACAGCTTTACAAATTATTCCATTATACTCAATTACAAAAGCAATGGCTGTTAAGCGATCTGTTTGTTCATCCTGATTACAGAGGAAAAGGACTTTCTGTAGCATTAATTGATCGTAGTAAGCAGTGGTGCGAAGAAACAGATGCATGCGGGTTGATGCTTGAAACAGAAAAAACGAATGATATCGGAAACACTTTGTATCCGCGTTGTGGGTTTGAGTATGACGGACTGCATAACTACTACCAATGGTGGAAGTAAAGATAAAAGTAGTATTAGTTCTACAATTCTGAATATTTAATTCTACAGGTATTTTCAGCCAGCAGATGGCTATAATCCTATTTTTGTAAAGCTCTTACAGATCATGGGTAGGACAGTTGATCTGTAGAGTGTATGCAAAAAAATCTCTGCCAAATTTTCTACTTTTTCCCCAAGGGTTTTATGATTAGTACCACAAAACTGCTTTTTCCGGCGGAGATTTTTTGCTTTTGAATAAAAAAGAGAACTGCAAACTGCAGTTCTCTTTTTTTATTTTTAAATATGATTTAGATATTATTGTGCCAGTTGAGCGTAAGGAGTAAGCTTGTTGTCATCGGACATCGTCTGTCCTAAAAAGTCTCTTTTCTGATCCGCTTTCATTCTTCCTGCTGCATCATTTGCATTGAAATAAGCTTCATTTAATTTTGTAGCAATATCGGCAGGCTTAAATTCAAACTTTGTATCACCTTCAACCCCCAGATATCCATTCTTTCTTGTAAGGTTGGTGATATAATTGTTGTAATTGATCATGGTACCTCTCATCATATTGTTATGATATTCCATACATTTTTTAGCTTTCTTGGAAGAATTGTTCAGGATACAGTTTTTCATATTGTTTCTGTATAAAAACCATTCAGATTCTAAAATACCATATTCTTTACCTAACGCTATTTTTCCGTTGTTGACAATATTATTATCTCCTTCTTTAGTTGCAATAGTTTGAAGATGTTGAATTACCAATGGAACGGTAGCTTCGATTTTTGATTTCGTATCTTTTAGAATGCTGAGATCAGCAGCCGGAGAACCCTTCTTTTGTGCTGTAGTAACATTGAAAATAAGCAGTAATAGTACAATCAATAAATTATATCTTTTCATGAGAAATTTTTAAAGCACTAAAATAAATATAATTTCCCGGTTAAAACAAATACATTTTAATATTTATTTAATAAAATTTAACAAATCTCTAATGTATAGTATCCATTATTGTAAAAATGATGCGTTCGGGGTCTTTATCGAAGTGATTTTTGTAATTTAAATTGTTAATGTATAGTATTTCAGTTGCTTTTCGTTTAGTTATATGATGATGATCTAAGTATAATAAGAAAAGCAATGAAGCAAAAGAATAAAAAAACACTACTATAGTCATGATAGTAGTGTTTTTTTAAGAGTTATTTACTTGAAATAATGGGTGATTTTATCACTTTCAGGAACTACTTTAGAATCAAAGTACTCCAATAATTTTCCTTCCGGGCTGATCAGAAACTTATTGAAATTCCAGCTTATTTTCGCATCCATTACTCCGTTTTGAGATTTGTGGGTAAGATAATCAAATACAGGAGTGATTTTAGCACCTTTTACATCCACAGAAGTGGTAAGCGGAAAAGTTACTCCATAGTTCTTTTCACAGAAAGATTTGATTTCAACATTGTCGTGGAATTCCTGATCTGCAAAATTATCAGAAGGAAAGCCTACCACAACCAGTTTGTCACCATAATCTTTATACAGCTGTTCCAATCCTTTGTATTGAGGAGTGTAGCCACATTTGGATGCTGTATTTACAATAAGAATGTATTTCCCTTTGTACTCAGAAAAATCAATTTTTCCGCCGTCTATGGATTCAATTTTAAAATCATAAATGGACTTTGCAGGCTTTGGACCTGTAGTATCATCTGATGTAATAAATGATGAAAGGCTTATGATTCCTATAAGCACCATTCCGATAAAAAGTATTTTTTTCATTTAAAAAGATTTTAATATTAATTTATAAAACTTAGATTATTTACTGAATGTCATATTTCCTGTTTTTTACTTGATTATTTTACCGTTCTTCAAGCCATTGAAGAAAACGGGAAGCTTTGTCTTTGGTGACAAGAGGTTTTTCGGGAGTGGTAATTTTTAAACTAACCAGAAGTTTTCGTGAGAAATAATGTTCCACTTCAACAATGGCTGCAAAGTTAATCAGATATTGCCTGTTAATCCTAAAGAACTGAGTTCCTGAAACCAGTTGTCCTATCTCATCCAACGACTGAGAAATAGAATATTCTTTCTGATCAAGGGTCACCAGTACAGTATTTCCAAATTGGCTGTAAAAGCAGGCAATTCTGTCGACATGGATATTACTGTATTTATTGTTGGAAAAGACCAGGAAATTGGTTTTTCCTCTTCCCGTTGTCAGGTTATTCAGAATATCTTCCAGTTTCCGGTCGGGAGAAGGAGAATGCTGAAAGAAATTTTTAAGATTGTTGATCTTTTCAAAAGCCGACTGGATATCTTTTTTCTCAAAAGGTTTTAAAATATAATCGACTCCGTTACTTTTGAAGGCCTCTATAGCATATTCATCAAAAGCGGTACAGAAAATGACAGGAACTTTTATCCTGATCTGACTGAATATTTCAAAACAATTACCGTCTGCCAGCTGAATATCCATAAATATAACATCCGGAAGTTCAGAGCCAGAAAGATATTCAACGGCCATAGCAACGCTTTCAATATACTGTACTATGGTAGCCTCCGGCTGTACAGAAACGATCATTCGCCCCAGTGCCTTTGCGGTTTTTATCTCATCTTCTATTACTAAAACTTTCATCTACTATGGGTAATTTGACGGTGAAATTAGAATCATTCTGAAGTATAGTCAGCTCCTTTTCTGCAAAGTGCTTATAACGTTCTCTGATATTTTCAATTCCTATTCCTGCAGATTCCTGTGGAATATTCTTAGGCTGAAAATTGTTTTCAATGACAATATATTCGGAGTCACTGTATAATTTTATGATTAACGGATTTGCCAGTGATACAATATTATGCTTGATACAGTTTTCACACAGCAGCTGCAGCGTAAAAGGAGGAATATAGGAGTTTAATATCTCTTCCTGAATATCTATTTTAAATTCTATGCCATCTTCAAATCTTGAGGTCAGAAGAAAAACATAGGCATCCAATATGGCGAGTTCCTTTTTTAAGGGAATAAGATCCATTTTTCTGTTATCTAAAGTAAAACGGTAGAAATCCGCCAGTCTGACCACAAAATCACCCGAACTTTCATCTTTTATATCAATCATAGATTTCAAGGTATTGAGACTGTTGAATAAAAAATGAGGATTAATCTGCTGTTTCAGCAGTTCATATTGAGCATTCAGATTATCTGTCCGGATCTGTTCAAGCTCAAATTTAATCTGCTGAGAATTATAAGTCTGATACAAGAGATACAAAAACATATAAATGGTCAGATTGATCAGTACTCCCCGGAATTCATACATCAATACCATGGTGTTAAATCCATATTTCGGAAATATGATATGATGGATGAGTACTATTGCTGCCATCACCAGCACTCCGATGGATAGGCTGATCACCAGTTTTTTATTGAAAAATCGTGTTGATATATTCTGAATAGAAAATTTAGGCAGACTATAGATATTAAAATACCATACAAACAACGAGAATAAAAAAGAGATGGAAAAATCTATTGTAAGCTCTCCCAATGTAATATGCATACGGAGTATTTTGGGTACCGAAGCCAGAATCCCCATAAAAAGAGCACTAAATAGAATGATTCTCGGATCAATCCTGAATACCTTTCTTCCGTTGGTGTTTATATATTTTGCATAGATCATAAATAAAAATCAGGCAGTTAAGCTGTCACAAAGATACAAAAGCTAAATAACGGCACAGCAGCACATCCGTTATTTAGCACAGAGATTTTTATAAAAACACAAGATTAAGGCATAGCTGCTGCCATATTCTTTACAGGCACTGGCCAGACACCGCCGGGAACAGGAAATGAAACCCCTTTATTAGATCCCATAATCATATTATCCTGACCAAAACGGTAAAGAGGCCATCCTTTATAAGTAAGCTGTTTTCTTCCGAATACGGTAATAGATCCGAAAAGTGTTTTATCAAGTCCGGAAGGAACAACAATTTTATCTGTTTCATAAATTGGCCAGACTCCGTTATTTGAGAAATCAGAAGCTGTAAAATTGTTCTTATTTTGTTTGTCATTTTTAAAGGTGTACAATGTTACTCCTTTAGTATCTGTAAAATACAATGTTTTTCCTGTGCCTTCCGTATAAGTGGAAGTGTAGTTTTTCCCGTCATGTCCTACAAGTTGGGCATTGGTAAGCATAATGGTATAATCAGGTTTGGCAACGAACCAAACGCCTCCGATATTTTCGCCTCCGGTTTTCCCTGCATCTTCTTTTACATTGGTTCCGTTCACCAAAGGAGCATAATAGTAAAGAGGTCTTCCTTTGTAGGTTATCTGTTTTTTCCCTGAACCTGTTGTTATCGTAGTAAAATCAGAAAGCTCTAATCCGGCTCCCAGTTTTTCGGAAGAAAGGTTATCTATATTGAAGATGGGCCATACCGGTTCACATCCTCCGGTGCAATTGTTGGTGGCAGTAGCATCATTTGCAAAATAATAAAGGGTATGTCCTTCTTTATCGGTAAGAACACTGCCAAGACTTACATCATTCCTCAATTGAACCTCTTTAACAGCTGGATCGGAGGATTCATCCTGATTATCCTTCGAACAGGCAACAGAGGTGAAGAGCAGTAATGCTGCTGAAATGCATCCTGTTACCAGGCTTGAACTGAATGTGAATTTTTCCATTTTTTAATAGTTTTAATGAATATTATTTTTTTATATGTGATTTTAAAAATCCTGTGTTAAGGCATTATTGAAGGTTTCATACTCAGTATTGTACGGATTCTGTCTCTTCCGTCTGCGTTGACTTTCCTAAGTTCTTTCCCTTCGTATTTTTGATACAAAATCTCTGAGTTTTCTGAAAAAGGCTCCTTACTTTTAACAATTTCTACAGACAGCAAATGATTGGGAATTTTTGCTCCGTACCAATAGGGATCTTCTTTCTGCGACCAGGTAATAAGGGCCAGTATTCTTTCTTTATGATTATCATTTTCCGGATGATCTTTCAACTCATCAATAGCGGAATCATTGCCGTAAAGAGTCATCATGGTCTGTTTTTTATGATTGATTGAAGAGGTTACCACCTTTAAGTTCATCGCATTAAAATCAAAACTTTCAGGAAGGGATGCATTTTCATTCACGGCTTCGTATTCTTTTTTGGAACCACAGCTCACAATAAATAGGCATAGTAGTAAATAAACGATCAGATTTTTCATAGCTTAATGGTTAATAGGAGAGGTGAATACAAAATCATTGTCTTTCATGGGACGGTGGCAGCTGATACATTCGTTGGCAAAATCGGCTGTTTTTCCATAAGGTTCAAGTTTGGGAGATAAAAACCTTGCCCATCCCCATCCTTTTGTTGATGCAAATTTTTTAGAATCCTTTATCATATATTCCACCTGTTTAAAAGCTCCGGTTGTGACATTGCCATCACTGTCTATGATCTGTTCCCACGCTACTTTCGCGAATATGGTTCCGTCAGGCCATGGATTGGTCTTATGTTCTTTGGTGGCCTTCACAGCAATATCATTTCCGAATATGATACGCATTGTCCCGTTATCCAGCCTTTCTGTAGAACTTATGGGTTTCCAGTTTTTATAATCAGGAATATAGCTGATCCCGTTCAATGCAGTGGGTAATTGCGGTTTGGGTGCGACAGTATGGATTGTATTAATTTGCTGCAGCTGTTTGTTGTAAGCGGAAACTTTTGCGGTATCAGGCTTTTGCTTTGGAGCAAGAGAAGTCACATAGTTTTTCAGGATACGGATATCATTTTCAGAAAGCTTGGCTTCCGGATGAAGCAATTCGTAGCTTTTAAGAGGCATCGCTTTCAGGTTAATCTGATTAAAAGCTTCCCAAAGTTTTGCATTTTGTGCCGGAGAAGCCAGTTGATCCCATTCAGAAAAGTTCAGACCTTCTTTTCCTTTTTTGATATGATCTGTTACAAGCCAGTATGCCGGAGCAACCTGGTCAAACCATTTCAAATCTGTCTGATTGGAATGGCAGTCGAAACATGAACGCTGCAGTATCGCTCTTACATCACTGGGAACATGAATCTCGCCTGTTATTGGCTTTTGCTTAATTTCAGGTCTGTAAAACTGAATTCCAATAAAAACAGCCAGTACAATAACCAGAATATTTTTTGTTTTTACTTTTTCCCAAAAACGGTTCATATCTCTTTGTTTTTTGTTCAAATTTCAGGACTTTTTGGGGGATGTTTTTCTGAAAATTTGATCAATCGGACAAATTTTACTTTGAATCTGACAATTGTGATTATGAATTTTTTTGAGGCTTTGTAATCTTATTTTAAATCATAAAGTCTTTTAGGTTTACTAGGCTTATCATCCATATCAAGTTTCTAAAAATCGGGATAGCTTCACTTATGTATTCCTTAGGTCAATTAACCTTTTGATATTAATTGTGTTTTTTCAGTGTAAAATAGCAATGTTATTACATGATTTTCTATAGAGTAGCCAGTGAATATTCCTATTCAGTTAAAATTTAATAAATTTTAACTATTTTTATTTGTTTGATTTTCAATGTATTATGTTTTTAATAGGTTTATCACTAAAAAAATAGTTGTTTGAGTCGATTTTATTTCTACATTTGTATAACTAATTTATTAGTGATATAGAATTGACAGGTTTTATATCATTATAATTGATAAATGAACAGGATATGAAAATTCAGACTCTAACAAAAGCAGAAGAACAGGTAATGCAGTATTTATGGAAAATAGAAAAAGGCTTCCTAAAGGATGTTCTTGATCTTTTTCCGGAACCGAAACCGCATACCAATACCGTTTCTACCATTTTAAAAGTATTGAAGGACAAAGAATTTGTAGATTATCGTGTACATGGAAGACAGCATGAGTATTTTCCGCTTGTTTCAAAAGAACAGTATTCCGGGAAAACGATGAAAAGTCTTGTAAAGAATTATTTTAAAGGTTCTTACAAAAGTGCCGTTTCGTTTCTGGTAGAAAAAAATGAAATGACAGTAGAAGATTTGGAAATGTTATTAGATGAACTCAAAAAGAAAGATTAATACCTATGGAAGCAATACTTTTATACTTTGGGAAAATTATTTTATGTTCAGGTGTAACGTTTTTGTACTATCAATTGTCTTTAAAAGACAAGACATTCCATCATTATAACAGGTTTTATCTGTTGGCAGCAATTGTGATGTCACTCTTACTGCCACTCATCAGAGTAGACGATTTTACGATAGAGGTTAATAATGATGTTTACATGCTTCTTAGTAAGATTCAGAATTTTAATACAGAAAAAAACATAGACAATGGTAACCTTTATTTTAACATTATTTTTTCAACTCTGGGACTGGTTTCTCTCTATTTTTTAGGAAAACTGTTGTATGGGATTTTCAAAATCCAGCAGTTTAAAAACCAATTTCAGAAAGAAAGTTTTGACGGGATCAACTTTTACCGTACAGACCTTACCGAAGCTCCATTTTCCTACTTTAAAAACCTGTTCTGGAAGAATACAATCACCTTGAATTCTGATGTCGGAAAGCAGATTTTAAAGCACGAGATGGTACATATTGAACAGAAGCATTCTTTTGATAAGATCTTTATCGAGATTATTACCTCTGTTTTCTGGTTCAACCCGTTTTTTCATATCATCAAAAAAGAAATTAATCTAATCCACGAATACCTGGCTGATAAAAAAGCCGTAAAACAATCGGACACCAAAGCATTTGCGCAGATGCTTTTAACAAGCCACTTTTCCGGAACACAGTTGCCTGTTGCCAGTCCGTTTCTAAGTTCAAACCTTAAAAAAAGACTTAAGATGTTACAAAAACCTAAAACCAAGTTCGGATATGCGCGAAGAATTCTTGCATTGCCAGTTGTATTTACAATAGCTTTTGCTTATCTGGTAAATGCAAAGAACAGAGAAATTGAGGAAACCAATCTTTCTATGAAAAAAGTAGTTTCAGAAATCAAGAAAGATACTCTAAGACCTGAAAAATCTGGTCAGGAAAAAATTGCAGAATTGAAACCTATATCACCAGAAGATCATACAAAATTATCCGGGCTGGAAAAAAAGCTGAAAGAAAAAGAGAAAGAGCTGGAAGGTCTGGAACCTGAAAGTGATGCTTTCAGTGATAAAATTGAAGAAATAAGTACTCTGGCATCAGAGATAGGAGAGATCACAGCCAATGTTGAAGTTGATAAATATTTCAACTCTGTTGAGTGGAAGAATCAAATGAAGGCGCTTGAAAATATGGATCCTCTTGATAAAAAAGAGCTTCGAAAAATAAAAAGAGCGGCAAAAAAAGCGGGAAGAGAGGCTGCAAAAATAGGAAAAATAGTAGTTCCTCCTACGCCTCCTACAGAGCCAAGAGAACCCAAAGTAGTTTATTTTAAAAATAACAATACCGTTTACTATAAGGATCTGAGCTCTAAAGAAAAAGAGGAAGTACGCAAAGCAATGGCAGAAGCCAGAAATGCAATGAAAGAAGCAACTAAGGCCAGAGTAGAAGGAGAAAAAGCACGTGTAGAAAGTGACAGAGCAAGAGCTGAAGGAGATAGAATAAGAGTACAGACCGAAAGAATCAGGATTGATGCAGACCGAATCAGAAAAGATGTTGAAAAAGCCCGCGCAGAAGCAGAGAAAAGATCATTCAGTTTCAGAGATGGTGCTTTTATCAAAGTTACGAATGGTTCACCAGATGTTCTTGTAATGAATGCAGATTTTATTAAAAAAGACGGCAATGGAAATATTGCGATGAACGGAGTCAAAAAGTTTAAGATAAACAGCAATGACGACGTAAAATACAAATATTATATTGATGGGAGAGAAGTCTCTAAGGATGATGTAAATTCATTAGATACAAGTAATATATCGAAAGTCAATGTCAACACCCAGAAAAAAGGAGACTTTAAGGAGGGAGAAGTAAGAATCGAAACAAAGAAATAAAAGTTCCATCAGGCTTTGTCAATTTTAGATAGGCAAAGCCTTTTTAATCATACACTATGAAAAGTAAAATCCTATTTTTTATGCTTTTGGGAGTACTTGCCAGTGCCCAGGTCAACAGGTTCTTCTATGAATATAAGTTTATTCCGGATTCCAATAACAAGCAGGAAGTAAAGACGGAAATGATGCTGCTGGATATTGATAAAAATGGATCAAGCTATTACAGCCGCGATAAATTTGTTGCAGATTCTATCGGAAAAGCTGAGCTTGAAAAACAATTAAAAGCCGGAGGCGGAAATATCAGTGTGAACAGAAGAGAAAGACCCGGACAGGTTTCTTATAAAGTAACCAAACAATACCCGGATTTTAAAACCTATCTTTTCAAAAACGTTTCTACAGATAAGTATAAAATAAAAGAAGATCAAAAACCGGAATGGAAAATATTACCTGAAAAACAAAAAATCGGAACTTACCAGACTCAAAAAGCTGTTACCAGTTTTGGAGGTAGAGAATGGACTGCATGGTTTACAACAGATCTTCCTTTCCAGGATGGACCTTACGTATTCTACGGACTTCCAGGATTAATCGTAAAGCTTGAAGACGCTACTGGTTCTCATATTATGACGATGATAGGAAACAAAACAATCGGTGCTCAGGCTGATGAAACCGAAATGCAGCTTCCTGATAATGTAAGAGTTTTGGGAATAGGCGGAAAAGAACTTGAAGTCACAAAAGATCAGTTCAGAAAAGTATGGAAAGCTTATGTAAATGATCCTGCCAAGAATATGAGAGAAATGATGATGAAAAGCGGAGATGGCACGAAGGTAAGCTTTAAGGTGAGAACAGGAGATGGAAAAGAAATTTCAGACCCTAACCAGGTATTCAGAGAGATAGAAAAAAATACCAAAGAGGCTCTAAAAAAAGATAACAATCCGATAGAACCGGATCTGGTGAATTAAAAATTATATATTTTCTAATATCTGCAGGATGGCATTTTTTGTCATCCTGTTTTTTATTTGGGGAAAAGAAATCAAGGGAAAAGTGACAAATATCAATTCATTATGTTATGATATATTTATTATCTTCAAGGAACAATAAGTAATAACAATCAACGTTATATCTCATGACAGAAAAGGAAAAATGTGCAGCCGGGCTTTTATACAATGCCAACTATGATCAGGAATTAATTCAGGAACGGATAAGATGTAAAGATTTGTGTCAGGAATATAACGGATTGAAAAATTCTGATGCAGAAAACAGATACCAATTACTCAAAAAAATAATCGGCAGTATTAAAGAAAATATCTGCATAGAACCCAACTTCTGGTGTGATTACGGATACAACATAACCGTTGGAGAGAATTTCTATGCCAATCATAATCTTGTTATTTTAGATTGTGCTAAAGTAGAGTTTGGTGATAACGTGTTCATCGGTCCAAACTGTAGTTTTTATACAGCAGGTCACCCACTTGATGTAAAACAAAGGAATGAAGGACTGGAGTATGCGCATCCCATCAAAGTGTGGGATAATGTATGGTTGGGAGGTAATGTTGTTGTTCTCCCGGGAGTTTCTATTGGAAGTAACTCGGTGATTGGGGCAGGAAGTGTTGTCACAAAAGATATTCCGGATCATGTAGTAGCAGTAGGAAATCCTTGTAGGATTGTAAAAAATATTTCTGCAGAAAATTAAAAACTATATCAAACTAACCATGAAAAAAATGTTCATTCTATTCAGCCTTATGTTGGCTGCATTCACCAGTGCCCAGAATCAAAGATTTATTTACGAGTATAAATTTATTATCGACTCTACTGCGAAGGATAAGCAGGAAAGCGAAACAATGTATCTTGAAGTGAATTCAAAAGGATCTAAATTTTACAGTAAAGATTATTTTGTATCAGACTCCACGATGCAGGCTATTGTTGCGAAAGATACTCAAAGTTTGAATATCAATCTTGGTAATTTTAAGTTTAAAGGGAAAATACGTTATAACATTGAAAAAATGTATCCTGAATATTCTACCAATTTCTTTACCACTCTAGGTTCTGATGAATACCAGATACAGGAAAAGAGAATGCAGAATTGGAAGATGCTTCCGGAAAAAGAAAAAGTAGGAGAATTTAATACACAGAAGGCCATTTGTGATTTTGCTGGCAGAAAATGGACAGCATGGTTTACTACTGATCTTCCTATTCAGGACGGGCCATACAAATTTTATGGACTTCCGGGATTGATTGTAAAGGTTGAAGACAATACCCATTCTCATTCCTTCGAATTAAAAGGCAGTCAAAAACTTCCAGCCGGATACGAATGGAAAAGCACCAAAGATAAAGAACGTTATCGTACTCTTATTGTGATCAATGAAGCAAAATTTAAAAAAGCTTTTAATGATTATCGTATGGACCCGATGAAAAACCAAAAACAAATGCTGGCACAAGGGACGATCATTGAAATGAGAGACAGTACAGGAAAAATACTGGATCCTATACAGGCGAGCAGAGATCAGGAAGCTAGAGCGAAAGCCAATATTAAAAAACAAAATAATATTCTTGAACTGGATCTGCTGAAATAAGTTTATGCATTAAAAAATAAAAACCCGGAAATATTGTTCCGGGTTTTATTATATCTGAATAAGGGTCAGTGATTATGCTAATTTCTGAGAATCTGCAATAAACTGAGCCAATCCGCTGTCTGTTAATGGGTGCTTCAATAAGCTCAAGATCGGAGGAAGTGGAGAGGTAATAACATCAGCTCCGATTTTAGCACAGTCAATAATGTGCATTGAGTGACGGATAGAAGCCGCTAAAATTTCAGTTTCGAACATGTAGTTATCAAAAATTAATCTGATTTCCTGAATAAGGTTCAGACCGTCTGTAGAAATATCATCTAATCTTCCTAGGAATGGAGATACATAAGTTGCTCCTGCTTTTGCTGCCAAAAGAGCCTGCCCCGGAGAGAAGATCAAAGTACAGTTTGTTCTGATTCCTTTGTCAGAAAAATATTTTAAAGCTTTGATTCCGTCTTTGATCATCGGAATTTTTACAACGATATTAGGGTGAATAGCAGCCAATTCGTCTCCTTCCTTAATCATTTCTTCATACGTTGTAGAAAGAACTTCCGCAGAAATATCTCCGTCTACAAGCTCGCAGATCGTTTTATAATGGTTTCTGATCGCTTCAGCTCCCTGAATACCTTCCTTAGCCATTAATGATGGGTTAGTGGTTACCCCATCTAAAATTCCAAGATCTCTGGCTTCTTTGATTTGCTCTAAATTAGCTGTGTCAATAAAAAATTTCATTTTGATAAATAGATTTATTGATACAAAGATAGGGAATTAATTGGGTTCTGAGATATGAATTTTGAGTTACGAGGTTCGGGTTTTCGGGTGGGAGAGTGAGAGGGTTTGAGGGTAAGCGGGTTTGGATGTGGGAGTGTATGAAAGTAATTGTTTTTGAAATAATAAAAAAGAAACTCTATACCTATTCATCAAACTGTTATTTTTGTTTCTAGTTTCTAGTTTAATTTAAATTTGCATCCATGAAAAACAACAGTTTCACAGCTCCATTAGAAATCATAGGAATTAATCCTTTTGTTTTTATTCCGGAAGAGATTTTGGAAGAGATTTTTACTGCGTCGAAAAGAAGTAAAAGCCCTATAGCTGTAAAAGGAACGGTAAATGGGAAGGAATTTAAGCAAAACCTGATGAAATATCTGGGTGAGTGGAGGCTGTATATCAATCTGACAATGCTGAAGAATTCCCCAAAAAGAATTGGAGAAGTTATTGAGGTTGCTCTTGAATATGATGATTCAGACAGAAGTATTTCCATTCATCCGCAATTAGAAAAAGCAATCAAAGAAAGTGCTCTGGCCACAGAAAATTTTGATAATCTGATTCCTTCAAGAAGAAATGAGCTGATCCGTTATATCAACAATTTAAAAACGGAAGCCAGCATCCAGCGGAATATTGAGAAGATCATCCGGCACTTGCACGGTGAAACAGATTTTTATGGAAAGATGATTGAATAGAGGTAAGAGAATCAAGAATCAAGAATCAAGATGCAAGAGTCAGGAACCAAGATGTCGTATGATGAAATTTTACTATAAAGAATGAACAAAGAAATTTTGAAGAGAAAAAAATTCATCATTAAAGAGTAAATAATAAAAATGCCGGAAAAACTTTCCGGCATTTTCTTTACTAAGAATTTAATGTTTTGCTAAGCTTTACAGCATCCTCGTTGGTTGGGTCATACTGTATAGACTTTGCGATGTGTTCCTTTGCTTTATTAGGATCAGTTTGCTGTTCTGTAAAGGCAAGATAAAAATAGGCGTATGCCAGATTCTTCTTATTTTGCTCTACTTCTTCAGGTTTTACTGTTGCAATATACTTTTCATAAGCAATTTTTGCATTGGCATCATCTTTTGCAGACTGATAGGCATAAGCCTGGCTGTAATAAGACGGAGCCCAGTCCGGTAATAAAACAGATATTTTTTTCCAGGTATCAATGGCATTTGGCCAGTCTGAAGCTTCCTGATAAGCACCAGCCAGTTTTGCTAATGACTCTGCATCCTTGGGATTGGCTGCAATCTGTTTTTTAAGACCTTCAATTGTTGGATTCGTAGTTTGACTCGTTGCTGCTGATGTTTCAGGCTGAGTCGTTTGTGCGTTTACAAGACTTACACTTCCTGCCAGTATTAACCCTAAAAAAAGGTTTCTACTATTAATTTTACTCATTTTCATAATCTTATATTTTAAATTCGAAATCTAAAATTCAATAATAATTCCACAAAATCTAAAATTTTAGAGGCTTTAAGTTTTTTTAGAAAATATTAACGGGATTAAGGTTTTTTTTAATTTAATTTTTGATTCGTTCATGTTTGAGGCTATCTTTGTCATTCATTTTTTTATTAATATCTATAATTACATCAGATGAACATTATATTAGCTTCTACATCCACCCTTTTTGGGGGAGACTATCTGGAATATTTAAGAGAAGAATTAATCCAATTATATAAAGGAATTGACGAAATTGTGTTTATTCCTTTCGCAAGACCAGGCGGAATTTCTCATGACGACTATACCGCAAAAGCACGTTCTTTCTTTGAAACAATCAATGTAAAAGTGAAAGGCCTTCATGAGTTTGAAAATAAAACAGAAGCCCTGAACCAGGCAAAAGGGTATTTTACCGGAGGAGGAAATACTTTCTTATTGGTAAAAACATTACACGAGGAAGGTTTGATGTCTGTCCTGAAAGAAAATGTATCAGGGGGAAAAGCTTATCTTGGATGTAGCGCAGGAAGTAATATTGGTGGACAGAACATGAAAACTACCAATGATATGCCGATTGTGTATCCGCCAAGTTTTGACTGTATGGGATTGGTTCCTTTCAATCTAAACCCGCATTATCTGGATCCTAACCCGGATTTAAAACATAACGGAGAAACCAGAGAAACCCGTATCAAAGAGTTTCTTACCCAAAACGATATCAAAGTGGTGGGCCTTAGAGAAGGAAACTGGATCAGAAGAAAAGCTGATTTAATAACCGTAGAAGGAAGTGAAGTGACAAGGATTTTTGAAAAAGATAAAGAACCTTACGAAATTGAGGCTGGCAGTAAACTTTAATGAATACAGAAGAAATTACTCTTTTCATAGAACGTAACCTCACTAATTTTTCAGTGAACAGTACCGGATGGAATGATCTGATCCGGAGCTTGCTGTATGAATTTGCCATGGCAGGCTGGAATAGGGAACACCGTGTCTTTGGTAAGGAAAAGTTCGGTGAATTGAGATGCTATACGTATTCTGAAGACGAAACACTCAATAATAAACTTAAAAAAATCAAAGATAAATATTCAGAATTATCTGTTAAAACCTGTGAGATCTGTGGCGGGGAAGGAAAAATGAGAACCATCGATTCATGGCAGACCACCTTATGCCTGAATCATTTTCTGGAACAGCAGCCGATTATTGAAATTGATGACAAACAGAATGTCAGAAGAAATAATAAGACCGTTCTGAATATTAAAAATATTGTGAAAGCTGAAGTAGAATATGATCTTCAGAAATTATGGCTTTACACAAAAGAATATGATGATTTTGAAGAGAGAAAATATTTCTCATGGCAGGAACCCAATTATTATCTGCTTTTAAAAATGATTCCACGCTCACTTTTTCCGAAAGACAGACAAGATGAAATTTCCTTGCTGTTCCAAAGCTTAAATGATTGTGAAATATGTGGATATAAAGCTGTACACCAACGAAATTGCCTGCGTTGTCATCATGAATCCTGGAATCCTTGCGGATATTTTATTCAAGATTACGGCGAAAAATCAAACTATATAAAAGAATGTCAGATGGATATTTTCATAGATGAAGATGATTATGAGAAATATTTTAAATATGACCAGTCGTTTGAAAAATCTCCTGACCATCAGATTCTTTTCACCTCCGATGATCTCAGGGAGTATGAAAAGCTTTTATTTTAACTATATTTGATTAGAATTTAGAGATACGAAAAAGGTTCAGTACACCGAACATCATTACTGGTAGTGAGCTGTTTTGAGCCCTATTTGTTTAGACCCAAACAACAATGCAATGAAAAAAACACTTGCTGTTCTCACACTTTCCGTACAGGTAGTGGCCGCACAGAATATTGCCCAGAAATTAGATAAAGTAACGAAGGACTTGATGGATTCTTCGGGAGCCGTTTCTTCCAGTTTATCATTTTATGTTTCAGATGAAAACGGTAATTTTATCTACGAATACCAGGGCAGCAAGGGACTTTCTACTGCTTCTACACAAAAGATTTTTACTGCAGGTGCAGCATTGGAAACTTTAGGGAAAAATTATACTTTTACAACCACCTCAAGCTATTCCGGAAACATATCCGGAGGAACACTGAACGGAAATCTTTTCATCAGTTCCAACGGTGATCCTACATTAGGAAGCTGGAGATACGATGCCTATAAACCTAAAAATTTTAAAAAGAAACTGATAGATGCCATTAAAACTTCAGGAATAACGAAAATATCAGGCGATCTTGTCATTGATGATTCTTATTTTGACCATCAGACGATTCCGGGCGGATGGCCGTGGGATGATCTTGGCAATTACTATGGAGCAGGAGTGTGGGGAATAAACTGGAAAGAAAACCAGTTTGATATTAATATTAACGGAACTGATTTTAAAAGCTTTTCTTATCCGTTGGAAGGCGTGAAATGGCTGAATGACTTGAAAACAGGAGGAAGCTCAGATCAAAGTCTGATCTTTACAGCACCTCATTCTGATGTAGCACTGATTAACGGAATGCTTCCGTCAGGAAAAACAGTAACGGTTTCCGGTTCTACACCTAATCCACCTTTACAACTAGCAGCAGAAGTACAACGATGGCTGAAAGAATCAGGAATTGAACTTTCAGGAAAAGCGGTAACGAATTCACAGCTTGAAATAGAGGGAAAAACAGTTTTAACAGCTCCGAAAAATACTATTCTCCTGACTTATCAATCGCCGACTCTTGATAAAATCGTTTACTGGTTTCTAAGAAAAAGCATCAATCTGTACGGAGAAACATTGATTAAAACTTTAGGAAAAGAGAAAAAAGGAAATCCAAGCTTCAAAAGTGGAATTTCTTACCTGAAGGAGTTCTGGAAATCAAAAGGAATCAATCCTAATATGATCAATTTTGCTGACGGAAGCGGGCTTTCACCACAGAATTATGTGGCGGCGAAAGCAGAAGTACAGGCTCTTTTATATGCGAAGAAACAAAATTGGTTTGAAGCCTATTACGATGGATTTCCGGTTCAGGATAATGGAATGAAGATGAAGAGCGGAACCATGAGAGATACCAAATCTTTTGCTGGATATCACACGGCAAAAGATGGAAAAAAATATGTATTTTCGATTATTATCAACAACTATCAGGGAAGTGGGAATGCAGAGCTGCAGAAAATTCTGAATGTTTTAAAATAAATAACTTTGAGAAAATCCATACTTACAAG
Source organism: Chryseobacterium culicis (assembly GCF_002979755.1). Classification (NCBI taxonomy): domain Bacteria; kingdom Pseudomonadati; phylum Bacteroidota; class Flavobacteriia; order Flavobacteriales; family Weeksellaceae; genus Chryseobacterium; species Chryseobacterium culicis. The sequence continues at coordinate 1,086,755 of NZ_PCPP01000001.1, read as the reverse complement.
GCTGAATAACTGGATCATTTTTGTAGTGATGACTACTTTGGTGATTGCCATTGTAGTGGCTTCAACATCGCTTATTAATTTTCTCAGAAAAGAGGAGATTAAAAGAATCAGCCTGCTTTCCAAAGCCATAAGAATACAGCAGGAAGTAAAAACACCTGATACGGATGTTCTGGATCTGCTTCCGGATATCCTTAATATCAACAATACCATTCCGTTTATTGTAACAGATAAATATAAAAACCCTATTCTTGATCTTGGATATTACAGGAATATCCCTGAAACTACCATTAAGAATCCTGAAGAACTTCAGGATCTGATCCGGAATATGGAGAAGAATTATGCTCCTATTGAGATCAAAGTACCGGATGGAAACAATCAGTTTGTATACTACGACAACTCGCGTTTGCTTAATAATCTTCGGTATTCACCTTATATTTTAGGACTGTTTATTCTGTTGTATTTCGGTTTTTCTTTCTGGTTTTTCAGGACGATCAAAAAAACGGATGAAGGTTATCTTTGGGCAGGTCTGGCTAAGGAAACGGCTCATCAGATCGGGACACCTTTGTCTTCTATGATTGGCTGGATTGAAATTATGAAGCTGGATAATCCTGAATCAGAAGGCGTACATGAGATAGAAAAAGATATTGAAAGACTTAGAACAATTTCAGAACGATTCTCAAAAATAGGTTCTATTCCCGAACTGAATGACAGAAATTTCAATGAAACCATTCAGGAGAATTATGATTATTTAAAGACCAGGATTTCCAGAAAAATTAATTTTACGTTGAATCTTCCTACTTACACGGTTTTGGTACCTCATAATAAAATTCTGATGAGCTGGGTGATTGAGAATCTGGTGAAGAATGCTGTGGATGCCATGAAAGGGGAGGGAGCTATTACCATGTCAGTTTTTGAAAGAAACAAAAATATTCTGGTTGAGGTAAAAGACAATGGAAGTGGTATGACAAAGCAACAGGCAAGAAATGCCTTTAATCCAGGTTATTCTACCAAAAAAAGAGGTTGGGGACTAGGGTTATCTTTAGCAAGAAGAGTCATTCATGAATACCACAACGGAGATATTAAAATTTCCCAGACTGAAGTAGGAAAGGGAAGTACTTTCAGGATAACAATCAGAAAGGAGGAAACTCTTTAACTGCAAATTTCTTTTACAAATAAGAAACCTAACAGGTTTTCAAAACCTGTTAGGTTTGAATATTCAAGAATAAAGCTATCAGAGTAAGAAAATAAAAAGCGGGGAAATTTCCCCGCTTTTCTCTTTATTTTTTACCAGTGAGCCACTGTGTTTGTAATTTTAGTTCTTCCGGAGTTGGATTCGCCTTGAATGTAAGCGTTTCCATAGTCATTTTATCCAGAATAGCTTTTCCTTTCAATGTCATTTTCTCTTTCTTACCGGCATTATCTCTTAGAATAGTTACCGTAACTTCCTGCCCGTCTTTGATGGTTCGGGTATATCCAATAAAATCCTGTACTTTTTTGATATCTACCGTTCTTCCATCCAGAGCAAGTACCTGGTCCGTGATTTTAAATCCGATACTTTTTGCAAATGGAGACAATGCAGAATGATCATCAAAAGCAAAAGCATTGGTCTTTTCATCAAAACCTGTCTGATTCGGATCTTTGATAAACCAGAACATAGGCTGGCTTTCCTGTTTTTTAATATCTACGCCTACCATGCTCAGGTATTGTGCGTAAGGGGTCGGCTGGTTTCCTGCAATATATTTGTTGTAGAATTCTTTTACCTGTGGATATCCGGTTACTGTTACCAGTTCGTCAATCAGTTTATCATCTTTGAAAGGTTTGTTTTCACCAAATCTCTGAGACAATTTTCTGATCATATCACGATATCCCATTTCTCCGTTGGAAAGTTTTCTAAGCTCAATATCCAGACACATTGCCAGAAGAGCTCCTTTTTCATACACATTTCGGTATTGATCTTTGTAAGGCTCTACCAATACATTTTTACTCATTACTGTAAATGGCATGGTATCATCATAGCTCTTGGAGTTGGCAATTTTCTCTCCCATTCTTTCAAGAAACTGATCTTTATTGATCAGACCTTCCTGAATCTGGAAAAGATTGGCAAAATATTCCGTTCCGCCTTCGTACATCCATAAGTGCTGAGACATTTTCGGATCTGCATAATCGAAATAATGAATTTCTTCAGAATGCGTCTTCAGAGGATTTACGGTATGGAAAAATTCGTGGGAAACCACATCTGTAATGGTGTTGTCAATAGCATCTTTGGGCATTGCCTCAGGAAGCACTACACTTGTAGATTCGTGGTGTTCCAATGCTCCGAATCCCTTCACTTTAGGTCCGTCACCACCGGAAAGATAAAGCATAATCGCATACTTCTTATTGGTATTCATGTCCCCAAGGAATTTCTTCTGGGCAACAACCATCTTTTCGAGATTCTCTTTAAAATCTGCTGCTTTATATTTTCCTGTTGGAGAATATACGCCTAATACAAGGTCCATTCCTCCGGCATTGAAGGTAATATAATCAGGCTTTGTGTACATCAGCGGAGAATCTGTCACCTTAGCATAGTTGGCAAGAGTATAAGTATCTGTAGATTCAGATTTGTCCTGATCTACCAAAGCTGTTGTTCCGTAGAAATCAGTGGGTTTCTGAACGACAAGCTGATAAGGAACATCCTGCATATTCTCAATATATCCGATAAATCCGTGGGTATTGATCATATATACTTTTCCTGCTTCAATATCCGTTCCTGAAGGTGAAAATACGGCTTTATGCTTTGAAGTATCCAATTCATCATCAAAGCTGTCATTCACAAGATAAGAGATTTTGGAAAGTGCCTGAGCATTTTTCAGTGAATACGTATTGTCATTTACTTTGGTATAAGTAAGCTCTTTTCCTTTATTATCGTAAAATTTGATGCCTTCGATGAATCTTCCATAGTCGTCTACAGAATAAGTACCCGGAACTGTTTTTGGGAAGTGAAATTTAATATCCCCGGATTTCATTTTCGGGAATTCCATGGTAACGGCTACTTTATCATCTTTTACATTGACAAGGTCAATAGTTGTTTTTATAGACTGAGCATTTGCTAAAAAAGCAGCAAAAATACCAAGGCTAAGTACTGTTTTTCTCATTAGGTTTACATTAATAGTTAAATAGTTGCTTTTTTTGTCGTTTTGTTACGGAGAAAGTATTAAACTTTTCTTAAAATTTTACGGTGAAAAAGCGAAAAGGCAAATCTGCGGGTGTGCAAATTTGCCTTTTTCTTTATTTAGTTTCCTTATAATTGATATAATAGTTCGGGTCTAGCTCAACCGGAGTACTTTTCTTAAGCTTTACAGTCTGCCATTCTTCCGTTGGATTTATCGTCTGATCCCCATTGATGATTATAGGTAATTTCAGATTTTTTACGACATCCGTATAACGGAACTTTAAAGTATCCCCATTTTGAGCATACTCAAGAGTTGGGATTTTTATCGTTCTCAGATACTGATCAAAAACAGTTGAGAAATCAATTCCCGATTTTGAGGAGATATAATTTTCAATCTGCTGGGTAGTAACGGTCTGATGATAAAAGTCTTTATTTAAACCTCTTAAAATCTGTCTGAATTTATCATCATTATTGATGACCTGTCTCATCGTATGAAGCATGTTGGCTCCTTTCGGATACATATCTCCGCTGCCTTCATTTCTTACACCATATTGACCAATAATAGGAATGTCATTGTCTATTCCTTTCCTGATCCCCTGAACATAGATTTCAGCAGATTTTTTGTCCATATATTTTTCCGTGAAAAGAGTCTCGGAATAGTTGGTGAAACTTTCATGGATCCACATATCAGCCTGGTCTTTTGCGGTAATATTATTGGCGAACCATTCATGTCCGCTTTCATGAATAATAATGAAATCCCAATTTAAGCCCACTCCTGTTCCTGAAAGATCTCTGCCAAGATAGCCGTTCTGATATTTGTTTCCATAGGCTACATTACTTTGATGCTCCATCCCAAGGTGAGGAGACTCTACAAGTTTGTATGAATCTTCATAAAACGGGTACGGACCAAACCAGTATTCAAATGCTGAGAGCATAGGTTTTACCTGTTGAAATTGTTTTTTTGCCTTGTCCAGATTATAGTCAATTACCCAATAATCCAGGTCCAGTTTTCCTTTTTCACCCTCAAATATATCTTTAAAATTCACATATTTTCCGATACTCGGGATAATGGAGTAGGCATTGATAGGATTTTTAACTTCCCAGGTATAAGTAGTTTTACTGCCCGTTGTTTTTTTATCAGTGAGTCTGCCATTACCCACACCTACCAGATCATTAGGTGTTACAATTTTCATAATGATCCCGTTATCAGGTTCATCGCTCCAGATATCTTTGGTAGGAAGCCATATGGAAGCTCCTATTCCCTCGTCAGCAGCAGTCATCCATGGATTTCCTTTTTCATCTTTAGTGAAAACCCATCCGCCATCCCAGGGTGCTTTTTTAGCAATGGTAGGATTCCCTGAATAGGTAAAATTAATGGTGTATTTTTCGCCTTTTTTGAATTTTTTATTGGTAGTAATGAAAATAAAGTCTCCATCCTGCTTATAATTTGCAATAGGAAAGTTTCCTTCTACTTTATCAGCTTTCATCGGTTGCTGAAGGTCAATCTGGAAAACAGGATTAGTAACATCTTTGATGATCTCAAAGCTGATTTTATTATTTCCTTTAATGCTTTTCTGTTCAAAATCAGGCTCTACGGAAAGATCATATTTTTTGACATCCCAAAAATTTCTGAATTCGGTATTGGAACCCTTTAATGTATCCTGTTTGGTGAAAACCTTACCCTTCTCAAAGAACTGTCCGAAAACCAGCCCTGATGCAAATAAGAGTGTATATGACAATTTTTTCATTTAAACTTTTATTATTAAATCTTTTCAAAAGTATAAAATTAAATTAATAGCCCGATGCCGGAAATCAAATTAAATACAAGATTTTAAAAAGGCATAAAAAAGCCCGGTCATTGCCGGGCTGTAAAAAATGGGTTAGGTTTTATTTTTTGATAAATTTCAGATTTGTAGTCGTTCCTTTATCTTCAATTGAAATAATATAAGCTCCTGTATTTAATTTTGAAACAGAGATTTTATTATCATTAATCTGGCCATTCATTACTTTCTGACCTGCCATATTGGTAATGATAAACTGAGCTTTTGATGAAATCTGAGTTACATTTAATACATCACTTACCGGGTTAGGGTAGATCTGGATGGCGCTCTTGTCTTTCACGGTTTCACTCGTGGAAAGCTGCTGCTGGATCAATACCGGATAATCCTCAACTTCGCCATACTGTTGATTGCTGCAGCCACTGTTGGGCTGGCTTTCATAGCCTAGTACAACTCTCATAATTACGTTTCCTCCGGTATAAGCATCTGCAGGTACGGAGAATGTTCCGGAAACAGGTGATATGGTACTAGCTGCGCTGGTGTAGATGACCTCAGAAGAAGAGAATACTCCGTCTTTGTTAAAGTCTATCCATGCTGTTACTCCGTCATTATACTGAGCACCTGTCCATCCTTTGGTTATGCTTACATTATTTCCTGTAGATCCGGACATAAGCGTAATTAGTTTAGAAGGATCTGCAGTATAATCTGTATAAGGCGTATTGCTGCTGCTATTCGAGACAGGGCCCACTCCTGCAGCGGTTACTGTAACATTGGAGATATATTCGTCAGCTGCATTTGTTCCGGTTACAGAACATTTAGCAAATGAAGATGTTGTAAAGTTTGTAGATGCTGAATATGTTCCAACGGATGCACCGCAAACATTGGCTATCTGTACTTCGTATTGAGTGGATTCAGTAAGTCCTGAAATGTTATAAGCATTTGTTGAAACAGGAACGGTAGTCCATGTTGCTGTTCCTACTTTTCTATACATTACAGAATACGTTGCTCCTACTAACGCTGTCCAGTTTACGGATGCTGAAGTTCTTGTAATACCCGTTACCGTAATACCTGCCGGAGCAGATGTTGTACAGGCACTTGCTGATGCAGAAACAGTAGCATTTCCAACAGCGTAGAATACATTATCAATGGCGCTTACTCTTATTTTTACGCTGGCACCTGTTGCCAAAGAAGAGAACGAAAACGGCTCAGATCCGTCATTAGCTGTAGATGGAGTAATAACCGTCCATGTACTTCCATTGTCTGTAGTATAATCTATTTTAACGTTTTGTACATTATATGGAGCATTATTTGTGTTTACCACATCCCAGGTAACAGCTCCCGGTGTATTATTGTAAACTGTAGTTGAAGTTACTTTGAAAGGGCCTTCATTTCCTATATCCACTTTCATCAGGCCGCTCTGTGTCTGTTGTTGTGCAGCATCTGGATTATTGTCTCTTACCGTTACCTTGAAATTCATTGTTCTTGGAATATTGGATACCGTTTCCCAGTCTACAGCGCTGGTAAGGGTTCCATTAAGAACATTTGACAATTTAGGGAAATAACGTGTAGGAGAATTTGTTGGCATTATAGATCTGAAGTTTGCCCCATTATTTCTGGTTGCACTTACCGGGCCAAAAGCCGAAGTAGTCAGGTCATATTGCTCCCAGGTATAAGTCATCGGGTCATTTTGTGTATCTGCTGCTGAAGCTGTTAACACAAAAGCTGTTCCTTTAGGGATCATTTTACTAGCCATTGGCTGTATTGAAGGAGGGGTATTGGCTACTGCTGTAATCGTTCCACAGTCTTGAGAATTGACATAGGCTCCTACTTCTTCAATATTTTTGGTATGAAAATAGGCATCAGAATGCATTTGAACATTATAGTTGGTAATCCCGGCATATCCCATAATCGTAGATCCGGATCCCGGCTCCATATGAGCGCCATGCAAAGCAATAGACATGGTATGGGCAGCACCGAACTGGTGACCAATTTCGTGAGCTACGAAATCGATGTCATAATTGTCTCCAAACGGCTGATCCGGAGTAGAAGGTGAAGTAATTCCTGCCCCTTTAGAAGTTGCATCATTGTTGCTTGCAGGATTTCTGCAGACATTTCCTACATCTCCTGCACTTCCGCCACCGCCTCTGTGACCAAAGAAATGTCCAATATCATAGGCAGCGTTACCTACACCGGCAGTGTTGGTAAGAGTTTGCTGAAGCTGAAGGTTCCATGCACCGGGAGCACTATATGTACCATTTGGATTTGCTACTACATTTGAATAAGGGTCCGTTGTTGGATCTGTGAATATAAGTTGTGGAAGATCCTGTACAATCATATGGATTCCAAAATCCTTTTCAAAAACACCATTTACACGGTTCATTGTGGCATTAATACGGGCTGCAGCTTGAGGAACACCTCCGGCAAGTTGGGTATACTCACCGTTTACGGAGATGGCAATTCTGTAGGTTCTGTATTTTTGCTCATTGCTTTTATTAGAGTTGCCCAGCCCTTTCAAAACATTTTTTGTTTTAAGCAGCTTATTCATCTCCTTTTTTACCTTCTCAGGTTCAGAAGTTCGGCATTCGAAAGGATCTTCGTGAGATTTGTTAGATTTGAAAAAGACTCCATATACATCCTTTTCTTTGTTTATGGGTTCTATAAATTCGTATTTTCCTGTATCAGCATTGAATACCATAGATTGGAAGTCGTTCGGAGCAGTACTGAATCTGATTTGTTTATGAGGATTATCCAGCCCTATACCTGAATAGGCACCTAATTCATACCTTTCCGCCATAGCTTTTTCTACTACCGGAGAGCTGTACACGGAGAACCTTTCAACTCTTCCGTCTGCTGTAGGGAGAGAAACAATTACCGGGTTTCCTCCTTTTCCTGCTTCAGGAGCATTCTTAAGTTGATTTCTCAATGCAGAAAGATCAAATTTGTAGGCGTATTCTACTTTTACTTCTTTTCTTACTGGCGTAATCTTCTCCGAGACCGGTTCCCAGCGTTGTGCCTGTAAACCACTCAGACTTAAAGCCAATGCACAGACGAAAATAATTTTCTTTTTCATATTTTTTTATTGATTGTTATTGAGATTTTAAATATAGTGTATTTTTTTAAAACTTTTGTTGATAATACAGCGTTAATTGTTCATAACTTGATATTATTAGTTAAATATTATCGTTGTTTTAGATTTAATTAAGAATAAATATAATTAAAGTTGATATTTTTAAATAAAATAAGCGCTATCATTCAATTGAATAATAGCGCTTAGGTTTTTATTAGTAAAAAATACTATTTATTTCTGTACTGCCGGAAGATTTCCATTGCTTTTCTGTACTTTTTTATAGGTGAATGTACACATCATAATACTGAATTCATATAAGATAAGCAGCGGGAATGCAGCCATCAGCATACTTAAAACGTCTGCAGGAGTAATAATTGCAGCGACTACCATGATCAAAACAATAGCGTGGCGACGGTACGTTTTCATAAACATAGGCGTAAGAATTCCGATACTGGTAAGGAAATAGATAAGAATAGGAAATAAGAAAATAACACCCATACCCAAAACTACCTGTAAAAATAAAGTGGTATAATCACTTAAGTCATAAAGCGGAACAATAATGTCTGAAATTTTAAAGATAACCCCAAAATTAACCGCAAACGGAAGGATTAAGAAGTATCCGCATAATACTCCGGTCATGAAAAGTATCCATACCGCATTAATAATGTAGATAGAATTCTTTCTCTCTCTTGGATGCAAAGCAGGACCGATAAAACGCCATAATTCCCATACAATATATGGAAATGCAGCTACCATTCCTCCAAAAACAGAAACAGCCATCATCACATTGAACTGCTGATACAATCTCTGTACACGAACAGGGAAGTCTTTTGGAAGATGAATACTGTCTTCTCCCAAAATCATTCTAGAAAAATGATTAACCACTCTGAAGGTTGGGAAATCATTTCTGGTAGGCCCAAAAAAGATATGGTCCATAATCCAGTTGATATTAAAACCAACCACAAAAGCCGCAATTATGATAGCAATAATCGAACGGATCAGATGCCCTCTTAATTCTCCTATATGTCCAAGGAAGGACATGTCTTTACCATCACTCACAGAATTCAATTTTTAAAGCGCAAATTTATAAAAAAAATGACAGAAGTAAGAGTCTGCGGATTATTAGTTAAATTTTACTTTTAATCTGCAAATTATTTATCATTTATTAATCTTTAACCTCTGGATTTTTAGTTTCTAATTAATTCCCTCGTCCAGCAGTTTATGCAGGTCTATAATCCCGAAATATTTTCCGTTTTCCGTTACAACAAGCTGGCCGATATTATTTCCTTTCAGAATTTTCATAGCTTCTTTGGCCAAAGCATCTTTTTCAATGGTTCTTGGATGGGCAGACATAATATCTTTAGCTGATACTTTACTGATATCTTCTCCTTTCATCAGCATCCTTCTCAAATCTCCATCTGTGATGACCCCAATAATCTGATCTGCATTGGTTACCACTGTGATTCCGTGGCTTGAACCGCTGATTGAGATAATTACATCTCTTATCGATGCTTCTTCAGAAACCTGAGGCTTTTGTGAAGAAAGGAACTGTTCTACTTTGGAAGTCAGGTTTTTCCCTAAGCTTCCTCCCGGATGGAATTTTGCAAAATCATTAGCCTTGAAATCATTCAATTCCATTAATGCCACAGCCAAAGCATCTCCCAATGCCATCTGAATGGTGGTAGAACTGGTAGGGGCTAATTTATTAGGGCAGGCTTCAACGTCCACATGAGTATCTAAAATAACTTCAGAAAACTCAGCAAGTTTACTCGCCTTATTTCCTGTCATTCCGATAAGAGCAGAAGAATAATCCTTTAAATAAGGAACCAGATTGGCAATTTCTGGAGAATTTCCGGAATTGGAGATGCATAAAACAACATCCTGCTTCTGAATAACCCCAAGGTCACCATGAATAGCTTCCGAAGCATGTAAAAACTGAGAAGGAGTACCAGTAGAATTTAATGTAGCCACAATCTTATTACCAACATGGGCAGATTTCCCTATTCCTACCACAATGAGCTTCCCTTTTGCTGAGTGAATGATCTCTACGGCATGGGCAAATTGGTCATCAATTCTGTTTTTTAATTTTTCGAGTTCAGAAATTTCTATTTCTAAAGTGCTTTTTGCAATTGATATAATGTTGGTTCTATCCATTTTATAATGATAAGGTATACAAAAAAGTTCCTAAAAAACGTTATATTTTAAAAAGAATATTTAATATAAATTTTATTTTTTATAAATTCGTTCGCTTTTATTTTAAGCAGAATTTTTATAACTTTGGGTGAGATGCAAATTTAGCAATAGAAAATTAGATGAGCGCAAAAAAAGCCAATTTATCAGGCGAATTGAAAAAGTATTTTGGGTTTTCTACATTTAAGGGCCAGCAGGAACAAATTATAGATAACCTATTGAATGGGAAGGATATATTTGTTTTAATGCCCACAGGTGGCGGAAAATCATTATGTTATCAGCTTCCGGCTCTTATTTCGGAAGGAACAGCAATAGTAGTTTCGCCCTTAATAGCGTTGATGAAAAATCAGGTAGATGCCGTGAATGGCCTTTCTTCTGAAGATGGGGTAGCCCACGTACTGAATTCATCATTAAACAAAACGCAGACCAAGCAGGTTTTTGACGATATCAAAAGCGGCAAAACCAAACTTCTGTATGTAGCTCCTGAATCATTAATTAAAGATGATTACCTGGATTTTTTGAAAGAAGTGAAAATTTCTTTCTTTGCTATTGACGAGGCTCACTGTATTTCAGAGTGGGGACATGATTTCAGACCGGAATACAGGAATCTGAAACAGATTATAGACAAAATCGCCAATGTACCGGTGATTGCTTTGACGGCTACTGCTACTCCTAAGGTTCAGGATGATATCCAGAAAACTTTAGGAATGACGAATGCATTGGTGTTCAAAGAAAGTTTCAACCGTCCTAATCTATACTATGAAGTATGTCCTAAAATTAATGTAGATAAGGAAATCGTTAAATTTATCAATCAGCGTAAAGGAAAATCAGGAATTGTATATTGCCTGAGCCGAAGAAAAGTTGAAGAATTTGCCCAGCTTCTGCAGGTAAACGGAATCAACGCACTTCCTTACCACGCAGGTCTTGATCAGAAAGTGAGAGTAGCAAATCAGGATAAATTCCTGATGGAAGAAGTGGATGTGATCGTGGCAACGATCGCCTTCGGGATGGGAATTGATAAACCGGATGTCCGTTTTGTCATCCATTACGACTTTCCGAAATCATTGGAAAGCTATTATCAGGAAACCGGCAGAGCAGGAAGAGATGGAGGTGAAGGTCACTGTCTGGCATTCTATGATCCAAAAGATATTGAAAAACTGGAGAAATTCCTGGCACAGAAACCTGTTTCTGAAAGAGAAATCGGGTTGCAGCTCTTAAATGAAGTGGTAGGCTATGCTGAAACTTCAATGAGTAGAAGGCAGTACATACTCTATTATTTTGGAGAAAATTTCGATCCGGTAAACGGAGATGGAGCAAAGATGTGTGATAATTCATCCGATCCGCCAAAATTAAAGGATGCTACTGCAGATTTGGAAAAATCGCTGGAACTGATCAGTAACACTGGAGAAAAATTCAAGTCTAAAGATTTGATTTCTGTCATCGTAGGCAAAGAAAATGCCGTGACGAAATCTTATAAACTGGAACAAAGTTCTCATTTTGGTTTTGGAAAAGAAGAAAAAGATAACTACTGGAAAACGATTCTAAGACAGGCTACTGTTCAGAATTTTTTACAGAAGGATATTGAAACCTATGGGGTTTTAAAAATTACAGAAAAAGGGAAAAATGTCCTGAATGGTAAATCTAAAGACCTCTTTTTGATTGCTGAAGACAGGGAATTTGATCTTAATCAGGCAAAAGCAGAAAGCGACCAGGTACAGCAGCAGGCAGGCGGAGGTCTGGATCAGAATCTTTTCAACCTGTTGAAAGAACTGAGAAAGAAAGTGGCCAAAAAACACGGAATTCCACCTTATACCGTATTTATGGATCCGAGTTTGGAGGATATGACGGTTCAGTATCCTATCACAGTTGATGAAATTACCAAAATCTATGGAGTAGGGGAAGGAAAAGCCAAAAAGTACGGTAAAGAATTCGCAGACTATATTAAAACTTACGTTGAGGAGAATAATATAGAACGTACTCAGGATATGGTATTGAAACAGGTAGCCAATAAATCCAGCCACAAAGTTTTCATTATCCAGAGTACGGATAAAAAGATTGATCTTGAAGATATAGCAAGAGCTAAGAACCTTTCTATGGATGAACTTCTAAAAGAAATGGAAAGGATTGTATATCAGGGAACAAAGCTGAATATCGACTATTATATTGAAGATAATTTTGATGAAGACATTGTAGACGGTTTCATGGAATTCATGAACGAATCTGAAAGTGACAGTATGAAGGTACTACTGGATGAATTCGGGGATGAACTGTCTGATGAAGAAGTGAGAATGCTGAGGATTAAATTTATCAGTGACGTTGCCAACTAATATGACTTTAAACGATAACGAAATCATTTTAAAAGAAATTCTTCCTAAGAAGAGTTTCTTTTTTAATATGACCGAAAAGTTGAGAACAGCTTTTTCTGTATTTTATTTAGCAATTGGAGTATTTCTTATTACGAGTATTCTAAATTCCGGTTTTTGGTTTTTTTCAATAATAGGAATTGGTATTTTTTGTAATGCTTTGTATGTTACCTTTTTTAGATGGATTGTAAAATATTGGAGGCTGAAAAACAACTATTATATCATTACAAACCAGAGGATTGCTGTTGTGGAAAAAGCAAGTGGGAAGATTGTAAAATACAGAAATTTACATGAAATAGATCAGGTGAATGCTGAAATGAACACGAAGCATTTTGGCAATATTATTTTTGGTGAGCCTGAAACTATTTTTGGCAGAGATGATGAAAAATTTTCTTTTTTTAGAAGAAGAGGAATCAATTTTTCGGAAGATAAATATGCCTTTATAAGTGTTGAAAATATTAACGAAATCATCCCTTTATTTAACGATTTGGGCTTGAATGTTAATAAAACTTTTTACTAACTTTACACTGATGAAAAAAATATCTGTCATATTTATTCTGCCGGACTTAGAAACCGGGGGTGCAGAAAGGATTGTTACTACCATAGCGAATCATCTTTCCAGGGATCGGTTTGAGCCCAAGATTTTGCTGTTGCGGAAACAAGGCGGATATTTGAATTTTCTGAAAAAAGATGTCGAAATTATCGATATCAATACCGAAAGAATAAGACACTCATTAAGACCTATTTTAGGGGAAATCTACAGAAGAAAACCAGATATTGTTTTCTCAGGTTTTGGTGAGGTAAATGCCTATTTGTCTCTATTTATAAAACTCTTTCCAAGAACGAAATTCATTGCCAGAGAAACCAATGTGGTTACCCAACATGTAACCCGCAAAGAGATTAAATTCTTCTATAATTTTTACAATAATTATCAAAGAATCATTGCTCAAAGTGATGATATGATGAAAGATCTGGTGGATAATTTTAATATTAAAAAGAAAAAAATTGTCAAGATCAATAATCCTGTAGACTTTGATTTCATTGAAGATAAAATGGCGATATCTTTAAAACCAGAATGCTTCAAATACAATTATAAAAATGTAGTTGCCATTGGTAATTTATCTTCCAGAAAAGGATTTGACAACTTATTGAAGGTTTTTTCAAGACTGAAAAATCAGAATATTATGCTTCATATTTTGGGAGATGGAAAAGATAAAGATATTCTGCTTCAGACAAAAGAACTTTTAGGACTGAAAAAAGTGATCTTCCATGGCAGACAGGAGAATCCCTATCAGTACTTGAAATATGCTGACCTATTCGTTCTTTCTTCAAGATATGAAGGTTTTCCCAATGTTCTTCTGGAAGCAGGAGCCTGCGGAACCTATGCTTTAGCCAACAACTGCCCTGGGGGAATCAATGAAATTATCCAGCACAATATAAATGGTGAAATTGCCAATATTGAAAATTATGATGGCTTTGCCCAGCAGATTGTAACCGTATTGCAGAACAATTACAACAGAGATGCTATAAAAAACTCGATTAAATCACGGTTTTCCAAGAATATTATTTTGGATAAATATGAGAAGGTTTTGCTGGATTTAATGAAGTAGTGTCATCATATTATTTGCCTTATGGAGGTTTATTTTCTTAGATTTGGGGCTTTATTAAATCAATATCAATGAATAAAATCCAAAAATTAGGATGTGCCTGTGAAAAACCTGACTTCAATTATACTGAATTCAGAAGTTCGGAATTAGGTATAGATCATACAGACGGAAGATATGGAGAAGTAACGATTCAACAGTGCAAACTGTGCCAAAGAATATGGATTCATTATTTTGTTGAATATGAAAGTTTTTCCAAATCAGGAAGATGGTACAAAGGAATTGTTTCGAAAAAAGACCGTGCCCAGATCACTCCGGAAAATGCCGTGGAATATCTGGAAAGCCTTGACTGGTATGTGTATGGTGGTTCTTTTTTTGAAAGCACAGGTACATTTGGACAAGGAAAGCTGAACATCTAATTTAATACATTAAATATCTAATCAATGAAGCCATTTATAATTGTTATTTTGATGCTGAACTCTGTTGTTTTAGCAGCTCAGCAGAAGACCATCTCCAGAAAAGAATTATTAAAAACTGCTCTTGATCAGAATGTTAAATTTACAGAAATTCAGGAAATAACAATGGCTGCAGGACAAGGTGCTCCCGAACATTTGCATCCCTGTCCCGTTTTAGGAATTATAAATTCTGGCGAAGCTGTTTTTCAGATTGAAGGACAACAAAAAGTGGTGCTTCATACAGGAGATGCTTTTTACGAACCTAAAAATGTGAAAATTCTTCATTTTGATAATGCATCAGCTGAAAAACCCCTGGTCTTCACCGCAATTTACCTGAAGGAAGGGAATGAAGAAAATATAAAGTTCATAAAATAACACTTTTCATAAAACTAAAGCATATAATTATCATTTTTAAAATTGATAAAACTCACTTTGGTGCTTGGTAATTTATATGTAAATTTGTGAGAATTAAGATAGATAATAATAAACAAATTCATACAATAACATGAGTCAATTCGATGTTACCGTAATAGGTTCTGGTCCCGGTGGTTATGTGGCTGCTATTCGTGCAGCACAATTAGGTTTCAAAACAGCAATTATTGAAAAATATTCAACTTTAGGCGGAACTTGTCTTAACGTTGGATGTATTCCGTCAAAAGCGCTTCTTGACAGCTCTGAACATTTCGAAAATGCAAAACACAATTTTGCAGGTCACGGAATTATCATCAACGAGCCTCAGGCAGATATCGCAAGAATGATCGAGCGTAAGAACGAAGTGATCAAACAAAACACTGACGGAATCAGCTACCTGATGAACAAAAACCAGATTACTGTTTTTGAAGGAGTAGGAAGCTTCGAATCTGCTACTCAGATTAAAGTGACGAAAAACGACGGTTCTTCTGAAACCATCGAATCTAAATATACAATCATTGCAACGGGTTCTAAACCATCTGCACTGCCTTTCATCTCTTTAGACAAAGAAAGAGTGATTACTTCTACGGAAGCTTTAAATCTTAAAGAAATTCCTAAGCATTTGGTAGTAATCGGAGGTGGAGTTATCGGTCTTGAACTAGGTTCTGTATACCTAAGATTGGGAGCTCAGGTAACAGTTGTTGAATTTATGGATAAAATCATCCCTGGAATGGATGGAGCTTTAAGCAAAGAATTGACTAAAGTTCTTAAAAAACAAGGAATGAAGTTTATGCTTTCTACTGCGGTTTCTGCGGTTGAAAGAAACGGAGATACTGTAAAGATCACGGCTAAAGATAAAAAAGGAGAAGAAGTAGTAGTAGAAGGAGATTACTGTTTAGTTTCTGTGGGAAGAAAACCTTACACAGATGGTCTTGGACTTGAGAAAGCAGGAGTAGAACTTGACGAAAGAGGAAGAGTAAAAGTAAACGACCACCTACAAACGAATGTTGCGAATATCTACGCAATCGGTGACGTTATCAAAGGAGCGATGCTGGCTCACAAAGCTGAAGAAGAAGGTGTTTTTGTAGCTGAAACATTAGCTGGACAAAAACCTCACATCAACTATAACCTTATTCCAGGTGTTGTTTATACATGGCCGGAAGTTGCAGGAGTGGGTAAAACTGAAGAGCAGCTGAAAGAGGAAGGAATAGCTTACAAAGTTGGATCTTTCCCAATGAGAGCATTAGGTAGAAGCCGTGCAAGTGGTGATATAGATGGTCTTGTTAAGATTATTGCAGACGAAAAAACTGACGAGGTTTTAGGAATGCACATCATAGGAGCAAGAGCTGCTGACCTTATTGCAGAAGGAGTAATTGCTATGGAATTCCGTGCAAGCGCTGAAGATATTGCAAGAAGTTCTCACGCTCACCCAACTTATGCAGAAGCGATTAAAGAAGCTGCGTTGGATGCTACAGCAAAAAGACCAATTCATATGTAATATTTGATTAAAAGATTTAATCATTTAAATATTTAAAAATTAAAGGCTGTTTCTTTTTGAGACAGCCTTTTTTATATGGGTTTGGCATAAAAATGGAGATGGTTTTTGAAAATTTCATGTATGAAAAAGATTTTTATCAGTTGGATGCTTTTGGCAGGAATGAGTTCATTTGCTCAGGAAGCAGGGAAGGCAGGAGAATTATTAAAAAATGAAGCTTCTGCTACAGAAATGAGATCTCCCAAAATCTTAAATGAAAGAAACAAAACCCCTGATGGGATGAGACCTGGAAATAATACTATTCCTCAGAGAAATAGAAATAATAATCCAAATTATCAGTGGAACAGAAACTACGGATATGCAGAAGTTTTTCTCAGAATTCCTGAGCAGGGCTTTTTTACCGTTGAGGTAGGAGATCAGATGATGGCCAACAGTTCCGGAAAATACAGATTCTTTGATTTGTCATCAGGGAGAATGCCTATTTCAATTTATGAAAATGGTTTCCTGGTGTACAGAACAACGTTGATGCTTCGTAATAATAATAGAGTGGTACTTGATTTTTTCACCAATGAAGGTCTCTTTTTATTGGATTCTTATCCTGTTCAGAATCAATATGGATTTAATGATTGGAATGACATCTGGAATAATCCTTACGGAAATCAATCTGGTGACTGGTATAACCAAGGAAATGTAATGGATAACAATTCTTTCCGCCAGTTTTTTGATATGATGATGAGAAATGAAAAGTTTGATGATGGGAAAGTAGCCATGATCAATCAGCAGATGCGTACCTCTATGTTTACTTCTGCACAAATAAGAGATCTGGTAAAAGCCCTTAGTTTTGATAATAAAAAATTGGCATTGGCGAAGTCTATGTACCGAAATTGTGCCGATAAAGACAGATATTTCATGGTGTATGATGCCTTTGATTTTGAAAGCAGCAAACGGGAACTGATGGATTATATTTCTAATTTATAATTTTCAATAGAAAGCGGGCTTTAGTCCGTTTTTACTTTTTATAGCAAATCCATTGGCTTTAGCTGATTACATTATTTTCAGGTTATCATAAAACTTAGAATGTTTCGGAGCGATATTAAGCTGTATTCCAAAGGTTATTCCTTTAAAATATTTATCTCTGTGAATAGGAAAAGCATATCCGGTATTGAGAAATACAGCATTAAATAATGACACCCCTATTCTTGGTTCTACTGAATAGGGGTTGGCGGAAACACCAATCAGTAATCCGGCACGGAGAAAATTGATATTCATCTCGGGAATCAATTTATCTGTTTCATTAACACGGGTATACAGCAAAGAGGGTCCCGCAATAATAGAACCTTCGTAGCGCTCTCCAAATCTGTATTCTAATCCGGCCTGCAGAACATTTCTTCCGGTATATCGATATGAAATATTCACCGCTGTTTTTTCCAGCAGTTGAGCATTTGAAAAGATAACGGAAAGGAAAAGAGGTAAGATGAAATACTTTTTCATGATTGTTTTTTATTCAAATGTAAGCGTTTTACAGTCTTAATGAAAGGCTAAAATAAGTCTTCAAAAGAATTATAACGGTATTGACTAGGTTGGCATCTTCAAATTTCCGTACCTTTGTCAGCTAATTTTATCATCAATGCAACTCGGAAAAACTCAAACTTTAACAATTTCAGAAAAAATTAATTCAGGATGGATCCTCGTAGATGAATCCGGTGAAAAGGCTTTTCTGCCTAAAATCTTTATTCAGGATGAAAAAGAAATAGGTGAGGAGGTTGAAGTTTTTGTCTATCAGGATGATGATAAATTGAAAGCTACGACTGAAATTCCATTGGCTGAAGTAGGTGAATTTGCGGTGATGAGCTGTGTACAAAGTCTTCCAAGTGGAGCTTTTATGGATTGGGGAATTATTAAAGATTTATTTATCCCTTACAAACAGCAGAAAACCAAAATCATTGAAGGAAAAAGATATCTGGTTTATTTGTATGTAGATGAAGATATGGAACTGATTACAGGGACTACAAAGTTTAAGAGAAATCCGCAGTATGATGAGCTTCCGTTCAAAAAAGGAGACAAAGTAGATCTGATCATGATGAATGAAAGTGAGCTGGGTTGGAACGTAATCATCAACAAACAATATATTGGATTGATCTATGTTTCCGATGTTTTCAAAAAGCTATATCCGCTGTCAGAAGAAAGTGGATATATCAAAACAATACGTGAAGACGGGAAGATAGATATTTCTTTACAACCGGAAGGTTTTGAAAATATTGATGAGTTCAAGCAGAAGATTCTGGACAAGCTGGAGGAAAATTACGGACTTCTGTATGTATCAGATAAGTCTTCACCTGAAGAAATCAAAAATGAACTTCAGATGAGTAAGAAGAACTTTAAAAAAGCCATCGGAGGACTTTATAAAGATAAAATCATCGATATCTCAGACGACAAAATCAAATTATTATAACATAAAAAAACGAGCAGAAATTTCTGCTCGTTTTTTGTTACTCTCTGTTCTTGATCAGAAGCCATCCGTTATAGATTCTTCCGTCAGAAACTTTTATGGTATACCAGTAATTTCCTGTAGAGACAGCATGTGATTCATATCTTCCATCCCATTGGAAAGGTCGGTTTTTAATAATTTCTTTATACACCATAGCACCTCTTCTGTCATATAAGCTGACCTCAGTACCCGGATAGTTTTCCAAGCCTGCAATTCTCCAGGTATCATTGATTCCATCACCGTTAGGGCTAATGGCATTAGGAATATTGAATATAGAGAAGTTTTTCTTTCCGATAGTACATCCGGATTTTGTTCTCACATATACGGTATATTCTCCCATTTGTAAGTGGGTAAATATATTGGAATCCTGCCAAGTGAAATTGTCTAAAGAAAACTCATAATTCCCGCTCTGAGAAAGAATAACTGTAGCTGTATTGTTGGTAATATTCACGGAAACAATATGAGCTAAAACAGAATAACTCACCTGAGTAGAACTTGTACTTTCGCATCCGAAAATGTTGGTTACTTTCACTGTATAAGTTCCCGGAGTAGCTACTGTAATGGTTTGCGTGGTTGCTCCGGTATTCCATTCGTAAGATTTAAATCCAGGTCCTGCATCCAGTACAACGGATTTTCCTTCACAGAAATCAAGGGTGTCAGGAAGCAGAACAATAGGTTTAGGATTCAGTGTAAGGTTTAATCTTACCACTTTAAAACATCCATCTGGAGTTGCAACTCTTACATGGATAAGCGTTGTTCCCACATTTAAAACATAACCTGAGGGATTGGAAATAGGGTTTCCTGCAGTATCAGTATACGTGAAAATATAATTTCCTGGATTATTAATAATGCTGGCTTCATAAGAGTGAAGATTCACAACCATTGAGTTTGAAGTAGTTGTATTACATTGTACCTGTGTAATATCCTTTGCAGGCACGTTATCTGTGGACAACGTTACGGTAATTGCCAATTTTTCAGATTCACAGTTGTTTAATGTCTGGGTTACAAAATATGTTTGTCCGTTTACAAGCGGAGTTGCCATTGGGATTACATTTCCTGCAGCATTATAAAACGTAAGGGATGTACCTGTTACAACAATTTTTTCTAACGTAGGATTGGCAGACGCACAGAAATCCTGATTGGCATTGGCTGTTGGTTTAGGGGTTGTATTTACGGTCACCTGAATCGCTATTTTATTACTCTCACACCCATTAATGGTTTGAGAAGCATAATAGGTTTGCCCATTGGCAAGAGTAGTTGTTGCAGGTAAAATATTTCCTGCTGTATCATACCATTTTATATTCTGTCCTGTAACCTGAATATCAGAAATCTTGGGGTTGCTGGTAGCGCAGAAGGTTTGTTGGGTGTTTGTAGCTGTTGGAAGGGCAGGAGATGATATAATTACATTTTGATTTTGAGTAACTGTATTTCCATTTCCGTCATTATAAGTCCAATGAATAACGTAAGTTCCAGGGATCGAATAAGATAAAGGGTCTGTAGTGGTTGCAGTAATTGTACCGGCACAGTTATCTGTAGCGGTAGGCATGTTTGTTATTGTTGTATGACAGTCTCCTGTAATGTCTGCCAGAGAAGTAACGTTCGGAACCGGAGCCATATTGTCACCCACAACAACGTTTACGGTAAAAGTTCCATCACAGGCTCCCGACCCCGAAACCTGACATGTATATACACCGGCATTAGCATTTGTTGCATTAGGGATAACGGGATTTTGTTCATTAGAAGTGAAACCATTAGGCCCGGTCCAGCTGTATACTGATCCGCCGGTTGCATTCAGTTGAAGTGTACCATTAGGACAAATAGGAGAATTGGAAGTAACGACAGCAGTTGAGGTACAATCCTGGAATTTAGCGATAAAAATATCGTTTCCACCTCCATGAGATTGCTGAAAAGTTCCTGGTGTAGCGATGCCCGAAGTGTTTCCACTAGACATTCCTGTTAAATAAATAGCACCATCTCCGTCTTTTGTAGCTTCACCTTGTTGTGTTGCTCCATTTCCTGTATAATAAGTACCCCATTCTTTTACATCGTTTTGATTGTATTTAATTAAAAATGTAGAAATATACATTGCTGGCATTCCCATATAAGCTCCGGGGGTGGATATGTCAGGCTGCCCGCTTGAATGAAGTCCTGTAAAGAAAACATTTCCTGAAATGTCAGGGTATGCTAATAATTGGTAATCATCTATAAAATTGAAGTAATTTTTTGTAATGGCATTAGTGGTTAGGTTTACGCGCCAGATTCCAGGTTGCCCCGATGGAAATGCTGTTGTAGAATATTTCCCAGGAAGAATTAAAGTGTTATTTACAATTCTTGCTTTCCATATCTGTTCACTACCAGCATTACCATAGTAGCTTGATCTGAGAATGGTGTTTCCTGTTTTTGACATTTTCAGATATATGCCATCTGATTCACCTCCTTTTAAAGGCTGAAAAGCATTTATCATAGGAATGTTTGAAGATTGTGTGGCTCCTATAATTTCAAGATTATCATTAGAAGAAAGGATTTGAAAAATAGAAGTAGAACCATCACTTCGTCCAAAATATGTTGCCCAATCAATATTCCCAGTTGTTGAATGCAGAGATGCCAGAATTCCATCTGTATATCCTACAGGGGTAGATTTTGTTGGCTGCATGGCATTGATCGTAGGGAAGTCAGAACTAAAAGAATCACCTCCAAAATAGATATGATTTTGATTGTAAGAAATAGTATAAAGTTTGCTTTGCCTGCTTGAAACAAATTCTTTTTCAAAAGCAAAACTCCCATTGTTATTAAATTTTACGACAACAATATTTTCATTATATGCTCCTCTTTGTACAGTTCCGCCAGCATAAATATTAAAGCTTTCATCAAAATCAACATCTGCAAATACATCTCTCATTCCAAAACCATAATAGGTTCCCCAAAGTCTCTGCCCGTATTTTGTAAGTTTCACCAGAAATGCATCAAACCCACCGGTTACATTTTGTTGATAAGTTCCGGAAGTCGCAAAGTTTGTAGTACTATTTGTGGTTCCAAATAAATAACCTGTACTCTGAGGATCTGTTTTTATTTTACCATAATCATCACCAAACCCTCCGGCATAACTTCCCCATATTCTTGTTGGTACAGGATCTATAATAATTGTTTTATCAGAAGAATTAAAAGGAGCATAAAATCCAAAAGTCTGCTCACCGAGATCTTTAAAAGAAACATCAATATTTTTTTGAGTGTTTCCAATGATCCAGCTGTTAGGAATATTTTCGTGTACTTCCCCAAAACGGACATTCATGGTTAGTTTTCCGTCTTTAATCAAAGCAGGAGCTCCAGTAAATTTCATTTTAATATCTGAAATTTTTCCACCTGGGTTAATAATGAAATTATATTCAATGGGTTTTAAAGTATCATTGGGTTTAAAGAATACTAAATCTATGTTTGGATATATATTCTTGTACCTGATTTTTTGATACCTATGAACATTACTAATACCTTTTGGTGTATTAGGCAGATTGTAATAATTATCATAATCTGCAGATTTTCCTTCTGCGGTAATGGTTGTTTTTTTTGAATTGATAAATTCGATATCTATTCTATGAATCAGTTTTTCATAAATATACTCCTCACTATCATGCTGCTTTGGTGATGGAACTGTGTTTTCTGCCTTTTTTGAAAAAACAGGATTTACAGTTTTCCTGGTTTCGTAAATATCATAAGAAAATCCATTAGAACGCAGCTGTACATTAAGACCATTAGAGTGGAAAAGATATTTTACCTCTTTGTTTTCTTTTCCGTCTTGATCAATAATTTGACCTTTGTTTTCATAAAAATGATAAGAGTTTTCCTCAGAAATCTTTTTCTGTGAAAATAGAAGTACCGCGTTCAAAACCACGAACAGCGAAAGGATTTTCTTCATCGGTTATTAATTTTTGCGGCAAAGATATAAAAATAGGCTTCTTATTAAATGATAAATAATTGCAAACTGGAATTAATAAACATGATGGATGTCATGACATTTTTGTTTAATTTTTTTGTTTAACAATTTTGTCAAAAATAAATTTTACTATAAATTTGCACAAATTTGTTTAACAAAAATGTCAAATCAAGCAAAAAAAGACCAAACACAGGAATTGATCAAGGAGACAGCGAAGAATTTGTTCTTTGTGAAAGGAAAATTTGATGCTACTACGCAGGAGATTGCAGATGAAGCTGGAGTGAACAGAACCCTTATTAATTACTATTTCCGTTCAAGGGATAAGCTGATCCAGATCATCTTTGATGAAGCGCAAAGAGTAGAACAGGAAAAATCGAAGATCATTCAGAATTCTGATCTGCCTTTTAAAGAAAAGATCAGCCAATTCATAGAAAGCAGCCTTTCTACAAGTCTTCAGTATCCGTATCTGGAAACGTATATCGTTTCACAGATTAATAAAGGAACCTGCCATCAAAGAGAAATTGAAGAAGATATCCTGAATGATATGTACAAGGATATCGAAAAAGAAATGGAATTGGGAAATATTGAGAAAATGGCGCCTGTTCAGTTTATTCTTAATATGGTGGCTCTATTAGTATTTCCAAGTGCCATAAGACCATTATTTATGGAGAATTTATTAATTAATGATGAAGAATATGATAAGATTATTTCTGAACGAAAAGAGATTATTATCAATATGTTGTTCAAAAACTAAAAAAAACTAAAGTATTTCTGAAAATGATTCGTCAATTAGAAATAAATAATGACTGAAAATTAAATAAAAAATAAACGAAGTATAAAATTATGAATAGAAAACGTATAACTGCTACAAAGCTAAAAATTGGGATAGCTTCAGCATTTATGATTTTCGGCTCAACACTGATGTCTGCCCAGCAGCAGGTTTCCCTGCAGGAAGCTATAAAACAGGCACTTCAAAATAAGGCAGAAGCTAAAAAAGCTGCTTTACAGGTCAAAAAAGCCGAATATAAGATTGATGAAGCCAGAGCCGGTGCTTTGCCACAGGTCACTGCTACAGCGGGTTTAACCTATAACCCGATTATTCAGGAATCTTTGCTGGAATTTGGAGGAGAGAAAATCAGAGCTCAGTTTGGCCAGCCTTGGGGTTCAACAGCTTCTGTACAACTTCAGCAGGCGATTTTTGACCAAAGAGTATTTACAGGACTTAAAGCGGCAAAATCCACAAGAGAGTTTTATGTACTGAATGCTCAGTTAACCAATGAACAGATTATTGAAAATGTAGCTACAGCTTATTATCAGGTGTTTGTGCAGGAGGAGAATCTTAAAACGGTAACGGCCAGCTATGCCAATACTGAAAAAGTAAGAAATGTTATTAAAAGCCTTGTTGATAACGGTTTGGCAAAGTCCATCGATTTAGACAGGACCAATGTTCAGCTTACGAATATAGGTTCCAATAAGCAGACTTTAATCAACTCTGTTGAACTTTCAAAAAATGCACTGAAGTTTTATATGGGAATCCCGATTTCTACAGATATCGAGCTTGAAGAAAAAGAGATTCAACCAAAACCTGAGCTGATTGCGAGCAATGTCAATCTTAATGACCGTACAGAGATCAAAGTTTTAAATAAAAACAGGGAACTTTTGGTTTTCAATAAAAAAGCAACCGAAGCTTATCTTTATCCATCAGTAAATCTTACTGCGAACTACGGATGGGGAGCAAACGGAGCAAAATTCCCGTTAACAAATGGTCTTAGTAAAGGGGTGCTTTGGAGTGATTATTCAGCAATTGGTTTGAATGTCAATATTCCTATTTTCACGGGAGGAGCTACAAAAGCAAAGATCAATCAGGCAGAAATTGATATTCAGGATCTTGATGTTGATATTGAAAACACTCAGTTGAGCTTAAGTTTAGATTATAAAAATGCAGTCACCAACATGGAAAA
The DNA here is from genome assembly GCF_002979755.1 of Chryseobacterium culicis. NCBI lineage: Bacteria > Pseudomonadati > Bacteroidota > Flavobacteriia > Flavobacteriales > Weeksellaceae > Chryseobacterium > Chryseobacterium culicis. The sequence continues at coordinate 1,061,864 of NZ_PCPP01000001.1, read as the reverse complement.
TGCATTGATTAATATCGAAAGCATGAAAGATAATGTAGGATTGGCAGAAAGAGTTCAGAAAAATACCCAGTCAAATTATCAATACGGGTTAGCAACCCTTACAGAGGTGCTGGATTCTGAAAATGCTTTGACACAGGCAAAACAGAACTATTCTAATGCATTGCTGGATTACAAACAGGCCGAGATCAAGCTGATAAAAGCTAAGGGTGAACTAAACACACTACAAAACTTATAATAAACTAAAATGAAAAAAACTTTAATATATATCATCGTAGCAGCAGTACTGGTAGGTTTAGCTGCTTACAAGATTGCCGGGAACAAAGAAAAGCAGACACAGGAAGTAAAAGAAGTTGCCAAGCAGGTAGATAAAATCAATGTTAATATCATCACTGTTACAAGAGAAAATATTGATACAGATTACTCTGCCAACGGAACTTTCATTCCTAAGCAGGAGATGAATCAGTCTTCTGAAATTGCCGGACGTATTGTAAGCGTTTTGGTAAAAGAAGGTTCAAGAGTAAGTGCAGGTCAGGTGTTGGCAACGATCAAGAGAGATGCTATCGAAGTGGATGTTACACAGGCTCAGAATAATCTTCAGAATGCTATTATGGATAACCAACGTTATGAAAATGCTTACAAAACAGGAGGTGTTACAAAGCAACAGCTTGATAACTCAAGATTACAGCTGAAAAATGCACAGGCAGCTGTGAAAGCTCAGGGAGTAAGAGTGAATGACACCAGCATCCGTGCGGGTATCAGCGGAACAATCAATAAAAAGCTGGTAGAGCCCGGAACCGTTGTTTCAGTAGGAACTTCTATGTTTGAAATCGTTAATATCAACAGCTTAAAACTTTCTGTTTTAGTGGACGAAAGCCAGATCGGGAAAATCCAGTTAGGTCAGGAAGTTCCGATTAAAGTAAATGTTTTACCCGAAGATTCTTTCGTAGGGAGAATTACATTTATCGCTCCTAAAAGTGATGCTTCTTTGAATTTCCCTGTGGAAATTGAAGTTCAGAACAGAGGAAACCTGAAAGCGGGTATGTATGCAACTGCTAAATTCAGTACAAACAACGGTGCCGAAACTCAGAATATGCTGACAGTTCCTGCTGAAGCGTTTGTAAACGGAGTAAGCTCTGGGCAATTGTTTGTTGTTCAGAATGGTGTTGCTAAGCTGATTAAAGTAACCATCGGAAAAGTTTACGGAGATAAAGTTCAGGTTCTAAGTGGATTGAATGGAGGAGAGCAGGTAGTAACCAGCGGACAGATCAACCTGGACAGCGGATCTAAAGTGAACATTATAAAGTAGTAGATCTATGAAGTTAGCAGAAATATCGATTAAAAGACCCTCGCTGGTAATTGTATTATTTACAATTCTGACGCTGGGAGGTATCCTGAGTTATACGCTCATGGGATACGAATTGATTCCGAAGTTTGAAACCAATATGGTTACCATTTCTACGGTATATCCGGGAGCTTCACCTGCCGAGGTGGAAACATCCGTGACCCGTAAGATTGAAGATGCCGTAGGTTCTTTGGAAAACGTTAAAAAAGTAGAATCTTCTTCATACGAGAGTTTATCCGTTATCATGGTTCAGCTGAACGATGGTGCCGATGTAGACTACGCTTTGAATGATGCTCAGAGAAAGGTAAATGCAATCCTTGCAGACCTTCCGGATGATGTGAAAGCTCCCTCTCTGAACAAGTTCTCTTTAGATGATCTCCCGATTATCACGATGAGTATTTCATCGGATAAATTAAACAGTAAAGATCTATATGACTTGCTGGATAAAAAAATTGAACCTATTTTCTCCCGTGTAAACGGTGTTGCTCAGGTTGACCTTGTGGGTGGACAGGAGAGAGAAATTCAGGTGAACCTTGATGAGAAAAAACTGCAGGGGTACGGACTTTCCATTGGAGATGTACAACAGGCAATTCTTTCCTCAAACCTTGATTTCCCTACAGGGAGTTTGAAAACAAGAACTACAAAATCTACCATCAGACTATCAGGAAAATACAAGTCTACTGAAGAAATGAACAATCTTGTTGTTTCCCACAAAAATGGAGCTCAGGTGCGTTTATCTGATATTGCAACAGTTTTCGACTCTCAGAAAGATGTGGAAAAGGTAGCAAGGTTCAATCAGTTCCCGACTATTTTGATGCAGGTTAAAAAACAATCTGATGCGAATGCGGTAGCTGTATCTGAAAGCGTTCAGAAAACAATTGAAACCGTAGAAGCGGCTTATAAAGTTCAGGGTGTAAAAGTAAAAATCGTAAACGATACTACAGAATTTACCCTTGAATCTGCAAACCACGTTATTTTCGACTTATTCTTAGCGATTATCCTTGTGGCAATTGTGATGTTATTATTCCTTCACAGTATCAGAAACGCATTTATCGTAATGGTTTCTATCCCGGCTTCATTGGTGGCAGCGTTCATCGGAATGAATCTAATGGGATATACGTTGAACCTTATGAGTTTACTGGGACTATCGCTTGTGGTAGGTATCCTGGTGGATGACGCGATTGTAGTACTGGAAAACATTTACCGTCACATGGAGATGGGTAAAAGTAAGATCAGAGCTGCTTATGATGGAGCTTCAGAGATCGGATTTACCGTAGCTGCGATTACATTGGTAATTGTGGTGGTATTCTTACCGATTGCGATGAGTTCAGGTCTTGTGGCAAACATCCTGGCACAGTTCTGCGTCACGGTAGTTATTGCTACCTTGTTATCATTGTTGGCTTCATTTACCATCATTCCTTGGTTATCATCAAGATTCGGTAAACTGGAACATTTAACAGGTAAAAACTGGTTTGAGAAATTCATTCTTTGGTTTGAAGGGCTAATTGACAAGTTTACCCACTGGATCACAGGTATCCTTGAATGGTGTCTGAAAACTACGCTAAGAAGAATTTCAACAGTAGTGATCACGTTTATTGTTTTAATCAGTTCATTCATGCTGGTAGCATTTGGTTTCATTGGAGGTGAATTCTTCCCGCCAATCGACCGTGGTCAGTTCCTGGTACAAATGGAATTGTCAAAAGATGCAACGGTTGAGAAAACAAACCAGTTAACATTAGACGTTGAGAAGTTTTTAAGAAATGATAAAGATGTTGTAGACCTTATTACCACAGTTGGACAGCAGTCTACAGGTTTTGGTGGAGCTCAGGCAACCACTTACCAGTCTGAGGTTCAGGTAAACTTAACAGATAAGTCTGAACGTTCTGAAAGTACCAACATCAAAGCTGCGAAAATAAAAAGACAGCTGGAAGAGAAATTCACAGGGGTTGAGTTTAAAACTGCTCCAATCGGTATCATGGGTGCTGAAAATGCTCCTATTGAAATGGTAGTAACAGCTCCGGATAACGCTACAGCGGTAAAAGAAGCAACAAGAATCTTAGAACTATTGAAAAAAGTTCCTGGAGCTGTAGATGCTGAATTGTCAACCGATACAGGTAGCCCGGAAGTTCAGGTAAGTATAGACAGAGATAAAATGTCTGCTTTAGGTTTAAATCTTTCAAGTGTAGGACAAACGATGCAGACTGCATTTAACGGAAATACAGACGGAAAATTCAGAGCCGGAGAATATGAGTACGACATCAACATCCGTTTCGGAGATGTGAACAGACAATCTATTGATGATGTTAAAAACCTTATGTTTACAAACCCTCAGGGACAGCAGGTTCGTTTAAGCCAGTTTGCTGATGTAAAAATGGGTTCAGGGCCAAGCTTACTTGAACGTAGAGATAAATCTCCTTCTGTAAAAGTAAGAGCTAAAGCAGTAGGTAGACCAGTAGGGGACGTAGCTAATGAGTGGGCTAACCAGTTCATGAACAGCACCAAAAAACCTGTAGGGGTAGATTACATCTGGAGTGGAGATATGGAGAACCAGCAGGAAGGTTTCGGTACGTTAGGAATTGCATTATTAGCGGCTATCGTATTGGTATACCTGGTAATGGTTTCACTATATGACAGTTTCGTGTATCCGTTTGTGGTATTATTCTCTATCCCGTTAGCAATGATCGGGGTAATGGTAATCCTTGCCTTAACTGCTAACTCATTGAACATCTTCACCATGTTAGGGATGATCATGTTGATTGGTCTGGTAGCGAAGAATGCGATCCTTATCGTTGACTTTACGAATGCCAGAAAAGCAGCAGGTGCCAATACGCATGATGCTTTGGTACAAGCCAACCACGCACGTCTTCGTCCGATCCTGATGACCACCATTGCGATGATCTTCGGTATGTTACCGATCGCATTGGCAACAGGTGCTGGAGCTGAGATGAACAAAGGTCTTGCATGGGTAGTAATTGGTGGTTTGACATCATCACTATTCCTTACATTGATCATTGTACCGGTAGTATACTCTCTATTTGACTCTGTTCTAAGAAGAATGGGTAAAGATACTAAAGTAGACTATGAAGCTGAAATGAAAGCAGATTACGTACACAGAGAACTGAATGAAGACGGATTTACTCCAAAACATTTAGATAAATAAATTAAGCCTTTAATTAACCGAAAGCGCCTCAGATTTTCTGAGGCGCTTTTTTGTTGATATTTGATGATTTAAAATTGGGTTATATAGGTTTTGGCTAAAGCCATTGGATGATTTTTATTATTGTAAATGGGCTAAAGCCCATTTCTATTGATGATGATTATTGCCCATTAAGAAAATATTCAATAGGAGCGGGCTTTAGCCCGCTTAAATTTATAACAGCCAATATTGGCTTTAGCCAAAACATAACATCCGGTTTTGGCAACAAAAAAGCTTCCAGCAAAAACTGAAAGCTCTTATATATTGTAATGTGAAAAATTAATCTGCCATCGCTTCTCCGGACTTTCTGTACACGAAGTTTCCGTAGATGTGTCTTCTTGCAAAACGGCTTGGTGAATCAGCGTTGATCATTTTGATGTACGTGTTTTTAGGAACTCCCATATACTCATACATATTTCCGTTCAAATGCTGAACCGTTAAAATTGATTTTTCAAGATAAAAATCCTGAATATTAGATTTTGTGATGGTTTCAGTATATTCTTCTTTGTACTTTTCCTGTGTTTCAGAATTAATACTTACCAAAAAGTGATAGGCTTCAATCACAGATTTACTTTTTTCTTCAGCTTCCAGTTTTCCGGCTTCATCATTAATAAATTTATCAGGATGCGTATCTTTCATCACATTTCTGTAAATCGTCTTTAATTCTTTTAAAGTAACATTTTTATCTACTCCAAGAAGCGTTCTGTGCTCACCAATTTTTTTCATATCTCTAATCCTTATTTTCGGGGTGCAAAATTAAGAAATTAAATCCATAAAATCATAACTTATTCATTTTTAATTTATTTGGGTTTATGAAGGAGAGAAATTAGTAAAGATGAAAATCATGGAATATGTAAAATTAACTTTTACAGCTCATTAAGCCCTGTGTGCAATTTTTTATTGAATCTAAAATAAAAAAACAGCACCCAATCTGAGTGCTGCTATGGTATTTTTCAATAATTAAATCTTTCAATTTTTTAATCATTCTAGGGTTCATCACAAGTTCTCTTCAGCTTTGTAAAGATCTTATCAAAATCTTTGTAAGAGGTGCCTTCATCATCCCGTTTCTGTCTGAAACTGCTGTTGGCACAGTTGTGAAAACCAAGACCAATCATATCTATTAATGCATAATCTTCTTTTTGAGGATCATTCATTTTGGCATCAAATCTTGCCATTACTCCTTTCGGATCTGCATTATTTTTGCTTTTAAGTTCAGTGTATGCTCTCCAGGCTTCAAACATTTTTTCTCTGTCGGGAGAAGATATGGCATCAATCTGTTGTCTGCAGGTATCGTAATATTTGCTGTTTCTCAGCGTAGAAGGATCAGAATAAGCAAGGATTTCTTCTTTATTAAGCTGGTATTCATTCTCAAAAGAATCAATGGTTTCTTCCATTAATTTTTTCCATTTGGGAAGATCAATTACTTTAAGGTTGTATAATTCCTTTTTCTTTTCTTCGTACTGTTTTTCAAGCTCCTGTAGATAAGTTTCTCTGTTTTTACGGATTTCTTCAAGCTGGGCAATTTTAAAAACAGGTTGGGTGTCAAATACAACACCATTGAACTGATACAAAAGTTTATTAATTCCGTCTATTTCTTCTTTTTTATATTTAGCCGGGTCAAAATACCCCTTATTGTCACAATTAAAAGTCTGATAGCTGTAAGGAGTCAGGTTATTTGCTTTTGCAGGAGTTTTTTGCCCCCAAATTGTAATGGATAAGGCCAAAGCAAGCCCGATCATCATTTTTTTCATGCACATAAATTGTTGAAAGAATCCGAATTTTCTGAATTTCTATGCAAAATTAAGGCTTTAAATTCAAAATATAAAGGATTAAATAGATTTTCTCAATGGTTTTTGCAAATTTTATATGGATTTTATACTGCTGTCTTTATATTTTAAAAATCCCAGGCCGTTAAATCCTGAAAATTGAATAGTAAAAAGCTGATATAGAGACGTTTTTATTAATAATAATTGCTTACTTCAATAAGATTCTGATCCGGATCACGGAAATAAACGGATTTGATTTTACCTGCCACTCCGGTTCTCTCTACAATCCCTTCAATGATGTTTACATTTTTCTGTTTTAGCTCTTCCATCACCTCATGAATATCGGTCTCTGCAATAAAGCAAAGATCAGCAGAACCACACGTTGGCAGCTCTGCTTTAGGCTCAAATTCATGACCTTTCTGATGCAAATTAATTTTTTGGTTTCCAAAGATGAGTGCTTTTCTGTTATTCCCAAAAACAACCACTTCAAATCCCATAACATCCGTATAAAATTCTATAGTTTTATCAATATCTGCCACTGTTAAGACAAGATGGTCAAGGTTATTTATTTTCATAAATTAATGATTAGCAACAATTTTCATCAGAATTAAGGCTGTTTATCAAGCTGTGATCCTGTTATGGATTGTTTTTTTAGATTTAAAATGATAGATTTACATGAATTAACACGAAATCATGATATATTATTTTTTCCTTCTTTCTATTATCGCTCTTTTTGGAGGTATTTCTTATCTGATTATGCGCTTTTTTGGTAAATGGACCAGAAATAATAAATACGCAGTACTTTTTAATACCTTAATATTTATCGCCTCATTTTTTCTGATTTCTTTTCTTAGCCTGTATATTTTCTTTTCCACTGTTGAATTTTCCAGGTAGTAGTAAATCTTTTCTGAGAATTAAGTAAGCCGTCAAAAGATTGATAAAAAGGGCTGCCCAGACATTCAATCCATAAAAAAGCTCGTAATCATGACGGGCTTCATTATAAAACAGATTCTTAACGATTCTGAAAGTAATGGCTGTGGTGGTTACGGCATAGCTTAAAATCATATACGTTCTATGCTTACTGATATTCCCTTTTTTGATAAAAAGTACGGCAGCAATGGTGAAATATGCCCAGAGCACATCCTGTATCAGAAATCCTGTAATTCCGATCATTCCTCCATTGGAAAAAAGCCCAAGTACAAAACATGCCGGAACATTAATGATCAGAATATTGTAAACATATATTTTCCCAATAATCTTATGAAGATCTCTGTTTTCATCCAAAAACCGACTTGAAAACTGGGTAAGACCAGCCAGAAGACAAAGCGTTATGGAAAAGATATGAATATAGAAAAAAGCCATCCAGTACGGATTATTTACAACCTGTTGCTTAAAGGCAAGAAACCCGATGTTTTTTTCAAGAGAAGTGTACTGGGAAATAGTTTTCAGCATTAAAATACTGAAAAGAAGAACTAAAAATAAAGCGGTTATTTTAATGATCTTTTTTCCCAAAACCTTCATTTTATATCAACGATTACTCTTCCCATACTTCTCTGATCTGTTTTTCCAGATCTTCCATGTCTTTAAATTTTCTCAGTTCCAATGATTTTTCTGAAGCTTTAAGTTCTTCAATAATGTCAAGGATAAGTTCCAAAGGTTCAGCTTCATAGCCAAACAGATTGCTGTCAAAATTAGTTCCCACTAATAATCCGTCACTATTCATACCCAGGCACCAGTTTTCTACAAATTCATTAAGAGGAACAGGAGAAGGTTCGTATTGATTCCATTCGTTTTCTATGCATGATTTTGCTCTTGCAGCATCAGACCAGAAACAGATAATCTGTACTTCTTCACCATCTTCGTATTCTGCCTCGTTAGAGTAGGAGGTTGCATATCCTTTATCATCTTTTAATGCAAACACTACTTCCGTTTCGCTGATTTTCTTAATAAAGTCTTTATAACGGTTCTGAACTGTAATATGATCTTGAAGCATTTTTATTTAATTATAAATTATAAGTTATGAGTGATGAATGGTAGGTCTTATGAAATTTCACTCTTGTTGATATGAATAATTTCGGGATTTTGACCATCTGAATCTCTTTTAGATCTACCATAAAGTCCTATTTCAAGATCATTTGGAGAATCACTGTCCAGTTCGGAAGGATGTACATACGTATACATACCATATCCATGCCCGGAAACCAACCATCCTTCAGTAAGGTTTAAATGAATTACACTGAAATCTCCGGCAGGACCTCCGGCAGAAACCGGACCGAATTCTTTCATTAATTGTAATGCTTCCTCTTTTACATCTTCGATAATACCGATGTCATCAAAAATAATATAAGTGCCATTTTCAAAAAGAACCCAATCCTGAAATTTGGGATTAATGGCAAGCTTCACATGTTCAATCATCTGTTAATAGTTTAAATATGAGTTATAAGTTAATATTTTTATTTAAATATAAAGTTTTTAAGCATCAATCATCATTGATTTCTACATAATTCCTTTGATTCGCAAGTGCTGCAAAAGCATGATTGTTTTTGCATCTTTGATTTCTCCTGCATCGATCATTTTCATACTTTCTTCAAAAGATAACTCAAGGACTTCTATATTTTCACCTTCTTCTTCCAATCCGCCTCCGTCATTGATTTTCATTTCATGGGAATATTCTGCAATGAAGAAATAAAGAATTTCCGTTACAGATCCGGGTGACATATAGGCTTCAAATATTTTTTCAACCTTTGAAATTTTATATCCGGTTTCTTCTTCAGTTTCCCGTTTTATACAGTCTTCCGGATTATCATTATCCAGCAGTCCGGCGCAGGCTTCAATGAGCATGCCTGTAGAATTTCCATTGATATAAGTGGGTAATCTGAATTGTCTGGTGAGAATAACTGTGTTTAAGGCTGTATTATAAAGAAGAATAACGGCTCCATTTCCACGGTCGTAAGCTTCTCTGCTTTGAGTTTCTGTAGTTCCGTCCTTTTTCAATACTGAATAAGTGACTTTGTTTAAAATATACCAGTTGTCTGAAAGGATTTCTGTATTTAATAGGGTAATATTGGGGTTTTTCATTAGAATATTTTCTGTGTTATAATCAATGGGTGTTGTAAATATTTTTTAATTAAAAGATTCTATCTTTTGTACGGCTGCTTCTTTAATAAATCCTTTAAAGCGTTCTCCAGATCCGGAAATTTAAAATGGAAACCAGTGTCCTGAAGTTTCTTTGAAGAAGCTCTGGAACCTTCCAGAATAGCAGTAGCAAGCTCTCCGAATAATAATTTCAGAACAAATCCCGGAACATTAGGCATGAACAAAGGTTTTTCAAGCACCTGGGCAATCTTTTTTGTCAGTTCTCTATTGGTGGCATGTTGTGGAGATACAGCATTATACGCTCCGTCCATTTCAGTATTTTTTAAAGCAAATTCATAAATAGAACAAATGTCTTCAATATGAACCCATGGCATATATTGGTGGCCACTTCCCAGCGGAGATCCGATACCATATTGAATAGGAGGAACCATTTTCTTTAAAGCGCCATCTTTTTCAGAAAGAACAACGGCAGTTCGTATTTTGATCACTCTTTCTGCCAGATCCTGTTCTTTAAAGTCATCCGCTGCTCTTTCCCATAAAACGACCACTTCACTGAGAAAGTCATTACCTGGAGGATCATTTTCTGAATAAATCTTTTCTGAAGTTTCTGTACCGTAAAAATTGATTCCTGAAGCTGAAATAAAAGACTTAAGCTTTATCTTATTCTTTCTTAAAGTCGTTCGGAGTAATTCTGCGGAATCAATTCGGCTGGAGATCAATTCTTTTTTTCTTTCGGGAGTCCAGCGTTTTTCTGAAATATTGGCACCTGCAAGATGAATGATGTGAGAAACATTTTCCAAAGCGGTTTCATCCATTATTCCTTTTGTGAGGTCCCATTCATACTCATAGTCATGTACTTTTTTTCGGGTCAGAAATCTAATCTCGTATTCCTTACCTATTTTTTTTGCCAGCTCTTTAGCGATCATTCCACTGGCTCCGGTGATGAGAACAACTTCTTTCATAATACTATACTTGTGGGGTGTGGGTTATGCCTGATTTTTTACAATCAGTACAAAATCATCTTCCAGAAGTTTATATCCGTAATCATAAATAAACTTGTATTCAGAGCCGTTTTTATAAACTTTCAGATTGGTAAAATAATCGAAATCAAAACCTAAGCCATCCAGTTTGGATTTTAAGACTTTTGTTTTACCATCGGTATTGATTTCCATCAGGATGCGGTAATTCTTACGGAGTTTGTTATTAACATTCCGCATTAAATTGTTAGAGTCCTTATTCTGCTTATTGTTGTAGGCGTTCCGGCAGGCATCGTTGCAGAATTTTTTATCTGATCTTCCGATGATTTTCTCGCCACATTCCAGGCAATTCATGATTTTTATTTTAAGTGATGGGTGTGTCTTTTTTTCAATAGTTTTTTGAACATGCTGTGGTTAGGATAGCTTCTGTTAGGGGTAATGTTATTAAAGAACAGAGCTACAAGAAGCAGGATGATGCATCCTGAAAGAACAGGGGAGAGAACGTACCAATACCCCAATTCCGGAATTTTTCCTGTAGAACTTACCGCAATCAGGGCTGTAGCTCCGCCTGGTGGATGCAAAGTCTTTGTATACTGCATCAGGACAATGGAAAATGCTACTGCCAAAGGAGCGGAAAGCCAGATGATATCCGGTACAAATTGATAAACGGTGACCCCTACCAATGCCGACAGAACATGTCCGCCTATAAGATTTCTGGGTTGAGCCAAAGGACTTTGGATGGCCCCATAAATAAGAACACTTGATGCTCCAAAAGAACCGATCAGGAAGATATTTTCAGTTTCTGTCAAAGTGTGGGATTGGATAAATGCAATGATTCCAATTCCAAAAAATGCTCCTAAAAATGACCAGAAATGCTCCTTGTAATCAACAAGCGTTTCTTTGTAGATTACATATTTTGAAACTCTGAATGTTCTTTTGATAGTCTTCTTCATTTATTCTTCTTTATTTTTTATAATTTGAATTAAATTTTCTACAAATGGACGGGTATATGTTCCGTTTTCATCATAATCAGGATCCAAAATGGTAATCTCTATTCCAAAGCACAATGGATCTTCCAATAAAGGATTCAACATTTCCCTGAGATCATCATAACTGATTCCGTCTTCCATTCTGCTGTCTACGGCAGGCATAATCTCATCTTTCAGGATATCAACATCAAAATGAATGAAAAATCCATCCAACCCTTTATCATTCACCATTTTCAGAAAGTCTTCAGCGGTTTTCCTGAAACCATTTTCTCTGAGTTGATAAAGATCAAAATAATGAATACCTGAATTGATAATTTGGTCCACATATTCTTCATCATCTGTTTCCGCATTGCCACAACAGAAAATATTTTCTTCAGATAGATAGGGTTTTAAACCATTAATATGGGTTAGCTTTTCGTGTCCGGTGCCGGTAATGATTGCGAGATCCATTCCTGCTGCGCCTCCTGTTTCAGACAGTTCGGGTGGGATAAAATCGGTATGTCCGTCAAGATAAAATAGTCCGAAGTTTCCCAGCTTTTTCAGAGCTACAGCATTTCCTATAAGAATACTGCAGTCACCTCCAAGAATAATATTAAATGTATTCTTTTCATAATTGCGGAGAATACAGTCGGCCTGTTGTTTAGCATACTCAATAATCTGGTCTGCATTTCTGACTTTTGATTCTTTATCAAAGTCCATAGAATATGCCGGAGCTTCCAGTCTAAAAACGGCACTAGGATTAATTCTGCTATGAAAATCAAATTTTCTGAGCCAATCCGGAAGTTTTCGAACTCCGGGTTCTGTCTCATGTTCTTTCTTTGTAAGTCCCAAATTGAGAGGAAACTCAAAAATATTGATGTTCCTTTTCATAGATGAATTTTCACAAAGATACGGAATTATCCGTTTGTAAATGGATAGCTGCGAGATAGGATATTCATTTTATTGGAATAAATCTATTCTTAGAATGAAACAATTATTTAGCCCTGAAACATAATAAATTATTCATGTATTATCTGAAAAATAAACTCATTCTGGAAAGTTTTGTTTAAATATTGTGTTTTTTCAATCGAAGAAGATTCATTGATTAAAAAAAATTAATATCATAAAAAGAAATTCTGTTTAATTCTCTTTGTTTTGAAAAATTTAGTATTTGTCGGTATTTTGAATTACTTTTTTATTCATAAAGTTTTATTGTTTATATAACTGTCTTATTTTCAGTAAATAAATATGAATTTTATTTCACTGTATTGTGTTTTTTTGTAATTTTGAGATGAACATTCAAAAAAACAAACCATGAAAAAATCCAATTTATTGATCAGTATTCTGTGTTCCCCATTTATATTTGGACAGGTAGGGATTAATACAACTTCTCCACAAGGAGTGCTAGATGTTACCTCAGCTAATTCAGCCGTTGTACTCTCCAGAAATGCCAACCCACCAGCCAATGTACCAGCACCCACGGCAGGAATGATTATCTATGATTCCACGAACAAGACCTTAAGGTATTATAACGGAACCTTTTGGAGTACCGTCATTTCTTCGCAGACATTAACAACAGCCAATGAAGGAGTTGTTAAGCTGAATAGCGGAGCAGGAGTGAAACCCTCATTTGCATTTAAATCTTCCGGAGGTGTCCCTTTAATGACTTATCAAAATATTGTTTACCAAACACCGATGAATATTGTGACAGACTTTGCGGCTCCTCCTACAACCACATGGCCGGAAAATATTATCACTCCTGTGCCCGGAGACATATTTGATCCCGCAACAAGCCGATTTTTGGAAAACCCTATTGCCGGACAGGTTCATATGTGGCGGGTTATTGTCAGTTATTCTAATAAGAATAATGGTTCTGTAGCCTTTGTGACGGTAAACCTTTCAAATCCTGTTCCTCCTTCAACATTTTCCATCGATCAGACTGCAGTTGCTCCCAATGGGGTAACATCCGGAAACCTGGTCTTTTACCTGGTAAGTGTTGCCGATCCTTTATCTATAGGTAGCGGATATCTTATTAAAATAAAGTCTGATACCACATTGGATGCTACAATTGATAGTGTAACAAGGATTTCCCAAGCCAAAGATTAATCTCATTACTAGAGCTTATTTTCAACTTGACACATGTCACACAAGAACAGACTTATCGGGTTTGTTCTTGTTTTCATGATGTGCATATAACGTATATGTCTACTAAAGTTAATCAAATACTATTCTATATAAAATGCTTACCATGGAAAAACAACCCATTAAACCAGAATTTACATTTAAAATGTTTGAAATACTAGGTGGTTTATGGCTAACCGGATGCGTAAAAACGGCTGCTGAACTCAATATTGCAGATTTGCTGGCTTCTGGTCCAAAGACAATATCCAAACTTGCTGAAGAAACACAATCCCATGAAACAAACTTATACCGGGTTATGAGAGCATTAAGCGGTGCCGGAATTTTTGAAGAATATGAAAATAAAACTTTTGCTTTGAATGATTTTGGAGCAGCCTTGCAAACCGATGTTCCCGGAACAGCAAAAAATTTTGTGCTTACAATTATGAACGAACATTTTCCAGGCTATGGAGACCTTACCTATGCAGTTCAAACAGGGAAAATTCCTTTTGAGCATATTCATGGTAAAGATCTTTGGGGATTTTATAAAGAATATCCTGAAATAGGAGAAAACTTTGGAAAAGGTATGACGGGAATGTCCGGAATGGAGCTGACAGGAATTATAGACAACTATGATTTTACACCTTATAAAAAAATTGTTGATATAGGCGGTGGCAATGGGGTCATGATACATACTATTTTGAATCATGCTCCGGAAAGCTCCGGGATTATTTTTGATGAGGCCAATGTGATTGAAAAAACGATCAAAATGATTCCTGAAAATCTGAAAGAAAGATGTTCCGTGGCTATTGGAAGTTTTTTTGAAAGAGTTCCGGAAGGAGCAGATTTATATACTATGAAATGGATTATTCATGATTGGAGTGATGATGAATGTGTGCAAATTCTGAAAAACTGTTATAATGCCATGTCTAAAGGGGCAAAGCTATTAATCATAGATGCAGTTATTCCTGACGATTCTTTAAATAAACCCCATATGGCCAAACTTCTGGATATTGTTATGCTTGCTTGTCTTACAGGAAAGGAAAGAACTTTAAGTGAGTTTAAAATGATCATTGAAAAAGCAGGATTACAGTTTACCAGGCTTATTCATATCGGAACAGAGGCAAAAAGCATTGTTGAATGTGAAAAAATATAAATTCCAATTTTAAGTTGCATGATTAAGTAGGAGGTACTCAATAATTTTGTTGAGTGCCTTTTTTTTATGGTTTTTCAAAAAAAAATAAAAAACACTGATAATTAGGATTTTAAACGGATTTTTGATGTTTTCAAAAAGATTTTATCCGACAACAAACGGTTACAAGTGAGTTTAAATAGTTTATAACCGACTGTGATTAGGTAACATTACAATCTTTGCAACAGAGATTTGAGAAAACAGTGAACGTCTCTTATCTGAATTATTAATCTTTAAAATCTAAAAATTATGTCACTAAGAAACAAAGTAACATTAATTGGTTACACAGGAAAAGAAGTTGAAATGGTAAACTTCGATAACGGAAATGTAAAAGCAAGTGTGTCCTTAGCTACCAGTGATCATTACACGAATGCCAAAGGAGAAAAGGTAGAGGAAACCCAATGGCATAACCTTATTGCATTCGGGAAAACAGCAGAGATTTTTGAAAAATATGTTCCCAAAGGAAAAGAAATTGCCATTGAGGGAAAGCTTACCTACAGATCATATGATGATAAAGACGGAGTGAAGCGGTATGTTACAGAAATTCGCGTAGACGAGATCCTGTTATTAGGTGGTAAATAATTCTAAAAACACAAATGATGAAAGTAAAAGTTTTTAAAATCAGGATTCCTGAAGAGTTTCTCTACAAAGACCAGAAAATGCTGGATGATTTTCTGGAAGCCAATGAGATTATGAAAGTGGAAACAGCTTTTGTAAGTGAAGAACGGTATTGGTCTGTAATATTGTATTTTGAAGAAGCAAAGCCTGCAAAAAATACAGTAAAAGAACCAAAGACAGTCAAATATTCTGTCGAGAGTGATACTTTGAACAGGGATGAAGAAAAGATATTAGATGCTTTGAAACTCTGGAGATCAGAGAAAGCCAGAGAACAGAATCTTCCCACTTATTTTATCGCCAGTAATAAAGAACTGATGTCTGTGGCCAAATATAAACCTGCAAGGAAAGAGGAATTACTCGAAATCAAAGGGTTTGGAAAACATAAGATTGAAAACTATGGTGAAGAAATTCTTGAAATCCTTGAAAGTGTATGATTTTTTTAATAATTGATAACACAACCAGAAAAGCTGAGGGTAGATTTTCTTCAGCTTTTTATACTGTGTAAAGTCCTTGTAATTCCGTACTTTTGCATTTATCAAAATGACATATAAGAAATGAAGCCAAGTTTAGCAAAAGGGACGAGAGATTTTACGGCACAGGAAGTTTCCAGAAGAAAATATATCATCAATATTTTACAGAATAATTTCGAATTATTCGGGTTTCAGCCACTGGAAACTCCAAGTTTTGAAAATCTGTCTACACTGACAGGAAAATACGGAGAAGAGGGTGACCGCTTGATTTTTAAAATTTTAAATTCAAGTATCAACGAAGCAAAAGAAGAGAAAAAGAACCAGATGCTTCATGATTTTCAAAGAGCATTAGAAAAACCTTTCAGTGCGGAAAGTCTTACAGATAAAGCTCTTCGCTATGATCTTACTGTACCTTTTGCAAGATTCGTGGCAATGAATCATGGGAAACTGACATTTCCATTCAAACGTTCTCAAATCCAACCGGTTTGGAGAGCGGACAGACCTCAGAAAGGAAGATTCAGAGAATTTTATCAGTGTGATGCCGATGTTGTAGGAAGTGAAAGTTTACTACAAGAGGTAGAATTGGTTCAGTTGTATTTGAAATCATTTGCAGATCTAAAAGTTCCTGTAACGATTCATATGAACAACAGAAAGATTCTTTCCGGATTGGCAGAATATGCAGGAATCACAGATAAACTGATTGACTTTACTGTAGCATTGGATAAACTGGATAAAATTGGTAAAGACGGGGTTGTTAAAGAATTACTGGAAAGGGAAATTTCTCAGGAATCTATTGAAAAATTAGACTTCTTGTTCAGTCAGTCTGACGATGCACTGGAAAACCTCCTTCAACTGAAAGAGAAATTTGCAGGAAACGAAATCGGGCTGAAAGGAGTGGAAGAACTTGAATATGTTCTTACCCAATCTCTGAATCTTGGTGTTGATATTCAAAACCTGGTGTTCAATATTACTCTGGCGAGAGGATTAGATTATTATACCGGAGCTATTTTCGAAGTGAAGGCAGATGAAGTTGCCATGGGTTCCATTGGAGGTGGTGGTAGATATGATAATCTGACTGAAGTTTTTGGGGTGAAAAACATTCCGGGAATAGGAATTTCATTCGGATTAGACAGAATTTATCTTGTGATGGAAGAATTGAACCTGTTCCCTGAAGAGGCTTCTGCTAAAATAGAATATCTTTTTGCAAACTTCGGTGGAGAAGGAGTAACAGAAGCTTTAAAGTTGATCATACAACTAAGAGCAAAAGGGAGTTCTGCAGAACTGTATCCTGAAAATTCAAAGATTAATAAGCAGTTTACCTATGCAGAGAAGAAAGGCATAAAGAATCTTGTCTTCTTGGGTGAAGAGGAAATTAAAAATAATACGGTTACCTATAAAGATCTTGAGGCAGGAGAACAGAAAACTGTTTCTTTAGAGGAATTCTTGGGAAAATAATAAAGCGGATTTATTGTAAAATATATCAATCAAAAAAAAACAACCACTTGAAATATTTTCAGTGGTTGTTTTTTTGATTGGTGAGAAGAATTAAATACTTTTGAGTAAAAAAGAAATGAACAATAATTGTGCATTGTGTAACACGGAATTAACATCTATGGATACACTTTTGGGAGCTAATACACTTTCAGACGGCAATGTTTTATGCAATAAATGTTTAAATAAATTAAGCGATATCAATGATGAATTGCTGTACAATCTTAATAAATTCAGTATTGATGATCTTAATAAAATGTTGAGTGCAGATAAAATTGAAGCGGTTCCGGCTGTGGCAATTGCAGAACAGAATCTTCCTGCAGCTATAGATTTTAGCTCCCATCAAATCTCAAAAGAGGTTTATAAACGAAGACATCAGAAAATAAAGAGTGAACTGGAAATGTTGAATGCTAACCTTTCCCTCTTTACCAAAGGAGAAATCAAAGAACTTCCTTATCTGATTTCCGAAGAAGAACAGATCATTGCGATCACGGATGCTCAATTCGTTAATACATTGGCCACAGGAGTATTGGTAGCAACACCCAAAAGAATGATATCTGTTTCAAAAGGAATGTTTGGGGCTGCAAAAATCAATGATTACCCTAACGAAAGTATTAAGGCTGTAAGTTTTGTAACAGATTCCAGATCGCCAATTATCAAATTACATCTTGATGAAAGAATGGTAGAGTTTGAATGTTTCATGGATAAAGAGGATGCTGAGAAATTCTACGACAGGATAAAAGCTATTTATAATAGTCCTCGGGAACATTCTTCAAAACAAATTGATTCTGTAAACAAAAATATTCCGGTTTCATCAGAAGACATTTTTAATCAACTTGAGAAATTAGGAAAACTGAGAGAAAACGGAATTTTGACCGATGCAGAATTTGCGGAGCAAAAAAAGAAATTGCTGAAACAATTACAATAAAACTTTTAACACCCAATCATGAAAGATAAAGTATTGGCAAAAATAGTAGAAAAATGGCTTAAAGGATGGTGTCTATCAAGAGAAGTCTCTTTTCCTGTTCCACATAAATCCGGCTTTAGAGTGTTCGTAGGAGATGAAAAACAAAAAGAACGTTTCGTGTTTCCTGAACTTAATGAAGATTTTTTCGAACTTGCAAACTCTATTGATGAGCCGTGGGTTTATCTGAAAATATCAACGTCTCCCGATGAGTTTACAGGAAAAATACCTGCAAGATGGAAATTACAGCCACAAGGATATCTGATGACCTGTTTTCAGCCAATGAATTTCCCGGAAATTAGTCTTGCAGAAGGCTATCATTTAGAATTTTCTGAATACAATACTACTTTTGTTGTCAGAGTTGTAGCAGAAAATGGGGAACAGGCCTCTATAGGTCGAGTTTCTCTTATAGACGATGTTGCTGTTTATGACAGGATTATCACTGAAAAAAATCATCAAAGGAAAGGACTCGCTAGTTTCTTGCTGAAAGAACTGGAGAAGATTGCTTTGTCAAAGGGTTTTTCCAATAACCTTTTAGTGGCTACAGAAGAGGGAAAACTATTGTATGAAACTTTAGGCTGGAAGATGTATTGCCTCCATACTTCGGTTGTGATTCCTTCAGAGGAATAATTTTTTATTGAATCAAATTAATAAATAGTAATTTAGATCCATAAACTAAAGCTATGAGCGAAAGATCAAGACTTGACGAAATAAGAGATGAACTTAAAAAACTGGATATCAGTCCTACTATATTTGCCCGAAAAGAAATTCATGAATTGCCGGATATCCTTTCACCAGACGAAAGAATTGTATACCTCGTAGAAGGCAGAAATAAACTGAACAATCATCATATTATTTTAGTCGCTACAGACAGAAGGCTGATTTTTGTAGATAAAGAATTCATGTATGGATTGAAAGTTGAGGATTTTTCTTACAGCAAGATAAGCTCTATACAATATGAAACGGCATTTTTATTGGCTTCCATAGATATTCAGGTTACAGATGATATTGTAGAGATTGATGGGGTAGGAAAGTACCATGCTGAGCTGTTTTGTGAAAAAGTAAGGGATTTCATGTCTCAACCTGAAAAATCCTTTCAAAGCAAGTCAGAGCCCAGTGTTTTAGACCAACTCGAGCAGCTTGGAAGATTAAAAGAAACAGGAGTTTTAAGTGAAGAAGAATTTCTGGAGCAAAAGAAAAAATTAATGGAGAAACTATAATCACGATATGCTGGATAATGAAAATTTGCCGGCAGAACCTATATTATTTTAAACTAAAAATCATGGAAAATTACTTAGAAATCAATAAAAAATCTTGGAATGCTAAAGTAGAACCCCACCTGAAATCGGATTTTTACTTTGTAGATGAGTTTTTAAAAGGAAGAACTTCTCTGAATTCAATAGAACTGGATCTTCTTGGAGACATAAAAGGGAAAAGTATTCTGCATCTTCAATGTCATTTCGGTCAAGACTCTATTTCTCTTTCAAGAATGGGAGCTAAGGTTACCGGAATAGACCTTTCTGACAAAGCAATTGATACAGCTAGAGATCTAGCACGGCAATGTGAAACAGATACAGAGTTTATCTGTTCGGATGTGTATAATCTGCCTGATATTCTGGAACAGAAATTTGATATCGTTTACACAAGTTATGGTACGATAGGATGGCTTCCTGATCTTGAAAAGTGGGCTGGTGTTATCGATCATTTTCTAAAGCCGGGAGGAAAGTTCATTATGGCAGAGTTTCATCCTGTGGTCTGGATGTTTGACGATGACTTTACAAAAGTTGTCTACCACTATTTCAATGAAAAACCTATTGTGGAAACGTATGAAGGAACGTATGCGGATCAGTCTGCACCTATTGTTCAGGAGTACATCATGTGGAACCATTCTTTATCTGAAGTTCTCAATAATTTGATTAAAAAAGATCTACAATTGAATACTTTCAGAGAATTTGACTGGTCTCCATATGCTTGTTTCAGACATGTAGAAGAATTTGAGAAGGGAAAATGGAGAATTCCACAGTTTGGAAACAAAATACCATTGGTATTTGCGCTGGCAGCAGAGAAAAAATAAAATCTTAGATTGTTAATTAAAATAAAAAGTCATCGTAATTAAAACTACGATGACTTTTTCCTATATATGAATGTTAAAAAAAACTGCTCTATGTTGGTTAGCTAAGGGAATCCTCAGCCTTTGTTTTCGCTTCGTCCACTTTATTCTGAACTTGGGAAGCAACATCATTGGCTTTGCTTTTAAGGTCATTTCCCCATTTATTAAGATTGTCTTTTGCAGTATTGATTTTATCTTTTACAGCTTGTTGATCTTCAGGGCTTGAATTCTTATATTTCCAATAAGCTAATGCTCCTAAACCTAATAAAGCTAATAAACCTTTTGCTTTGTTTCCCATGATTTCTATTTTTTTATGTATTAATATTAAAATTTGTTGTTATGAATAATGTAAAATACGTGCCAAAAAAATAAATAGACCTATAAAAAAATGTTAAATTTAAGAGAAGACTTCGAAATTTTCACCGTCAAAACTGGCGAAAACCATAGTAGGATAGGAATCCTGATGATAAACATTTCCCTCTTTATCAATAGCAATAGCACCTGCGAACCCATCAATAGTTTTAAGTTCATCAAATGTCTTGCTGAAGGCCTGTTGAAGATTCATCCCATCTGTAACTCTTGTTACAATTTTTGCTGCAGTAGCATTGCTGACAATATCTTCCCCTACGCCGGTACAGCTCACGGCACATACAGCATTGGCATAATTCCCGGCCACAGTGGCAGAGTCTGAAATCCTTCCGGGAATTTCAAAACCTTTCCCTCCCGTAGATGTTGCCACAGCAAGTTTTCCTTCCTGATCAATCGCTACACAACCTACAGTTCCTTTGCCGCCATTGGCAAGTTTAGCTTCGTATTCTTTTCTCCTTTGAGGAATTTCTGTAGAAAAATTTTCAAAACCATTTTCAGTAGCATAAATTTTAGCACCATTTCCTCCTAAAACCCTGTCGTCTTCATTGATAAGGTCTTTAGCTACAAAAATAGGGTTCTGTACATTTTGAATATTAATCACACCACTTAGTCTCTGAGTATTTCCGTTCATAATGGCAGCACTCATACGGATCACGCCATCACTCTGGATCTGAGAACCGATTCCTGCATTGTATAAAGGGTCGTCTTCAAGCAATGATACGGCATAGGCAACGGTATCAAAAGCTGAATGTGTTTTAAGATAGTCGAATGCCTTTTCAGTAATTACTTTTAAAGAATTCTGTTTTGCTGTTTTCACTTCGTGGCTTTGATCGCTTTCAGAGAAAAAACCTCCGTGGATAATTACTTTCATAAAATTATAGATGATGATTGATAAATGATATTCTTTTACGAAGTTAATTTATAAATTCTAATTAAACATTGAACCTTAAACTTTAAACAAAAAAAATGAAACCGAAGTTCCATTTTTATGATGATTAATAATATGTTTTTTGATTACATCAATTATTTATCCTGTGGTATTGGATTAAATTGAGAATTTTCAATAGTCAATTTCTTTGTAGTAAGATCATAGTGATCATTCATAGACATCACATGTACCGTTAAGTTATCAATAGAAATAGGTTCTCCAAGATTGATATTCGTAAGATTAGTGTCTTTGATAAATCTTCCGTCTACCAGTATTACAAGACCTGAACCTACAGCAGTCATCACGTCATTATGAATGAAAAGCCCCGTATCTTCACCCAATCCGATTCCTAGAGTTCTTGGATTGTTCACTACTGCCTGGAAAAGACGTCCGATTCTGCCTCGCTGTACAAAGTGAGTATCAATAATAACATTATCTATTAAACCTAAACCTTGAGTAGTTTTGATTTCTCCTTTTAGAAGGGCTTCAGAACTGCTTCCCTGGTAGATCATGTTTTCAGAAGCTGCTGCAGCACCTGCAGAAGTTCCGGAATAAATAAAATCCTGTTCCTGATATTTTAATAAAACGGTATCGTGAAATCTTGTTCCTCCAAGAATAGAAGTTAGTCTCAGCTGGTCTCCGCCGGTAAACATCATGACATCAGCAGCGTTGGCTCTTGCTACCATTGCATCAGAATTGGCTTCCTCACGGTTGTGGATGTCAAGAACATTTACATTTTTAGCCCCCAGAAACTCAAATGCTTTTTTGTATTCAGAGCCTACGATCTGAGGAATTTGAGAAGCGGTAGTGACGATTTCAATCACAGAGTTCTCTTTAAGTTTTGATTCGTTGATGATCTTTCTTAAGATCCCACGTTCAAAAAAATTAAGGTTTTTTTCAATATTCTGATCATAGTCGGTTTCAGCAAAACTTCCTTTGTTTACAGCTCCTCCGATAACGATTAATTTTCCAACAGGTTTCATCATAGTGCAAAATTAAAAAATAATTAACATTCTTTGACGAAATTCGTGCCATCTTTAGTTGATTTTTAATGTTTTAGAAATGTTAATTAAAATTAATTTTTTTTTAACGAATCTTTAAATGTGGTATAGTTTCGTTTAGGGTTTTACATTATCTTTGGTTTTGAAAGGAGTTATTGTTAACTGTTAAAATGCCAATAGACTATGAAAATCGAAAAGATTCAGGCACTAAGAGGTCCAAATATCTGGAGCATCAGAAGAAAGAAGCTGATACAGATGAGGTTGGACTTAGAAGAAATGGAGAATTATCCTACCAATAAAATTGAGGGATTCCGGGAAAGAATAGAAAAACTGATGCCCTCATTAATTACCCACCGATGCTCAGAAGGAGTGGAAGGAGGTTTTTTCCATAGAGTGGAAACGGGAACCTGGATGGGACACGTCATTGAGCATATTGCTTTGGAAATACAGACTCTGGCAGGAATGGATGTAGGGTTTGGAAGAACCCGTGAAACAAAAACTCCGGGAGTATATAATGTAGTATTTAATTATATTGAAGAAAATGCAGGAATTTTTGCTGCAGAAGAAGCCGTAAAGATTGCAGAAGCACTGATTGAAAGCAAAGATTATGATTTGACTGCATGTATCCATAAATTAAAAGAAATCAGGGAGCGTGTCCGTCTTGGTCCTTCTACCGGAAGTATTGTGGAGGAAGCGGCTTCCAGAAGAATTCCATGGATCAGATTGGGAACCAATTCATTGGTACAGCTGGGATATGGGGTGAACCAGCAAAGGTTCCAGGCTACCATTACGGGGAATACAAGTTCTATCGCTGTAGATATTGCCTGTAATAAAGAATTAACCAAGAGAATGCTTCATGATGCTGCCATTCCGGTTCCGACAGGTGATCTGGTAGTTGATGAAGAAGGTTTAAACGCTGTGATTAAAAAAATTGGGTATCCCATTGTTTTAAAACCTTTGGATGGAAACCACGGAAAAGGTTCTTCCATTAATGTCAACGACTGGGATGTTGCTATAATAGGTCTGGAACATGCCCAGAAATATTCAAGAAAAGTCATTGTTGAAAAGTATATCACGGGCTACGATTTTCGTATACTGGTGATCAATAATAAAATGGTGGCTGCTGCAAGAAGAGTTCCGGCTCATGTTGTAGGGGATGGAGAACTCAATCTTCAGCAACTGATTGAGAAAGAAAACAAAGATCCAAGAAGAGGCTATGGTCATGAAAATGTCCTTACTGAGATTGAGGTGGATAAAGATACCTTAGAACTTCTTGAAAAGCTTCAGTATACGCTGGAAACAATTCCTCAGAGAGGAGAAGTGGTTTATTTGAAATCTACTGCCAATCTTTCAACCGGAGGAACGTCCATTGATGTTACGGATATGGTACATCCGGAAAATATCACCATGGCGGAAAGAATTTCCAGAATTATCGGATTGGATGTCTGCGGTATTGATGTGATGGCGGAGAATCTTACGCAGCCTTTAAAGGAAAGTGGTGGAGCTATTATTGAAGTGAATGCAGCACCTGGATTCAGAATGCACCTTGCACCAAGTGAAGGATTGCCAAGAAACGTTGCTGCACCGGTGGTGGATATGCTGTATCCTCAGGGAAAACCTTTTACCATTCCGATTATTGCCGTAACGGGGACTAACGGAAAAACAACAACAACGAGACTTATTTCCCATATTGTAAAAAGCAATGGCTACAGGGTAGGATTTACCACTTCGGATGGAATTTATATTCAGAATACCATGTTGTCAAAAGGAGATACAACAGGGCCGCTTTCTGCAGAATTTATTCTAAAAGATCCTACAGTAGAATTTGCAGTTCTGGAGACTGCCAGAGGAGGAATCTTACGTTCCGGACTCGGGTTTTCGCAATGTGATATTGGAGTTCTTACCAATATTGAAGAAGATCATCTGGGGATGAATGATATTCACAGTTTAAAAGATCTTACCAAAGTAAAACGGGTCGTACTGGATAGCGTTAAAAAGAGCGGATGGAGTGTGTTGAATGCAGATAATGAATATTCGATGAAGATTGTGAATGATCTTGATTCCAGTGTCGCTATTTTCAGTATGGATGAAAACAATCCTCATATTGTAAAATTTGCAAAAGAAGGAAGAATTACCTGTGTGTATGAAGAAGGTTTTGTCACCATTAAAAAAGGAGATTGGAAAATCAGAATAGGAAAAGCCAAAGATTTCCCGATTACGATGGAAGGAAAAGCCCGATTTATGATTGAAAACGTATTGGCGGCTAGCTTGGCAAGTTATCTTTACGGATTCGGAATTGAGGATATTTCTAATTCTTTAAGAACCTTTATTCCAAGTGCACAGCTTACTCCGGGAAGACTGAATGTTTTTAAATTTAAAAATTTTAAAGTACTGATTGACTTTGCTCACAATCCTTCAGGATATGAAGCCATTGAAGATTATCTGAAAAATGTGGAATCTACAAAGAAGATAGGTATTATATCCGGTGTTGGAGACCGAAGAGATAATGATATCAGAGAGTGCGGGAAGATTGCCGGAAGAATGTTCGATTATATTATCATCCGAAATGAGAAACATCTTCGCGGAAGAACCGAAGAGGAAATCAACGGGTTGATTATTGATGGAATTAATGCTGCAGGCAGAGATGTCAGCTATGAAATCATTCCTAAAGAAATTGAAGCCTTGAAACATGCTATTGGAATGGCAGAAGAAGGAACATTTATCACAGCTTTAAGTGATGTTATTTCCAATGCTATTGATCTGGTTCAGGAATACCAGGCCAAGGAATTACTCGAAGATGATAAAAATATATAATTTAAAAATCGGGCTGAACCTTTGGTTCAGCCCGATTCTTTTATCTACAGATATTGAAAATACCAACTTAGTTTTTATCAGAATTAGCGTAAATTTCTACTATAGTAAGATTTTCATATCCTTTTAACATATCTTCATTGGTCTTATATCTTACAGAGTCTCTCTTAATTCTTTTTTTAAGACCTGAAGTGCTTTGAAATAGCTTGTTAGTAGCTCTGTCATGTTCCTTAATGAAAAGTGTTATTTTGGCTGATTTCGCATTTTTATCAGAATTTCTGATATCATCAATAAACCTTATTGTGATAAAGTTATTGGCTTCAGGCGCACCTCCTCCAAAACTAACCAGTTGAATATCCAATTTTAAATCTTTTAATAGATCCTTAACTTTTTTTCCAATATAATTATTTTTTTTAGCCTCAAATCTTCCGATGGTCTGCTTTGAGGATACTTTTTCTTGTGCATTCATTTTATAAAAGAAACTTAGAGTTATCAGTAAAATGAAAGTAAATGTATTTTTCATGATTTAAGGGCAGTTGGTTTGAGTGTTTGTACTAGTTCCGTCAGGATTTTTTTTGGTATCAATTTTTATTTTTCTAAAATTCCCCTGATTATCTCTTTTTAATAAAGCCATTCCTGCATCATATTTATCCAGAATATGAGATAATGACATTTCCCAGTTTCCATCAAAATCATTCCAATCGTCAAATAAAGGAGGTGGGAAATTAGGCGCAAATCCTGAAATTTGTGTAGAAGGATGGTTCTGTAAGAACTGGTTCATAGCAGCAGGGTCGGTTACTACCAGAGCATAAACTGTACCATCGGGATTCATTACATAATAGGTGCTGTAAGTATTATGCCCGTTGTAAGCATTGATAAGTGAATATACGTCTCCAACTGATGGTGGAGAATCGTTGGCCGGATGTATATGTATGCTCCCCACCGGATTTTCAAAATTGTGATTCAAAGTCATGTTGTTTGGACCTCCATGTTGTACGTCGGTAGAAATAATAGCTCCATTTTGGCTTCCGAGTACATAGCCGTGTTCTTTTCCATCATTAATTCCTCCAATTGTGCTGAATGCATTATTAAATGCATCAGTTTGAGAAAGCTGTGTTGCGTGAGCAGAGGGCTGGGCAGCTTGTAAACAAGGATCTTTATCCTCACCATCCTGTCCGGGTTGACCACCACCACCAATGGTACCGCCTCCATTATTACCTCCGGGATTAGGCTCATTTAAGTAAGAAAATACCGAAGTAGGGCATACTGGAATACAGTCACCACAACCAATACATTTTTCTACATTTATAGATATGGTTACCCCTTTAAGAGAGACATATCCGCCTACATCCAAATACATTTCAGTATCATCAATAGCCTGTTCCGGACATTCCGGAACACACATTGTACATTCTATACAATGTTCACCCTGTACCAGGATTTTTTCACCAATAATAAAAGACATCTTAAAATATTATTTCTTTTTTTGTAAAGTTTTCACTAAGCTCACTGTAATGGATATATTGAAACTTAAGTTTTGTAAAGGTATTGGGTAAGCTTATTTGGATGGGTTCCCTGAAAAGAACACATGAAAACTCATCATTCAACTTCATTATTTTTAAATTTTTATTGATTTTATTAGTTTCGCTGATAGATTCATTTAGAGTAATATATCCCAGACTTACAAATTCCATAAGGATGGATTTTCTTATGTCAAATTTTACTGATTTTGACTTTCTTCCTTTGATATCAGAGCCCTCATTAATGATGTATATAGGCTTAAATCTTTTTTTTAATTGATCATCATTGTTGAATCTACTGATCTCGTCATTAAAATTATCTTGTATTGAAACTTAAGTTTTGTAAAGGTATTGGGTAAGCTTATTTGGATGGGTTCCCTGAAAAGAACACATGAAAACTCATCATTCAACTTCATTATTTTTAAATTTTTATTGATTTTATTAGTTTCGCTGATAGATTCATTTAGAGTAATATATCCCAGACTTACAAATTCCATAAGGATGGATTTTCTTATGTCAAATTTTACTGATTTTGACTTTCTTCCTTTGATATCAGAGCCCTCATTAATGATGTATATAGGCTTAAATCTTTTTTTTAATTGATCATCATTGTTGAATCTACTGATCTCGTCATTAAAATTATCTTGTATGCAGGAGAGTAAAGAGGTGCCTAAGGCGGCATATAAGACTCCATGAAAAGATTTTTGAATAAATGTTTTTCTGTTCATTCTAATAGTTAAATTTTAGCTTTTGTAAAAAAAAACTTTAGAACTTCCCATTCTATTGAATCATCTTGTTAAAATCCACATTAACCCATCACAATTTTGGTATTTCTCTAAGAATTTCCCAACAGGACAGGACGCTCACCTCATTTTTTTTCGAAGCAAAGATACAATAAACATAAAATAAATCACAGCTTATAGAGCTTAAAAGCCTTTACTGGAAGGTGTTTTGTATTGGGTTCTGATTTTTATGATGGCTGTGTATGTAACCCATTGTAAAGAAAGTGAACTGATAAATAGATGATTGTATTAGACCAATGAATTCGTGAAAGAAGATAAGAAAATATAAAAAATAAACCCCCGAAATTTCGGAGGTTTGTATTTATAAGTTTTCCCAGGTTTTCTTTATTTTTTGCATTTTCACAAGATAGAAATACAAAGGGATGAGTTCTAATCTGAGGGTAAAGCTGATTGCTGGATTGACAAACGGAATAATCGCCATCATAATGAGACAGATAGCAATTCCTATGATGGCATCAATGATTGCTGCTTGTGCTGCCCAGTCTTGTTCAAACCAAAGTCCATAGGCCACAATACCTTTGAAAATGAATAGGGCGCAGATCAAAAACCCTGTCATTGAATAAGGATGATTAGCATCCATCCCATATAACGATAAAGAGATATGAGTCATCAGAGAGCCTGCCATCATAAAAATGGCAGCTAGTGCGCCTCCGATTAAAAAGATCCATAAGAAAATTTTAATCCAGGTGGGTAATAGGTTTCTTCTTCGTGTTAAACTGTGGTTTTCAAATTCTGCAAAAGCGGTTGGCTTTTCTTCCATGTAGTATTAGTTTTATAAGTTTTTATCCAAAAAAAGCATTTGAACTTCCAATCCAGATGGCATCTTTTTTATTGAAATCTACATTTACCATTGCGGCTTTAGTCATTCTTCCAAGATTTTCCAATAGGATAGGGCGTTCATCATTTTCCCGCCAAATATACAACAAACGGATCTCTGCTTTTGAAAAATCTCCGTTGATATCTTCAAAAATAGGCTCATAGTACACTTTTCTCTGCAAAATATAGTTTTCTTTATCCTGAATGGAGTCTGTAATTTCTTTTGTAGGATTTAAATTGACACCACTTCCAGCGAATGAAAACAAAGGTTTTAGTACAAAATCTTCAAGGTTTTCATTTTCCGGGAATTCATGCAGGAAATAACTCTTTGGAACAAACTCATGCTGAAGTAAAGGTAAAAGGAACTTTGATATTTTAAAGAACCAATTAGGGTGAGTAATCCACTTGACATCCACTTCCTCACGGAAATTAAATTCAGGGGTAAGATCAGGAATATTATCCAGTTCGTCAAATATAACACGGTTATAGATTCTTTTGATTTCGGTAAGCGTACCATTATTTTCGTAATACAGCTTTCGCCCTTCTTTCTTTACTTTCGTCAGACATATTGTTTTAATTCCTAATAATTTTTCTGTCAGAGCAAAATCAATCGCAGTTTTTTGTTTTTCCGGAAAGATTTCAAGCAGGATTACATTTTCAGGATCTTCATCTCCTACAATCAGTTCTTTCAAATAGTTCTTAAATGACTCATGAGACATAGGATTTTTGATTTCTGAAAGGAAAGGATAGACCTCGCAGTACGTCTCTTCATATACTTTTTGAAAAGCATACAAAGAAGGAAATGCCTGAAGCTCTATCAGCTGAGGTTCTATTGATCCGTTTTCGCTTTTACAGACTCCAAAATCTATTGTGAAAAAATGGGGCTGATCCGTATCATTGGGGACCCGGCAGTTATCAGGAATGGCTTTTTGAAGTAACTCTGCGGGCATTGCTTTAATCTGGCTGATGATACTTTCGCTGGCATCAATAAGTTTTGCTTCAAACTCTTTAGTAAGGAAAATAGGACTTTCTGAAACTCTGAACGTAGGTTCTATTCCGCCTTTTTCAGCCAATATACCTTTTAGTTGATTGTATTTTTCATCTGAAAACGCCTGATTGTACTGTTTTCTGTATTTTGGAATCATATTTTTTTTCTTTGTGATGTTAAAAAAATCGAGCATTTCTGCCCGATTGTTATAGGTAGCTGGAAGCTGGAAGCTTGAAGAAGGAAGTTTTCAAGGCGATAATCTTATAGTATGAGTTCTAAAATATGTAGCCTTAACCGATAATAACTTCCAGCATCCTTCCTCCAGCTTCCAGCCTTTTAAACCAAAGTTTCAGCTTCTTTCAAAATGTTTTTTTTTGCAAACTGGAGAAATCTCGGAAGAATTTGATGTCTGGTCAGAATGATTTTGTCTTCATCATCTATTCTGTCCATGGTTTCAAGATATTTTTCCATTCCGAAGTTTTCAATCATGGCTTCTCTGTTTTTTTCATCCTTCAGATTTTCAATCAAAGATTCAGGATTGGCTTCGGGGTGAAACTGTGTTCCGAATATCTCTTCCGAAAAACGAACAGCCATTACAGCTCTTTCAAGATTGATATGAGGTCTGAATTTTTCAATCGCCATGATGGTCATTCCAAGCTCTTCGAAACGCTGATGATCCGGTTCAATAAACTGATATGCTCTGGAATCTACGGCATAAAAAGGATCCTGAAGATTTTTGAATAAAAACTCATCTCTGCCTTCATCGGTTTTGTGAACAGGCATTACTCCGAAAGAATAAGACTTTCTTTTGCAGATATTGCCCAGATTCCAGTGAATACTTGCCAGCTGGAATGAATGGCAGATCAGGAAAAGATATTTTTTATCTTCATTGTATTTGTTATGCTCAAGAACAGCATCTAAAAAAGAAGCAAATCTGTCTTCCCAGGCAAGACCTTCCCGATGAGGATTTCCAGGTCCGCCTGAAGAAATGAAAATGTCAAAATCTCCGATCTCCGGCATTTCATCTTTAAATCTTACATCAAATGTTTTGATCACAACATTTTCTTCAGAGTTCTGCTGAAAAGATTCAGAAATTTCTTTAATGTTTCTAAAGCCTTGGTTCACATGATTATTGTTCATGTCCAGCAGAGCAATTCGAATATCTTTCATTACATCATATTTTTTGTAAAGTTACCAAAAAATTATGAAGCGGGTTCGCCGTGGGTAATGCCGTACTCCGTTTCAGAGATCATATAATCAACGACTTTTGTCAGGTCGCCTGTTTCTTTAAAGATCTGAAGCTGCCTGTCTGCGCCGGTTCCGTTTTCAAGAATTTTCCATGCATATTCCACTTCATGACGACATCCCAAATCGTCTACCACATCATCAATAAACTCTAAAAGTTCTTTCAATAAATGAGGATAAGGAACGGATTCTTCTTTTCCGAAATCGATCAGATGAGCTTCGATACCACTTTTGGAGGCCCGCCATTTATTTTCGTTCAGCAGCAATCTTCTATAGCTTCTGAAACTTAGGTTTTGCTGATGAAGTTTATAAATTTTAGCAACGAGACTCTGCATGATGGCAGCAAGACATACAGTTTCATCAATTCTTAAAGGCATATCGCAGATTCTGAATTCAATTGTTGGATAGAATGGATGTACACGTAAATCCCACCAGATTTTCTTGGCATTGTCGATGGTTCCTGTTTTTACCAGAAGATCTACATAACTGTCGAATTCTGCCAGAGAGTTAAAATAACTGGGAATACCGGTTCTTGGGAATTTTACAAAAATTTCCTGTCTGTAAGATTTAAAACCTGTATATCTTCCAATCCAGAAAGGTGAATTGGTAGAAAGTGCATATACGTGAGGAAGAAAATAACGCATGACATTCTGAATTCTTACCCCTTCTTCACGGTTGGGAATTCCAATGTGAACATGCAGTCCGAAAATAAGATTTTCACGGGCTACATCTCCCATATCATCCACGATTTTTATATATCTTTCTCCCTGAGTGATATTGTTATCAGACCAGTGTGAAAAAGGGTGTGTGCCTCCTCCGGAAACACGAAGTCCCTGCTCATGGGCGATATTGATGAGGTGACGTCTTAAATTTGTTAATTCTGCTCTGGCTTCCTGAATATTCTGACAGATTCCTGTTTCCATTTCAATCATGGATTCATGCATTTCATGCTTTAAATTTTCACTTAAAACCGCCTTGCCGCCCTCAATGATTTTTGAAACGTGAGAAACCAGATCTCTGCTTTCCACATCGATAATCTGATATTCTTCTTCAATTCCAATAGTAAACTGATGCATTTTTTTGTGTTTTTTAATTCTTTTTCAATGTTATTTTATGGAATTTTTCACAAAGGTTCCCCAAGTAATATTAGGTTTCCCCGGAACATATTCTTTAGCTTTTTCAATAGCCAGTTTTGCGGCGTGCTCTATGATCCATGCAAAATTTTCTTCTCCTACAGAATTTCGGTCTGCATCCGGAGCTGGGTTGCAGAAGTCAATGGCATAAGGAATACCATCTCTTACAGCAAACTCTACCGTATTAAAATCATATCCAAGAGCCTCATTCATAGTAATGGTGTAATCATGA
The DNA here is from genome assembly GCF_002979755.1 of Chryseobacterium culicis. NCBI lineage: Bacteria > Pseudomonadati > Bacteroidota > Flavobacteriia > Flavobacteriales > Weeksellaceae > Chryseobacterium > Chryseobacterium culicis. The sequence continues at coordinate 1,029,710 of NZ_PCPP01000001.1, read as the reverse complement.
ATGGTTTTCAATAGCTTTTCAAGCTCTTCCCCTTGAGTCTGATGTGTAGTGGCATATCTCAAATGAGGGGCATTTCTGGGTTCATAAGGCATGATGTGAACATATTTCCTGCCCAGGCAGTACACTCTGTAATAATCATCGAAGATAATTTCCTCCTGTACCATCATCACCAGCTGTTCTGTTTCTCCTAGTTTACTCCAAAGATCATCCGGATTTTCTACTCTGTAAACGTTTTTCCAGCCACCTCCGTCATGAGGTTTCATATACGCAGGAAATCCTACATAATTGAAGATGTATTCCCAGTCATGAGGAAATTTCAGGTTTCTGAATGAAGTTTCAGAAGTATTATCCGGTCTTTCATGAGACGGAAGCAGAACTGTTTTAGGAAGCGGAATGCCAAGTTTGGACATCAGAGCATTGTTGAAGAATTTCTCGTCAGCACTCCACCAAAAAGGATTGTTAATTACATAAGTGCCGTTAAGAGCTGCATTTTTCAGGTAAGCTCTGTAAAAGGGAACGTCCTGCGAAATTCTGTCGATGATCACTGCATAGCCATAATCTGCTCCCTGCTCCAGTTTGTCAATGTTAACGGGTTCAGCTATGATGTCTCCACCTCCCAGTTCATTCACTTTGTCTATAAATGCCCAGGGAAAAGTGTCTTCCATACCGAAAAGAATTCCTACTTTTTTTGTCATAATTTTTGTTTTTAAGGTGGGTGTTATTTTTTTTCTATTTGTTTTTTATTGTTTTTAAGAGAAAAATGCTCCTATAAATGTAGGGAAGACCATTCTCCATAATGGCCAGTCGTGACCGATCCATTTTCTTTCATCATACCAGAATTCTATGCCTTTTACTCTCAGGATTTCAGCCATTTCAATATTTTTATCTTTGCATATATCCTGATCAGAAGTGCTCAGTACTATATGCATATGCTTGTATTTCCAGGCTTCGTCGTTTCTTATAAACTCTCTTGGACAGTTGAAGTAGACCAGATCATCAGAATAACCCTCCATAAAGTTTCTTATAGTGAATGCTCCTGAAAGGCAAAACAGATGGGAAACCACATCAGGAAACCTGAAAGCAAAATTGGCGGCATGATACCCTCCAAAACTAGCTCCTGCAACAGCTACACGATGAGTCTTGTGAAGCTTTTGTATATAAGGAACGAATTCCTTGATCAGAAACTGTACATATCGTTCATAGTTTCTGATCCTTTGCTGAGGAGATATCTTATCATCATAAAAACTCCAGCTGTCGATGGTCTGTACATTGTAAAGTTTTACTTTTCCCTGTTCTATAAACCAGTTGATACTTCCGTTAAGATGAAAATCATGATTCTGGGTATATTGTCCCTGGGAAGTAGGAAACATAATGACAGGATGGCCGTAATGCCCGGTCACTTCTACCTTGAGACTTGTTCCCAATATATTTGAATAATACTCTGTATGTTCTATGTGAGGCATTTTTCCTTATTTGGTTTTAATATTGTGCTTTATATGAGTGTAATAAATTCAATTCCTCCAAGCTGATCTTTTTCTAAAATATCCAGTACGATGGTTCCTAATGTAGGATGTTCGAGGATTATATTTTCTTTAAAGATCCATTTTGATCCAGGTTTGTTAGCATGAGTTGAATCTACGAACCGATAATATGCTTTGCTTTGCCATTTTCCAGAACTTATGCTCTCTAAATTACATTTTAGTATGGAATCTTCAGGCAGATTGTATATTATGAATTCAATAACATTTTGAATATCAATGTCACGCTTCATTTTTTAGGAACTCAATTTGTTGCTTTTGGGGGGAAGGATGTTCAGCATATCAGCATGAATTATTTCGGCAGCTGAATCTAATCTGTCCTGTACAACGGAGGCATCTCCGGATTTATAAACAATTCCTACATGATAGTCTATCGGAAGGAATTTTACCACCTCTTCACATTCAAAACTGCTGTAGTTGGGTTCTTTATCTTTGATCAGGGCAACAATCAGTCCGGAGTAGTATCCTGTAGGCGGAGAAACACTGTAATCATTTCCTCTCAAAAGGGCATCTTCAATTTTGGCCCATTCTCTCCAGATATTAATGCTGCTTGAAGCTTCTACCAAATCTGGAATATGAGCACCACCAACTCGTGATGAGGTTTCAAGGAAATACCATTTTCCATCTTCTTTCCCACGGATAAATTCTGTATGGGTGGCCCCGTTAATCAGTCCGAAATTGGAAAGAACTCTGGCATTTATTTCTTCCAGTGCTTTAAAATCTTCTGAGTATCTTCCTAAAGTTTTGGATCGGAATACTCCGCCTTCATGGGAAACCTGCATAGGAGGAGCAAGATATTTTGAAGCGGAAGTAAAAACAATTTTTTTATTAAAAGTAAGGCTGTCTACATGATAAACGTCTCCGGGTTTAAAGCTTTCCAGTAAGAAAAGATGACGTTCTTCTCCTAATGTTTCCAATGCCTCATACAGCTGCTCTTTGGAAGTTATTTTCTTGATTCCGGATGCAGAGGCTTCTGAACGGGGTTTCAAAACCCATGGTGCAGAAATACGGTCTGTAAATTCATCAACTTCGTTATCATTGAATACAGCTGTAAATTCAGGAACATTGATTCCGGAATCCTTCGCTTTTTGTCTCATGGCAAGCTTATCTCTGAAATAACGGTGTGTCGTCTGTCCCATTCCGGGAATACGGAAGGTTTCTCTGATCAATGCAGCTTTTTCTACATCATAATCATCTAAGGCTACCACAGCATCTACTTTTCTGGTTTTCATCAGGTGGGAAAATCCCTGGATCAGATGGTCCAGATTCCATACGGAAGGTTTCAGCTCAGGCATATAGAATACCTCATCAATAGCATGCCACGGCCAGTTTTTTTCTTTGAGGTTTTCGGAGGTTACAAGGATGATTTTATTACCGAGCTTCTTCATTTCGTCCATAAAATCGTAGCCTTTGTAATAGCACGAAATACACACAATGGTTTTCTTCTCCATATAATGTTTTTTAAGATTTAGTGAATTTTCAAAAATAAAAGCATTTATTTATTATTTTATTAATATAAAAAAATGAAATATTGTATGGTTTTGAAAATCCACTAATCAATTATACAGAGTTTTTTTGTAAAAAACTAATTTTTAGTGATAATTTTCAATTAAATCCACAAGGAGTTGAACTCCAAAACCTGTTGCTGCTTTTTCTTTAGCATATCCTACACTTCCAAAGGCTACTCCGGCAATATCCAGATGAGCCCATTTAGGGTGATCTTCAATGAATTGCTCTAAAAATTTTGCTGCGATAATACAGTCTCCTACAGGTTTTAGGGAGATGTTTTTCATGTCAGCTACATCAGACTGAATATCGTCTTTCCAGACATTCCATAAAGGAAGATTCCATACTCTCTGATTGGTTTGGTCTCCGGTTTTGATCAGGTTATTTTTTAACTCTTCATTATTGGAGAACATTGCGGCACAGGTATCTCCAAACATTCTTACAGAGCTTCCCGTTAAAGTAGCCAGGTCAATCAGGAAATCTGTTTTGTAGTTTTTGGAAAGGTAAGACAATCCGTCTGCAAGAATCAGTCTGCCTTCCGCATCGGTATCAAGCACTTCAATGGTTTTTCCGTTGTAGGCTGTGATGACATCACTTGGAAGCAGGGCTTTTTCAGAAACAGCATTATCGGTAATAGGAAGAACAGCGATGATGTTCACCGGAAGCTTCATTTCAGCAGCGTAAATTAATGTTCCCAAAACAGCTGTAGCACCTCCCATATCGGATTTCATATAATGCAGATTGGCAGAGCTTTTTATGGATATTCCTCCCGTATCAAACAGAATGCATTTTCCCACCAGACCGAAAGTCTTGGCATTTTTTACGGTAGTTTTATATTCTAAAATAGTGAAAGCTGCATCATAGGCACTTCCTTGATTGACAGAAAGATAAGCACCTAACCCAAGTTCTTCACATTTTTTTCTGTTGAATGCAGTGTATTTTAATTCATGCTTTTTGGCCAGATTTTTAAGGTACGCACTTAAGATATCCGGTTTTTTAAGATTGGCTGGTTTGTTGAGCCAGTCCTGGCAGGCAGTCTGTCCGTTAACCAATGCTTCTGCTTTCTGGCTGATATGATCTAATTTTTTCTGGCTTAAATTTTCAAAATGTAATTCAAATTTGGCATTCCAAAAAGCATGTTTTTTATCAAAAGGGTAGTTGTAAGTTCCTATTAATAGCCCTTTTACAAATTCTTCGAACTGCTTTTCATTCAAGAAATCAGCGAGTGTTAACGTAGGAACGGTCTGAAGTTTTTCTTTCTGAGTCTGTGAAAACTTGGCCGCTACCTGCTGAATTTCGAAATTTTGTAAGGTAGATTTTCCTAATCCGATGAAATACGTAATTCCTTCTTCATGAGCATTCACAAAGACTTCATACTTCTTTCCTGTGAAAAAAGTGGAAATATTTTTATTGAAATTTTTACTCGTTTTCGTCCACTCTTCTTCTGTAAATAAGTGAAAAATCTGAGTGTAACTTTTGTTTTTTTTATTGATTAGTTTCATAAATAGATGTTATATTTTCTAAATTCATATAGGCTGCTGTCTTCATTGTGTTCCTGTTCGGCAGAAAGGTTTCTACAGCGGTTTTTATATGTTTAGTTTTTAATGCTTTGTTGTTGTGGTTTTACTTCCACAGGATTTTCTGTATTATCATAAAACAGCCATTCGATAGCCCTTGGAAACTCCTGCGACCAGTAAAACTCATTATGGGTACCTTCAGGATTGATATTGGTTTTAAATTCAAAATCAAAAAGCTTTTTCTCTTCCCATTTTTTCAGGTACTCTTCAAAAATATGAATTCTTTTGACCATTTTGGATCCTTCCTGACCACCTCCATAAAGATAAATTTTTGTCTTAAAAGGAACCCTGAAATTCATCATAGGGAAGTTGTTATTCGGTTCTACCCAAAGAGAAGGAGAGAAGATTAATAGCTTAGAATAGACTTCAGGGTATAGAAAACCACTATAGATGCTGATCAGTGCGCCTAATGAACTGCCTCCGATTCCCGTATTGTCACGGTCTTTTTTAGTCCTGTAATTTTCATCCACGAATGGTTTTAAAGTATCTGCAATAAAGCGGATGTATTTTTTTCCTTCAGAACCGTTAGCTACATGGTCATTATCAAAAATATATTCTTTAATTCTTTCCTCGCTGCCATGCTCTATGGCGATAATAATAAGGTCACCACGCCCATATTCTGCAAGGATAGATAGTTTTTTGTCAATTTCCCAATTTCCGAAACCACTTCCTTCATTAAATAAATTCTGTGCATCCTGAAGGTATAAAACAGGATATCGTTTATCAGTCGTATGGTAATCGTAAGGAAGGAGAGCCCAGACTTTACGGTAACGGTCCAGCTGTGGAATATAAAAGTTTTCGGAAATTACTTCTGCAGTAGGGTAATATTCTTCTTTGAAGGGTCCCCAGTTTAATCTCCATTTTTCTACAGAATCAGAAGTTTTACCCACCGATTTTTTTGCTTTCCGGTTGGGAGTGATATTTCCGTATGAATCCAATTCTACATTCTCCCATCCGCCCTTTGTGAATTTGTACTCAATATCATCAGGAAGAGCCTGATCATCAATTTCTATAAAGTAATTGGCCTGATCAATTTTTTTAAGCTGAAAACCGTAGTCTTTAGGATTCCAGCTGTTGAAATTTCCGGTGATAAATACCGGTCTGTCGTCTTTTTCTTCTGTATGAATTTCAAACCTCATCGTGTGTGTTTAATAAAATATTGAGGTTAAATTTATAAAAAAGATTGTTTTGAAATCATAAAAATATGAGGTAAAAAATGATATATTTGATAGATAGACAAAACACGAAATGAAGTTGACAATTATTTGATGAATAATTCATCGCTATTGTCAGTATTTTTCGTAGTTTCAAGAAAAATATAAATACAAACCAATCTTGATGAATTCTGTTAAGACCTACACGCTTTTTACCGATCATGATGTATATCTTTTCAAAGAAGGTAGGCATTATAAGCTGTATGGTAAATTTGGGGCACATTCTGCAGAAAAAGATGGCGTAAAGGGAGTGTATTTTTCAGTTTGGGCACCCAATGCAAAAAAAGTTTCCGTGATCGGAAATTTTAATAACTGGAATCATAAAGATCATATTTTGTTTCCCCGATGGGACGAGTCAGGGATTTGGGAAGGGTTTATTGAAGGATTAACCTGGGGAACATTATACAAATATGCTATTGAAACAGAAGGAGGAGAAATTCTGGAAAAAAGTGATCCCTATGCATTGAGCTGGGAACAAAATATTCAGGCAGCTTCTCTGGTTTCCACTACTTGGTATGAATGGAAGGATCAGGAATGGATGAACTCCCGTTGGGAAAGAAACAGGGTGGATGCTCCTATATCCGTATATGAACTGCACCTTGGTTCATGGGTCAGAGACGGTGATTATCCTGACCGTTTTCTGAACTACCGGGACATTGCTAAAAAGCTGGTGCCTTATATAAAAGAAATGGGATTTACCCATGTAGAATTTATGCCCGTAATGGAGTATCCTTACGAGCCAAGCTGGGGATATCAGATTACAGGATTTTATGCAGCAACTTCGCGCTTTGGTTCTCCACAGGATCTCATGTTTCTCATTGATGAGCTTCATAACAATGAAATAGGTGTTATTCTGGATTGGGTTCCGTCCCATTTTCCGGGAGATGCTAATGGGCTTCACCGCTTTGACGGATCATACCTTTATGAACACGAAGATCCGAGAAAAGGGTTTCATCCCGATTGGAAGTCACATATTTTCAATTACGGAAGAAACGAAGTCAAATCTTTTCTGATTTCAAATGCTATGTTCTGGCTGGCTCGTTATCATGCAGACGGATTACGCGTGGATGCGGTAACCTCAATGCTTCATTTAGATTATTCAAGAAATGAAGGCGAATGGGAGCCTAATATATATGGGACTAATGTAAATCTGGAAGCAAAAGCCTTTCTGCAGGAGTTTAATACAGCAGTTTACAAAGAATTTGGAAATAATATCATGACTATCGCAGAAGAAAGTTCAGATTTTCCTATGCTTACAAAACCTGTTCATGATGGCGGTGTAGGATTTGGAATGAAATGGATGATGGGCTGGATGCATGATACACTGGATTATTTCAAGGAAGACTTTCCAAACCGTAAATTCCATCACCATAAACTGACATTTGCTTCTATGTATATGTATAATGAAAATTATATGATGCCTTTGTCACACGATGAAGTCGTACACGGAAAAGCAAGCCTGATCTATAAAATGAAAGGCGATGAATGGCAGAAATTTGCCAATCTGCGTGCCTTGTATGTATATATGTATACCCATCCCGGAGCCAAGCTGCTTTTTATGGGGGATGAATTCGGGCAGACCAGTGAGTGGAATTTTACCAGAAGCCTCGACTGGCATTTATTAAAATATCCTGTTCATAAAGGAATGCAGGAGATTGTTAAAGAACTTAATCACCTGTACAGGTCAGAAACGGCCTTTTATGAAAATCAGTTTGATAAGCATGGTTTTGAATGGGTGGAAGCAGACGATCTCGAAAACTCAGTATATGTATACTTAAGGAAAGGTAAAAAGAGAGATGATGTGATGATGGTTGCTTTAAACCTTGCCCCAAAAGTATTGGATTATAAAATCGGGATTCCTGCAGGCACACACTGGGAAGTTATTTTAAGTTCCGATGATGAAATATTTAGCGGAAGCGGAGTAGAACCTGAAATATTGGAAGAGAAATATGAAGAATGGAGAGGGCATCCGAAGACAATGACGGTGAAGTTACCTCCATTGGCAGGAATTATTTTACGGCAGAAGAAAGATAAAAAGTATAAATTACATAGAATTAAACACAAGAGATAAAGAATGGTTGTTTATCATTTAAGTACAGAATGTTATCCTGTAGCAAAAGTAGGTGGCCTGGCAGATGTAGTCGGAGCATTACCAAAGTATCAGAATAAAATAAAAGGAATAGAGGCAAAAGTAGTGATGCCTTATTACAATAAACCCTTTGTTCATGATCACGAATTCGATGTGATTTTTGATGGGTTTATTCATCAGGGTACGAATATGCTGCAGGTTCAGGTGTTGAAAGAAAAGACCAATGTTTTGGGATTTGAACTGTATATGGTAAGAGTTCCCGGGTTATTAGACCGGGATAATCCTTACGGTTATCAGGATGAAAGCTTCCAGTTTATGGCTTTTCAGCATGGAGTGCTCCATTGGTTGTGTGCGATGGAGATTCGTCCGGATGTACTGCACTGTCATGATTATCATACAGGATTAGTGCCTTTTATGGTAGAAAACTGTTCAGAATTCAGATTCTTAAAAGGCGTAAAAACAATAGGAACCATTCATAACGGAGAATATCAGGGAATGATGAGCTGGGGAATGGCCAATTATATGCCTTCTTTTGATCATTACAAATGGGGACTGATGGATTGGAATGGATTCATGAATCCTCTGGCAAGTATGATTAAATGTGCCGATGCTTTTACCACCGTTTCCGAAGGCTATCTTGAAGAACTTTTCATCAGCTTCCGCGGACTGGAAAGTCTGGTTCGTCAGGAATTCGGAAAAGCATATGGAATTATCAACGGTATTGATACTGAAGTCTGGAATCCGGAAACCGATCCGATGTTGGATTTTAATTTTAACCGTAAAAACGCTGTTGCTCAGAAGAAAAAAAATAAAGAAAAACTTTGTAAGGAATATGGATTGAAACCCGAACTTCCTTTATTTGCTTTTATCGGAAGATTTGCCACAGAAAAAGGAGCAGACCTGCTGCCGGATGTCGTATGGCGAAGTATAAAACAGAGCTATGGAGCTTTAAATATAATGATCCTCGGCTCAGGAAATACGTATATTGAAAATAAACTGAAAGAATACGACTATACGTATACCAATTTTGCCCTGGATCTGGGATATAAAGAACATCTCTCCCATAAGATATATGCCTCGGCAGACTTTCTTCTGATACCTTCCAGAGTGGAACCTTGCGGGCTGAATCAAATGTATTCCATGAGATATGGAACCGTTCCTGTGGTAAGATATACAGGAGGACTCAGAGATACTGTGGAAGATATTTCAACGGGAGGAGCGGGACTTAATTTTACATATCCTGGTGTAGATGATGTTGTACATGCGATGAACAGGGCAATGGCGATTTATAATCAAAAAGGAGTCATGGAAGATCTTATTCATGCCAACATGAATTTTGATTTTGCATGGGAGAAATCTGCAGAAAAATACATAGCTTTATATAATAGCTGATGAGAATTCAAATATGAAAATACAGAATGCTTTAAAACAGTAATAAACACTAAGAACCGAACCGTAAACTTAATAAAATAAAAAACGCAAGATATTTATGAATCGAAATGTAATCTCCATTGTTTTAGGAGGAGGCAGAGGGACAAGACTATTCCCGTTAACGTATTCCAGATCAAAACCAGCTGTTCCCATCGCAGGAAAATACAGACTGGTTGATATTCCTATTTCAAACTGCCTGAATTCAGGACTGAATAAAATTCTGGTTTTAACGCAGTTTAATTCTGCTTCTCTCAATTCACATATCAAGAACTCTTATCATTTTGATATCTTCAGCAAAGGTTTCGTGGATATTCTCGCAGCCGAGCAGAACGTGGAAAATGAGAGCTGGTACCAGGGAACTGCAGATGCTGTACGCCAATCGATGAAACATCTTGAAAAATATGATTATGACTATATTCTTATTCTTTCAGGAGATCAGCTGTATCAGATGGATTTCAGGGAAATGCTTGACTTCCATATTGAAAATGGAGGCGATCTTACCATTGCGACCATTCCGGTGAATGCAAAAGATGCTACAGGTTTTGGAATCTTAAAATCCGACGATGAAGGAAATATTACCTCTTTCTATGAAAAACCGGATTATGATTTGCTGGCAGGCCTGAAATCTGAAGTTTCAGAAGAAAATAAACATACAGGAAAAGAGTTTCTGGCTTCCATGGGAATCTATATTTTCACCAAAAATATCCTTAAAAAGATGTTTGATGAAGGAGCTGGTGATGATTTTGGAAAAGATATCATCCCAAGTTCTATTGGAAAATATAAGACATTAAGCTATCAGTATGAAGGCTACTGGACGGATATCGGAACCATAGAGTCATTCTACGAGGCGAATCTTGATCTTTGTCTGGATCTGCCACAGTTTAACCTTTTTTCTTCTTCTCCTATTTATACCAGAGCAAGGATGCTTCCACCATCAAAAATCAACGGTTCCTATGTAAGTAAGGCTGTTTTTGGAGACGGTTGTATTATCATGGCAGATAAAATTGAAAATTCCGTGATCGGAAACAGAACAAGAATTGATAAAGGAAGTACTATTGTGAATTCCTATGTCATGGGAGCTGATTTCTACCAAAACACAACGGAAATTGTCCTGAATGACAGAGGCGGCCGCCCCAATATGGGAATTGGAAAATACTGTTACATAGAAAAAGCAATCCTTGATAAAAACTGTTACATTGGCGATAATGTCAAAATCATAGGCGGAAAACATATTCCGGACGGAGATTATGGTACTTATTCCGTACAGGATGGGATTGTCGTTGTAAAGAAAGGAGCTGTGATTGCTCCGGGAACACATATTGGATAAGAAAAGCAAAGAATCAGAGAGAGATTTTTTGATTAAGAGAATTTTTAACCAAAAAGAACAAAAAAAGAAACCAATTTAGGTTTCTTTTTTTTGTTTCTAAGTATTTCTATTTGGAAAACAAAGTCAATGAATATTCTAATTCAGGATCTTTTTGCTCTTTTAATGATTGTAAGAAAAAGCTGGTACTAACGGTGTGATCAGGAATTACACCTGTACACTTGGCAACATTCTCTTTATCATTACTGTTAAAGAAGATTTCCGTTCTTGGAATAGAAATCACAGATTTGGTATTAGGTAGTCTGTAGGTAAGAAACCATGCGGCTGTAGTGAAATTGCTGCAAGAGCCGGTTTCCTTTCCTATAATTTCCCCTCTTTTTTCACTTTTAAATAACGATGCAAAATAAGTAGCTGCAGAGAAAGTACGGTTATTGATCAGTAAAATAATTTTCCCGTCAAAAAATATTCCGTCTCTCGGATAACTTTTTATATAAGTATTATCAAGCCTTGAGTTTCCAAAATAATAATCTCCTTTTTCTGCTTTGTCAAATCGCTGCCTCATGAAATTATTCTGATCCGCAATATCTTTATCCGAATAATAACGGCTGGTCTGAGGATCTACCAGATAATCTTTATAATTGATGTCAACAACCTTAGTTCCGTACTGATATTCATTATTGAATGTTTTATCTTTAGCAATGAACGAATACAGCAACGGGACATTGCTGATCGCTCCACCCGAATTATTACGGATGTCTATGATGAGTTTTTTAGCTTTCAGATCCTTCATTTCCTGGAAAAATTTCTTTAGCCTTTCATATAAAAAGCTTTCATCATAAGAAAAAGATTTTACAGACAAATAGTACGTTTCAGAATCAATGGAATAACCATAAATTCCATAGCTTTCTGAAATCAGATCAACAGGCAATACAGAATGCCTGCTTTCATAATAGTATCTGGGATACTTAATACCTTTCACTTTTGCAGTTTTCTGTTCTCCTTTAAGTGTTTTGTATTTCAGGGTAAAATCATTGGTCTGGTTTTTTAAGACAAAAGGAATGTAAAAAGACATATCTACATCTTCCACTTTAATATTTCCGTCCGCAGCTTTAGGAACAGCCTTTAAAAGCGCTGAAGAACTTGTATTATTAATCTCAATAATCTCGCTTCCCACTTCAATAGCATAAGGATTGGATCCATTCACAAATAGTTGGCCATTCTGTACGTAAGTCTGCAGAGGAAAAAAATAAAGAGAACTTAGAATGTTTTCAAAATAATTGGAATCTGCACTGAAGGAACTGTGTCCGTCCCCAATGATTTTTGTAGGATTGTTCATAAGCAGGCTGATATAGCCTGGATCTTTTTTAACAATATTACGGAGAGAATCTATTTTTTTTGCAATAATTTCCTTGCTGTGGAATCTGTAAGGATTTGGATGCTGTTTCTGAATGATGTCAACTGTAATATCAAAGTCTTTCAGGTATCCATCCTGTGGGATTTCAGAAATTGAGTATTGGGAAAATACAACTGATGATAACACAACCAATGGAAATGTACATAACTTCTTCATAAAAATAAAATTAAGGCGTTCCAAAAAACAATATGCATACCATACATACCACAGATTATTTGATATTAATCATTAAATCAATATTTTTTAATGCATTATTTTTTTTCAAAACAATCTGCATATTGTTCACTCTTTTTATTTGTATTATTTTTGTGCGATGCGTATTTTTAAAATCTTAGCGGTAATTATTATTCTTTTGGGAGGAGCTTATGCTGCTTCCATGTATTATTTTGTGGATGAAAGTAAAAACTTTACCATTGAAAAAGAGATCGATTATCCGGTGGAGAAGGTTTTTGTTCAGTTTAATAACCTTCAGAATTTTACGAGATGGAATAATTTTTTTACCAGCTCTCCTTCTATAGATATCGATTATTATACGCCTTATGAAGGGCAGGGAAGTGCCATCAGTTATGTAGATCCTAAAAATAATACCGATGGAGAAATGTTCATCAGGTATGAAAACCTCAATAAAACATTGAAATATCAGCTGTTTGAGGATGAAAATGAAAATCCAACATTAGTTGATGTTAAATTTAAGCCTGTTTCTGCAGAAAAAACAAAAATCATCTGGTACGTACATACCCCGAAACTTTCTGTCTGGAAAAGAGTGGAAAATTTCTGGACTGAAGACCGTTTTGCTGAGAATATCAACAAAAGTATGGCGAATCTTAAAAACTCTTTAGGAAATAAAGTAGAAAAAGATAACCAGATGGCGGCCATTAAGTACGACAGTCTCATGGTAGAAAATGAAGAAGACAAACTGTTGCTGGGGATCAATGTAAGTACTTCGAATAAAAAAGATGCGCTTTACAAAAATATTGTGATGAATTATAACAAAGTATATAATTTCGTAACAATGGATCTTGGAAAAAGAGATGATGAATTCGGATATCCTATTCTGATTACAGACGCAGATAATTACAAAGACAAAGAGGTTTCTTATTTCCTCGGAATTCCACTTTCTAAGAAAATTGGAGTGTCTGACAATAATTTTAATTTTAGGTCTGTAAATCCGTCTCAAAATTACGTAATGTACTACAAAGGGAACTATGAGGGACGAATTCGGGCAATTCAGCAACTGATTCAGAAAGCCAAAAAAGATGAGATGCGCTTCGGAGATATCCGTCAGACCTTTATTGAACGTCCTATGGAAGGACAGGAGGTGAATGTTAAACTCTCATTATCAGTGTATAAGTAATTTTTTCTTAAGTTTTTTTTTCTTAAGTTTTTTTAACGGTTTCAGACTGTTCTAACTCGGTTTTTTTTATTAAATTTGAAGATTAATTCTACAAATAAATTTTAATAAATAGATAAACTGTAATAATGGACAGATTTTCATTCCTAAACGCAGCTCATTCTCAGTTAATTGAGGATTTATACCAACAGTACTTAAAATTCCCGGACTCTCTAGAACCATCATGGAAAGCTTTCTTTCAAGGCTTCGATTTTGCTTTGGAGAACTACGGAGATGACGATAACATCCAGTTTATTCAGGCTCCGGCCAACGCTGCTCCGGCAGTACAACAACAGATTTCTCAGGCAGTATCAAACGGAGAAGTTCCTGAACATATCAAGAAAGAATTTAAAGTAGTAAACCTTATTGAGGCTTACAGAACAAGAGGGCACCTTTTTACAAAGACTAACCCAGTTAGAGAAAGAAGACACTATACACCTACTTTAGATATCGAAAACTTCGGTCTTTCTAAAGAAGATTTAAATACAAAATTCAACTGTGCTGTAGAAACAGGAATGAAAGAACCTGCTACTTTAGCAGATTTGATCAAACATCTTGAAAGTATCTACTGTGATTCTATCGGAGTAGAATATATGCACATCAACAATGTTGAAGAAAAAGATTTCATTAAAAGATGGCTTCAGGTAAATGAAAACCACCCAAGCCTTTCTGCAAACGAAAAAACAGAAATCTTATTAAAATTAAACCAGGCGGTTGCATTTGAAAACTACCTTCACACAAAATTTGTAGGACAAAAAAGATTCTCATTAGAAGGTGGTGAAACCTTAATCCCGGCTTTAGATCAGCTGATCTCAAGATCTTCTCAGTTAGGAGTAGATGAAGTGGTATTAGGAATGGCTCACAGAGGTAGACTAAACGTACTGACGAATATCTTCGGAAAATCTTACAAGCAGATCTTCTCAGAATTTGAAGGAAAAGAATTTGAAGAAGATGTATTCTCAGGGGATGTTAAATATCACTTAGGATCATCTAAAAAAATCAAAACGGCTTCAGGAGAAGAAGTTTGCATCAACCTTACGCCAAACCCGTCTCACCTTGAAACAGTAGCTGCCCTTGTAGAAGGTATCTGCCGTGCAAAAGTAGATGACAAATACAAAGATTACTCTAAAGTATTGCCAATCATCATCCACGGTGATGGTGCTATTGCTGGACAAGGTATCGCTTATGAAGTGGCTCAGATGATGACATTGGAAGGATACAGAACAGGAGGTACTGTTCATATCGTTGTAAACAACCAGGTTTCATTTACTACGAACTACATGGATGCAAGATCTTCAACGTACTGTACAGACATTGCAAAAGTTACAGAATCTCCTGTAATGCACGTAAATGCTGACGATGCTGAAGCGGTTGTTCATGCCATCCACTTTGCTGCTGATTTCAGAGCAAAATTCGGAAAAGATGTGTATATCGATCTTTTAGGATATAGAAAATATGGTCACAACGAAGGTGATGAACCAAGATTCACTCAGCCTAATCTATATAAGAGTATTTCAAAACACCCGAATCCAAGAGAAATCTATAAAGATAAATTGCTTAAAGACAGCATTACTTCAAACGATGTAATTGCTAAAATGGAAACGGAATTCAAAGCACTCTTAGATAAAGATTTTGATGCTTCTAAAGAGATTGAGAAAAACGTAATGGATGTGTTCATGGCTGAAGATTGGGTAAATTATCCAATTGGTAAGAGAGGAGCAGTTCAGTTACCGGTAGATACAAAATATGACATAGCGAAGCTGAAAGAATTGGCGCTTAAAATGTCAACACTTCCAGCGGATAAAAAGTTCATCAATAAAATTACAAGACTTTTCGATAACCGTATCAAAGCTATTGATGGAAACTCATTAGACTGGGCGCTAGGAGAGTGGTTAGCTTATGCAACACTTCTTGTAGAAGGTCACAATGTAAGAATCTCAGGGGAAGATGTAGAAAGAGGGACATTCTCTCACAGACATGCTGTGGTAAAAACTGAAGATACAGAAGAAGAATATATCCCATTAAGACACGTTTCTGAAAGCAGATTTGATGTGTTCAACTCTCACCTTTCAGAATATGGTGTTCTAGGTTTTGATTACGGATATGCAATGGCTTCTCCAAATACATTGACCATCTGGGAAGCTCAGTTCGGAGATTTCGTGAACGGTGCTCAGATTATCGTTGACCAGTACTTAGCTGCGGCAGAAGAAAAATGGAAAATCCAGGACGGATTGGTAATGTTATTGCCTCACGGTTCAGAAGGACAGGGTGCAGAGCACTCTTCAGCAAGATTGGAGAGATTCCTTACCCTTTGTGCTAACGAAAACATGGTGGTAGCGAATATTACTTCACCTGCCAACTACTTCCATTTATTGAGAAGACAGTTGAAATGGGCATTTAGAAAACCATTGATCGTAATGAGTCCTAAATCTCTATTGAGACATCCTAAAGTAGTTTCTCCACTTGAAGATTTTGCAAACGGTGCATTCCAGCCAGTATTGGACGATCCAACAGCAGATCCTAAAAAAGTAGAAAAAGTAGTTCTTTGTTCAGGTAAACTGTATTTCGAATTATTAGCGAAGAAAGAAGAACTGAACTGTGAAAACATTGCATTAGTAAGATTTGAGCAGTTATATCCGCTACAGGCAGATGCTATTGAAGCGATCTTCAACAAATACGAAAACAGAAAACAATTAGTATGGGCTCAGGAAGAACCTGAAAACATGGGGGCTTGGTCTTATATCCTGAGAAACTTCAGAGATACAGGAATCCAGGTAGTTGCTCCGGTACCAAGCGGTGCTCCGGCTCCAGGTAGCCACAAAATGTTTGAGAAAAACCAAAATGCAGTGATCAACAGAGTTTTCGATAGAGATGATGCTCCTGTAAAAAGACCTGTAACAGCTTAATTTAAATAATAATTCAATTAAAAAATAAAAAATACTCGATATGTCAGTTTTAGAAATGAAAGTTCCTTCACCGGGCGAATCAATTACAGAAGTTGAAATTGCAACTTGGCTTGTAAAAGATGGTGATTATGTAGAAAAAGATCAACCTATCGCCGAAGTGGATTCAGATAAAGCAACTCTTGAATTGCCTGCAGAACAAAGTGGTATTATCACTTTAAAAGCAGAAGAAGGTGATGTAGTACAAGTAGGTCAGGTAGTTTGTTTAATTGATATGGATGCTGCAAGACCAGAAGGTGCTGCACCTGCTGCTGAAGCTCCAAAACAGGAAGAAGCTCCAAAAGCTGCTGAACCTGCTAAACAAGAAGCTCCGAAAGCTGCTGCTCCGGTAGCGGCACCACAAACTTATGCAACAGGAGCTCCATCTCCGGCTGCTAAGAAAATCCTTGACGAAAAAGGAATGGATGCTGCTCAGGTTTCAGGAACAGGAAGAGACGGAAGAATCACTAAAACTGATGCTGAATTAGCAGCGGTTCCTGCATTAGGAGGAAGCCCTATGACAGCTACAGGTGCAAGAACTACCACTACTACTAAACTTTCAGTTTTAAGAAGAAAAATCGCTCAAAGACTGGTTTCTGTAAAAAATGAAACGGCAATGTTGACGACTTTCAACGAAGTGGATATGTCTGAAATCTTCAGATTAAGAAAACAATATAAAGAAGAATTTGCTCAAAAACACGGAGTAGGACTTGGTTTCATGTCTTTCTTTACAAAAGCAGTGACAAGAGCATTACAAATGTATCCGGATGTAAACGCATCTATCGACGGAGACTTCAAAGTAAACTACGACTTCTGCGATATCTCAATTGCAGTTTCAGGTCCTAAAGGATTAATGGTTCCGGTATTGAGAAATGCTGAAAATATGTCTTTTGCAGGTGTTGAAGCAAACATCAAAGATCTTGCTGTAAAAGTAAGAGACGGTAAAATTACTGTTGATGAAATGACTGGTGGTACTTTCACAATTACCAATGGTGGTACTTTCGGATCTATGATGTCTACTCCAATCATCAACCCTCCACAATCTGCAATCTTAGGAATGCACAACATCATCCAGAGACCAGTAGCTGTTGATGGACAGGTAGTAATCAGACCAATGATGTATGTAGCAATGTCTTATGACCACAGAATTATCGATGGTAAAGAATCTGTAGGATTCCTTGTAGCGGTAAAAGAAGGTATCGACAATCCTGTTGAAATACTAATGGGAGGTGACGAAAGAAAAGGCCTTGGATTATAGTTTTTAATGAAATTATAACATAATATATAATCTCGCCTCAAAAAAGGCGAGATTTTTGTATTTATTAAGAAAATGCTACAATGATGTTTTCAAAAATGACTTCCAATATCAAAGTTTCAGTTATACCTGAATATGATAGTAAAAACAGTTATCCATCCGAAAACCGTTACGTTTTTAAATACAATATTACGATAGAAAATGACGGAAGCTTTCCTATCAAAGTATTAAAAAGAAAATGGCTGATCTTCGATGTCGGATTCGGATACACAGAAATTATAGGCGATGGGGTAATCGGATTGACCCCTGAGATAGGAACAGGCGAAAATTTCGCTTACTTCTCTAATGTAATGCTTCGTTCCGGAGTAGGAAATATGAGCGGAAAATACCTGGTTAAAAACATGGAAACACAGGAGACTTTTGAGATTGATATTCCAAAATTCAATCTACTGTCTGAAGTGTTGAGTAATTAATGATTGATATAGATTGCAGACCAAGAACCCGGGTTCAATAGTCTGCGCTATTAAAGCTTTTTAATTTTTGCTTTCATATAATCGTTAACTTCATCATTACTGGTGAGGAAGAGTTTCTCAAATGCCAGTAAAGAAATCTTGGCACATACTTCAGCATCAGCCCCCGCTCTGTGGTGGGTGAAATTAATTTTATGATATTCAGCTAATGGTTTCAGTCCGTATTTCGGAAGATAATTCCATGATTTCTTAGCAAGCTGAATACTGCACAAATAATTTAATTTGGGGGTGAACATCCCGTAATGCTCCAGACATCCTCTTAAAACAGAAGCATCAAAACCTGCATTATGAGCGATCATAAGGCTACCATACATCATTTCCTGAGCTTCATACCATATTTCATCAAAAGTAGGGGCATCTTTCACATCTTCAGGATGAATCCCATGCACTGCAATATTGAATTTACTGAAATAAGGAAAACTCGGAGGTTTTATCAGCCAGGTTTTTGTTTCAACAATTTTAGAATCCTGTACCATACAAATTCCCATCTCACAAGCTGAACTTTTCTCGTGAGTGGCCGTTTCAAAATCTATTGCACAGAAATCCATTGTTTTAAATTATAAGTTGTTTTTTGTTGCTGGTTACTGGTTCTCTTGTTTAGAGTTGGATGTTCAAGGTTTTGGGTTTAAAGTTTAAGGTGAATTGAAGTTATGAAATTTTACTCTAATGCGTCTTAGTTCAAAATAGGTATAGAAAGTGGCAATTTTCCCTAATCCCTAATCCCTAATCCCTAATCCCTACAACCTATTACCCATCATCTGCCACCGATCATCTTCCACCCAAAAAGTGTTTAAAAATCAACCATTTTGATTGGTAGAAGTCATTCTTCTGGTGTTTCTGACGAAGTTTCAAAGTTCCTGGAAGCTGAGCATAAAATCCAAAATGAGCTCTTACAACAGCCCAAAGATGTGGGAAACCATGCTTTAATCCAAAATAAATTCCGGCAACACCATCCAGGCATAACCTGAAAAAGATGAGCCAGATCAGTTGAGGAAAAGGAAGGTTTTTAAGCATCATAGAAAGATTATTTCTGATGTTTAGATAAGTCTTTTGGGCACTCTGTTTATTGAGTGTTCCACCACCTACATGATAAACACTTGATTTTCCGGTATAATAAATCTTCTTCCCAGCGTTGATAAGCCTCCAGCACAGATCAATTTCTTCCTGATGGGCAAAAAATCTCGCATCAAAACCATTCTGGTCCCAAAAATCTTTTGAACGGATAAAAAAACAGCATCCTGAAGCCCAGAAAATCTCTGTTTCATCATTATACTGACCTTTATCTTCTTCCAGATCATCAAAAACTCTTCCTCTGCAATACGGATATCCAAGGTTGTCTATCAATCCGCCGGCAGCTCCCGCAAATTCGAAATAGTTTCTGTTATGATAAGATAAAACTTTAGGCTGTACGGCTGAAATGGAAGAGTTGTTTTCCAATAATTCCAATACAGGTGCCGTCCAGTTCTCTGTAACTTCTACATCAGAGTTGAGAAGACAGTAATATTCATTTTTGATGGATTTTAATCCTTCATTATAGCCGCCTGCAAACCCATGGTTTTCATCATTTTTAATAATATTTACCGTTGGGAAATTCTTTTCTAGAAACTCAATGGAATCATCTGTAGAAAGATTGTCTATCACATAGATATCGGCATTCTGAGAAAATTGAACCACACCAGGAAGAAATTTCTCAAGCCAGTTTCTGCCGTTCCAGTTTAAGATGGCAACTGCCAGTTTTTTCTGCATGTCAATCTATTTTTTTTCAGAATCAAAATTTTTGATAGAGTTCTGATATTTCCATTTTCTGTGTGACCAAAGGTAGTTGTCAGGATGTTTGTGCAGCGTATTTTCCAATAATTTATGAAATTTTCTCACGACCTCATTTTCTGTGAATTTTTCATTATCCGGATATATTCTATGATAATTAACCTGATAATAACCGCGTTTCACCTTTTTCATCTCACAATAGATAAAAACAAGATCCATTCTTGTTGCCAGTTTATCATATCCTATAAAAGCAGGAGTTCGCTGATTCAAAAATTCTAATCCGTAGGTAACATGGGCGTGGTGAGGAGTTTGGTCTGCTACAAACATATAAGCAGAATCTCCGTTATTTTTAGATCTGAAAATATTCAGAATAACTTCATTGGCTTCCAATGCTTCATTTCCGAATTTGTTTCGGACCTGCTTCATCTGATTTTCCCAAAAATCGTTATTTACCTTTCTGTATACGGGATGGCAGTGAGCCTGGGGAACAATCTTTGCCAATGCATTGATCCATTCCCAATTAAACACATGCCCTGCCAGTAAGATAATATTTTTACCTTCCTTTTTGGCGTCATGAAACAGATCCTGGTTGATATGCTGCATTCTCACCCGGGCCTCTGTCTCCGAAATGCTGAAAGATTTTATAGTCTCTACCAGATAATCTGAAAAATTAAGGTAGAACTTTTTTCTTATTTCTTTAATCTCTTCTTCAGATTTCTCTGGAAATGAGTTTCTCAGGTTCTGGGTAATGACCTCTTTTCTATATCCTACGAGATAATAGTTTAGGAAAAAGATAACGTCCGAAAAAACATAGAGTATTTTCAGCGGAAGCTTGGAGATCAGATATAATATTTTGATTAGAAAATTCATAAAACACGCAAATTTAGTGATAATAAAATTATGGTTCTATTTTTGCAGAAGGATATGTGTTATTTTTTTTACTTTTATATTATGAAAAGATTGATAATATTCGCTTTCCTGGGATTAAGTACTTTCGCTTTTTCGCAAGATGTAAAGAATTCCCCTGATAAAGGAAAACAAAAAACAGCTCTTATAGTTCCTGCAGAGAAGGCTAAATTAGAGGCTCAGAAAAAGGCAGCTGAAGAAAAGGCGAAGCTTCCAAAGCCATATGATCCAAAAGCGGATGCTCAGGCTGATATTAATAAACTAGTCGCTCAGGCTAAGAAAGAAGGTAAAAATATTATGATCCAGGCTGGTGGTAACTGGTGTATCTGGTGTCTTCGTTTTAATAATTTTGTACAGACGACCCCTGAACTGAAGGAAATTGTTGACAAAAATTATTTGTATTATCACCTGAATTATTCTCCGGACAATAAGAATGAGAAAGTTTTTGCTCAATATATCAATGTTAAGGAGCAGCAATTTTATCCTTTCTTCATCATTTTAGATAAAGATGGTAAAAAGATCCATGTTCAGCAGAGTGAAGTCTTAGAATCAGGAAAAGGCTATAGCAAAGAAAAAGTAAAAGAATTTTTGGAAAAAGGAAAGGTTCTTTAAAAATAAACCCCGCTCATTAAGAACGGGGTTTTGTTTTTTAATATTTTAAGAACCAGCACAGAACTCCATGCGTATTGCGCCTTTTCCATTAGCGTCATAGCAAGCTGCGGCGCCTGAATACTCAATACACGAAGTACAAGAACTGATATATACCATACTTCCATCCGAGCAAGATGTAGCGCATGATACTCCTCCTTTTAACTTACTTAATTTTTCTCGTGATAATTTTTTCAAATTTTTCATGGGTATTGATTTTAGTTTTAGGGCATAAATATATTATTTTTTTCAATTAAAATCCCTTATCAGGGAGAAATTATAATAATTTTTTTATCCAGCTTAATTTTTTTTCCGAATAAGGAGGGTATTTGATATCAGGTTCACCCCATGTTGCTTTTTCAAGAACTGCTTTCTGGTGTGAAAAAGCTTCAAAACCATATTTTCCGTGATAATTTCCTATTCCTGAGTTTCCCACACCTCCAAACGGGAGATGATCATTGCTTAAATGCATTATGGTATCATTGATACAGCCTCCTCCGAAAGAAAGTTTCCGTGTAAAGTTTTCTTTCTCTTCGGAGTCATTGGTAAAAAGATAAGCCGCTAAAGGTTTTTCAAGTTCTATAATGGCGTTTAGAGCAGCATTATAATTTTGAAAGTTAATAATCGGCAGAAGAGGACCGAAAATTTCTTCCTGCATAATTTCATCATTCCAGTCGATAGAGTTGAGAATGGTAGGCTCAATGTATAGCTTTTCTTCATCGAAATGTCCTCCGGAATAAATTTTTTCTTTATTTATAAGACGTATAAGGCGTTGGAAATTTCTTTGATTAATAATTCTTGTATACTGCTCAGAATCCACCTCATATTTGAATTGTTTGATGTATTTCCTGAGCATTTCCAGGAATTGCTCCTGAATGGTTTCTTCTACCAAAAGATAATCGGGAGCTACACAGGTTTGTCCAGCATTGAGGAATTTTCCCCAGACAATTCTTTTGGCTGCCATTTCAAGATTCGCATGTTGGGTGACGATTGCCGGAGATTTTCCTCCCAGCTCAAGGGTTACAGGGGTAAGATGTTCTGCTGCTGCTTTGTAAACGATCTTTCCAACTTTTGTGCTTCCTGTAAAAAATATTTTGTCAAATTTTAATGTTAAAAGAGCGGTCGTTTCATCAATACCGCCTTCGTATCCATAAAGATATTCAGGGGGGAAATTTTCATTGATGATAGAAACCATAGCTTTCATGGTATTTGAAGCTATTTCGCTAGGCTTTAGAATACAGCAGTTTCCGGCCGCCATTGCCGCAATAATAGGGGAAAGGGATAACTGATAAGGATAATTCCAGGCCCCGATTACCAGTATACATCCCAGTGGATCAGCATAAATTTTACTGTTTCCCAGCTGATTAACAAGATTAGTACTTACTTTTTTAGGTTTTGATAGCGTTTTTAAATTCTTGATATAATAATTAATATCATTCAGAATAAAGGATAATTCTGTCGTGAAAGTATCAAATTCTGATTTCCCGAAATCTTTGTTAATTGCTTCATAGAGCATATTCTCATTAGAAATAATGAGACTTTTAAGCTTTTCGAGATACATTTTCCGGAAAGCAAGACTTTTGGTTTGCTGTGTTTTAAAAAAATCCCTTTGGCTCTGTAAAATTTTTTCAATTTCCATGGGTAAGCTTTTGTATTAAACGTAATGCCCTGTGCAATATTGCGAGCAAAAATACGAACAATAAACCGGCCAAAGTGGATGGAGCCGGAAGATGGGAAGGAGAAGTTAATCTTAGCTGTTTGGATACAAAGAGCCATTATGAGAAAAGCTATTAATCGTTTTGGTAACGATCAAAGTGAACTTTAATTGGTATTGTTGTCTTCAAGTGCTTCGATCTTCCAGCCTCCAGCTTCTTTTTACATAATATTTCTCACCGCTATTTTTACCGGATGATAAAGTAATAAACAGATGGCAGTAATTAACGCCAGCCAGAACAATCCTGTAAAAATTTCCATATTGGAAAGAAGGATAGATTGTGCTGTAATTTTAGCCTTAAAAGCTCCTGTTGTAACAGAGAGAGAATCATTGACAGAAAGTCTGGACATCGTACTGCCAAAAAGTTGGTTCCACTGAGTGTAAAAAACGGGATTGGTATCTGTAAGATTCGCACTGAGTGTATCAGAATGTTTTAAGGTTAAAAAAAGCATCAGGTTCTGCATCAAAGCATATCCGATAGCGGTTGTCCAGAAACGGGTTGTCGTTCCCAAAGCTGTTGCGTTGGAAACATATTCTTCAGGAGTTCCTGAAATTAAAAAGAATACAAGCGGAGTAAACAATAATCCCTGAGCAACACCCTGCAGAAATAAAGGTGGACAGATCGTGGAAAGGGTAGTGTCTGGATAAAAAGTATAAGTAAACCATGCACAATCAATGGCAAGTAGCAGAAATCCTGTAAAGAAAACAATCCTTGAAGAGACTCCGCGAACAAGGCAGATCCCTGATAATAATATCCCCAAAAGAGTTCCTGCCACATTCCAGTACTGGATGTTCACTATATAATCCCATGGCCATTTCCATACTGTAGCCATGATGCTGTATACATTATTCAATCCCGAACGAATCAGATAAAAAATGAAAAACAGAATCATTCCTGCAATCACATTTTTGGAACTGAAAACTTCAAAATGAAATAATGGCCTTTTTGAATTTCTTTGTTTAAGCATAAATAACCCTCCTGAAAGAAGGAATATAAACAGACACATGATAATGGTATCAGATTCAAACCACATCAGTCTTTTACCATAGATGATGGCATAGCCGCCAGCCTGCAGACATACCCAGAGTAAAAACCAGCTGGTGATATCTAATTGGTACAAAGGTTTTTTAGGAAAGAATCTGTTTTTGTTGAATAACGCAATACCAATGATCAGTACAAATACATGAAAATACACCATCATCAGGATCATATGCTGGAAATTGTAATCTTCAATACTGGATTTTAAAAGGGATGTGGTTATTGTTCCTCCGGTCAGCATAATGGTATACATAAAGAGATAAGCCAAAACCTTGGCGTGTCTTGTTTTTAATTCTGCAATAATCAGAGGAAGAAAAATAGCGCCTTCCAGTAACCCGAAAATCCCTTCCAAAAAACGGATTACCAATATTACATGATAATCATGGGTGACGGATAAAACATAAAGAATAATTACAGAAATAGAGGCCATCAGCAATACATAATATTTAACACTGAAGTAGGCCATAAACCGCTGTAAAACTAAAAGGGTAACCACAAATGTCCCATACATCAAAATCATTAAATACTGGATGTCGTCTGAATCAACATCCATAAAAGAAGATGTGAAGGCGCTGTTCGAATGTAAAAGCGACAACAACATCAGGTGGGGAAACAATGCCAATATCAGAAGAGGCAGCTTCAGCCATTGTGGTACCCATTTATGATAAACTGTATTGTGCTGCATAATTTTTTGAGAGTGAAAAAGCGAAAAGACAAAAGGCAAAGGTGTTAAACAAGTAAAAGGTAAAATGGCAAATATGCTTAAGAAAAAATTTGCAGATTCGCTATTTCGCAGTTTGTCTTTTCGCTAAAAAAATAATTTAATGGTAAAGTCTGAAAGGTGTTGACTGGAAGGCAATTTTCAATTGAATAATTTTGTACTCTAGTACTCTAGTACTCTAGTACTCTAGTACTCTAGTACTCTAATACTCTAATACTCTAATACTCTAATATTCTCCGACACTCAAACTCATATCTTCTTCGCACTGACCAGAACATTCATTCCGGAAAGTAGTTTTTCGTTGTCTTTATTTTGATCAAGAATGATTTTTACTGGAAATCTCTGTTCAATTTTTACAAAGTTTCCGGTTGCATTATCCGGTTTTACTAATGAAAACTGTGATCCTGATGCAGGAGAAACGGAAAGTATTTTTCCTTTAAACTCAACATTGGGATAGGCATCTGCAGTAATAATTACTTCCTGGCTCTGATCTATCTGTCCAAGTTGCGTTTCTTTGTAATTGGCAATAATCCATTTTTCTTTGCTGACCATCTGTACCAGAGCCTGGCCTTCTTTGATCAGTTGTCCTTCCTGAATGGTCTTTTTTCCTACCCATCCATCATAAGGAGCGGTGATTACCGTATAAGAAAGATAAAGTTGAGCATTATTAAGGCTTGCAGAGCTCTGCTGGATTTGGCTCTTCACAGGGGCAACTTTAGTCTGTTGTTCATTTGCTCCGGCTCTTACTGCAATTTTTTGCTGCTCCAATGCTAAAAGATTAGCCTTTGATTGTTCATAAGAAGCTTTCACATTCTCAAACTCCTGTTCTGTTGCTGCATCTTCTGTTAAAAGGTTTTTGTATCTTTTATAATCCTGTTCCGTTTTCCAGATGTCAATTTTTGCGGAAGCAATTTTAGCATCAATGATTTTGGTATCACTTTCTTTAGTGCTGACACCACTTTCGATAGTGCTGATTGTTGCCGTATTGGCATGAAGGTTGGCTTCTGCCATGTGTACCTGATTTACAAACTCTCTGTTGTCTATGACAATTAATGTATCTCCTTTATGGACAAACTGATTTTCATTGAATCGTATTGTTTTGATAAATCCTGAAACCTTACTGGATACAGGCGTGATATATTGTTCAATCTGTGCATCATTCGTAGTCACATTTTTTCTCGAAAAAAGATAGAAACTTACCATTCCTGTGATTCCGCTTATAATCAGGATCCAGGCCAGTAAAGTAATAGACTTGTTGATTCTTTTTTCCTTTTGTGTCAATTGTTTCTGTGCCATAGTTTTTATAAGTTTCCAATCGTATATTGGAGTTGATAATATTTAAGTTGTCTGTTAATTTTTACGGAAATAAGATTAGATTCAGCTTCCAGATAGGTATTGTCTGCATCAATCAATTCGGTGATAAGGCTCAGCTTATTGGCATATTTTGTTCTTACAATACGGTAGTTTTCTTTAGCCTGGTTAATGGCTTCTTCAGCAATGGTAACCTTCTGGTCTGTTTCCTCAAACTTTTTGTAAGCTTCATATACATTGTGTCTGATCTTTTCTTCATTTTCCTCTATCTGAAGCTTTGCCAGATCAATATTTTCCTTTCCTTCCTGCATTTTGTATTTATTTTTATACAGATTTTCAATAGGATAGGTAAGGTTTACTCCAACCATTCCCAATCGGTAAGCATACGGCTCAGGTGGAAAAAACATCATATTCGGATACTTTAAGAAATATTCTCCACCCGCTGTAATTTTGGGCAAATAATTGGCTTTAATAATTTTTTGATCCAGTTCCTTCAATGAGAGATTTTTATGCGTGATTTCTACAGATTCATTCTTGTTTAAAGCTGTTTCTGTAAGTTCATCTACATAAGGGATTGCTGCATTATCCGAGATAAGATCCTCCGTATTCACATGCATTTCCTGATTTTCCGGAAGGGAAAGAATTGTTTTCAGTTTGTGTTCTGCAATCTGAATATCGTTATCCAGTTCCGTCCAGCTCATTTTGTGATTAGAAAGCTGCAGTGAAGTTCTTAACACTTCATTTACCGTTACAACACCATTCGCTTTCAGAGCTTTTACCTGTTTGATATTGACAGAGTCCTCTTTCATCTTATCATTGATGAGACTTTGTTGCTCTTTTAAATGATGGATCTGCAGAAAAGCGGTAATGATTTCCATTTTAAGTTGTCTCTCATCCAGATGAGTTTTTAAAGCTGAAATTTCAGTATCAATAGCTGCTTTTTTCTCTGTATTTTTTATTTTGCCACCCATGTATACCGGAATGGAAGCGGATAATGTAAAATCATACATTCCATTGATGGCATCATACTTTGTAGCTTTATTAAATACCCCGTTCTGATGTTGAAACAAGTTGGTTACCTGGGTGTAGCTTGTATGAAACTCAATGTCCGGAAGTTTTTCCATTTTGAGATCTTTCTCTTTGGTAGCTGACATTTCCTGTTTTAGATGACTTATCTGTATGCTTTTGTTGTTTTTCAGACCAATCTCTACAGCTTGCTGTAAGCCAAGATGTTGGTAGTCTATCATCTGTGAATGTGAAAAGTTGCTCAATAATAAGCACAACGCAATGCACAGATATCGGCATGCGTTAAATATGATATTCATAAATTAATTAAAGGATTTTTGCTAAAATGATTTTGATGCAGCAAAGTTACGATGAGTAGGAACAGACTCTATTTGTGAAAACAGAAAAAGATTTGCTCATTTACGCCATTTTGAAAATTCTTCTTACCTTTATGGGATGAACAACAGCCATTTTAAAGAAGTAGAAGAAGATGATACTGAATTTTACGTTTATCATGTCCTTACCGGAAATGTAACTACGGAGATTCATTATCACAGTTCTGCACAATTAGTATACGCAGAAGGTGGTATTGTACATGTCTTTACAGATCAGAAGCACTGGTATCTGCCTGCAAGATGCTTTATGTGGATTCCCGCAGGAACACCTCATTATATTTTTTCTACCAGTCCAAAGGTTGATTTGTATAATTTTTATTTCAGGAAAGAAGAAAATGAAAGTGTCTTTTTTGATGAAGTCAACATTTATTCTGTGAATAATTTGCTTCGGGAGATGATTTTGTACACTAAAGAATGGGATGGGAAAATCACAAAAAATGATACGTCTAAATATTTTTTCCTCAAAGCACTTAAAGGCGTTTTACAAGAAAAAAAACATAAACATCTGGCGTTTCCCATACAGCATCCTTTTCCTAAAGATGAAACATTATTAAAGATTGCACGATACATTCATGCTAACCTTGAAAAGCCTCTTACCATCGAATCTACGGCCAAAGAATTCGGAATGAGTACAAGAACCCTTTCAAGGAAATTTAAAGAAATTCTGGGCATGAATTACATTCGGTTTCTGAGAGCTTTGAGAATTACCCGCTCTCTTGAACTGATGCTGGAAGGAAAATATAATATGTACGAAATCGCCATGATGGTAGGCTACAACAGCCTGTCGTCTTTCAGCAATATTTTCAAAAAAGTAATCGGTATTGCCCCTACGGAATATCAGCATAAACTGAGAGGAGATAAGTAGTGAGTAGGAGTATTTTAGACTTTGAGGGTGTTGAGAGTTGGGTTAAAGGGTGCTTGTTACGAGGTAACGGGTTTTATAATGTAGGGTAAGTTTTCTCGGCTGTTCTCTTACATGTAAGGTTGTGAAAAAGCTAATTTAACGAGTAATATCAGTTAAGATTACCTACATTCCCCTTCCCTGAAGGGGTGGATTTTTGCTTAGCAAAAAGACGGGGTAGTTCAATAAAAAAACCACCTCAATAAATTGAAGTGGTTTTGTATTGTGAGAAAATCTCAGTTGCTTAGATTAAGCTTCTTCAGATTTAACTTCTTCTTTTTTAGCAGCTGGTGCAGCTACAACTGGAGCGTCAGATACGATATCGAATTCGAAATTGTACTCAACGTTTCTGTGTAGTCTGATGTTTGCAGTTACTTTACCAGTTCTCTTAATAGTGTTCCCTGGGATTTTGATATATTTCTTCTCTACAGAAACTC
Organism: Chryseobacterium culicis; assembly: GCF_002979755.1. NCBI lineage: Bacteria > Pseudomonadati > Bacteroidota > Flavobacteriia > Flavobacteriales > Weeksellaceae > Chryseobacterium > Chryseobacterium culicis. The sequence goes on along the minus strand of NZ_PCPP01000001.1, from coordinate 1,000,656 downwards.
CAGCTTTCTCAAGAGCAGCAGAAAGATCTGCATTGTTGATAGATCCGAATAATTTGTCACCAGAACCTACTTTTGCAGGAATAGTGATAGAAGTTTTCTTCAATTGCTCAACTACAGCGTTAGCAGCAGCGATTAATTTAGCTTCTTCTTCTTTTCTAGCTTCTAAAGTAGCCTCTAGAGCAGCTTTGTTTTTAGGTGTAGCTAAAAGAGCAATTCCTTGAGGAATTAAGAAGTTTCTAGCATAACCTGGCTTTACGCTTACTGTATCAAACTCAAGTCCTAAGTTTTCTACGTCTTGTTTTAGGATGATATCCATTGTTGTTGTCCTTTTTTAAGATTTTAGAATGTTCTAAAATCAAGTTAGAATTAATTATTTATTCAGCAACAAAAGAAGAGATTGCTCTCTTCTTTTATTTATTTTTTGTCTTATTTCAATAAGTCAGCTACGTAAGGTAGTAAAGAAAGGTGTCTTGCTCTTTTGATAGCAGCAGAAACTTTTCTTTGGTATTTTAAAGAAGTTCCAGTGTATCTTCTTGGTAAGATTTTACCTTGCTCGTTTACAAATTGTAATAAGAAATCAGCATCTTTGTAGTCAACGTGCTTAATTCCGTATTTTTTGAATCTACAATATTTCTTTTCAGATTTTGTATTGATATCAAGTGGAGTAAGGAATTTTACTTCTGATTCTCCTCCTGCAGAGGCTTGTTTAGCCATTTCATCTATTGCCATGTCTTGTCTTTTTTAAAAAATAGGGTTAATAATTAAGCTTTAGCTGCTTTTACTTTAGCTCTTCTTGTTACAGCGTACTCAATAGCATGCTTGTCAAGTTTTGTAGTAAGGTAACGGATTACTCTCTCGTCACGTTTGAATGCTAATTCTAAGTCAGCTACTACAGTACCTTCTCCTTTAAATTCGATTAAAGTATAGAACCCATTCTTTTTCAATTGGATTGGGTAAGCTAATTTTTTTAATCCCCAGTTTTCTTTAGCAACGATTTCGCAGTTCTTTTCTTTGATAAGATCTACATACTTGTTCACTGCTTCCTCTACCTGCGACTCAGATAGAACGGGAGTTAAAATGAAAACAGTTTCGTAATTGTTCATAATGTTAAATGAATTTGTTAATTATTTCGAGGTGCAAAAGTAGAAAATATATTTCTTATATGCAAGAGTACTGGCGAAAATTGAGCGAAAATATATTCTCATTCCACAATTGATACGGATGCTTTTTAAGACAGATGGTCTTATTATGAATCTTTTCCTCTTAATTCTGTTAAAAAATTCACCTTCAATACATCATACAGAGAATGTCTGCTCACCAGAATAGAAGCAATAGAAGATACCATTCCTGCAAGCATCAGATGGAAAATTAATGAATGCCTGTCCGTCATTTCCAGAACAATAATTGCTGAAGTAAAAGGGGCTCTGGTAATTCCGGTAAGAAAGGCCACCATTCCGGCCAGAACGACAACATTCGTTTCGTTAGGAGTTAAATGAATTGCTCCCGAAATAACAGAACCTATACTGGCACCCGCAGAAAGAGCCGGAGCGAAAATTCCGCCAGCACCTCCTGAAGTGAATGAAAGGGCAGGGCCAAGCATTCTTAAGATAGGGACGTACCAGTCTTCATGCTTGTCTTTGGTAAAAAGAACCCGTTCCATGATTTCTTTTCCCGAACCCAAAATTTCCCTGTTGATGAAATAAGCGATTGAAGCAATAATCAATGCGCAAATAATCAGGAATATCACATTCGATTTATCGGTTTTCAGTTTTTTCTTTTTCCAGCTATTGAGTTTAAGCATAACCACGGAGAGCTGACTGGCAAGGATGCCAGCAGTGGCTGCCACAAGTATAATGGGAAGCATAACCATTAAAGAAACATCATTGGTTTTAGGATATCCCAGATATAAATAAGATCCCGCCAAGGTTTGTGCGGTAAGGCCGGCAATAATTACAGCCGTAAATAAAGCTGTTTTAAAATAATTGATATGGGTTTTTGACAGTTCTTCCACAGCGAAAACAATTCCACCAAGCGGAGTATTGAACGCAGCTGCAAGCCCGGCTGCTGCTCCTGTCATAATCATATTTTTCTTGGAAATTTTCGGCCACCATTCCGGAAGATATTCATTGACTTTTCTGAAAACAGAGCCTGCAATCTGAATGGTAGGTCCTTCACGCCCCACAGCGCCTCCACCGATGACCAGAATGACAGAAGAAAGGATTTTAAAAAAAATGATTTTAATGCTTAAAAGATTTCTGATTTTACGGTGTTCTTTCGGATTAGCAAGTTCTACAGCGGCCATCACCTGTGGAATACCACTTCCTTTAGCATTGGGTGCAAATTCTTTCACCAGCCACCAGGAGAGTACAAATCCGACAGGAGCAATAATGAAAATCATCCATGCATGCCAGTCAAAAATAAAATTCATCAAATGTTCACCCCAGGCAAATACCTGTGCATACATAACGGCAAAAAAACCTGTAATCACAGATCCTATCCAAAAAGGAATAGCCTGAAGGAGATTGTGCTTCAGCTGCTCATTCCTGATATTGTCGAAGGAATTTTTAAGGGATTTCTTTATAAGGATGAAAATTTTCAGCATTTGTTAATTTAGAGAGGTAAAAATACGTGTTTTTTGCAGATTTTATATTTTTTCTAAAAACTTTGAGATCATTTCAGTGTTTTCAACGGTAAGGGATTCCGGGATTCCGAAACTCAAAATAGCATTTCTGACTTCAAGTTTAAAATCTTCATTCGGAAAAATTTTTATTGTTTCTTTTCTCTTTGGAGTTAAAAAATTCATGATTTTAAATTTATCATTTCCCACTACATAAAAATCATTAAACTCACGATCTGTAAAATTGATAGTAAAACTGCTGAAGATTCCCGCAACTTTATCCATTAGTTTCTTTTTATTGATAGAGATATATCCAAAATCATCCTCCAGATTTTTGAGTCCCCAAAGTTGTAGGGTATCATATTTACGGGCTAAATGTCCGCCTTTGGAATTTATTCCCACCTTACTGACGATAAAAAGATAGAAAGAACTGTTTTGATCCTGTCCTTGTACTAAATAACAAATTTGTGGGATAAATAACGGATACATATCATGAGAACTGAATGTTTCATAGGGAGAATCTTTACTATCCACCACTGAAACAGAATATGACTCAGAAAGCCGATCATATACGCTGGTAATTAATTTTTCATCTTCCTCTGTGAAATCAAAAAATCTTGTGATATCGTATTTTCTGTAGTCAGGATCCATTATTGTGTATTATTTGTTTAAAAATAATGCTAATAAATAGAACTTCCAAAAAAGTTTTGATAATAAAGTATTGGGTTTATTTAATTAAAGATTTGATAATTAATTTGTGTTTTTATTGTGTAATTTAAATTTATTTCATGTGATGTTTGTGCTTTTGAAATTTTGTAAAATTTAAAGAATAAAAAATAAAAAACCTCCGAAAATCGGAGGTTTAGTATGTAAAATCGGCAAAATTACTTATTGCTGATTGCTCATTACTTATATTTCTGTGTTCAGATCCCAGTTTTCAAGGTAGTCGTGAACATGCTTCAGCATCATTCCACCCAGAGAACCATCTACCACTCTGTGGTCATAAGAGTGAGACATGAACATTAAGTTTCTGATGGCGATTACATCACCATCCGCTGTTTCAAGAACTGCAGGCTTCTTAACGATAGCTCCGATCGCTAAAATAGCTACCTGAGGCTGAGGAATGATTGGGGTACCCATAAGGTTTCCAAAACTTCCAACGTTAGAAATTGTATAGGTCGCTCCCTGAGTATCTTCAGGTCTTAATTTTTTGTTTCTTGCTCTGTAAGCTAAATCGTTGATGGCTTTTGCAAGACCAGAAAGTGATAACTGATCAGCATTTTTAATTACAGGAACAATAAGGTTTCCATCCGGAAGGGCAGTAGCCATACCGATGTTGATGTTTTTCTTTTTGATGATGTTTTCACCATTTACAGAAACATTGATCATTGGGAAATCCTGGATTGCTTTCACAACAGCTTTTACGAAAATCGGCATGAAAGTCAGTTTTTCACCTTCACGTTTTTCGAATACTGCTTTGTTTTTATTTCTCCATTTTACAACATTGGTAACGTCTGTTTCAATGAAAGAAGTAACGTGTGGAGCAATTTGTTTTGCTTTTACCATGTTTTCAGCGATGATCTTTCTCATTCTGTCCATTGGAATGATCTCATCACCTGCACTTACCGGAATTGTAGCTGCTGGTGCAGATACTGCTGGTTTTGGAGTAGAAGCTGCTTGTACAGGTGCCGCCTGCTGAGCCGGCTGACTTCCTCTGTTAGCAACATAAGCTAATATATCTTCTTTGGTAATTCTTCCTTCTAAACCGCTTCCTTTGATAGATTTTAGTTCAGTTTCAGAAATTTTTTCCTGTTGTGCGATAGATTTTACAAGTGGAGATAAATAAAGATCTCCTGAGAATTCTACGTTTGAAGCAGCCACTGTTTGTAAAGGCTCTTCAATCGCTTTTAAAGTGTCAGCATCCGGAGTAGCCGCCGGAGTTTCAGTTTTTACTTCTTCTGAAGCTGTGCCTTCTCCTTCAATTTCTAAAATAGCAATGGCTTCACCTACTTTTGCAACTTCATCTTTTTGCTTTAAAATTTTTACAATTTTCCCCGAAACTGGTGTCGGTACGTCTGAATCTACTTTATCTGTTGCAATTTCTACTACGGAGTCATCCTCCTTTACGTTATCACCTTCATTGAATAACCAAGTGATAATTGTCGCTTCCATAACACCTTCTCCCATGGAAGGAAGCAATAATTTGTATTCTGCCATTTTTGATTTTTAGATTTTGACAAATATATAAAAAAAATCGGTTTTTTTAAGAAATATATAATCTTAGCTGAATTCGATATAAATATTTTCACCTACATTCAATCCAAACAGGCTTTTAGCACCGTTTTTCTTGCTTCCTTTATAGATGGTAAGCTCTAATAACTGACTATCATTGAAGATTGCCGCAGACTGCCCATGGAATTCTGTCTCCCTTTCCCAGTCTGAAACCACTTCTGTATGGCTTGAAAATACTCGTGAAAGGCTTAGATTTCTGAATTTTATGGTAAAACCGGTATAGCCTTTACTGATATTTTCAAAAAAATCTTTGTTGATATTTGATATTATATTTCCGAAATTATCAATATAAGTGACTTCTCCAATGATCATTCCTTCTGATTCGTTATAAACCGCTCTTGGGAACATCAATTGTTTTGCTGATTGTATTTTTCGTCCTATCACCTCAGGAAGTCCGCCGTTGGCAAGATGCACTGCAGCAGGAACAAAAATGTCTGTAGAAGTAAAGTCGATGATATCATCAAAACGGTTGTTCAATGTAAGCTCATAGATTGCCTCAGGCTTAATATCAAAAAATATCAGGCTTAAAAGGCCGTTGTCTGCAGCAAGGAAGTAGGATCCGTCAGCTTTATAAATGATATTCTTTCTGGATTTGTTATAAAAACTGTCTACAGAAAGAATGTGAATGCTTCCTTTAGGAAAATATTTATAGGCATTTCTTACAATATACGAAGTCTGTATAAGGTTGAATGCCTGGATGTCGTGGGTTATATCAATAATATTAACCTCAGGGTTTAGAGACAGAATTTTGCCTTTCACAGCGGCAACTCTGTAATCTAAATTTCCGAAATCCGAAGTAAGGGTAATAATTGACATGAGCAATTTATAGAATAGTGTAGTATTGCAAAGTTATTTAAAATAAAAAGAAAGCCCGAAAGATTGTTGAAAAGAATTTGATATAAATTTGAAAAAAAGCTTTAATTTTAAAATCTAAAAATAAAAATACTGCATGTTTGAATTAACATATGATTTGGAAGATATCGATGCGAAAATCTTCTATGGAGTTAATAACCAATATTTCAACTTAATAAAATCAAGCTTTCCCACCATTAAAATTACAGGAAGAGATCATTTCGTCTTTGCCATGGGGAATCAGGAAGCTTTAGACATACTGAAACAAAAACTGGATGATATTGTCAGTTTTATCTCTAAAAACAATTCAATAGGACTGAAAGACGTTGAAAATATATTGAATATTAAAGACGAAAATGAGAAACAACTGGTATTTGACCAGGATATTATTGTAAAAGGTGTCAATGGAAAGGTAATTAAGGCCAAGACGACCAATCTTAAAAAGCTGGTAAAGGAAACAGAGAAAAAGGACATGGTTTTTGCTATTGGCCCTGCCGGAACCGGAAAAACATATACCAGTGTAGCATTGGCTGCAAGAGCTTTGAGGGATAAGGAAGTAAAAAGAATTATCCTGACAAGACCAGCTGTAGAAGCAGGGGAGAGTTTGGGATTCCTGCCGGGTGACCTTAAAGAAAAGCTGGATCCATATTTACAGCCTTTATACGATGCACTTCGTGATATGATTCCGCATGAAAAACTGGAAGGTTTCATGGAGAAAAAAGTAATTGAGGTAGCACCATTGGCTTTCATGAGAGGACGTACGCTTGATGATGCTTTTGTGATTCTTGATGAAGCACAAAATACAACCCATGCGCAAATGAAAATGTTTCTTACCAGAATGGGGATGAATGCTAAATTTATTATCACAGGAGATCCGAGCCAGGTTGATTTACCGCCAAAACAACAATCCGGGCTGAAAGAAGCAATGAGGATTTTACATGGAGTGAAGGAGATCGGGTTTGTGCATCTTACAGAAGAGGATGTAGTAAGACACCCGGTGGTAAGAAAAATTATTCTTGCTTATAATGATGAAGATAAAAGATTGAGGAACGACTAGTTGAAAATAAGTGAAAGTTTCTATTAACCTTTTATTAACCTTAAATTGGTTAGTTAAAATTTGTTAATTTGAAAAAAATAATTAGTTTTGCAGACCTTAAATGTAAAAACTAATTAAACATGAAAAAACTTTTACTTATGGCAGCAGTCGCTGTTATGGGAATTTCCGCAAATGCACAGGAATTTCGATTTGGTCCAAAAGCTGGTTTCGCAATGTCAACTATTAAACTGGATGATAAGCAAGACGATCTTGACGGAAGAAAAATGTCTGCTAAATATACCTTCTATATCGGTGGAATGGCTGAGTACAAATTCAATGATAACTTTGCTGTTCAGGGAGAGGTTTTATACTCACCACTTGGAGCTAAAGAAAAAATTGATGGAGTAAATGCCGGAGGAATGTATTTTGGTGAGTCGACTAAGATTACTTTTGGAACGCTTTTAATTCCTGTTTCTGCAAAATATTTCATTACAGAAGGTTTCTCGGTAGCGGCAGGTGTTAACGTAGGTCTTATCCTTACTGCTAAGCAAAAGACGGTAATCGGATCAGATTTCCTTGATGTAGAAATGGAAGGCGAAGGTGGCGACGTAGATATTAAAAAAGATATCAAATCCCTTAACCTTGCTCCTTTCTTAGGGGTGGAATATATGTTGGAAAACGGACTTTTCTTTGATGCAAGATACAGTTTAGGAGTATCCAACCTATCTAACGACAACAGCGGAGGATCTGTGAAAAACAGCTTTGCTCAGGTGGGAGTAGGTTTCAAATTCGGAGGAAACTAATTCTGAAAATTTTATAAAGAAATAATAATAAAATCAGGGCAATTTTTGTCCTGATTTTTTGTTGTACCATGGCTCATTCATCTAAACTCTCTTTATGATGAAAAATAATTAGTATTTTTGCAGGGTAATTCAAAGCTACTAAAAAAATGAAAAAACTATTATTACTAGGTGCTTTTGCACTTTTAGGAGGTGCTGCCCAAGCGCAGGAAGGTTTTAAAATCGGTGGACACATTGGTGTTCCTGTATCTGATGCAAGTGATGTATCTTCGTTTACATTAGGAGTGGATGCAGCTTATATGTGGAATATTGCTAAAGGTCTTGACCTTGGGGTAACCACAGGATATTCTCATTTCTTCGGAAAAGATCACTTTGATGATTTTGGATTTGTTCCTGTAGCTGTTTCAGGGAAATATAGATTTAAAGGAGCTCCTATCTTTGTAGGATTAGACCTTGGATATGGTATTTCTACAAAAGATGGTGTAGATGGTGGTTTCTATGCACAGCCTAAATTTGGATATCAAATGTCTAAAGGAGAGTTGTACATCGGGTATCAATCTATCAGCAATAAGCGTGACCTTCCAGGATGGGGAAGCTATAGCTGGAATGTAGGAGCTGTTAACATTGGTTATAATTTCTTTTTGAAATAAGAAAAGCAATTGCATATGAAAACTCCGGCCGAAGGCCGGAGTTTTTTTTGATAGCTTATAAAAACGCTGTACGAATCCTTTGTCAGAAATCTTTGATATAGAGAATCTACAGCGATTAGAAAAATACAAAAAGTAATTTAAATAATAAACATTTGTTTAAATTTTAAGAGTTAATAACTTTAAAATTAATAGTTTAGGTTAATTTATTTTAGCATTTTTCCAGAATTCATGGGGTTTTGCAAAAAAACACAAAATTTAAAAAATTAAATATATTTGTCTCTTGTTGAAAAAAAGTGATTTTTTTATTCATAATCTTGTGAAAAACTTAATAACCTCTCTGGATTAGGATTTATTTTTACAAAACTCTAAATTTTAACAATGATATTAATCACATTAACAAATTTTAATATTAGTGGGGACCACTGTAAATTTGCCCTCAGAAAGTATTAAAATTTTTTAAAATGAAAAAAATATTATTAGCGGGTGCTGTTGCACTTTTCGGTTTATCAAACGCACAGATTGCTAAAGGAACTACATATTTATCAGGATCTGTTGGTTATTCTCAAGAAGAATCTAACAACGGTAATCTTAAAAAAGAAAACTTCAACGTATTACCTACAGTTGGATATTTCGTAAACACTAACTTAGCAGTTGGATTAGGAATTGGTTACCAAACTGAAAAAAATACAGCAACTACTACTGCAACTTTAGGAAACACTACAGTTGTGAACGAAAGCATCGTTAAAACTCCAGCTTTTGTTGTTGCTCCATTCGTAAGAAAATACTGGACTTTATCTGACAAGTTATATTTCTTCGGACAATTAGCAGTGCCAATGCAGTTTGGAAAAACTGAAACTGAAACTAACTCTGTAGCTACTTCTGGAAATACAGTTGTTACAAACTCTACTTCTACTGAAGCTAAATACACTAAAATCGGTGTTACTGTGAAGCCAGGTTTAGATTATTTCTTAAACAAAAACTGGTCTATCGAAGCTACTATCGGTGAGTTCGGTTATAGCAACTACAAGCCAAAAGATGGTGATGCTACAAACAACTATAACTTCGGATTGAATTTATCTTCTGTAACTTTCGGAGTTAAATATGTATTTGCAAAATAATAAACAAAGCATATAGCAAGAAAGCCCTGAGAAACTCTTAGGGCTTTTTTTTATAGAAAACTAATATAATCATGAAAAGAATCGTATTGATGGGCGCTGTTGCGCTTTTCGGTTTGTCAAATGCACAGATTGCAAAAGGAACTTCTTATCTTTCAGGTCAGGTAGGATATTATCACAGTGAGAAAAATGAATTTGAAACCAAGAGAAAGGATGATGTGATCAGAATCCTTCCTACAGTGGGTTATTTCGTTAATAACAACTTAGCAGTAGGACTTGGTATAGGCTATAAAAATGCCGTTACAAAATATAAAGTAAGTAGTCCTGGATTTCTTAATACCGTTGAGATTAAAGATACTGATAATGCATTTGTTGTTGCTCCATTCGTGAGAAAATACTGGACTTTATCCGATAAATTATACATCTTTGGACAATTACAGGTTCCGTTGGAATTTGGAAAGGAAAAAGTAGATTTTAACAGTGAAGGTGACGGTGGAGATCCTATACTTTCCGCTCCGTTTACACAAAAAAATAACTATACCAATATTGGAGTGAATATCAAGCCGGGTCTGGATTATTTCGTGACGAAGAACTGGTCAATTGAAGCTACAATAGGAGAGTTCGGGTACAATACTTACAAAAGAGATATTGACGGAGCAAGAAGAGCTGATGATTACAAATTCGGGATCAGTTTAACTTCCGTGACTTTTGGAGTTAAATATGTATTTGCAAAATAATAAATAAAATAGATGAATTAGTCCTGAGATTGTTATCTTAGGACTTCTTTACTATAAAACTATTTAATAATCATGAAAAAAATTTTATTAGCGTCTGCAATCGCTTTATTTGCAGGTTTAAATGCGCAAACTACATTCGGTTTAAAAGCTGGTTATGCATTATCAAAATTGAATTCCAGTGAGGGTGATTTTGAATTTGGTGGATTCGAAGCAAGTTTAAAATCCAAGTCAGGGTTTTATATCGGAGGCTTGGTTGAGCATAAATTCAATAATAAGTTTGCTGTTCAGGGAGAGGTAGAATATGCCAATCTTGGCGGAAAAGCTGAAGTTGGAATACCGGGTACAGGTATTACCTTAACTGAAAAGATGAACCTTAACAGAATTGTTATTCCTGTATCTGCAAGATATTATGCAACTCCGGAACTGGGAATTTATGCAGGTCCATATGTGAGCTTTAAAACGAATAATAAAGCAAAATTTGAAGTAAGTGGTCCTAATGCTGGTATGGTAGATCCTTCCGGACTTAAAGAAGGAGAACGCTATTTGGAAAGAGAGCTGAATAATGGTTTAAAATCTACAGATTTTGGTTTATTCCTAGGAGCTGATTACAATATTCATAAAGGATTATTCGTAGATGCACGCTACAGCTTTGGCTTAACGAATATGATTAAAAATCCTGTAGATGGAGAGACTTTAAAAATGAATTTCTTCCAATTAGGAATAGGGTACAAGTTTAAATAAACAAATATTCTTATAAAAACAAAAAACTCTCAGAATTCCTGAGAGTTTTTTTATGAATGATTTTTTCTTTCTTATTTTCCAAACATTCCACCCATTCCAGGCATATTCGGCATTTTGCTCATCATCTGCATCATTTGCTTTCCTTGTGGTCCCTGCATCATCTTCATCATTTTACCCATCTGCTCGAATTGTTTCATCAGTTGATTCACATCTTCCACTTTTCTTCCGGCACCTTTAGCAATTCTGCCTTTTCTCTGAGTATTGATGATAGAAGGTCTTCTTCTTTCTTCAGGAGTCATAGAATAAATGATGGCTTCAATGTGTTTGAATGCATCATCACTGATTTCTACATCTTTGATGGCTTTTCCTACTCCCGGAATCATTCCCATCAAATCCTTCATATTACCCATCTTCTTGATCTGGTTGATCTGCTTAAGGAAATCATCAAAACCGAATTCGTTTTTAGCGATTTTCTTGTGAAGTTTTTTAGCTTCCTCTTCGTCAAACTGCTCCTGAGCTCTTTCTACTAGGGAAACAACGTCTCCCATTCCCAGGATTCTGTCTGCCATCCTTTCCGGGTAGAAAAGATCTAAAGCTTCCATTTTTTCTCCTGTAGAGATAAATTTGATTGGCTTTTCAACAACAGAACGGATTGTCAATGCAGCTCCTCCTCTTGTATCACCATCTAATTTTGTTAAAACAACTCCGTCAAAGTTCAAAGCATCGTTGAATGCTTTTGCAGTATTCACCGCATCCTGACCAGTCATAGAGTCAACAACGAATAGTGTTTCATCTGGTTTAATGAAGTAATGAACAGATTTAATCTCGTTCATCATCTGCTCATCAATTGCTAAACGACCTGCCGTATCCACAATCACAACATCATGACCGTTTGATTTTGCAAAATTGATTGCGTTTTCAGCAATCGTAGAAGGATTTGTAGAACCTTCTTCCGTGAAAACAGGAACATTAATCTGTCCTCCCAACACTTTCAGCTGGTCAATCGCTGCAGGACGGTAAACGTCACATGCTACCAATAAAGGTTTTTTATTTCTTTTTGTCTGTAAATAATTAGCAAGCTTTCCTGAGAAAGTAGTCTTACCAGAACCCTGAAGACCCGCAATAAGGATTACAGTGGGTTTTCCTGAAAGGTTAATTCCTTCCTGAGAACCTCCCATCAGGTCTACCAATTCATCATGAACAATTTTTGTCATCAATTGTCCCGGAGTAAGGGAAGTAAGAACGTTTTCTCCTAATGCTTTATCCTGAACTCTTTTTGTAAGATCTTTTGCAACTTTATAGTTAACGTCGGCATCTACCAATGCTCTACGGATCTCCTTAACGGTTTCCGCTACATTGATTTCAGTAATTTTTCCTCTACCGGAAATATTATGTAATGCCTTGTCTAATTTATCCTGTAAACTATTAAACATATTTATTGTAAATTATAGGTTTGCAAAAATAAGGAATTTTTAGGACATCCAAAGTGTTTGATCACGTAATATTATATATATACGTAATATTATTATAGACAAGAAAAATGATAAATATCAAATCATAGTATAATCCGATAGAAAAAGTCTATTTTTGCGATCAATTAAAATATAGAATGAAAATCAATCCCAATATTCTTGTTGTCATTTTATTCTTTCTGACATTCCTGGTGCATTTTTCTCTTTGGAAATTTGTTTTTCACCTGGATGAAATTGTGATCATAAAATTTTACCTTTTTCTAAGCGTCATGTTTATGATGATGATCACCCTTATTATCTTAATCAATAGAGTAGCACCGGAATTTTTAGGATTGTCTGTTATTGGTTTGATCCTTTTAAAATTCGGTTTAATGTACTTAATCAGAAAAAAACTGAACTTTGAAGTGATTCCTGGCTATAAATTTCATTTTATTATGCCTTATTTTGTCCTGACAGCACTGCTTACATACTATGCGATCAAGCTGATTAATCATGATAAAAAACAGTAAAATAATTTATTGAAACTAGAAAAAATATCATATTTTTGCACAACGAAAAAAACCTATCAATGTTTAAGAAATTCGCAGTTTTATTCTACAGTATTTTTGTATTAAACTTAGTGTCTGCACAGCACGGTGAGGCTACTGCTGGCGCAGCTCCTGCTCAAGAGCTTTCAGAGAAAGACAAAGTAAGCAAAGAAAACAAAGAGTTCATCGATCATCACTTGTTGGATGCACATGATTTCACATTGATGGTTGATAAAGAAGGTCACCACATCGGTTTCCCTCTTCCTGTTATTATCTATGATAACGGTTTCCACTCTTTCATGAGTAACAAAGAAGGGTTCATGCACGGAGAGCCTACTGAAGTAGACGGTTCTTTTTATGTATTGCACCACGAGAAAATCTATAAGACTGATGCAGCTGGAACTTTAACACTTGGTGAAGATGGTCATCCAACTAACGTGAAGCCTTTAGATCTTTCTATTACAAAAAGTGTATTGATCATTTTATTAGTGTCAATCTTTATGTTTGTATTATTTGTTGGAATGGCTAAATCTTATAAGAAATCAGCAGTTCCTACAGGTGTAGCAAGATTCTTAGAGCCCCTAATCATCTTTGTAAGAGACGAGGTTGCTATTCCGAACATCGGGCATAAGTATAAGAGATTTATGGGTTATTTATTAACCGTGTTCTTCTTTATTCTTTTCCTTAACGTTCTTGGATTAATGCCTTTCGGAATCAATGTTACAGGTAATATTACCATGACATTCTTCCTTGCTATCCTTACGTATTTGATTACAACGTTCTCAGCAAATAAAGATTACTGGAAACATATCTTCTGGATGCCGGGAGTACCAGTTCCAATGAAGTTGATTATGCTTCCTATTGAATTGTTAGGAACAATCACTAAGCCATTCGCTTTGATGATCCGACTTTTTGCCAACATGACGGCAGGTCACATCGTAGTAATGAGTTTGATCGGATTGATCTATGTATTTAAGAATTTTATCGCAGGGGTTGCATTCCCGTTCCTTACATTGGTAATTTATTTACTAGAAGTATTGGTAGCATTCCTACAGGCTTATATCTTTACGATGTTATCAGCTCTGTTTATCGGAATGGCAGTAGAAGAGCACGAGCACGAACATCATGCTGCTCACTAATTGAAATTATAAATTAAAGTAAAACAAATTTTTTAAAATTATATATTATGGAAATCCCTAAAATTGTAGGTGCTGGTATCGTAGTACTAGGTGTAGGTATCGGTCTTGGTAAAATCGGAGCTGCTGCTCTTGAAGCTATCGCTAGACAACCTGAGCAATCTGGAAAAATCCAAACAGCTATGCTTATCGCAGCTGCACTTGTAGAAGGTGTTGCGTTTGCTGCTCTATTCGCGGTAAACTAATTAAAATCAGACCATTATCTGTGACGGTTGGTTACAGATAATGGTTCTTTAAAAAAGTAATAATTATTTATACATTTATATAATGGAATTAATTCATCAGTTTTCATCAGGATTATTTATTATCCAGTCTGTTATTTTTCTAGCATTATTATTTTTGTTAGGTAAATTCGCTTGGAAACCTATTTTAAAGTCTATCAATGACAGAGAAACATCTATTGTTGACGCTCTTAATCAAGCTAAATTAGCAAGAAAAGAAATGGAAACTTTAAAAGAGGATAACGAAAGAATCATTCGTGAAGCTAAAATCGAAAGAGATGCTATCCTTAAAGAAGCTAGAGAGATTAAAGACAGAATCGTAGGAGAAGCTAAAGATGTTGCTAAAGCTGAAGGAGACAAAATGATCGAAGCTGCTAAACAGACTATCAATGCTGAGAAGAATGCTGCTATGGCAGACATCAAAACTCAAATTGGTACTTTATCTGTAAACATTGCTGAGTCTATTTTGAAACAAAAATTAGACAACAGCGAAGCTCAAAACGAATTAGTTCAAAATTATTTAAACAAATCAAACCTTAACTAAGAATGCTTACATCTAAAGTAGCTAAAAGATACGCACAAGGTTTACTTGATTTTACCAATGAATCAGGTCAAACGGCTACTGTATTTTCTGAAATGAAAGATGTAGTGAAGATCATGAAAGAGTCTGCGGACTTAAATAAATTTTTCATGACTCCTTACATTGATTCAAAAAAGAAAATAGAAGTAGCAAACGAAATTTTCAAAGGTTTATCTGTTTCTTCTCAAAATCTGATCAGATTGGTGATTAAACACGGACGTGAAACCCAATTGAAAAATATCGCTCAGGAATTCATCAACAAAGTTGAAGACCTTAGTGGTGTACAGAGAGTAACACTTACTACAGCAACTCCGCTTTCAAAAGAGAACCTTGACCAGATTTTAAGATCTACAAATCTTGTAAATGCTGATTCAAACTTTGATCTGAAAGTAAATGTGAAGCCTGAAATTCTTGGAGGATATGTTCTAAGAGTAGGTGACCAGCAGGTAGACGCGTCTGTGAAGACAAAATTGAACCAAGTTAAAAAAGATTTCCAATTAAATTAAGAAAAACAACCATACAATGGCAGAAATAAATCCGGCAGAAGTATCTGCGATCTTAAAACAGCAATTGGCCAACTTCGATACTCAATCAAACGTTGAGGAAGTAGGTACAGTTTTAACCATCGGTGATGGTATTGCTCGTGTATACGGGTTAGAAAACGTACAATACGGAGAGTTGGTGAAATTTTCTAGTGATGTAGAAGGTATTGTACTTAACCTTGAAGAAGACAACGTGGGTGTTGCTCTACTTGGTGAAAGTAAATTAGTAAAAGAAGGTGATACAGTAAGAAGAACAAACAGAATCTCTTCTATCAAAGTAGGAGAAGGAATGTTAGGAAGAGTAGTTGATACTCTTGGTAACCCTATCGATGGTAAAGGTCCTATTACTGGGGATTTATACGAAATGCCATTGGAAAGAAAAGCTCCTGGAGTTATCTTCAGACAGCCTGTAACTGAGCCTTTACAATCTGGTATCGTTGCAATTGATGCGATGATTCCTGTAGGAAGAGGTCAGAGAGAGCTTATCATTGGTGACAGACAGACAGGTAAAACTACTGTTGCGATTGATACGATCATCAACCAAAGAGAATTTTTTGATGCAGGTAACCCTGTATATTGTATATATGTTGCAATCGGTCAGAAAGCATCTACCGTTGCACAAATCGTTAAAACGCTTTCTGATAAAGGAGCTTTAGCTTATACGGTAATCGTTGCAGCTAACGCATCAGATCCAGTTCCAATGCAGGTATATTCTGCAATGGCAGGAGCTTCTATCGGTGAGTTCTTCAGAGATACTGGTAGACCAGCGCTTATCGTTTATGATGATTTATCTAAACAAGCTGTTGCTTACCGTGAGCTTTCTCTACTATTGAGAAGACCACCGGGCCGTGAAGCTTACCCTGGAGACGTTTTCTATCTTCACTCAAGACTATTGGAAAGAGCAGCAAAAGTAATCGCTGATGATAACATTGCTAAGCAAATGAACGATTTGCCAGAGTCTCTTAAACCAATCGTGAAAGGAGGTGGTTCATTAACTGCCCTTCCAATCATTGAAACTCAGGCGGGTGACGTTTCTGCATATATCCCTACAAACGTAATCTCTATTACAGACGGACAGATCTTCTTGGAGTCTGATCTATTCAACTCAGGGGTTCGTCCTGCGATCAACGTAGGTATCTCTGTATCGAGAGTAGGAGGTAATGCTCAGATCAAATCAATGAAAAAAGTTTCTGGTACTCTTAAATTAGACCAGGCTCAATATAAAGAACTAGAAGCGTTTGCTAAATTCGGTTCTGACCTTGATGCTTCTACTTTAGCAGTTATCTCTAAAGGAGAAAGAAACGTAGAAATCCTTAAGCAGCCGGTAAATGCACCACTTCCTGTAGACAGTCAGGTAGCGATCGTATATGCTGGAACAGAAAACTTAATGAGAAACGTTCCTATCAGAAAAATCAAAGAATTCCAAAACGAATATATCGAGTTCCTAAGATCTAAGCACCCTGATACAATGGCTGCTATTAAGGCTGGAAAAATCGATAACGATATTACAAGTGTTCTTAAGCAGGCTGCTAATGATTTAGCTTCTAAATACAACTAAAAAATTCAATGTTTAAGGTTTAAAATATAATGTTTTAAGCCTTAAACTTTAGACCTTAAACTTTGAACCCAAATTAATGGCAAACTTAAAAGAAATACGAGGCAGAATTACGTCAATTTCATCTACGATGCAGATTACCCGTGCTATGAAAATGGTTTCCGCTGCGAAACTTAAAAAAGCACAGGATGCAATTGTAATGCTAAGACCATATTCTGAAAAATTACAGGAACTTATCCAGAATGTAAATTCTAGTTCAGATCCTGATCAGATTTCTGTATATGCTCAGAAAAGAGAGGTTAAAAGAATACTTTTCATCGCTGTTACTTCAAACAGAGGTCTTGCGGGAGCTTTTAACTCTTCAATTGTAAAAGAGCTTAATCTTCAGTTCCAGAACAAGTCTCAATATGAGATCGAAGTTCTTCCTGTAGGTAAAAAAGCATTTGATGCTGTAAGAAGAAACCGTTCAGTATATGCTAATGGAAGTTCTGTTTATGATAATCTGAACTTTGATGCTGTTGCTCATATCACTGAAGGAGTAATGACAAGTTTCAGAGAAGGTAAATTTGACGAAGTATATGTTATTTATAATAAATTCGTTAATGCAGCGACTCAGGAAGTAACAACAGAACAACTTCTTCCCATCTCAATGCCTGAGAATACAGAGCCACAGGTAGAAACAGATTATATCTTTGAACCGAACAGGGCTGAGATTTTGGATAACTTGATTCCAAAGTCAATCAAAACGCAGGTTTTCAAATCAATCCTTGATTCAGTAGCATCTGAGCACGGAGCGAGAATGACAGCAATGCACAAAGCAACAGATAATGCAGAAGCTTTGAGAAATGATCTTAAGATTTTCTATAACAAAGCAAGACAGGCAGCAATTACCAACGAAATCCTGGAAATTGTTTCTGGAGCAGAAGCTTTGAAAAATTCATAAAGAATTATTTTAACATACCATTAAAGCACCGAATTTATCGGTGCTTTTTATTTATATAAGGATAAAACCGCTGTTCGTTACCCAAAACTCTCTTTTGTATAGAGATTTGAGAATACCCTTCGATTAATTTTTTTTATTCAAAAATAGCCGTGTCTTATCCCTTCATTTTTTTCTTTGAAAAAATCCTCCATTGAAATAATCTATCCCGATTCAGGTTATTTTTATTTTGCCTATCTTTGTAGCTAATAAAATTTACAACTTCTAAATGGACTCGGACATAGTCAGGCTTTTGCTGGCCTTATTTCTTGTTTTACTAAATGGCTTTTTCGTAGCCGCAGAATTTTCAATTGTTAAAGTTCGTTACTCACAAATTCAGTTAAAAGCCGCAGAAGGAAACTCTATGGCTAAACAGGCAGAACATATCATCAAACATCTTGATGAATATCTTTCCGCTACACAGTTAGGAATTACATTGGCATCCCTTGCCCTTGGTTGGGTAGGAGAAAGTGCCCTGCATCATATTGTTGAAAATATTTTCACCTCTTTGAGCATTGATTTGACTCAGACAACCATTACCACAATTTCGGTGGTTACAAGCTTTGTGCTGATTACCATTATGCATATTGTATTTGGTGAGCTTATTCCAAAATCAATCGCAATCAGAAAATCTGAAGCAACTACAATGGCAACAGCAGTTCCGTTGAGAGTTTTTTACACGGTTTTCAAACCATTTATCTGGTTGATGAACTCAATGTCAAACGGATTCTTGAGATTGGTTAAAATTCACCCGGCTTCAGAGCAGGAAATTCACTCTACGGAAGAACTTCAGCTTTTGGTAAAACAAAGTGCTGATAGTGGAGAAATTGAAGAGGAAAACTATGAGATCATCAAAAATGCATTTGATTTTACCGATCACTCTGCCAAGCAGATCATGGTTCCAAGACAAAATATTACTTCCATAGACTTTGAAGAAGATGTTAACGATATCATCAATAAAATTATGGACAGCGGTTATTCCCGTATTCCTGTTTATATTGATTCTATTGACAACGTGATCGGAATTTTCTACACAAAGGAAATTATAAGAGAATTTGTGAAGAGAAAAGGAGATCTGGATCATGAAGACCTTAAAGATCTAATGCGTGATGCCTTTTTCGTAGTAGAAAGTAAAAAAGTTTCAGACTTACTGAAAACGTTCCAGCTGAAAAAACAACATATCGCCATCGTTATTGACGAATTTGGAGGAACAGAAGGAATTATTACCCTGGAAGATATTCTTGAAGAACTGGTAGGAGAAATTCAGGATGAAGAAGATGATGAAGAGAAAATCGTTGATAAAATAGCAGATAATACCTATTGGGTACAGGCTACACAGCCACTGGACGAAATCAATGAGTTCTTACCTAAAAAACTTCCTCTTTCCGAAGAAAGTGAGTACAACTCATTAGCCGGATTTATCCTTTATGAACTGGAAGAAATCCCTGAAGAAAACCAGGAGTTTGATCTTGAGGACTATCACTTCAAAATTCTGAAAATGAATAATAAAAGTGTAGAATTGGTAGAGCTAGTTTATCAGGAACCTAATGCAATTGATCATTTAGCAGATAAAATCGGAGAAGTTTAAAAGAGTTAAAATGAATTTTTACAACAGCATAAAAGACTACGAAAATCCAAAACGTCAGTACGAAGAAGAAGTCCTCGTTCTGGATGATACGGATGATGTATATAAACTGGTACTGCATAATGATGATATTCATACATTTGATTATGTAATAGACTGCCTGATCGAAATCTGTAAACATAGCCTTGAACAGGCAGAGC
The DNA here is from genome assembly GCF_002979755.1 of Chryseobacterium culicis. Classification (NCBI taxonomy): domain Bacteria; kingdom Pseudomonadati; phylum Bacteroidota; class Flavobacteriia; order Flavobacteriales; family Weeksellaceae; genus Chryseobacterium; species Chryseobacterium culicis. The sequence goes on along the minus strand of NZ_PCPP01000001.1, from coordinate 980,959 downwards.
AATGTACAATACTTGTTCACTACAAAGGTAAATGTACCGTAAAAACGGGCTCAATGGATGTGTTGAAGCCTATGCATGAAAAATTAATTTCGCGCGAATTAACAAGCGAAATCGTATAAAATAAAATCCGACAATAATTTGTCGGATTTTTTTATTAAATCCGGAGGTGAAAATCGAGTAATAACAATAGATCACAAAGAACCGTCACATTCCGGGAAATCTTTTAATCTTTAAATGCTTTAATCTTTTAATTTCTCAATATTCTTACATTGTCATATTTTATCTAAAATAGTATATTTGTACCAACTATAAAGAAACAAAAAAACAATGCTTGTAATAGGAATTGCCGGTGGTACAGGATCCGGCAAAACTACAGTTGTTGATAAGATACTTCAGCAGCTTGATATTGAGGGAATGAATATCCTCTCTCAGGATAATTATTATCACGACAACCAGGGTCTTACATTGACGGAAAGAGAAGCTCTAAACTATGACCATCCGAAATCTATAGACTTTGACTTACTGATAAAACATGTAAAAGCTTTAAAAAACAATGAGTCTATTGAACAGCCGATTTATAGCTTTGTTACGCATTCCAGAACAGGAGATCATGTCACTGTAGAACCTAAAAATGTATTGGTAGTAGAAGGAATTCTTGTTCTTACCAACAAAGAATTGCTGAAAGAATTTGATCTGAAAGTATTTGTTCATGCAGATTCTGATGAAAGACTGATCAGGAGGATCAGGAGAGATACTCAGGAAAGAGGAAGAGATCTGAGCGAAGTATTACACCGTTATCAGACCACATTGAAACCAATGCACCAGGAATTCATTGAACCTTCTAAAAATGATGCGGATCTTATTATTCCCAACATGAAGCAGAATTCCGTAGCGATTGATTTTTTAACTACTGTTATTAAAAATTCGTTGAAAAAACATTAAAAAATGGAAGAAAACAACCTTATCAAAGACATTCAGCCGAAATCTGAAACATTCAAACTTATCCAGAAATATGTTTTGAATAAGTATACCATTACGATCTGTCTGTTTTTGGTATGGATGATTTTTTTCGATAAAACCTCATTTCTTGTAATTAATGAACTGAATGGTGAGATTCATAAATATGAAGACCAGCTGGATTATTATAAAAAAGAATATGAGAAAAATGATGCTTTTTATAAAAAACTGATGAACAACAAATCAGAGAAAGAAAAGTATGCAAGAGAAAATTATTTTATGAAAAAACCGAATGAAGAGATCTTCATTCTGGTAGTAGACAGTACAAAAGTCGCTAAAAAGTAATAAAGTTGAATAGAATGGTGTCAATGATGAAATGTATTTTGAGTATTTAAAAATTCACATTGACCATTCACAAATAAAAAAACTAATGTCAAATACAGATATACTTTCAAACTGGGAAAATCTAGTCAAAAAACAGCTTAAAACAGAGGATATTTACCCCGTTTTAGAAAAACAGAATCTGGAAGGAGTAGAGGTGAAGCCTTTTTATACGGAGGTTCAGAAGCCTTTGGTAAACCTGCCCAGAGTGGAAGAAAGTACCCATTTGGTAGCAAGATACCATGAAAGTTTAGAAGATGAAGTATTTGCATTTATTCTGGATCAGAATGTAGAAAACCTTGATCAGAAAACTCTTTTTGTTAATAATAAAGATCTTGCAGGACACATCAGTCCTAAAGAAGAAGATCAGTATTTTTCATTGATTGATGTTTTTAATGAAAAAGAAGGAAATATTGATGATCAGCTGGTTAAAGAATTACTGTCAAAAGACTTTAAAAGAAACATCTGTGTTGATATTTCTCTGCATCAGAATGCCGGAGCTGCTATCTATCAGCAGCTTGGTATTGCCCTGGCAAAAGCTAAGGAATTAGTGGAAGCTTACGGAGCTGAAATTTTAAATAAACTGATCTTCAGAATAGCAGTAGGAGGAAGCTATTTCTTTGAAATGGCTAAACTGAGAGCTTTTAAAATCATTTTTAATCAATTTTCAAAAGAGTACGGACTGGATGAAGTTCCTTATATCTTCGCGGAGACTTCGCTGCGAAATAAAGCCATTTCTGATAATGAAAACAACCTGATCCGCTCTACACTGGAGCTTGCTTCTGCAATGATCGGTGGGGCAGACGCTGTTTTCTCCAATAATTATCTTGTAGCCAGAAGTACGGATAACTCGGAGGAAATCTCTTTCAAGCAACAGATTGTTTTAGCTTACGAAAGTATTATCAATGTATTTGAAGATGCTTCTAATGGAAGTTATTATGTTGAAGATATTACCCAGCAGTTTGCTGAAAAAGCATGGGCTTTATTTGTTGAAATAGAAGAAGCAGGAGGCTATCTTGAGCTATTGAAACAGGGAGTTGTTCAGAAAAAGATTTATGATCACGCCATTGAAGAACAGCAATGGATTGAAGAAGGGAAAATAAAGCTTATCGGAGTGAATCTGTACCCTAAATTAGACGTTAAAAAGTCTATCGGAGATCTTTACAACGAAAAAGAAATAAAAGCCGTTCGCTGGGCTGAAATGTTTGAATAAACTGTATTGTTCCCGCAGATTTCTCAGATGACACAGATTTTTACAGGTGAACTGTAGAAACTAAATTATACACAAATGAATGAAAATGAGATAAGTTTTTATATCAGGAAATCTATTTTTTCTGTATATAATGAGTTGGGACCAGGTTTATTGGAAAAAGTTTATGAGAAAGTCTTGGCACTTGAATTAAAAAATAACGGTTTATGCGTTAAAACCCAAGTTCCAATACCCATAACATTTAAAGGAGTTTCTATTGACTCAAGCTTTATTGCGGATATCATTGTTGAAGACAAAGTGATCATCGAAATAAAATCAATTCCTGAAATAATTAATGTTCATCACAAGCAACTGTTAACTTATTTAAAATTAACCAAACTGAAATTAGGAATACTGGTTAATTTCAATACTGATTATATTGATAAAAGTATTATTCGAAAAATAAACGGAAACATTTAATAAGCATCATAATCTGTGCAATTTGTGAAATCTGTGGGAAATAAACTATCAAATAAAGAAATTCAAAACTACATCAATGCAAATCTGAATACAGATTTACATACATTACTGTTGAAAAAATCTCCATTTCCAGAGGTTTCCATGCATGAAATTGTACAGCAGATCAAAGGAAAACAAGTCGCAGAAAGAAAATTTCCATTTCTTTTAAAAGAAGGCATCCTTTTTCCGCCACAGCTTAATCTGGAGCAGTCGTCATCTGAAAAAACAGCCCTTTACAAATCCGGAATTTTAAAAGGAAATACATTCATTGACCTGACAAGCGGTTTTGGTATTGATGCCTATTATCTATCTCAAAACTTTAACGATGTTACATTAATAGAGCAAAATACAGAGCTTCTGGAGATTGTTACCCATAATTGGAATACTTTGGGTCGCCAGGCAAGATTCATTAACAAAAAACTTGAAGATTTTCTGGAGGAAAATCAGGAACATTTTGATGTTATCTATCTGGATCCGGCAAGAAGAGACCAGCAAAAAAATAAAGTATTTCTGTTAGAAGATTTGTCTCCGGACGTTCTTGAGATTCAGACGAAATTAAGGTCTATTTCCGATCAGGTAGTGATTAAGCTATCTCCGCTTATTGATCTTAAATATCTGGTTTCAGTATTAGATGGGATTTCAAGGATTGATATTATTGCTCTGAAAAATGATGTTAAAGAAGTCGTAGTATTTCTTTCCAACGAAAATACAGAGAAGATTATTTGTCACTGTGTGAATCTTGAGCACAGTGAATCTGTCTTTAGCTTTACTTTTGGGGAAGAAGAAACTGCCCAATCTGAATATTCTGAGCCTGAAAAATATATTTATATTCCCAATCATTCCATTTTGAAGGCTGGGGTTTTTAATTTGATTTCACAGAAATTCGGGGTAAAAAAGCTGCATCCCAACAGTCATCTTTACACTTCTAATGAAAGAATCGGGAACTTTCCCGGGAGAATTATTGAAATGGAACTTGTTGATTCTAAAAGCATTAAAAAGAAAGATCAGTTTAATATTATTTCAAAAAATTACCCTCTAAAACCTGAAGAAATCAAAAAGAAATATGGTTTAAAAGACGGAGGCGACCAGTATCTTATTTTTACCCAATCCAAAAAAGGGAAAATAATATTAAAATCAGTATAAAAATGTTGCCGAAAAAAGCAGGATTTCTTACTTTTGGGCAATCAAAAATTTAAGCATGAAATCGCTTACTGTTTGGATGATCGGAATAGACTAAAAATAGGGCGGCTTCATATTACCTTTTAAAAAAAATAATTTTACATATGAAAAAATTAGTTATATGTTTAGCGATTGCAACGGTTGCGGTAAGCTGTAAGAAAGTTCCGCAAGGAGGAAACAAAGGTACTTTGAAACTTGAAGAAGGAGTAGAAAGATATTCTGATGATTCTCAGGGAGAAGCTCACGGACATGAAGCTGCTGCTACAGAGCACAAGGAAGAAGCTCACGCAAAACCAGAAGCTGCTGCTCCAAAAACAGACAGTACTGCGGCGGCAAAACCTGCTGAAGCTGAAAAGGCTCCAAAAGCTGAACACTAATTAGAAGTACAAAATATATAAGTGCCCTGTTTCTGCAGGGCATTTTTTATTAAAACAGATCGCTATAGGGCTCATTAGCATAACATTGGGAAAATCCTTTCTTTTTGTTTGCCCCTGCCAGGCATTTTTTTTAATTTTAACAAAATAAATTTTTACAATGCAAGAGACATTAAATTACATTAACGAAAACAAACAGCGTTTCGTGGATGAATTATTTGAGTTATTGAGAATTCCTTCTATTTCTGCAGATCCCGCGTATAAAGAAGACGTTTTGAAATGTGCAGATGTAGTGGCAGCACACCTTAAAAATGCAGGCGCTGATAATGTTGAAGTTTGCCAGACCAAAGGATATCCAATTGTTTTCGGGGAGAAAATTTTAGATAAAAGCTTACCTACAGTATTGGTATATGGACACTATGATGTTCAGCCGGCAGATCCGTTGGAATTATGGACAAAGCCACCTTTTGAGCCTTATATTGAGAAAACGGAACTTCATCCTGAAGGAGCAATCTTCGCAAGAGGGTCTGCTGATGATAAAGGACAGTTTTTCATGCACCTGAAGGCTTTTGAAGCCATGATGAAAACCAATGCTCTTCCTTGCAATGTTAAATTTATCTTAGAAGGAGAAGAAGAAGTAGGATCTGTAAGCTTAGGAGACTGGGTAAATGAAAATAAAGAGAAATTAGCTTGTGACTGTATCTTAATTTCTGATACTCATATCTACAGCAACGAACAACCTACTGTTACAACAGGATTAAGAGGTTTAAGTTATGTAGAAGTAGAGGTGGAGGGTCCAAACAGAGATCTGCACTCAGGGCTTTATGGGGGAGCTGTGCCGAACCCTATTCACGTTCTTTCAAGAATGATCGCAAATCTGATTGACGAAAACGGTCATATTACCATTGACGGATTCTATGATAATGTAGAAACCGTTTCTGATGCAGACAGAGCAGACATGAACAAATTGAAAGACAATCCTGAAGAATTCAAAAAATCAATCGGATTAAGCAATATCGAAGGTGAAAAAGGATATACAACTTTAGAGAGAACCTCTATTCGTCCTACATTAGACTGCAACGGAATCTGGGGTGGTTATACAGGAGAAGGGGCTAAAACGGTAATTCCTTCAAAGGCGTTTGCTAAAATTTCAATGCGTTTGGTTCCTTACCAGACTCCTCAGGAGATCACAGAAAAATTCACGAAATATTTTGAAAAGATCGCTCCGGATACAGTAAAAATTAAAGTTACCCCTCACCACGGAGGTATGCCTTATGTTTTACCAACAGATACAAAAGAATTTGCTGCAGCAAAACAGGCAATGGAATCAGCATTTGGAAAAGAAGTTCTTCCATACAGAGGAGGAGGAAGTATTCCTATTACAGCTATGTTTGAGCAGGTTTTAGGAGCTAAGTCAGTATTGATGGGCTTCGGGTTGGATTCTGATGCAATCCACTCTCCAAACGAGCATTACGGATTGTTCAATTTCTATAAAGGAATTGAGAGTATCCCTATGTTTTTTGAAAATTATTCAAAATAATTCAACGAAAATAATAGACAATAAGGTATTTCTGCAAAAGAGATACCTTATTTTTTTGTTTTATATCGTACCATTGTCCTTTTTCAGAAGGATTTTTTAATGATTTTAAAATTAAATTCACTGAAAATAAAAGTGTTATTTTTTATTTGCAATAAATTATTTCACCATTCATGGAAAGTTTATATTTTTAATACAAAACTTGATTTACCATGAAAAAATACTACTCAATTGCATTTTTACTATTATCAATGTGTGTTTTTGCCCAGCAAGCCATCTCTTTTGAATCCGCCGAAGGATTCAGTGTTGGAGATATCAATGGACAAGCGGGGTGGATCAGTACTCCTACAGGTGGATTTCCTGAAAATGTAACCCATCAGATGATCAGTACAGATAAAGCCAGTGATGGAAGCAGTTCCCTGAAAATTGTAAAAGAAAATACTTACGGAACCCAGACTGCCCCTGTTATCGGAGGATTTTATAACCTGTCAGCACCACTGGCCAACACTAATTTCTCTGTATCATTCGACATCAATATATCACAGCTCAACGGCTCTGATTTTGGTTTTCAGGGAATAAACAGTATTGATGATCAGTTTGTTGTGAGACTGGATTTTGAAAAAACCGGATTAGTGAAGATTCTTAACTTAGCCTCTGGTATACAGGAACTTATTTCTACACCTTCCGCCTGGCTGCCCAATACCTGGTATCGGTTAAAAGTAGTAGGTAGCGCCACAGATATCAGATATTACCTCAATAATGTGCTGATTTATACAGGAACAGCAGCAAGTTCTCTGAATATAAATCAGCTTCGTTTCGTACATAATAATTCATTGGGATCAGCTTACATCGATAATATTAAAATTAATAGCGAGCTATGGGTAATGAGTGTTAAAGATTCCAAAGCAGCTTCTAGAGAAATATCGCTTTATCCTAATCCTGCTACTGATTTCCTTACTGTTAATTCTAATACCAAAGTAAAAAGTATACAGCTCTATGATGAGACAGGAAAGCTCATAAGGACAGAGGTAAACAATAATAAAATAGAGGTAAAAGGTTTGTCTGCAGGAGTATATATGGTCAATATAAAAACGGAAGCAAGAAATTTTACTGAAAAAGTGATCATCAGATAAATTATTTTATTCATGGTAAAACTTGTGTTTTTTTTAGTCTGCTGTTGTAGGTAAGGATGAATTTTTGGAAATACTGCTTTTCTATAGATTTAATATCTTTATTTGATTTGGTTAAAATATATTATGTTAATTTGTTAATATGTGTAAAATATTCATTCATTTTGCTTTTTAGGTTTAAAACGTATATATTTGCTCAAAACTAAAAAATATCATGAAGAAACTTTACATTTTCGCAATTTCGTTGATTTCCCTATCGTCTTTTGCTCAGCAGACCATTTCTTTTGAAGCCAGCGAAGGATTTACAGCAGGAAATATTAATAGCCAGCAGGGCTGGGTTACTACTAATGATGGGGGAGTACCGCCGGTATATTTGACAAGCCAGGTGGTATCAGCTGAATTTGCAACCCAAGGTTCAAATAGTTTTAAAATAACACCAGATGCGGATTTTGGTCCACAGCAAAGTCCTGTAATGGGTGGTTTTTATACTTTTGCTGCACCATTAACCTATAATAGCTTTACAAAGTCATTTGATGTAAGACTTACACAAAAAAGTACATCAAGCTCAGATTTCGTTTTTAGAACTGTAAGTACTACAGGAGCTGGAGGGATTGTTACGTATATCGATTTTTCTTACACCGGGAAAATTTTAATTGCAAACGCTGGTTCTGCTAATTTAGTAGATACTAACCAAACCTGGAATGCTAACACATGGTACAGAGTGAAAATAGTTTCTACGGCTACAGGAATACAGTATTTCGTAAATGATGCTCTTATCTATACAGGACAGCCTTACAGCAATAACAATATCAACAGGATGGATTTTGTACACGATAATTATGGAGGTTCTGCCTATATCGATAATATCAAAATCAATAATGAAGCGGCATTATCTACAAAAGATGCGGTAAAGAATGATGTGAAGCTATCTATTTATCCAAACCCGGCTACCGAAGTGATAAAAATCACAACGCCTAACAAAATCAAACATATTGAAGTGTATGATATGTCAGGAAAAAGAGTAGATGCAACCCTGAACGGAGATCAGGTAAATGTAAGAAACCTATCTTCCGGAGCTTATTTACTGAATGTGGAAACAGAAGGAAGAAACTTTACAGAGAAGTTTATTAAAAAATAAATCCTGATAAATCTTAGGATCAGCAAAACGCTCCAATTGGAGCGTTTTTGTTATTTTAGAGCATTAAAATTTCAATCATATGTCAAATCATAAAACCGCTTATATAACAGGAGGAACCAAAGGGATAGGTTTCGGAATTGCGAAAATTTTACTAGAGAATGGGATTTCTGTAGCATTTTCTGGAAGAAAGAGAGACGATGTCATAAAGGCAGAAGCAGAGCTTAAACAATATTCAGAAAACGTATTGGGAATTGTTTCCGATGTAAGAAACCTGGAAAGCGAACAAGAAGCGATAAAATATACCGTTGAAAAGTTCGGAAGATTAGATTATATCATTGCGAATGCAGGATTAGGGATTTTTAAGCCTGTAGATGAACTTACGGCAGAAGAATGGAATGATATGATAGAAACAAATCTGACAGGTGTTTTTTATACCTTAAAAGCCTCCGTAGAAGAACTGAAAAAGACGGAAGGTTATTATATTACAATTTCCAGCCTGGCAGGAGCTAATTTCTTTGAAAACGGAACAGGCTACAACGCTTCCAAATTTGGAGTGGTAGGTTTCACACAGGCTGCCATGATTGATTTAAGAAAATACAATATCAAGTCTACAGTGATTATGCCTGGATCGGTGGCCACTCATTTTAATGGAAATCTTCCATCCGAAAAAGACAGCTGGAAGATTCAGCCTGAAGATATGGGGAATCTTATATTGGATATTTTAAAGATGAATCCAAGAGTTTTACCAAGTAAAATAGAGTTTAGGGCAACGAAACCAGCTAAGTAACTACATCTAATGTATTGAATAATAATTTAATAAGTATTATGCATGCATAATATATTTTTTATTTATATTAGCAAAAATTAATTCAAACAAAATCTCTGCATAAACTGTCATGATTTTATGCATTAAAAGGGAAAAAATAAAATAGTACACATGAAAATATTAGTTTGTATTAGTAGTGTTCCGGATACTACTTCCAAAATTAACTTTACAGCAGATAAATCTGCTTTCGACAAGAACGGAATTCAGTGGGTAATCAACCCTCTAGACGAATTTGCGTTGACAAAAGCGGTTAAACTTCAGGAATCTCAGGGAGCAACAGTTACAGTAATCAACGTAGGTGATGCTGCTACAGAACCTGTAATCAGAAAAGCTTTAGCTATTGGTGCTAACGATGCAGTAAGAGTAAATCTTGATCCGAAAGACAGCTATGCTACAGCAAAAGAAATTGCAGCAGTAGCTCAAAACGGAGGATATGATCTTATCCTTTGTGGAAAAGAATCTATTGATTATAACGGAGGTTCAGTTCCGGGAATGGTGGCTCAGTTATTGAACCAGCCTTTCGTAAACGCTTCAGTAGGATTAGACGTGAGCGGAAGCGAAGCTACTGCAGTAAGAGAAATTGAAGGAGGTAAAGAAACTATTTCTGTAAAATTACCGGCAGTTATTGCAGGTCAGAAAGGATTAGTAGATGAAAAAGACCTTATCATCCCGAATATGAGAGGAATTATGTCTGCAAGAACAAAACCTCTTCAGGTAGTAGAGCCTTCTTCTTCAGAAGTAAAAGTTCAGGGAGTATCTTATGACAGCGTTCCTCCAAGAGCTGCTGTGAAAATGGTTTCTCCTGACAACCTGGATGAATTGGTAAGATTACTTCACGAAGAAGCTAAAGTAATCTAATCTTTAAATTTTTCAATCTTTTAATTTTTAAATTTAAAACAATGGCAGTATTCGTATACGCAGAAAATATAAACGGAGTTTACAAAAAAGCAGCTTTCGAAGCAGTTTCTTATGCTAAAGCTATCGCTGATAAAGCGGGAGATACCGTTACGGCAATCTCTGTAAACCCAACAGATTCTTCAGATTTATTATACAAATATGGAGCATCAAACGTTATCAATATCAAAGACGAAGGTCTTAAAAACTTCTCTGCAAAAGCATTTGCTCAGGCTGTAAATGAAGTAGCAGACGGAAATACTATTGTTTTCCCTCACACTACTGATGCTTCTTCAATTGCTCCTATGCTTGCTGTGATGAAGAACTACTCTTTAATTACAAACGCATTGGAAGCTCCTGAAAGCCTTTCTCCTTTCCAGGTAAAAAGAAGAGCATTCTCAGGAAAAGGTTTCATGCATGCAAAAGCTGAAGGAAACGGAGTAATTGTTACGGTTTCTCAAAACGCTTTTGGTGTTAAAGAAAATGCAGTATCAGGTTCAGAAGAAGTGAAAAATTTATCGGTTGCGAATGAAGATACTAAAGTGATTTCTCACGAGCAAAGTTCAGGTAAATTAGACCTTAAAGAAGCTGAAGTTGTTGTTTCTGCTGGTAGAGGGATGAAAGGTCCTGAAAACTGGGGAATGATTGAAGATTTAGCAAACGTTTTAGGAGCTGCTACAGCATGTTCTAAACCGGTTTCTGACATCGGATGGAGACCTCACACAGAGCACGTAGGACAAACGGGTAAAGCAATTGCACCCAACCTTTACATTGCTGTAGGGATTTCAGGAGCAATTCAGCACCTTGCTGGAGTAAACTCTTCAAAAACGATTGTTGTTATCAACAGTGATCCTGAAGCACCATTCTTCAAGTCTGCTGATTACGGAGTAGTAGGAGATGCTTTCCAGATTATTCCTGCATTAACAGAGAAAATTAAAGCAATAAAAGGATAAGAAAGTGAATTGTGAATAGTCAATTCGCTTTACTCGTCAATTTTTAAGTAAATAATTCACTTGCGAAGCAAAATTCACTATTAACGTTTGACAATCATCAACAATACAGATAAAAGCTCGGCTTTCCGGGCTTTTATTTTTGCGTAAAAAAGTGAAAACACAATAAAAAATTAATCTATATTTGTAGCTATGGATTATAAACAGCTAATTATTCGCGGAATATCGTACAGCCAGACTCAATCAGGGGCGTACGCATTGTTACTGGAGCATGAAGAAACACATATAAAATTACCTGTTGTTATAGGAAATTTCGAAGCCCAGTCTATCTCTCTTGGGCTGGAAAAAGATATTCATCCACCGCGTCCTCTTACTCATGATTTATTTACTAAATTTATAGTTTCTGCCAATTATGAGCTGATTTCTGTCATTATCTATCAGATTGTAGACGGAGTTTTCTTTTCAAATATCAACTTTAAAAATAAAGTAACGGAAGAAGAACTGATCCTTGATGCCAGAACTTCCGATGCTGTTGCAATGGCCGTACGATTTGACGCGCCTATATTTACAACACAACAGGTTTTGAATGAAGCCGGGATTTTATTGGAACTGGAAGATGTTGCCAAAGAAGATCAATCTTTCTCAGAAACTGTACAGACAGAAGATAACTTGAAATCTCTTTCTATGGAAGAGCTTCAGAAATTATTAGATGAAGCCGTTAAAGAAGAAGACTATGATACCGCCCTTGAAATCCAGGAAGAAATCAAGAGGAGGAAAAAGAAAATTGATTAAAGAGATACTTTTTATATAAACTATGAATTTAAAATTACGACTGACCATCCTCAGTTTTCTCCAGTTTTTTGTTTGGGGTGCATGGCTGATTACGATGGCAAACTTCTGGTTTGGCACAAAACATTGGGAAGGAACTCAGTTTGGAGCTGTGTTCGGAACAATGGGAATTGCTTCTATCTTTATGCCAACCATTACTGGAATTATTGCTGACCGCTGGGTAAATGCGGAACGTATATTTTCAGTATTACACATTCTTTATGGGGTTATTCTTTTCATATTACCTCATTCTGCAGATCCAAATTCCTTCTTTTCGGTAATGCTTGTGGCCATGTGTTTCTACATGCCTACTATTGCACTTGCTAATTCAATTTCTTATACAATCCTGAAAAATAATAATCTGGATGTGGTGAAAGACTTTCCACCGATTCGTGTATGGGGAACTATTGGTTTTATTGTTGCCATGTGGATCACAAATCTTAGTGGGAACAAAGAAACAGAAGGACAGTTTTATATCGGAGGTGTTGTAGCAATTTTCTTAGGAATTTATGCCCTTACACTTCCAAAATGTCCACCACAAAAACTAATAGACAAGAATTCACCATTATCTGAACAATTAGGCTTGAATGCATTCAAACTGTTCGGAAACTATAAAATGGCATTATTCTTTCTATTCTCAATGCTTTTGGGAGCTGCACTTCAGCTTACCAATGCATACGGAGATGTTTTCTTAAGTGAATTTGCTCATTTTCCTAAATACGCAGACTCATTTGTAGTAAAGAGATCTACCATCATTATGTCAATTTCTCAGGTTTCAGAAACCCTGTTTATTTTGGCAATTCCTTTCTTCCTGAAGAAATTTGGAATTAAAAAAGTAATGTTGATATCAATGCTGGCTTGGGTTTTAAGATTTGGGTTCTTTGCGTATGGTGTGCCGGACGGATTCGGACTTTCGTTAATCATTCTTTCATGTATCGTGTATGGAATGGCTTTCGATTTCTTTAATATCTCAGGGTCACTTTTCGTGGAAACGACTACCGACAAGAAAATACGTTCTTCGGCTCAGGGATTATTCATGATGATGACTAACGGGTTTGGAGCGGTTTTCGGAAGTTATGCCGCAGGATGGGCTATTGATAAGTTCTTTACCCATAAGTTTACAACGGTTTCAGATCTGTCTGCTTATCTGCAAACAACACCTGATAATCCTACTTTCCTGAAGATTTTAAAGAAGAGTTTTAATGCTGCTGTTAATTCAGATGGAACTCTTTCCTCTATAGTGATGGTAAAAGACTGGCAGCAGATATGGCTTTCTTTTGCAATCTATGCATTAATACTGGCGATTTTCTTTGCCGTTTTGTTTAAACATAAACACAACCCGGAAGATGTTTCATCAGTTAAACATTAATTAAAACTAACATTCTTAAGATATTAAATTGCATTTTTGAAAAAAGATGCAATTTTTTATTTTTCAGATATCCTTTTATAAAATAAAGGTTGACTGAAGAAAAATTTGGACTTCAGATCGGTATAGAAATAGTAAATACTCATTTTTAATTTGATAATAAATTCCTTTTTTCTTTGTGTAATAATTAAAAATATCGAATCTTTTTTATAACTAACAAGTGTTCGGGTGCGGAATTTCTATTTTTAAAACACACTATTTAAAAGTGTGTTTTTTTTTGTATTTTGGCACTTTAGTAAATATGAAAAATATTCAGTTATTAGGATTACTGTTAGTCATTGTAGGCAGCTTTTTACCCTTGGTACATGTGCCTGTCATCGGGAACTGGAACTATTGGAAGCTTGATCATTATCTGGCTATTGCCTGCTGGATTTTTTCCGCATGTGCCGTTTTTGGAATTGTGAATAACAGTGTCAGAATCGTTAGGTTTTTTGGTATCCTGCTTATTCTTTTATTCGGATTTACCTTAGTTGCTGTGAAAATGCAGTCGCTGCAATATTTTAGCTTTTTACCATTCAAATCATGGCAGGAAACTTTTGCAGGAATCGTCAAATTGAAATGGGGCTGGGCTGTAGAATTTTTAGGCGCTTTTCTAATGGTAATTGCAGGAGGAAACAAAAAAGTAAACAATAGAACACAGATATAAAAATGAACTCCTTAAAAATATTTTCAGTAGGAATTTTGTTGATGGCAGCCACGCAGGTTCATGCCCAGGCAACAGAACAGAAAAAACCGGATAATCCGCCGAAATGTGCTAATATAAAAGAAGGGAAGTTCGTAAGGCCCAATTACCCGGAAGAAATATGGTACATGACCATTAAAGATAATGTTCAGACTGAATATTTTAATAATGGAAAAGATTATATCAAATCCACATTGGTTTTTATTGATGATTGTAATTATAAAGCAATCGTCATGGAGAAATCCGATAAAAATGCTCCCGCACAAATAGGGGATGTCTTCAACAATAAAATAGTAGCTACTCAGGATAATCTTCTGAAAGTAAATACTAAAATTGAGGGAACCCAATTTGATATGGTATACGTAAAAGTGAAATAAATTCTAACTATAAAAAAGGAACATTTGTTCCGTTTTAGCTTAAAATAAAAATTATATACATGAAAGAAGTATTCATTGTTTCCGCAGTAAGAACACCAATGGGAAGTTTTATGGGAAGCTTATCAACAGTTCCAGCTACAAAATTGGGAGCAACTGCTGTAAAAGGTGCATTAGATAAAATCGGTATGGATCCTAATAATGTTCAGGAAATCTATATGGGAAATGTTCTTCAGGCAGGAGAAGGCCAGGCGCCGGCTCGTCAGGTTGCTTTAGGAGCAGGTCTTTCAATCAATACACCATCTACTACCGTAAATAAAGTTTGTGCTTCAGGAATGAAGGCTGTAACAATGGCGGCTCAGGCAATCAAAGCTGGTGATGCAGAAGTAATTGTGGCAGGAGGTATGGAGAATATGTCTTTAGTTCCTCATTATTACAATGCAAGAGTAGCTACAAAATTAGGTGACATCAAAATGCTTGACGGTATGGTGCTTGACGGTCTTACAGACGTATACAACAAAGTACATATGGGAGTATGCGCAGAAAAATGTGCCGTAGATTATAACATCACAAGAGAAGATCAGGATAACTTCGCTGTAGAATCTTACAAAAGATCAGCAAAAGCTTGGAGCGAAGGTAAATTCAGTGAAGAAATTGTACCGGTTTCTATTCCTCAGAGAAAAGGAGAGCCTGTAATCTTTGCTGAAGATGAAGAATACAAAGCAGTAAACTTTGACAGAATTTCAACACTTCCTACCGTTTTCAAAAAAGAAGAAGGTACAGTAACAGCAGCAAACGCTTCTACACTGAACGATGGTGCTTCTGCATTGATCCTTGTTTCTAAAGAAAAAATGGAAGAATTGGGATTAAAACCTCTTGCTAAAATTGTTTCTTATGCTGATGCAGCTCATGAGCCTGAAAACTTTACAACAGCTCCGGCAAAAGCTTTACCTATCGCTCTTAAAAAAGCAGGATTAGAGATTTCTGATATCGATTTCTTCGAATTCAACGAAGCTTTCTCAGTAGTAGGATTGGCAAACAATAAAATCTTAGGATTAGATGCTGCTAAAGTAAACGTAAACGGAGGTGCTGTAGCATTAGGACACCCACTGGGAAGTTCTGGTTCAAGAATCATTGTTACATTAATTAACGTATTGAAGCAAAATAATGCAAAATATGGGGCTGCTGCTATCTGTAACGGTGGTGGTGGAGCTTCTGCAATTGTAATTGAAAACTTATAATTGACATATACAGCCATATTTTATGGTTTCAGATATAAAAATCGGGGTTCAAGAACCCCGATTTTTTGGTTATAAAATAGAACGTTGCTGTCTTCCAACGATGCCTTCAGGTTGATGATATAAAATTTCCGGTCATATATCTCTTATAGCAGAGAAGCTTTTCCTGATCATGAATGTTGTCCAAAAAGAGAGTCTATTGAAAAAAAATAATACAGAATCTGGTTATTGGAGGTTTTTGTTCAGTGTAATTAGACGGAATAAGAGGAAAACTTTGCTGAATTATTTCAATGGCTTACAATTATTATTTTCAAAATAAAATTAAAAACCGCCGAATATTCCGTAGTTTTTCTATTTTTGTGCTACTAATATATATTTGAAATGTCTGAAACTGAGAATCGACAGCCTAAAAACATAAAGAATAATCCTAAGATTATGAAAGCCTGGGCTGTATATGACTGGGCAAACTCCGTTTATTCCCTGGTTATTACCTCTACCATTTTTCCCATTTATTACTCCATCCTAACCACTGCTTACGAGAAAAAAGAATATGTGGCGGAAACAAAAACATGGATAGATGTTCCGGTAAGACATATGATCAAAATTTTCGGAGAAGAATATCAGCCGGATGCTGTATATGGATATTCACTTACCATATCATTCTTTATTGTAGTATTACTGTCACCGTTTTTATCTTCTTTGGCTGATACCATCGGAAACAAAAAATCTTTCCTGCAGTTCTTCTGCTATCTCGGTGCAACATCATGTATGGGATTAGCAATGTTTACAGGGATGCATAACGTATTTCTGGGGCTATTATTCAGTATTACGGCCAGCGTAGGTTTTTGGGGAAGTCTGGTATTTTATAATTCTTTCCTTCCTGATATTGCCACACCGGACAGGCAGGATGCGCTCTCTGCAAGAGGATATGTGTACGGATATATTGGTTCCGTAGTTTTAGTGGTAATCTGTTTGGTTTTAATTCAGGTTTTTGCCAAAGGAGCAGCCCAGCAGCTATTGTTTACAAGAATCAGTTTCCTGTTAACGGGAGCATGGTGGTTTGGGTTCTCTCAATACACATTCAAACACCTTCCTCAATTTGGGGATGTGAAAGATAAACTTCCTAAAGACTTAGTATTGCTTAATTATAAGAATATTTTCAAAAAACATGAAGAGCAGGGAGGTTTCTTTGAGGTGTTTAAAGATAATCTGAGCTTCTATAAAGATATTGCAAAAGAAAGTTTTCATGAACTGTTTAAAGTAGGAGGAGAGCTTTTCAAAGATAAAAATCTGAAATTCTTCCTGTCAAGTTTCTTCTTTTACAGTGTAGGAATGCAGACAATTTTCCTTATGGCAACTTTATTCGGAAAGAGTGAGATCAATCTTGCTCAGGATAAACTGATAGGAACCCTTCTGGTGATTCAGATCGAAGCGATCATCGGAGCAGTTATTTTCTCGAGACTATCCAAGAGAATTGGTAACAAAAATGTGATTTCAATTGCCATCATCCTTTGGATTGTAGCATGTCTTTGGGCTTATTTCCTGAACAAAGAAAATCCTACAGTAGAATACCAGTTTTATGGAGTAGCTGCCGTAGTTGGTTTGGTAATGGGAGGTCTTCAGGCAATGTCAAGATCTACCTACTCAAAACTTCTTCCGGAAAATTCCATGGAAAATACAACGTACTTCAGTTTCTATGATGTATTGGAGAAAATTGCCATTATCATCGGAACATTCATCTTTGCAACATTAATTGAACATTTCAATAATATGCGTATCGCGGCCTTATCAATGACCATATTTTTTGCAGCAGGATTAGTTTTAATACGATTCCTGAAGGTCAAAATGAGAACCGATAGAGAAACTTTATAAAAATTAAAAGACGTTATTTTTAACGTCTTTTTTTATTTTAATGAATTAAAAACATTCATTTAGTGATTTGGTTAAATTTATTTATGTAGTTTCCATAAATAATAGAATATAATAAGGATTTTTCACTATGTTTTGATTTTTTTTGTTTATTTGTAAAAATGATAAATTATCAAAATCATGAAAAAGTTTCTATTAGTTTGTTTTTTACAATGTTGTGTTATGGGTTTTTCTCAAAAATTAAAACCGGTTGCGCAAAAAGTTTCGGAATATCATAATGGGAAATCGGAGCTTAAAAGCTATGATTTATTTGAGATAGATAAAAATGCAGATAAATTAGCCGAATATAAAAGGGCTGCAACAGATATCACGGTGATGTCTCTGAAGTCTTCAGAACTGAAAAGATTAATCACCGAAAAACCTGAGTTTCTTGAAATATCTTTTCCCTTTGACGGAGGCAGGCAGATCACCGTTGAAATGTACAGACATCAGATCTTGACCAACGATTTTAAAGTAGTTACAGAGAAAGGAAAAGCAGTAGACTACACACCGGGAGTTTATTATCAGGGTATTGTAAAAGGTGATAATGCATCTATTGCTGCTTTTAGCTTTTTTAATAATGATATTGTAGGAGTTGCTTCTACCCCCGAATTAGGAAATATAGTACTGGGAAAAGCTAAAAATTCTGAAGATTTTGTAAACTATTCAGATGCTAAATTAACAGGTGCCAATCCATTTGCCTGTGGGGTAGACGGATTGAAAGAAAACCAGACCCAGAGACCTGTTTTTAATCCTAATAATACCACCAGTAAAAAAACGGATAACTGCGTAAGAATATACTATGAAGTAGGGTTTGGGCCTTATACCCAAAACGGAAGCAATACTACAACTACCACCAATTGGGTGACTGCTATGCATAATAACGTTACCACTTTATATGCCAATGAAAATGTGAATGTAGCATTAAGTGAAGTTTTTGTCTGGACAACTACTGATCCTTATTCAGGTTCACCAAGTGCAATTCTGAACCAGTTTAGAACTACCAGAACTACTTTTAATGGGGATGTGGCACAGTTATTAAGAAATCCGGCTACAACAAGTATCGCATATGTTAATTCATTATGTACCAGTTATAAATATTCTTATTGTGGAATGAATTTAAATTATCAAAATGTACCTACCTATTCCTGGAATATAGAAGTTATGACCCATGAACTTGGACATAATTTAGGGTCACCACATACACACTCTTGTTTCTGGAATGGTAATAATACAGCTATTGACGGATGCGGCCCTGCTTCAGGAAATAACGAAGGATGTACAGCGGCCCTTCCTCCGGCAGGTGGTGGTACGATTATGAGCTACTGCCATTTGGTAAGCAGTGTAGGGATTAATTTTGCGAATGGTTTTGGTGTACAGCCAGGAACATTGATTAAAAATACAGTAGATTCAAAAGGGTGTCTGGGTACCAACTGTACAGCATCTTGTGCTACATCCATCACCAACTTTAAAGTTAACAACATTACACAGACTTCAGCAAATGCTAATTTTACAGATGCATCCTCAACTTCATGGAAGTATAAATTAACTACTGCTAATGGAGCAGCAGTATCATCAGGAAATACAACTACGCCATCTGTTAACTTTACCAACCTTCAGCCAGCCACTTATTATAGATTAAGTGTAGGAACAGATTGTAGTGGACCCAATGCATTCCAGCTATCACAAATCTTTTTAACTGATGGAGCCTGGTGTGACGGAATTCAGTTTTTAGACACAGGAGGTTCAACAGGTCAATATGGAGATAATGAAGAAATTGTAAAAACATTTTCTCCTACTCCTGGTTCCGCTATGACAATGACATTTACAGCATTCGATCTTGAACAGGGGTATGACTTTATGTATGTGTACAATGGTCCTTCTACAGCTTCCCCATTATTCGCCAACGGAAATAATCTGAGTGGAAATACAGTGCCAGGTCCGTTTACATCAACAGATCCTTCAGGGGCAATAACAGTAAAATTTGTTTCCGATGGAGCCGCTACAGAGAATGGATGGAATGTGAATTTCTCTTGCAATGTTTTAGCAGTAGAAGACATCAATATAAAAAATAACTCAATAGATCTATATCCGAATCCTGCCAAAAATATGATAATGCTCTCTTCAAAAGAAAGACTAAAAGGGTATAAAATCTATGACGAAGCCGGAAGACTGGTGATTTCTAATTCTTCTTTAAAAGGAAATAAACAGGAAATAAATCTTTCCTCAATTCAGACAGGAAACTACGTAATTACCATAGAAACAGAAAAGCAGACCATCAGCAAGAAGCTGATCAAACAGTAATTAATAATAAAAAAATAATACATATTTATTTAAACCATAGCAGACTTTCTGTTATGGTTTTTTTTATATTTTATGATTGTTTTGTAAAAACTTAAAGTATTTGTGTTACTTTTATTAAAAATTAATAATGCGAAAACTCTTACTATTTGGCCCATTGATATGGGGCATCTTTTGTTTTGGGCAACATCTAAAACCTGTAGCCCAAAAAATCCATGAATATGAAAAGCTAAACTACCGTGCTCCTAAGTATGACTTATTTGATGTGAAAAGCACGGATAATATCTCTGATTTAAGAAAAACGGCAACTGATGCTACTGTTTTAAGCCTGGATATACCCAAACTCATGAGATTACTTGCTGAAAGCCCTGAATTTCTTGAAGTATCCTTTCCTTTTGATGGCAATAAAGAAATCACTGTTCAGCTTTTTAAAAAGCAAATTTTCACTGATGATTTTAAAGTAAAAACGAAAAAAGATGAAGAGGTATCCTATAATCCCGGGATTTACTATCGCGGAATTGTTAAAGGAGATGATCAGTCTATAGTAGCATTTAGTTTTTTTGATAATGATGTGGTAGGGATTATTTCAACACCAGCTTTGGGAAATATTATACTTGGAAAAATAAAGAATTCGAGTGATTTTATAAGTTATTCAGAATCTAAGCTGACGGTAAAAAATAGTTTCATTTGTAGTGTAGATGAATTGAAAGAAAATAAAACTCAATTACCACCACCTGATCCAGGACAGCTTACCCATAAAACAATGACAGAAAATTGTGTAAGGGTATTTTATGAAGTAGGTTATAAACCCTATCAGGGGAATGGTTATAATGTAGCTGCTACTGTTAACTGGATGACCGCTATCCATAACAGTGTTGAAACAATATATTTTAATGATGATATTAAGATAGCTTTAAGTGAAATGTATGTATGGACTACACCAGATCCTTATACAGGTAACTATAATCCGGACTTAGGGGTATTTAGCAATAGCAGGCCTATATTTAATGGTGATATTGCTCACTTAGTGATCTCGCCTACTGGTACCGGTTATTCCAATATTAACTCACTCTGTACAGATGTGAGATACTGTTACTCACCCGTTACGGTAACCTACCAGCAATTTCCGATGTATTCCTGGACGGTCAATGTTACGGCCCATGAATTGGGACATAATCTAGGCTCTCAGCATACCCATGCCTGTGCGTGGAATGGTAATAATACTGCTATTGATGGATGTGGTGCCCAAAGTGGAAATCAGGGAAATGCATGCAGCGGGCCAATTCCTGGTAGTGGCGGAGGGACTATAATGAGTTATTGTCACTTAATTTCCGGAGTTGGAATCAATTTCAGTAACGGATTTGGGCCACAACCCGCTGAATTCATTAGAAAAACCATTAATTTAAAAGCTTGTCTGGGTACTAACTGTATTTCTTCCTGTGAAGTAACGGTAATGGATCTCAGTATTGACAATGTTACACAAAACTCAGCAAGTGTCTTTATTATAGATGGAGCTTCACAAGCATGGAAGTATACACTCTCCAAAATAAATGGAACAATTGTGCAGTCAGGAACAATCAATACCAACAGCTTTAGTTTAAATAATCTGGATCCAAATACTTACTATAACTTATTCATTGGAAGTGAATGTTCAGGTTCTTTAGCTTATCAAAAATACCGAACATTTTTAACAGATGGAGATTGGTGCTCAGGAGCACGGTTTACAGATTCCGGAGGTCTTTCCGGAGGATATAGTAACAATGAGAAGTTAACCAAAACTTTTTATCCACTTTCCAATTCCAAACTGACATTATATTTCAGTGAATTTAATTTAGAGAATTTTAAAGACTTTATGTACGTATATAATGGACCTACAGCCGGATCTCCTTTATTTCCGAATGGGAATAATCTTACGGGTACGTTGCCTCCCGGGCCTTTTGTATCTACAGATCCTACCGGAGCTATTACTGTTGAGTTTTTCTCCAATGAATATGGCACGGGGAACGGGTGGAATGCTGGATTTTTATGCAAGTTTTTAGGGGTTGAAGATATTGAAACAAATAACAATACCGTTTCAATTTATCCGAATCCGGCAAAAACAATGATCATTATTTCATCCAAAGAAAATTTAAAATCCTATAAAATATTTGATGAAGCGGGGAGATTGGTGACATCAGCTTCTTCTCTGAAAGGAAGTAAAACAGAGATCAATCTATCTTCCATACAAACAGGAAATTATGTCATTAGCATTGAAACAGAGAAGCAGACAATCAACAAAAAGCTGATCAAACAATAATTAATAATAAAAAAAGAATGCATATTTAAACCATAGCAGATATTTTGTTATGGTTTTTTTATGTTTCATGATTGTTTTAGTGAAAATTAAAGTATTTGTAGTATTTTTAATAAAAAAATTAATAATGCGAAAACTCCTTTTATTCAGCTCCTTTTTATGGGGTATCTTTTGTATTGCCCAAAATTTAAAACCTTTAGCTCGCAAAATCCATGAGTATGAAAAATTAAAGGTTCGTAGCCATACCTATGGCTTATTTGATCTGAAAAATACAGGTGATTTGTCTGATCTTAAGAGGATAGCAACCGATGCAGCTATTTTTAAACTTGATCAGGCTCAGCTTAAAAAACTGATGCTTGAGAGCCCTGAGTTTCTTGAAGTATCTTTTCCTTTTGATGGAAATAAAGAAATAACAGTTCAGTTATATAAAAAATCAATTTTTGCTGATGGTTTTAATGTAAAAACTAAAAAAGATGAACGGGTTTCTTACAAGCCGGGAATCTATTATCGGGGTATTGTGAAAGGGAATGATGAATCTCTTGCAGCTTTTAGTTTTTTTGACAATGATATTGTCGGAGTTATTTCAACTCCTGCTCTGGGGAATGTTGTTATTGGTAAGCTTAAAGACTCCGAAGATTTTGTAAGTTATTCAGAAAATAAACTAACAGTACAAAACAGTTTTGTTTGCGAGGCAGATGAAATAATGGGAAACAAAGGGCAAAAAAACTCTCTTCAGCCTGATCAGCTTACCCAAAAGACAATAACTGATAATTGCGTAAGGACTTATTATGAAGTAGGATATAAACCTTACGAAAATAATGGTTTTAATGTAACATCCACCGTTAATTGGATGACTGCTATGCATAATAATGTCGAAACATTATATTTTAATGATGATATCCGGATATCTTTAAGTGAAATTTATGTCTGGACAACCCCAGATCCTTATACAGGAGGACATGATGCGAATTTAGCAATGTTTAGCAATAACAGACCTCTGTTTAACGGAGATATTGCCAGTTTAATAGTTTCACCTTCAAGTACAGGCGTAGCCTATCTGAATTCACTTTGCTCAGATTTGAAATATTGCTTTTCTCCTGTTCGTTCATATTATGAACAGTTTCCATTGTTTTCCTGGAATATTTTTATAATTGCCCATGAAATGGGACATGGCTTAGGGTCTCCCCATACCCACGCCTGTGCATGGAATGGTAATAATACTGCTATTGATGGATGTGGAGCTCAGGCCGGATCTCAAGGCAGTACATGTCCCGGACCAATTCCGGGAAGCTCAGGAGGAACCATAATGAGCTATTGTCATTTAGTTGCCGGAACTGGAATCAATTTTAGTAATGGTTTTGGGGCACAACCTGCAGAACTTATAAGAAGTATCATTAATTCTAAATCTTGTCTTGGAACAAACTGTACTTCTTCATGTGAGATTACCGTACTGGATGTCAGTGTTTCTGATGTAACTCAAAACTCAGCAAATATTTTTATTATGGATGGAAGTCTGTCATCCTGGAGATACAGACTTTGTAAAATTGACGGCACAGTTGTACAATCAGGAACTACTAATTCTAATAGCTTTATAATAAACAATCTTGAACCGAACACGTATTACAATTTATTTGTAGGAAGCGAATGCTCAGGTCCATTGGCATTTCAGAAACACAGAACATTTTTAACAGATGGAAACTGGTGTTCTGGGGTACGGTTTACAGATTCCGGAGGTCTTTCCGGAGGGTATAGTAACAACGAAAAGTTAACCAAAACTTTTTACCCACTTTCCAATTCCAAACTGACATTGCATTTCAGTGAATTTAATTTAGAAAGTTTTAAAGACTATATGTATGTATATAATGGACCTACAGCCGGATCTCCATTGTTTCCGAATGGAAATAATCTTACGGGTTCTTTGGTTCCCGGGCCATTTGTATCTACAGATCCTACCGGAGCTATTACCGTTGAGTTTTTCTCCAATGAATCAGGTACAGCAAACGGATGGAATGCCGGATTTTTATGCAAGTTTTTAGGAGTTGAAGATATTGAAACAAATAACAATACCGTTTCAATTTACCCGAATCCGGCAAAAACAATGATCATCATTTCATCCAAAGAAAATTTAAAATCCTATAAAATGTTTGATGAAGCGGGAAGATTGGTAACATCAGCTTCTTCTCTGAAAGGAAGTAAAACAGAGATCAATCTATCTTCCATACAAACAGGGAATTATGTCATTAGCATTGAAACAGAGAAGCAGACAATCAACAAAAAATTGATCAAACAGTAATTTCTAAATAAATTTATTATAAAAGCCTGATATTCTCAGGCTTTTTTCTTACTTTTAATCGGTAAAAGAATGCTGTAAACTTAAATAACTCATATTTCGGTCTGAGTTTTGCTTATATTCAGCGGAATAATTTTTAACTTTGCAAAAAGATTTATTGTCAATATGACCAACCCTTTATTTTATGCAAAAATAATTCTGTTTGGAGAATATGGAATGATTGAAGATTCCCAGGGACTTGTAGTACCTTACAGTTTCTATAAGGGAACTTTAAAATTTTCAGATTTAAGTTCTGAATTTGAACTTAATTCCAACAGACATCTGCAGAAATATTCAGACTTTCTTACAGCCCTTGATCTTTCCGATGATTTTAAGTTGGATATTGAGAGCTTCAAAAATGATATTTCAAACGGACTTTTCTTTGATTCCAATATTCCTCAAGGATATGGAGTAGGAAGTTCCGGAGCTTTGGTAGCTGCTATTTTCGAAAAATATTCAGTCAGTAAACTTAATCCTGAGAATATCTCAAAAGATAATCTTAAGAAATTAAAAGCTGTTTTTGGAGAAATGGAAAGCTATTTCCATGGGAAAAGTTCAGGAATGGATCCATTGATCTGTTACATGAATCTGCCAATTCTCATTGAAAATAAAGAAAATTTAGACAGGGTAAATATTCCCGAAGGAGAAGAAGGAAAAGGGGCAATTTTTCTGATTGATTCAGGAATAACGGGTGAAACCGGGCCCATGATTCAAATTTTCTTTGAGAAAATGAAAACAGAAGGTTTCCGTAAAACCCTGAAGGAAGAGTTTATCCGTTACAATAATGCGTGTATTGAATCTTTCCTTAAAAAAGACATGAATCCATTCTTCAGAAATCTTAAAAAGCTTTCTCACTGGGCGTATGAACATTTCCGCCCTATGATTCCTGAAAGTATTTTTAATATCTGGAAAAAAGGACTGGATTCTAATGCCTATTATCTGAAACTGTGTGGAAGCGGTGGAGGTGGTTACATCTTAGGATTTACCAAAGACTACGCAAAAGCAGAAAAAATGCTTGAAGGCTTCCAAAAAGAAGTGATTTACAGATTTTAAATAGATTGGAATGAATTCTGAAAAAGAAACTTTCCAATCTAAAAACTATATCTCAAAATCTTTATTTTACAGATTTTCGCAATTCGTTGGGTTTTTACTCGGAGCACGCTTTTTTGTGGCTGCTTTGTTGACATTTGCGCTCTATGTTTCTACTTTTTTCCTGTTCAATCAGGATGAATCTTTCAGAAAATTCGTATTCGATTTCAAAGTACATGGTATTATTTTTTGTACCGTCCTTACCATTCTTGCGGGTGGCATTATCAACCAATTCTATGATCTGGAGAAAGATCATGTAGTAAAACCTTTCAGAACCAGAGTTCAGAGCTTCATCAAACAGAAATATTTTCTATATGCCTATCTGGCACTCAGTGTTATTTCTTTAGGAGTAGCCTGGATGATTTCTCATAATGTATTTGTTTTTTTTGTTGTATATCAGTTCTTTATGTGGTTTTACAGCCATAAACTGAGCCGAATACTGATCTTAAATAACCTTACTTTTGTCAGCCTCACCCTGTATCCGTTCTTTGGAATGATGGTGTACTATGAAACCTTTTCAAAAAAGGTTTTCCTGATGGCTGTTTTTCTATTTCTTATCCTTTTGTGTATTGATATTGTGAAAGATACCCTTACCAGAAGTGTAGATAAAGCATTTGGATATACTACAATTCCCAATTATTTTAAAAGCCGGAATACAAAAATTATTCTGACCTCTTTATTAGCAGTTACCATGGCAGTTTCTATGAATATCATTACAAAAACTGGTATTACAGGGTTCATGGCTTATTATTTTGCAGGAGGACTTTTTGTAATGATACTTTGTATTTACCTTCTTTTAAACGCATCGAGAAGAACTAACTTCTTCACATTGAATGTATTACGATTTTGGGTTTTCGTTGGAATCATAGCAATGCTTTTAAACGGAATAGAACATAAATTGTAAAAAAAATTCTTTAAATAAACTGAGGTTATTATTACCTTTGCATAACTAAATTTAATAAATAGGAATGCCCATTTTTAATGATACTAAAATTGCATTTGCAGACAAGTCTGATGCACAATTGAGAAAGGCTTACTGGATGTTTAAAATGATTGAACAGCCCGCTCTTACAAGCCTTGGAACATCTGTTCTGAATTTCACAGTACACAACAACTTTCCTTTCGTTACCGGAATTGTAAAAAATACCTTATTTGCACAGTTCTGTGGTGGAGAAACCCGTGAAGAAAGTATGAAAGTTGTAAAGCAGCTGTTTAAAAGAGGAGTTGGAAGTATTTTCGATTATTCTATTGAAGGGAAAGAAGATGAGGAAACTTTTGATGCTGTTTGCAAAGAAATTAAGGATATTGTAAGATTCTCAGTAGGAAATCCGGCAATCCCTTTTATTGTATTTAAACCTACTGCTTTCGGAAGAATTGATTTATATGAAGCTGTTGGAAAAGGTGCAGAGCTTACTACAAGCCAGAAAGAAGAATGGGAAAGAGTAGTGAAAAGATTTGATGAAGTTTGCAGTCTTTGCCACGAGCATGATAAAAAAGTAATGGTAGATGCTGAAGAAACCTGGATGCAGGATGCAGCAGATCACCTTTGCGAAGAGATGATGGAGAAATATAACCAGCAAAAGCCTATCGTTTGGAATACCATCCAGATGTACAGAACCGGAAGGCTGGAATATATGGAAGCTCATCTTCAGAGAGCAAGAGAGAAGAACTACTTCATCGGTTACAAAATTGTGCGTGGTGCTTACATGGAGAAAGAAAGAGCCAGAGCTGCGGAAAAAGGATATGCAGATCCTATCCAACCTACTAAAGAGGCTTCAGATAAAAATTACAATGCAGGAATTGACTTTGTAATGGATCATTTGGATAAGGTTTCAGCGTTTTTCGGAACCCATAACGAAATCTCTTCTGAATTGATTATGGATAAAATGAAAGCAAAATCTCTTGAAAACGGGAATCCACATGTTTATTTCGGACAGCTTTACGGAATGAGTGATAATATTACTTTCTATTTGTCAGATAAAGGCTATAATGTAGCTAAATATCTTCCATACGGACCTGTAAAGGATGTTGTTCCTTATTTGACGAGAAGAGCTCAGGAAAACACCTCTGTGGCCGGACAAACCGGGAGAGAGCTTGGACTGATTAAAAAAGAACTTGAAAGAAGAAAGAAATAATAATATTGTTTTCAATAAATCTATCAGGCCTGCAATTTTGCAGGTCTTTTTTGTTGGAATTAATAGGGGGAAATTTTATGGGAGATTAGTAATAATCAACACAATTGTCTTGTGGGTTAATCATATGTTAAAATAATCTTATTTTTATTGCTGATTTGATTTTAAATATTTATATTTGATAGAGCCATAAAAACTAACGTATAATAATATTTTCATTTACTGTTACAATTCCGTCATAAGACAGAACTTCATCAATACGAAAATCAATAATATTACCCTTATAAATAACCGAAATTATAAAAATATAGCATGGGAGTAAGATAAAATTCCATCATCTGATGCCCGTCAAAATTTTTAAAAATAAAATAAAGCAATAGCTTTAGTTTTCTTCTTCAAATATTTTTTAACCTGATCATTTTCTTTGATCAGGTTTTTTTAAGGCTCAAAACTTTCGAATTTTCCGTTTTCGTAGAACAAAACAATACGCTTTATTTTACTTTGTTGATTACCAAATAGTTGTCCTAATAATTGATCGCTGGTATTTTCTAATCGCTGAGAATCTGATATTTTTTCAGGCGTCTTATCTTGGGTCGGTATAAACGATTCTCCAGGACTTGGTTTTGGAGTTTCTATTTCTGTTTCATCACTTCCAAATTCATCATCATCATTCATCATGGTGAAAAGGTCGGGTAGTGGAGTTGTTTTTATTTTCTCTTCCTCTATATGATCTTCGCTAATTTCGGTTTCCGGCAGTTGGGATTTCAGCATCTCACCTTCTCCAGTAACCAGCCAGTCCCAAAGAAGTTCCGGGAAACGGGATTTTATTTTTATGATAAACTCAAGAGACGGCTTGTTTCTTCCTGAAGTAATATGCGAAATAGATGAACGCTGTACGTCAATCTCATCAGCAAACTCAGAAGGTGTCAGATTGGAATACTCTATAATTTTGGAAATTCTTTCATTTAAACTCATAAAAATAAGCCTTTAATTATTTTACAAATGTAACTCATATAATTTACAAATGCAAAATACAAATGTAAATAAGTATGAATATTTTCAGTATACATTTGTAACATGAAATTAAAATATTATCAATCAATGCATTATAGTTAAATTACAATTGTATTTAATAATTATATGAGGCTGCTATAAGATTTAGGAATAGGCATCCAGACCTTATTATTTGACCTTCTTTTTCCCAAAATATTAGTTTAATAATGTAAATTTTTGCTTTTTCACAGCTTATTTTGTCCCTTAAACCACTTCCTTTTCCCTATTTACATTATTAACGTCTATAAATCTATTTCCTGAGCAATCTATTTCAATAAATATCAAATTAAAGCCATATAAAGGCTATTTTAAAGATGTTACATAGGTAAATTACTGATATAAATACACTATTTAAGCCAATATAATGGAGTAATAGTAGAGAATTAGTATTTCTGTTAAGCAACTATTTTTATGGTGAACTAAAATGGTTCAAAAATAAGCGAATGGATTAAAAATAAGGAGTCCAATCTGATTCATAATACACTTTACAAATGTATACAACGGTAAATATCTAAGTTTTCCACAATTTTTATGTTTAATAAAATACCCCTCAAATGGTAAAAAACGGCTTTTTTAAGCCTTAAAGTACCATTGCAAATAGTATTTAGATAAGCTTTATAACTTACTGACTTTTAATTATTTAAATATATAGTATTAAATTATTCGCAATCCACAATTTTATCCACAGACAATTTGTCTTTTGATGGTGTTTAACAATGTTACAGGTGTTAATCGATCTCTAAACCTCAAAAAGGACAGGATTTAAATATTGTAAACAAATTTCAAAACTAATGTCAAATGTAAATTTGTACATTTTTGCAATATTTACAAATGTTAATTTAAGTTTTTGCCTAAAAATGGCTAAATTTGAATCTTGTAAACAATTCCCAAAATGAATTTTGAACAGATCTATTCTCAAAACCCCGATTTCTCAAATCGCTATATTTCCCCTGAAAAATTATTTTCTTACCTACAGAACAATCTCAGCGATTATATTCAGGAGATCGGAAGATCGTATTTAGATAAACCTATTTATCAGCTAAGCGTCGGAACCGGAAACATTAATGTATTGGCCTGGTCACAAATGCACGGCAATGAATCCAATGCTACTCATGCCATGCTTGATCTTTTGGTGAGCCTTGATAAAGCTCCTGAAATGAAAAAGGATTTATTCAGTAAAATAAAACTGGATTTTATATTCATGCTGAATCCGGACGGATCGGAGAGATGGACCAGACTGAATGCAGCTGATATTGATCTTAACAGAGATTTTCATAATGAGGCTAGTAAGGAGATTAAATTTCTGAAAAAAGCTGTTGCTTCTAAAAAGTATGATTATGCACTAAATCTTCATGAGCAGAGAACCATCTTTACAACCGATGGTATTCATCCTGCCACTCTTTCCTTTTTGGCACCTTCCGAAAATGTAGAACGTACTGTTACAGAAAATAGAAAGAAATGTATGGCTGTGATCGGAAGTGTATACAATCATTTAAAGGAAATGATCCCTCATCAGATTGGAAGATATTCTGATGAATTCTATCCGACTTCTACAGGAGATAACTTTATAAAAGCCGGAATGCCTACAATTCTATTTGAAGGCGGACATTTTGTGGATGATTATACCAGAACAGGTACAAGAAAGTATTATACAATTGCTCTTTATTATGCTTTGAAAGCAATCAGTGAACTGAACTCTAATAGTACTGGATGGGAAAATTATCTTGAAATTCCTGAGAATAAAGAAACGCATTATGATATTATTTACAGAAATGTAAAACTGAACACAGAACATGAATGTATTTTGGACATAGCAGTTCAGTTTAGAGAAATAAAAGAAGAAGGAAAAAGTGAAATCTCATTTATTCCTTTCGTAATGGAAGCAGGGGATGTAAAACAGAGAAAAGGCTGGCTGGAAATAGACTGTACCGGAAAGAAATTTATTTCTGCAACTAAATATCCGAAACTGGATGCTGTTGTAGATTTTAAAATTGAAGACTAATAAAATCGGCTGTCCCAAAGGACAGCCGATTTTATTTTTTTATCTAATTTCTAAAAGTTTATATTCAATAGGAATGGGCTTTAGCCCATTTAATTTAAATAAAAATTCATATGGCTTTAGCCAAAACCTAACTTTGGAAATATAAAATTTAGATTTTATTCAATGATTAAAGCTTAGTTAACCACTTTAATACCATTAGCAACAAACCTGATCTCTTCCTTAGGCTGTGTAATCGCATCAATTTCAGATTGAGGCTTCTTAGCATCTTCTGCATAGTGTTTCTGTTCGTTTACAGAAGTTACTTTTCTTTCTGCATTTCCTTCTAACACAACGTTTTTCCCTTTTAAGGCTGTAGGTACGAAGAAAGCATAGTCTTTCATTTTTACAAAAAACTTAGAATTGTCTTCTGTCTGGATGGTAAGCCAGCATCCTTTTTTATCACATACATCGGTTACTTTTCCTTTAACAGATACATTTTCAACTTTTTTGTTATCTTTTTTAAGCTGCTTAGTCAGTTTTTCTACTGTGATGGCTTTGGATTCAGCAGAAGAATTTACCTGATCTCCGTATGTATCACCTACCAAAGCTTTCCCTTCCGGAGGACCAGACTGGGCAAATGCTAATGAAGAAGCTGTTAAAGCTGCTGTAAATAATATCGCTTTAAATTTCATGTTTAATATTTTTCCCAAAAATACTAATTAAAATTGAATCATAAAGGAATAAAAAATGACAAAAAACAGCTGTTTTAAGGAATTTTCAATAAAATTCAAAATCGAAGACAGATTTGATTATATTTGACCCCTATACTTGACTATGCAAAAAAAACTGAAACTATGGGATGCCATTATGCTTGTGATGGGATCCATGATCGGAAGTGGGATCTTTATTGTAAGTGCGGACATGATGAGGAATCTGGGATCCGGATACTGGCTGATTGTGGTGTGGATCATTACAGGAATAATGACGGTAGCTGCAGCCATAAGCTATGGTGAACTGTCCGCATTATTTCCAAAAGCGGGAGGGCAATATACCTATCTCAAAGAAATTTTTG
Source organism: Chryseobacterium culicis (assembly GCF_002979755.1). Classification (NCBI taxonomy): domain Bacteria; kingdom Pseudomonadati; phylum Bacteroidota; class Flavobacteriia; order Flavobacteriales; family Weeksellaceae; genus Chryseobacterium; species Chryseobacterium culicis. Next base: position 949,179 of record NZ_PCPP01000001.1, on the reverse strand, counting down.
GTAAAAGAATGGGATTCCTTTACGGATGGGGATTGTTTACAGTAATACAAACCGGAACAATTGCTGCAGTGGCAATGGCTTTTGGAAAATTTACAGCGTATCTGATTCCTTCACTCAACGATGCTGCACCTATTTTTCAAAGCGGTGAATTTAAAATTACATGGATACAGATTCTGGCCATTGGTGTAATTCTGCTGCTTACCTATATTAATACCAGAGGAGTAGAGAGTGGTAAAATTCTTCAGAACATCTTTACCGGTTCCAAAATTATTGCATTAATAGGTTTGATTGCTGCCGGTTTTATATTGGTAGATATCTCTCATTTAGCAGAAAACTTTAGCTGGGGTACGGATTCTTTTAATAACCTGAAAAAAGATATAAGTGGTAATTTTCTCAAAGAAGGCTGGGAACCTATTGGTGGGATGACTCTTCTGGGGGGAATTGCAGCCGCGATGGTAGGTTCTGTTTTCAGTTCTGTTGCCTGGGAAAGTGTAACATTTGTTTCCGGGGAAATTGAAAATCCGAAGAAGAATGTAGTGAAGTCAATGATTTATGGTACTTCTGCTGTTATGATCCTTTATATAGCGGTAAACTATGTATACCTAAATGCATTGGACAGAGACGGAATTGCTTTTGCAGCTAATGACAGAGTAGCAGTAGCGGCTTCACAGAATATTTTTGGAAGTGCTGGTACTATTATCATTGCTCTATTGGTAATGATTTCTACATTTGGATGTAATAACGGATTGATTTTGGCGGGAGCAAGAGTTTTTCAGACTATGGCAAAAGACGGAATGTTCTTTAAATCAGCCGAAAAAAATAATAAAAATGAAGTTCCGGAAAATGCACTTTGGATGCAGGGTGTGTGGGCTTCAATTCTTTGTTTGAGCGGACAGTACGGGAATTTATTGGATATGATTTCTTTCGTAATTGTTCTGTTTTATATGATTACCGTATTTGGAGTTATTTATTTAAGAATGAAACAACCGGAACTCGAAAGACCTTATAAGACATGGCTTTACCCGGTAACACCTGTTATCTACCTTTTAATAGGAACCTGCTTCTGCATTTTACTGTTAATCTATAAACAACAATATACATGGCCTGGTTTTATTTTGGTGCTGCTGGGACTTCCGGTGTACTATTTTATCAACCGGAAAAAAGCGAATGCTTAAAGTAAAATAAAAATATAAAAGATTACAAGGCTTTCAATTCAGTTTGAAGGCTCTTTTTTTGAATAATATTTTAAAGTATTGTCATCATTATTTGTCGAAAATGTGTATTTTGGTAGTTCGTTTTTAAAACAGGACCATGAAGTAAAAACAATAAGTTATGGATACACCAAATTACAGAATGCCTTTCGTACCGTCTACTTTAATGACCGAAGGCGGAAGTATCGATACCTGCGATATGGGGGAAAGTATTGCCCACAATATTATGCTGCTGATCACCACCAAAAAAGGGGAGAACAGATATGATGAAAACTATGGAAACGATGTTTGGAACCTTGAATTCGATAATGGAGTTACAAGTGCCATCTGGGAAAGCGTTTTTATCAAAAGTTTAAGGAGACAGATTCAGGAATATGAACCCAGAATCGTCAACCCGCAGATTGATGCTCATATACAATTTGTAGAGCACAGCTACGATACTAAAGAACACACCGAAATTAAAAAGAAAGTAAGAATTGCCATCAATGCAAAAATGGAAGAATCAGGGGAACGTTTCAGTTTTTCAACAGAGTTGTTTCTAAGTCCAATGTCTATTGATTAATATTTTTAACAGCGAAAGAAAATTATGAATTTAGATCAGAATATTTATTCCAAAGAATCTGTAAAAGCAAGAATGCTGCAGAATGCCACTAAAGTATGGGGATTGAGAAGTCCGCAGTCTTTAGATCCTTTTGTAAAACTGTTGATAGATGCATTCAGTACAGAAGTTTTCAAAGCGAATAATGAAATACAGACGGTAAATGCCCGTATATTGGAAAAACTGGCAAAACTTCTTACCCCGTCTATTTATACCCATCCTATTCCGGCTCATTCCGTGGCTTTTACACAACCTTATGAGTCTTCCGAAGTTTTATTGGAACACACTGAGTTTTTCTTCCGTAAGCAGATGACTTCTACGGTAAAATCAGAATCAGATAAACAGCTGAATATTCCTTTTACTCCGGTAGGAAATGTAAGAATTAATAAAGTTCACACATCCATCATGTTTGTAGGAAATACCTGCTACAGTATTGATGACAGATTCAATAAAATTCCTATTGCAAGATTTCAGGGAAGGCCTGAAGATTATAGAAAAATCACAATAGGAGTAGATGTAAGCAAATATGTAAGTGAAAACTTTCCAAAGTATCTGAGCATTTTCTGCTCCAATCCTGCTTTTGAACACCTTGATTTTGTTTATAAATTATTGCCGTATATCACGGTGTCAAGCAATGGTAATCCTTTATTTGTGAGAGAAGGACTGAGTTATCTTACAGAAAGTCAGAATGATGGCTACGAACAGATGTTCAAAGAGCAATCCATCCGAAATAAAGTGATTGAAGATATTAAAAGTATCTATCGTCATAAATTTATCGAGGTAACAGGAATTTCTCAAAGTCTTTTTTCAGAACCGGGGCAGCTTCCTCAGAATCTTGATTTTCTTGCAGGAAAAGAAGAAATTACTAAATTCCTGGATAATAAAAGCTACCTGTGGCTTACCTTCGAGTTTCCACCACAATTTTCGGCAGAAATACTTGACAATTTTTCCTTTGTTCTGAATGCTTTTCCCGTATACAACAGAGGTTGGAAAAAAACAGAATACAGCCTTGATATCATGGGAAATAATATTCCTTTGGTAACCGATGAGGGGGAACATTTTCTTTATGTAGATGAGGTGCAGGATGGTGACGGAAGAAAGTATACCGAAATTCCTTTTACTCCGGCTGATGATCTTAAAAAAGGATTGTACACCGTAAGAAAAGGAGGCATGGAACGTTTCACAAGCAGAAATGCTGTGGATATGATTGCCAATGTTCTGGAATTGACAAGAGATGAAATTGCCGCATTTTCCCTTTTGAACAGAGATAATGTAAAAGGAGTTCTCAGCGAAATGTCTGACAAAATGAAAACCATGGTTCAGAAAGTGAACAACGCCAAAAGGAATATCAGACAGGAACTGAATTATGTGATCATGGAACCTGTAGAAAAAACAGACCATACCTATGCTGCTTTTTGGATAACGCACTGTACGCTTGCCAATCATATGCGTCCGGGAACTGAACTTTCCAACCAATTAAAATCGCAAACTGTTGTACTGCTTACCGAGACATTGGGAGGAGCTGAAGAACAGAAGGGAACAGACAGTATTCAGGCTTACAAATACGCACTGACAACCAGAGATAAAATCATTTCTTTGGAAGACGTTAAAAACTATTGCCGCATGATTCTGAAAGATGAGGTAAGAGAAGTAAGAGTAAGAAGAGGAACAATGATCAGCAACAAGCCTAAAGAAGGTTTTGTAAGAACAGTAGAGGTAGAGATTATTCCGCAGAACTATTCTTTCTATGGAAGAGCCTATTGGGAGAATATGGCCAACATTATCAGAAACCAGATCATTGCCAAAGCCATTGACGGAATAGAATATATTGTAAGAATAAATAATGAAGATGTTGATTTCCAGGATATGTAAATCTTTGGGGAACACACCATTCATTTAAAATATAAATGCCGTAGCAGATACGGCATTTTTAATATAATGTTGAATTATATCAATAGAAACGGGCTTTAGCCCGTTTTTTTATTACATAAGATTTCCCATCGGTTTTAACCAAAACATAATTACCCGGAAATATCAAATCATTTTCGGAAAAATTCAATCCTGTTAATTTCAATAGGGAATAAAAAAATATTCATTCCCAACATACATTAGGTTTTTTTTATAAAACTTTTATGCCTTTTAAATTCAAAAAAATTGCATAAAATTCCGTATTTTTGCACATTGTGATTTTCAGGCAAAATCATTCCGGATTATGAGCAAATCAACAGAATATATAGAAGTTTACGGAGCACGTGAACACAACCTTAAAAATATTAATGTTAAAATTCCGCGCAACGAATTGGTCGTTATTACAGGCCTTTCCGGAAGTGGAAAATCGTCATTGGCTTTTGATACTATTTTTGCAGAAGGCCAGCGCCGTTATATTGAAACATTCTCTGCCTATGCACGTCAGTTTTTAGGCGGACTGGAGCGTCCTGATGTAGATAAAATTGAAGGACTTTCTCCGGTGATTGCTATTGAGCAGAAAACGACCAATAAAAATCCACGTTCTACCGTGGGTACAGTTACCGAGCTGTATGACTTTCTGCGTCTTTTGTATGCAAGAGTTTCAGATGCGTACTCTTTGTCTACCGGACAAAAATTGGTAAGCTATACCGAAGATCAGATTCTTGAAACCATCAAAGAAAACTATAAAAAAGAAAAGATCATGCTTTTGGCGCCCGTGGTACGTTCCAGAAAAGGACATTATCATGAACTTTTTGTCCAGATGGCTAAAAAAGGCTACGGACAGGCAAGAATTGATGGTGAATTACAGGATATTGAATATGATTTAAAACTTGACCGTTATAAAACCCACGATATTGACATCGTTATCGACCGTTGGATCATCGGGGAAAATGCTTCGGAAAGCAGAATGGAAAAATCATTGCGTACTGCAATGGAAATGGGAGAAGGTATTATTGGAATTCAGAAACTGGGAAGTACAGACATCGAATACTTTTCCAAAAACCTGATGGATGCTGAAACGGGACATTCTCTGGCTTTGCCGGAGCCCAACACTTTCTCATTCAACTCACCCAAAGGAAGCTGCCCGAACTGTAAAGGATTGGGAACAATCAAAAAGATCAACACGGATTATTTCATAGACAATCCAAAATTATCCATTAATCAGGGAGGATTATTACCGTTGGAAGATATCAAGTCCAACAAATGGATTCTATCACAGATCAAAAATATTCTTGAGATCTTTGGATTGGGATTAACAACTCCGCTTCAGGATATTCCGGAAGAAGCATTGGATTATATCTACAACGGTTGTCACAAAGAATTTAATAAAGATCTGAAATACGCAGGAATTACCAAGAAAATAAAAATTGGTTTTGACGGGCTTATTGCTTTCATGGAAGAAATTATCGATGAGAGAGAATCTTATGAAGCTATTTTGCTGGAAAGACATTTCACCACAGAAGAAACCTGCCCGGAGTGTCATGGTACCCGTCTTCAGCCTTCAAGTTTAAGTTTTAAAATTGACGGAAAAAATATTGCTGAGGTCAATGGATTAAGCTTAGCAGATTTAAAAGACTGGTTAGCTGATGTTAAAGATAAATTTTCAGAAAAAAATAAAATCATTGCTCATGAAATCTTAAAAGAGATTGAAACCAGACTTCAGTTTTTGCTGGATGTAGGGTTAGATTATTTAAGTCTGAGTAGAAGTTCAAAAACCCTTTCAGGAGGAGAATCACAAAGGATTCGTTTAGCGACTCAAATCGGGTCTCAATTGGTGAATGTATTGTATATCCTCGATGAACCAAGTATCGGACTTCACCAGAGAGATAACGAAAGGCTGATCCATTCTCTGAAAAACCTTAGAGATATCGGAAACTCTGTATTGGTGGTAGAGCATGATAAAGACATGATTCTGGAAGCTGATGAGGTACTGGATATTGGTCCAAGAGCCGGAAAGTTCGGTGGAGAGATCCTTTGGCAGGGAAAACCGAAAGATTTGTTGAAAGCAGATACCATCACTGCTCAATATATCAATGGTAAAAGGAAAATTGCAATTCCTGAAGAAAGAAGAGCAGGAAGCGGTAAAAATATTGTATTAAAAGGCGCTACAGGAAACAACCTTAAAAATGTTACACTGGATGTTCCTCTTGGGAAGTTAGTCGTAGTAACCGGAATTTCAGGAAGTGGAAAATCTTCTTTGATTAACGGAACACTATATCCTATCCTTAACAAACATTTCTACAGAGCTGTTCAGGAACCTTTACCTTACAAAAAGATCGAAGGGCTGGATAATATTGATAAAATTGTAGATGTAGATCAAACACCAATCGGAAGAACGCCACGTTCGAATCCTGCTACTTATACCGGAATGTTTACCGATATCAGAAACCTTTTTGCAGAACTGCCGGAAAGTAAAATCCGTGGTTATAAACCAGGTCGATTCTCTTTCAACGTAAAAGGCGGAAGATGTGAAACCTGTCAGGGAGGAGGATTGAAAGTGATTGAAATGAATTTCCTTCCGGATGTATACGTTCATTGTGAAACCTGTAACGGAAAACGTTTCAACAGAGAAACCCTGGAGGTTCGTTACAAAGGAAAATCCATCTCTGATGTTCTGGATATGACGATTGATGAAGCAGTAGATTTCTTCCAGCCGATTCCTAAGATTTTTGCAAAAGTGAAAACCCTGCAGGATGTTGGGTTAGGATATATTACCCTGGGACAGCAGTCAACAACGCTTTCTGGAGGTGAAGCACAGCGTATCAAGTTAGCAACCGAATTAGCAAAAAGACAAACCGGAAACACCCTTTATATCCTTGACGAACCCACTACAGGACTTCATTTTGAAGATGTGAAAATCCTGATGGATGCCATCAACCAATTGGTAGAACTTGGAAACTCGTTCATCATCATCGAACATAATATGGACGTCATCAAATTAGCAGACCATATTATTGATGTTGGACCGGAAGGAGGAAAATATGGCGGACAGATCGTAGCACAAGGAACTCCTGAGGAAATTGTGAAGTCTAAAAAGAGCTTGACTGGCAAGTTTTTGAAGAGGGAATTGGAATAATAAAATATCAATTTAATTATATAAAAGAATTTGCGAAAGCAGATTCTTTTTTGTTTCTCATGAGTTTATCAGGCTTAAAATGTATAAAATGAGAAGATTTATCTTTAAAAATACCCCTTCAATATTAAATTTTCAATTATTTTAAAAATTTATTTCATTGATAATCAATTAATTAAATTCTAATGTTAACCCAATGTTAATTGAATGTAAAATTAATATGAATTATTTTTAATAACTTTGGGTAAGAGATACAAAAATAGGTTAGTATAACATTTAAAACCAGTTAGTTATGAAAAATAGAATTCAAATATTGATGGCTTCACTTTTCGTTTGTGGATTTGCTGCTGTTTTGAACACTGCCAAAGCCCAGACAACAGATCATAATACCATTCAGGAAATTCAGTTGAATAGAAGTGAAACATTTAATGATATCAGAAATAAATTAGAAGCCAACTTTGATCTTACCAATCCTGATTACAAGCAGGGAACCGTAAACTCAGTGGTGAAGTTTGATATTGCAAAAAATGGTAAAATTGTAAATGTTCACTCCACAGGAGACTGCAAAACCGTAAGCAAAGAAATTGAAATGGTATTAAGCGACCTTGATTATAAAGTAGACCGTAAAAAACTGACTGAAAATATGGTTGCTTATACTTACGTAATGCCTGTGACTGTAGAGATTCACAACAGATAGTATTGATTGCATATTATTCATGAAAGTGTGAATAATGAAAACTTATCAGATTAAGTTGTAATAAAGAATAAAGGACAAGGTTTTAATTTTGGGCTACCATAAAATTAGAACTATATGAAAAATTTAAAGAAACTGACAAAGTCAGATTTGAAGTCAGTGTACGGAGGAGAGCCAAGAAAATACTGTACATTTTGCGAATGGGCAAATAAAGTAATTTGCAGTGATATTCCAATCGTTCAATGTCCGTAAAAAAAAATAAAGCCGCTTTTATAAGCGGCTTTTCTATTGCTGTGCACTTTGCACAAATTCGGTTAATCTTGTTTTAAGATTTTTAGAATTTCCTATCTTATCAAAAGTAATATTATCTATTTTCCATCCTTTCTCCGTATTGATCAGATGTACGGTATCCATCCAGGTTTCTTTAGGAGAAGCGGAATTATATTCAAATGCTACCAGTGCTTCAGCAGTTTTATCCTGTATCTTGACAGATTTAATTTTATAACTGGTAAATCCTTCATACAAACTGGAGAAAATAGCACCTTCAAAAATTAAAGGTTTTTCATCAGGATGATCACTTTTTTTAACCTTTTCGATATCTGCTTTTGAAGCATTGATAGCCTCTTCCAATGCTTTTTTTAAATCTTTGGAAAACAAATCCTCAGAAATCGGCTGGTTGTAAATGGCCTCATTGGACTTGCCATACTGAGTATAAAGTTCGTTTACTTTTTCATTGATGATTGCATCAGGAGATAAAGTGGGTTGAGTTTCTTGTTTTTTGCAGGATACGAAGAACAGAAAGATTCCTAAATAGAGAAATAATTTTTTCATGTAAGTTTATTTTTTGTGGTGTAATGAGAATCCCAAGGTCAAAATTTATACCAAAATCTGTTAATAAAATATTTTTTACGAATCACAAAAATCAATACATTTGAGTAGATAAAAAATTGTGGATCCTATACTTAACGTCATTGTTCGTTCCCTCTGCGTTTACCTTTTTATGGTGATCGCTATCCGCTTGTTTGGTAAAAATCAGCTTTCTCAGCTTAATACAGCAGATGTTGTGTTACTGCTATTGATTTCAAATGCCGTTCAGAATGCAATGGTAGGGCCTGATACTTCTCTTCAGGGAGGAATTATTGCGGCACTGGTTTTGTTTGTTGCTAATTTTATCTTGAAAAGGATCATGTTTTCCAGTCGTTCCTTTCAGACTTTTATGGAAGATGAACCGGTAATTCTTATCAGAGACGGAGTAGCAGATCAGGCCGCTCTGAATCGTGTTAAGATTACAGAAAGCGAATTGGAAGAAGCCATAAGAGAACATGGAATTGAAAACATACACAATGTAAAGCTTTCCGTTCTGGAAGTGGATGGAAATATCAGTGTTGTTTCTCAGGACGAAAAAAGCAAACAGACCCACTATTCAAGAATTAAAAGAAAACTCAAAAGAAAATACCATTAAATACAATGAATTACGAATTAAGAGAAATGCTTCCCAGTGACGAAAATCGTGTGCTTGAGATCTTCCGGCAGGGAGTAGAGGGTGGAATTGCTACTTTGGAAACAGAAGTTCCTACCGCTGAGGCCTGGAGCATGGAATATTTCAATGACTGCCGCTGGGTGCTGGAAAATGAAAATAATGAAGTCGTAGGATGGTGCGCTTTAAAACCTGTCAGCAAAAGAGAGTGTTTTAAAGGAGTTGCAGAAGTAAGCATTTATTTTGATAACGAATACCAGGGGAAGGGATTGGGTTCCGTATTGCTTAAAAAGATAATTTTGGATAGCGAGGATCACGGATTCTGGACATTACAGACTAATATCTTCTCCGAAAATGAAATGGCCATCAAATCTCATCAGAAAAATGGTTTCAGAATGGTAGGAGTCCGCAAAAAAATAGGAAAACTCAACGGAGTGTGGAAAGATCTTATTATGATGGAAAAGAGAAGCGAAATCATTTAGAGAATTATAAATTATAAATGATGAATGATGAATGATGAATGATGAATGATGAATGATGAATGATGAATTTGTTCAGTAAGCACATAACCTCCCTAACCAAATTGACCATTGACTTGCGAAGCAAAATTGACCATTGACGATAAAAGACTTTATTCCAGCCTTAGACCTTGAATTTTGAACTTTTGGCATTACCATTGTTATATTAAATCAAGTTGAAAAAATAGAAATAATGAAAAATTTGATTAAAATTACAGGGGTGCTTATCGTGATGGTTATGTTGTCATCATGTGTAGTGCATGATAATGGAGCCAGAGGAAATACAATCCCTCCGGGACAGGCTAAAAAAGTGTTTGGAGGAAGTGCAAAAGACTATGCTCCTGGACAGGTGAAAAAGAGAAGTGGCTATTAATAGCAATTTAAAATAAAAATATTAACAGTCGGTTTTAACATACATTAGCTTAATTTCCATCTTTTTTGGCATTAACATTGATATATTTCGCTATCGAAATTGAAAAAGTGAAAATAATGAAAAGTATGTTTAAAATTGTTGGGGCAGGCGCTGTACTGTTACTATTGTCCTCTTGCATAGTACACGAGCCACATGGAAGAAGAATGCCACCAGGGCACGCAAAAAGATATTATGGCGGAAGTGCAAGATACTATGCACCGGGTCAGGTTAAGAAAGTGTATATTTATGACGATCGTGGTCATCATCACAAAGGTCGCGGTCATGGACATCACAGATAAAAAAGAAAAGCACTGAAGAAATTCAGTGCTTTTTTATGATCAGTTATAATCTCGATTTTTTCGGATTTAGGAAAGTATTAAAAATCATAACTTCCTGTCCGAACTTTTTCTCAATCCTTTCAGAAATATTCAAAAGTTCGCTTTTTATAAAATCTTCACGTAATTCATCATTATCGAAGATTAACAGCAGATTATAATTTTTACCTTCCTCAATAAAATCACTGTGTACCTCAGAAAGAATATACTTTTCTACATCCATCAGGTTTTCAGTCATTAAAACCAGGGTTTCATCAATATAATTTTCCCATTCTTCTAGGTTATCTTTCGTACAGTGGAAAGTTATACTTAATACGCTCATTTTTTATGAATTTTTAAGATTTTTTGGATAAATTCTACAGCAAAAATCGGCATTTTTTTCGTAAATTAGCCCGTTAATAAAAATTGGAAATAAATAATTTTCAGACTTACAGCTAAAGGTCTGACTATCATTATAATAAAATTTGTTTATGCAAAAAGAAGGAGAAAGACTGATTCCTATCAACATTGTTGATGAAATGAAGTCGTCTTATATCGATTATTCGATGTCCGTTATCGTTTCAAGAGCGTTACCGGATGTAAGAGACGGCTTGAAACCCGTTCATAGAAGAGTACTGTATGGTATGTATGGATTAGGGGTGTTTTCTAATAGAAAATATTTAAAATCTGCGAGAATTGTTGGGGATGTTTTGGGTAAATATCACCCGCACGGAGATTCCTCTGTATATGATGCTATGGTAAGAATGGCCCAGGACTGGAGCTTGCGTTATCCGCAGGTAGACGGACAGGGTAACTTTGGTTCTATGGATGGTGACCCGCCTGCAGCAATGCGTTATACTGAGGCAAGATTGAAAAAAATCTCTGATGAGGTTCTTTCAGACTTAGACAAAGAAACAGTTGATTTCCAAAATAACTTCGATGATAGTTTGCAGGAACCAACAGTAATGCCAACGAAAGTTCCTAACCTTTTGGTAAACGGTACTTCTGGTATTGCAGTAGGGATGGCTACCAATATGGCGCCCCACAACTTATCTGAGTCTGTAGATGCCATCTGCGCTTATATCGATAACAAAGAAATTACCATCGATGAATTAATGCAGCATATCATTGCTCCGGATTTCCCTACAGGAGGTATCATCTATGGTTATGACGGTGTAAGAGATGCTTTCCATACAGGAAGAGGAAGAGTGGTTTTAAGAGCAAAAGTTAACTTTGACGAAATCGGAAACAGAAACGCTATTATCGTTACTGAAATCCCTTATCAGGTGAACAAAGCTGAAATGATTGCCAGAACAGCAGAGCTTGTAAAAGACGAAAAAATTCCTGGTATCCACGAGATCAGAGATGAATCGGATAGAAAAGGACTTCGTGTGGTGTACGAACTGAAAAACGATGCCATTCCGAATGTTGTTCTTAACCTATTATATAAATATACAGCACTTCAGACTTCTTTCAGTGTAAACAATATTGCATTGGTACACGGAAGACCAGAGCAGCTGAATCTTAAAGATATCATTCATCACTTTGTAGAGCACAGACATGAAGTAATCGTAAGAAGAACTCAGTTTGAGCTTAAGAAAGCAAAAGAAAGAGCGCATATCCTTGAAGGGTTCATGAAAGTAATCGGAACTCAGGATTCTTTAGACAGAGCAATTTCTATTATCCGTCACAGTGCCAACCCTCAGGCTGCAAAAGAAGGCTTAATCGAGGCGTTTGAACTTTCAGATATCCAGGCTCAGGCAATCCTTGACCTTAGATTAGCTCGTCTGACAGGAATGGAGCTTGATAAGATCCGTGATGAATATGATGCCATCATGAAAGAAATTGAAAATTTGGAAGATATCTTAGCCAACGAGCCAAGAAGATTCCAGATCATCAAAGACGAATTGATCGAAATCAAAGAAAAATACGGAGACGAAAGAAGAACTGAAATTGATTACTCAGGAGGAGAAATGTCTATCGAAGATATTATCCCGAACGAATCTGTAGTTCTTACCATCTCTCACGCAGGATATATCAAGAGAACTTCACTTTCAGAATATAAAATTCAAAGTAGAGGAGGTGTAGGAAACAAAGCGGCAACAACAAGGGATTCCGACTTCCTTGAGTATATTGTTTCTGCAACCAACCACCAGTATATGCTGTTCTTTACAGAAAAAGGAAGATGTTACTGGTTAAGAGTATTTGAAATTCCTGAAGGCTCCAAAACAGCAAAAGGAAGAGCAGTACAAAACCTTATCAATATCGAGCCGGATGATAAGATCAAAGCTTATATCAGAACCAATAACCTTAAAGATTCTGAATATGTAAATCAAATGAGCGTTGTGATGGTAACCAAAAACGGTACTATCAAGAAAACATCATTAGAAGCGTATTCAAGACCAAGAGTGAATGGGGTGAATGCCATTGAGATTAGAGACAATGACCAGTTATTAGGAGCTTATCTGACGAACGGAACTTCTCAGATCATGATTGCTACTAAAAATGGTAAATGTATCCGTTTCCCTGAAGAAAAAGTAAGAGAAGTAGGTAGAGGATCTATCGGGGTAAGAGGTATCTTGCTTGAAGATGGTGATGAAGCTATTGGTATGATTGTTGTGAACGATGTAGAGAACGAAACAGTACTTGTAGTATCTGAAAAAGGATATGGAAAAAGAACTGCAGTAGAAGACTACAGAATTACCAACAGAGGAGGAAAAGGAGTAATTACGCTGAACATTACTGACAAAACAGGAAACCTGATTGCTATTCAAAACGTAACAGACGAAGACGGATTGATGATTATCAACAAATCCGGTGTTGCCATCAGAATGGGAATGGATGAAATGAGAGTAATGGGTAGAAATACTCAGGGTGTAAAACTGATCAACCTTAAGAAAAATGACGAAATTGCAGCCATTGCAAAAGTAGAAATGGATAAAGATGTAGAAGAAGATTCTGAAGAAACTGAAGAGATTGAAGAAGTAGAAGAAGGAGTAGGATCACTATTTGATAACCAGGAAGACAATGCGGAACCTCAGGCAGAAAATGAGAATTCTGATTCAGAAGAATAAATTGTACAATTAAATATAAAATAGTTATTATGAAGAAACTAATTTTAGGAATGGCTATCGTAGCGTCTGCTTTTGTTTTCGGACAAAAAGATGCGAATGCCCTGAATGTAAAGCTTCAGGAAGCCAACAAAGCAGCTATGGATGCATATAATGCAAAAAATTATGCAGTGGCAGCACCTAAGTTTATTGAAGTTTATGACTTATTAAAATCTAGTGGTCAGGACAATAAAATATATATGTATTATGCCGGACTTAGCCACGCGTTAGCTAATAACAGTGACCAGTCTATCAAAATATATACAGACCTTGTAAATTCAGGATTTACAGGTGTGGAAACTACTTATACTGCAAAAGAAAAGAAAACAGGTCAGGTGGTAAATCTTGATAAAGCGACTTGGGAGCTTATGAAGAAGAACACAGACTATACTGATTTCAAAACAGAACAGTCAAAAAGTATAGAATCTGATTTATATGAAACTTTAACTTCATTACTTCTAAATGCTAAAAAAGCACCTGAAGCTCTTGCTGTTATTGAAAAAGGATTAGCTAAATTCCCAAACAGTGCCAAACTTAAAGAAGCTCAGACTACAGCATATCTTCAGTCAGGAAACACTGATAAATTTGTTGCTGGATTGAAAGAGCAGCTAGCGAAAAATCCTAACGATGCAACAAACTGGTATAATCTTGGAGTAATGCAGGCTAAAAACCCTGCTACTGCTAATGATGCTATAGATGCATTCAAAAAAGCAATTGAACTTAAGCCAGACTTCTCTGATGCATACCAAAACCTGGTTTATACTACTATCGGAGATGATGCTAAAGTTGTAGGAGAGATTAATGCACTGAGAAAAGACAAACCGGACGAAGCTTCTAAGCTGATTGATGCAAGAAGAGAGAGATTCGGAAAAGCATTGCCATATGCTGAAGGATGGTATAAAGCAAATCCAAAAAGTCTTGACGCTGTTTCTGCATTAAAAGAAATTTATGTAGTAACTAAAAACATTGAAAAAGTTAAAGAAATGAAAGCTAAAGAAGTTGAACTAAGTGCAGCTGCAAAGTAATCATTAGATAACACAATCATAAAAAGCCGGAACAGAAATGCTCCGGCTTTTGTTTTATAATCAAAACTCTCTATCGCTTATTCTAAAAGCAGTTCCGACTGAATAGGTATAGCCGGAAATTCATCATTCAAAATTTCTCTTCTCAATAGTAATGATCAGTAAATTTCACCCTCATAAATTCTCTGTAATTCCGTATCTTTGAGAAAAATTTTTATAAGATGATCGAGTGGAAAACCGCCAAGGAATACGAAGATATTACCTATAAAAAATCTAACGGAGTAGCAAGAATTGCTTTCAACAGACCGGAAGTACGTAATGCGTTCAGACCAAAGACAACTTCAGAATTATACGATGCTTTTTATGACGCTTCTGAAGACCCTTCAATAGGTGTTGTTTTACTTTCAGGAGAAGGACCAAGTTCTAAAGACGGAGGTTGGGCTTTCTGTAGTGGAGGAGACCAAAAAGCAAGAGGAGATCAGGGGTATGTAGGAGAAGACGGAAGACACCGTTTAAATATTCTTGAAGTTCAGCGTTTGATCCGTTTCATGCCGAAAGTGGTGATCGCAGTGGTTCCGGGATGGGCAGTTGGTGGAGGACACTCACTTCATGTAGTATGTGATCTTACTTTAGCAAGTGAAGAACATGCTATTTTTAAACAAACTGATGCTGACGTTACAAGTTTCGATGGGGGTTATGGCTCTGCTTACCTTGCGAAAATGGTAGGACAGAAAAAAGCCCGTGAAATCTTCTTTTTAGGAAGAAATTATTCCGCTCAGGAAGCTTTTGAAATGGGAATGGTAAACAAAGTTGTTCCCCATGCAGAATTAGAAGACACAGCCTACGAATGGGCTCAGGAAATATTAGCTAAATCTCCAATGTCTATCAGAATGCTGAAATTCGCCATGAACCTTACAGATGACGGCATGGTAGGACAGCAGGTATTTGCAGGAGAAGCAACTCGTTTAGCTTACATGACTGAAGAAGCTAAAGAAGGAAGAAATGCTTTCCTTGAAAAAAGAAAACCCAACTTCGGAGAAGATCAATGGATATCTTAAAATTGTAAAAAGTACAATGTAAAATGTATTAATGATATCCATTAATGAGTTTACATTGTACATGATACACTGTACATTATACAAATTATGACTGATTGGATAAAAGCCGCAAGGCTAAGAACTTTACCGCTTTCCTTAAGCGGAATTATTATGGGAGCTTTCATTGCAAAATGGAGACTTTACGGAGAAGGCGGAACTTGGGATTGGAAGATCCTTGCCCTTGCTCTTTTGGTGACGCTTTTATACCAGATTTTATCAAATTATGCCAATGATTATGGAGATGGGGTAAAAGGAACTGATGCTAAAAGAATGAATGAGGCAGAAGCAAGAGCAGTGGCATCAGGGAAAATTACCGCAAAACAGATGAAAAATGCAGTAATACTTTTCGCTGCATTGTCTTTTATTGCTACCATTGCTTTGTTGTACGTAGCTTTCATTCCAAACTATATGAATGAATTTTATATTTTCATAGGATTAGGAGTGGCATGTATTCTTGCAGCAATTGGATATACAGTAGGTAAAAAACCTTACGGATATATGGGACTGGGAGATCTCTTTGTTTTTATCTTCTTTGGGCTTGTTTCCGTATGTGGAAGTTATTTTCTGTTTACAAAAACTTTCAGCTGGGATATTTTATTACCTGGAACTGCTGTTGGAATGATGAGTATGGCGGTTCTTAACCTGAACAACATGAGAGATATTGAAAGCGATAAACTATCAGGGAAAAACAGCTTTGCATTGAGAATCGGATTCAGAAATGCAATGATCTATGAAATGGTACTGTTACAGCTTCCATTATTGCTTATTCTTGCGTTTTTAGGGATCAATGGATTCATGCAGGGGCAAAATTACTATGTTTTTATTGTAATGATCCTGTTGATCCCATTATCAAAACTAAGAAGAAAGATTTTATCCGTAAAAGAACCGAAAGAATTAGATCAATATTTAAAGCAGGTAGGAATCATGACGTTTGTAATGGCAATTCTTACGGCAGTCGGACTTAATTTATTTAACTAAATCCAAAATATTATATCATGAGTTCTACGATCTATGTTGAAGCTCAAATGCTTATCAGAAAGCCGGTTGAAGATGTTTTTGAAGCATTCATCAATCCGGAAGTGACTACCAATTTCTGGTTTACAAAATCTACCGGAAAGTTGGAAGAAGGTAAGACCGTTACCTGGGAATGGGAAATGTACGGAGTACAATCTGTAGTGAAAGTTCATCAGATCATTCCCAACCAGCTGATCAGAACAGAGTGGGGAGAACCTTCAACAAACGTAGACTATGAATTCAAAGCCATGGAAAAAGGTACTCTTGTTGTGATTAAAAGCTACGGATTCAGCCAGACAGGCGAAGATCTGTTAAAAGTAATTAATGACAATACAGGAGGTTTTACGACAGTTTTAGACGGTTGTAAAGCTTATCTGGAACATGGAATTAATCTTAGGCTTATCGAAGATAAATTCCCATCGAAATAATAGATAAAAAAACACGGATGGCACGAATACTTTTGCAAATGTCACTAATCTCATGGTGATGTCTGTGAAATTATTTGAGTCATTTGTGTTTAATAATAATTGAAACTAAATTTAAAATGAAAATACAATTCTTAGGGCAAAATTGTTTCCTGTTTACCTACAAGGACAAAACAATTTTGAGTGACCCTTTTTACAACTACAAAAAAGCAGAATCAGGTTTTGAGATTTCTGCTCAAAAAATCGACTATATCCTGTTGACCCATGCACACGGTGATCACATTGCGGATGTAGGAGAAGTATTGCAGCATTATCCTGAAGCTACCATCATTGGAGTTCCAGAAGTATGCGGTTACTTCCAACAGGCAAAAAATAAAGACGATGTGAACTTAGGAGGGTCGGCAAAAATCGACGATCTGAAAATTTCCATGGTTCCGGCTCACCATACAAGTTCTTTCCCGGATGGAAGCTATGGAGGCGTTCCTGTAGGGTATATCTTCAGACTTCCTGAAGGTAAGAACATCTATTTGGCAGGTGATACAGGAGTAATGGCGGATATGGAGCTGTTTCCAAGATTATACGGAAACATTGATCTTTCTATTCTTCCCATCGGAAGCCATTATACAATGTGCCCTAGAAAAGCTTCTTTTGCAGCAGCAGAGCTATTAAAAACACCGAAAGTAATCGGATGTCACTTTGATACTTTCCCTGCCATTGAAATCAATCATGAAAGTGCATTGCAACATTTTGCAGATAAAAATGTAGAACTTGTTTTACCAAAACTAGGTGAGACCTTCGAATTTTAATCAATAACGAACCCGGAGGTAATCTGAAAATTAGAAAAATGAAAATGATGCGTAAGGTATTAAAAACAAAAAAAGATAATTATCAAATTACCTCTCTTCTTACTTTAAACCAAAAAAAAAATGGCAAGCTACCTAAATCACACCGCTACGACCGATTACCTTTGCTGCGTTCCCACCCTGGAGGATTCTCAGGAGCTGGTTGTTTAGGACTTGCCGTTGCAAAGGTAGGAATATTTTATAAACTTCAAAACTTTATCAAAGAAAATTAGTTGAAAAAATGCAGTGGTAAAGCTAAACGCCTGACATTTAGAGGGAAAAATTTTCAACTTTTTTTTAAAAATTTAAATATGACGAAAAGTCCATCAACACTAGGAATTATACTTTTTATCGCTACAATGATCGTTTTCTTTGTAGTATATACTTTTTTCTCAGGAATCAATTATTTTGATATCTCTTTGAAAGCCAATGCTTTTGTTTTGCCTATTTTATATGCCGGAACAGCTTTCTGGTCTGTAAAATCTTATTGGAACAACCATAGAGTAGTAAAATTCAAAGACGCTTTCAAAAGAGCATTCGTTCCGATGTTTATCGGAGGAATTCTTTCCATCTTCAGTATTTATGCCTTTTTAACCTTTGTAGATCCGGCTGCTAAAAGCCTGTTGAACTACCAATATGTTCAGAGACAAAAATCAGAATTGGATACAGAATATACTTCTGCAAGAAAAATCATGAAGCATCAGAAAGATATTGACGAGCTGGATCAGAAGTACAAAGAAAGATTGCAAAGCTTCACTCCTGAGGCGGTTAAAGGAAAAGATATGCTTACCGCTAGCCATTTTTCAGGATATTTTGCAGCAATTCTTATATTTTACGTAGTTTTGTCGGTGTTTTTCGGAGCGTTTTTCAGAACAAGAACAATACATCAGCCCGAAGAAACAAACCAAGCCTAATTTTTATTAAAATTAAATGAATTTATCTATAGTTATTCCGTTACTGAACGAAGAAGACTCTCTGGAAGAGCTTTTTTCAAGAATTGATAAAGTATGCACAACCAGCAGTTTATCTTATGAAATCTGGTTTGTAGACGATGGAAGTACGGATTTGTCGTGGAGCATTATTGAGAATATGAAAGTACAGCATCCTCAGATCCACGCTATTAAATTTTCCAGAAATTATGGAAAATCACAGGCGCTTCATGCTGCTTTTGAAAGAACAAACGGAGAGGTAGTGATTACCATGGATGCCGATTTGCAGGATTTCCCTGAAGAAATTCCGGAACTGTATAATATGGTGATTCATGATAATTATGATATCGTATCCGGTTGGAAAAAGAAGCGTTTTGATAATGTAATGACGAAAAATATTCCGTCAAAACTATTCAATGCAGCAGCGAGAAAAGTTTCAGGAGTTTATCTTCACGATTTCAACTGTGGTTTGAAAGCCTATAAAAGACAGGTGGTAAAATCAGTTGATGTGTATGGAGATATGCACCGTTATATTCCGGTACTGGCTGCCAATGCTGGTTTCAGAAGAATCACGGAAAAAGAAGTGCAGCACCAGGCTAGACCTTACGGAACTTCAAAATTCGGAACCGAAAGATTTGTCAGAGGATTTCTGGATTTAATCACCCTTTGGTTTGTAAGCCGTTTTGGAGGAAGGCCAATGCATTTCTTTGGAGCTGTGGGTACTTTAATGTTTATTGTGGGTTTTCTTTCTGCACTTTGGTTAGGAATTTCTAAACTTATTGATGTTGCAAGAGGAATTTACGGACATTTAATTACCAATAACCCTTGGTTCTTTATTGCTTTAACCATGATGATTTTGGGAAGTCTTCTGTTTGTAGCAGGGTTCCTGGGAGAAATGATTATCAGAACAAACCGCGAGCATAAGAACTATAATATTGACGAAGTGATATAATCTTTAAACACTAATGGTACGAATGTTTCACAAATAGCCCTATGTATGCTTGTGATATTGGTGGATAAAATTAGTGTAATTCGTGGTTTTAGTTTAAACACTAATGACGCGAATGTTTCACAAATAACACTATTGGTATTTGTGATATTAGTGTATAAAATTTGTGTAATTAGTGGTTTTTAAGCTAAATAATAGGAAACCACAATTAAATATAATAACTTCATCTTAATAAATAAAAGCACTCTGTCAGCAGGGTGCTTTTTGTAATTTATAAAAACTTTTAACTTTCATGTTTAAACTCAAACCTATTCTTTTTTATTTTCTTTTACTTTTTACAGCCTCCTGCTCATCCAATAAACTTTCCGGTTCCTGGGAATTTATTGATATCTATGAGGGAGAAATCCGTAATACCGATACATTGAAAACCAAGACAAACAATTCCAGATACGGAACAGGAATTCTCACATTTAATCAGAATAAAACTTTCAGTTCCATGGGAAATAGCGGGACTTATCAGATAGACAACAATCTGTTGAAAATGAAGTACAATGGTGATGAAAAAGTTACCCCAATGAAAATTTCCAAAGTCAGTAAAGATGATCTGCTTCTATTTTCAATGGCCGGTAGCCCTAAAACATGGTTTTATAAGAAAGTAAAAGAAAGAGAGAATAAGAAATAGTCTTTTCCTGAAAAGCCAAAAATTGAAAATTATCAGGTATTTTATTGTCAAAAGACAAAGTTTTTTAGAAATTTTAATCCTATTTTTGTTCAAAATAATATTGAAAGTCCTGTGAGAGACCTGAAAAAAGCTTTCAGAGATTTTCAGTAAAGATCGTTGCGATTATAATATAGAATATTTTAAATTAAATATGAAAAAAGTTGTATACACATTGATGCTGATGGCAGTAGTTTCCTGTGGAAAAGTTTCTCCAAAAGGAAATATTGAAAAGAAAGATGTGGATGTATCGGAATTCGTAAACCTTGATCTGGAAGGGAAATTCCGTGTATTTTATGCCAAAGGCCCGAAAAATTTTGTAGAAATAGAGACCTATCCAAATGTAGCCAGTAATCTGGATGTGGATGTAAAAGATAAAACACTTTTCATCAAAGAAAAAAGAGGAACAAAGGGAGTGGATTTCTATAATGTGACCATTTATTCGAAATATAATCTGGAAAAAGTGGCTATTTCTGATTCTGTTGAAGTGAATATTTCAAGTGAAATCAAAACTGACAATTTCAGACTTAATATGAAAAATAACGCAAGCTTCATGGGATCTGTAAACACCAGAAGAGCAGAGGTGGAAATGCATAACAGAAGCCGTGCTAATTTTCTGGGGTTGTCTAAAGAAGCTGTTATAAAAATCTCAGATACAGCAAGTTTGATTGCTCCTTACTGGAAAATTACCAACCTGAATATCGATTCTAAAAACGGAAATTATGCAGAAGTGAATGTAAAAGATTCGTTGAAAGGACATATTCAGAATACGGCAAAATTTATCTATTATAATGACCCAATCAGAGCGTTTAAAATTGATAAAACGACGAAAGTCGAGAATAAGAAATTAGAGTAATTTGGGATGGAAGTGGGAGGCTGGAAGCTGGGAGTAATGTTAGTTTTTCATACTTCTTGTTTTCCAGATTAGAAATTTGCTTCCCATCTTTAAAACATAAAAAATAAAAACAAAGCAGGAATTTTGAAGCCAGGCACAATATAACTTATAGCCTCCAGCTTCCTTCTTCTAGCCTAGAAAGAAATATGAGCTTTAAATTTGAAAAGTTAATAATTTGGCAAAAATCTATGGATTTCGGAGAGCTTATTTTTAAATTATCTCAAAAATTTCCAAAGGATGAAATGTTTAATTTAACTTCACAAATAAGAAGAGCATCCGATTCGATTGCATTAAATATTTCTGAGGGAAGTATTTTGCAGTCAAAATTAGAGTTTAAAAAGTTTTTAGGATATTCAATTCGGTCTTTGGCAGAAACAGTCACCTGTTTATATAAAGCAAAAAATAGAGAATATATTACAGAAGAAGAATTTAGTAAACTATATAATGAAAGCTATAATTTGATGAACCAGATTGTTGCTTTTAGAAATCAGATAAAAGAATAGATTGGGTTGAGAGAGAGAAGCTGGAAGTAATGTTAGTTTTTCATACTTCTTGTTTTCCAGATTGAACATTTTCTTCCAAGTTTTAAACATAAAAATAAAATAAATAAAACAAAGCAGGAATTTTGAAGCTAGGCAGGATATAACTTCCAGCCTCCAGCTTCCTTCTTCCAGCTTACAAAACTTACACATAAATTATGAATACACTAGAAAAAGCGAAACTTTGGTTAAGTGATACCTTCGATAAAGAAACGAGAGATGCTGTACAGGCATTAATCGACAGCAATTCCCCTGATCTGGAAGATTCTTTCTACAGAGAACTGGAATTCGGAACCGGAGGAATGCGTGGGATAATGGGAGTAGGAACCAACCGCTTGAATAAATACACATTAGGGCAGGCTACTCAGGGACTGGCAAATTATATGTTGCAGCAGTTCAAAGGAGAAGAAATTAAAGTGGCCATCGCTTATGATGTTCGTCATAACTCAAAAGAATTCGGAAAACTGGTAGCAGATGTTTTAACGGCAAACGGAATTAAAGTATTGCTTTTCAAAGATCACAGACCCACTCCGGAATTGTCTTTCACCGTTCGTGATAAAAAATGTAACGGAGGAATTGTACTGACAGCTTCTCACAACCCGCCGGAATACAACGGTTATAAAGTATACTGGAATGACGGAGCACAGATTGTTCCACCGAACGATGAAGCAATTATCAACGAAGTATATTCTGTAAAATTCGAAGAAATTAAATTCAACGGAAATGATGATCTGATCGAGTGGATCGGAGAGGAGCAAGATGATGTATATATCGATGCATGTATTGAAAACTCTACTTATCAGAATGTTGGAAAAGAAAATTTAAATATAGTTTTCACCTCTATCCACGGAACTACCTATACTACGATTCCTAAAGCGTTAGAAAAAGCAGGATTCAAAAAAATAGATCTTGTAAGAGAACAGATGATCCCAAGCGGAAATTTCCCTACCGTAGATTCTCCAAACCCGGAAGAACCTGCTGCATTGGAAATGGCAATGGATCTGGCAAGAATTACCAATGCGGATATCGTTATCGGAACAGATCCGGATGGGGATAGATTAGGTATTGCAGTAAGAAACCTTGAGGGTGAAATGCAATTACTAAACGGTAACCAAACCAATACAATCCTTACTTACTACATCCTGAATGAATGGAGAAAGCAGGGAAGAATTACCGGAAAAGAATTTATTGGTTCTACGATCGTAACTTCAGATATCTTCTTTGATATTGCACAGAAGTTTGGAGTAGAATGCAAAGTAGGTCTTACCGGATTCAAATGGATCGGAAAAATGATCCGTGAAGCAGAAGGAACACAGAAATTTGTATGTGGTGGTGAAGAAAGTTTCGGATTTATGACCGGAGACTTCGTTCGTGACAAAGACTCTTGTGGAAGTATTCTTGTAGCCTGCGAAATTGCTGCATGGTGTAAAGCGAATGGAAAAACAATGTATCAGTACATGATCGAGATTTATGAAGATCTTGGAATGTATTATGAAGGATTGATCAACATTGTAAGAAAAGGGAAAGAAGGTGCTGAAGAGATTCAGAATATGATGAAAAACTTCCGTGAAAACCCTCCCAAAGAACTGGCAGGTTCACTAGTGGAAGAAGTTAAGGACTTTAAAGAGCAGACAAGCCTTACCATTTCTACCAATGAGAAAAAAGTAATGAATGATATTCCAAAGTCTAACGTATTGATCTATTACACACAGGATGGAACAAAAGTATGCGTAAGACCTTCAGGAACAGAACCAAAAATCAAGTTCTATGTTTCAGTGAAAGATTCCATTACTTCAGAAGCAGATTTCAGAGACAAATTACAATCATTGGAAGCTAAAATTGGAGCCGTTAAATCAGATTTGAATCTGGATTAATTCTCTGAAACGACTGATGATCAAAAAAATAATAGCAGTTTGCTTACTGTCTGCAGCCGTAGTTTCCTGTAAAAAGGAAACTGCAGTTTCGGATACAAAGCCGGAAAATGATTCGATTGCGGTAACAGGAACCAAAGAAGATCAGTACAAACCGATAGATACAGCATGTTCTCCCTCTTATAAAACCGAGGATTACATCACATCCCTTCAATGGTACCGGACAAAAATCGAAAAAGAAATGGCTGGAAACAGTCCGGAACAGAACGACAAAGTATACGAAGATTATTTAAAAATAAGAGGAAAGTATACAGAATGTCTGATGGGGCTGCATACTGATGTTTTAGATAAATACGTGAATTATTATAACTACGATAAGGATCAGTATAATCTTCCGGATAACGTTAAAAAAATAGCCTCAGAACTCAAGAAAGCAAATCTTGAATTCAGGGAAGTAGGAGAAGGAATAACCGAAATATGGACTGTTCCCGGATACTATTCTTCTCTTTTTAAGAATAAAGTGACTCCGGATTACGAGGCCTATATTTTACAAACTGACAAAGAAAGTGAAACCAATTATGCAGCAGATGCAGGATTGATGATTACCTGGGAACAATTGGGCGACAGACTGATGTTCTGGGAAAATTTTATGAACAAATATCCTGACAGCAAGCTGATAAAGACGGTAAAACGGGATTATCAATACTATCTGTCTGATTATTTTTTAGGAATGGATAATACTCCTACTTATGAAAGAGATCATGACAAAGGAACAGGAAAACTAAACGATGAAAACAGAGCGGAATTCAACAGGATTATCAAAAAATATCCGAATTCCAATACGGCAAAAAAAGCAAAAGAAATAATCCTTCTTTTTGATGCGCAAACGCCCGTAGATCAGATAGATGAGAAGATCAATGGAGAACGATAATATAAATTTAAAATAAGAAAAAGTGAAAGTTTCAAAATTAGCAGCGAACCTGATCGGTTCTGAAATTGTAAAAATTGGTAACGAAGTAAATGATCTAAAAGCAAAAGGAGCGGAAATTGCCAATCTTACTATTGGTGATCTGAATTCTAATATCTATCCTATTCCGGCATTGCTGAAGGAAGAGATTCAGAAAGCATATCAGAATAACCTGACAAACTATCCGCCTGCAAATGGACTTTTATCTTTAAGAAAAGAAGTTTCCAAAGACCTTAAAAAAAGATGGAATCTTGATTATTCTCCAGAGGATATTTTGATCACAGCAGGATCAAGACCTTTGATCTATGCCGTATACAAAACCATCGTAGACGAAGGAGATAAAGTAGTTTACCCTACACCATCATGGAATAATAACCACTATGCTTACCTTACTTCAGCCAACGCTGTAGAAGTAAAAACAAAACCTGAAACCAATTTCCTTCCTACCGCAGATGATTTAAGACCTCATTTGGATGGAGCAGTATTATTGGCACTTTGTTCACCATTGAATCCTACAGGAACAATGTTTACAAAAGAGCAGCTTTCAGAAATCTGTGAATTGGTAATCGCTGAAAATAAAAAAAGAGGAGCAGACGAAAAACCGTTGTACCTGATGTATGATCAGATCTATTCTAACCTTACTTTCGGTGCTGAGCACGTAGATCCGGTTTCTCTTTTCCCTGAATTGAAAGACTATACAATTTATATCGATGGTATTTCAAAATGCCTTGCTGCAACAGGAGTACGTGTTGGATGGGGATTCGGTCCGGCTCATATTCTTGATAAAATGAAGGCGCTTCTTACCCACGTTGGAGCATGGGCACCAAAACCAGAGCAGGAAGCAACTGCTAAATTCTATGAAAATCCAGAGAATGTAGATGTTTTCGTTGATGATTTTAAAGCTAAACTTGAAGAGAGCTTAAAAGTTCTTCACAACGGAGTTCAGGATTTAAAAGCAAAAGGGCTTGCTGTAGACAGTATTGAACCAATGGGAGCACTTTATCTTACCATTAAATTAGACTATATCGGAAAAACAAAACCAGACGGTGCTGTTATTGAGAACTCTTCAGACCTTGTATTCTACCTGATTAATGACGCAGGAGTGGCCCTAGTACCATTCTCAGCCTTCGGAGAAGAAAAATCAGAACCTTGGTTCCGTGCTTCTGTAGGAGGGTTAGCAGTAGATGAAATCAAAGTAATGCTTCCAAAACTGGAAAGTGCTTTGAATAATTTAAAGTAATCTTTAAATAAAAATATAGGCTTCGACTCTGTCCGGCATGGCATCGTTAAAATAAACAATAGTATTAACTGTGTCACGCTGAGCGGAGTCGAAGCATTTTCATATATAATATAAAACCATGAAGCTTCCACGGAAATCTTTTCTTGAAACAAAATATGTGTTTTTATCAACACTGGTAATTATAACACTGGTGATTCTGAGTGTTTGGCTTTCAGGAAAAGCTGATCACCGCTCATTATTTCAAAATTCTATTTTGTCAACCTCTATTTTAGCAGGAGGATTTTTTCTTTTTATAAGCATAGGTCTGTATTATGGCTGGAAATTAAAAGATAATGTTGGAAATATTTTAAACAAAGAACGGGTACAAAGGTATGCTGATAAAACCCCGAAAATTAATGGTTTTGATTTTGATCCACCAGCGGTAGGAGATAGTATAGGAGGCATTATTCTTTCCATTCTGTTATGGATTGTAATTTCCATTTTGCTCATCTTTCTGTCCTATTTTTTTGGACTTTTCTTTTGGTCAGCAGTATTATTGCTGGGCGCTAGTTTGTACTGGGTCTTTTTCAGAGCTTTGAGATTGGTTTTCAAAAACTCAGGAAAATGTAAAGGAGATTTGTTCAAAAGTCTTGGATTCGGAGTTTGCTACTCGTTTCTGTATATTTCCTGGATGTACGGAATTATTTTTTTGATTAAATATTTAAACTGATAAAAAATACAACGATAAAAAATTAAATAAATATTAAAAGTTAAATAATAACTTTGCCTACACTCAACTAGGAATTACCTTTGGGGCTTTTATACCCCTAAATATAATAAAGTTGAAAATTACACGATGAAAAAATTAAAATTTCTATTCTTACCCGTTTCAATACTGGTATGCTCACAAGAGGTTGATACCGTAAAGGTAAAAGAACTTCCAAAGGAGCTCGGATTGCCAAAAGTACAAACTTACACCCTAAAAGACGGATCTGTCAGAACCTATCCCAAACCTAAATTATTAGATTTTGTAACCAAATTACCCAGAAACTTTATCGATACCAATAAAGATTTTGTTGCTAAAGATCATGCTTATTATCTGGGAGGAGCAGTAGCAGCTACGGTGATTCTCCTGCCGTTTGATCAGAAACTGATTGATAATTCAAGAGAGCTGGCAGAAAAATGGGGAATGGATAAAGATAACAACTATAACAAAGTGGGTGGAGTATTTAAAATTCCAAAAGATGTCGGATCTGCCCTCTACCTGATAGGAAATGGTTCTACATTAGTTTTGTTAGGTATTGGTTTCGGAACCTATGGATTGATTAAAAATGATTATAGAGCACAGGCTACCGCCAGCGGTTTGATGGAAAGTTTAATTCTTTCCGGAGTATTCACCCAGACCCTTAAAAGAATCACAGGAAGAGAAAGTCCATTTATTGCCGAAGAATACGGACATAAAGGAGGAGCATGGAATCCGTTTCCAAGCTTTTCGGCATTCAGCAAAAATACCTCGAATTATGATGCAATGCCATCCGGTCACCTGACAACCTTTATGGCTGGTATCACCGTGATAGCAGATAATTATCCGGATGCCAAATGGATCAAACCGGTAGGATATACATTAGCCGGAGCACTATGCTTTCAAATGATGCAAAGTAAGGTTCACTGGGCATCAGACTATCCGTTAGCCTTATTAATGGGATATTTTATTGGAAAAACAATCTCAAAAAGCAGATATACTTCTTCAGAAGGAACTATAGGAAAGACGAAATATAATCTCAACTTTATTGCATCCCGACAATGGGAATACAATATGGTAGGAGTAAAACTCTCTTTTTAAACTGCTGAACCCTCTGTTTTGTATACTAAATAAGATACTTTTCACTACATTTGATCTCAAGATAAAAGAATTATTCAGGCTTTTTGTACATGCCGGAATGAAACCTGCTGATTTAAAACGAATTACTTAATATTGTATTGAATGAAAATAATCGCTGTTATCCCTGCCCGTTACGAAGCAAGCCGTTTTCCGGGTAAATTAATGCAGATTTTAGGAGAAAAAACCGTTATCACCACAACCTATCAGAATGTAGTGGAAACCGGGCTGTTTGATGAGGTATTTGTGGCAACAGACTCCGAAATTATTTTTGATGAAATTGTAAAAAACGGAGGGAAAGCCGTAATGACAGGGCAGCACGAAACAGGAAGCGACCGTATTGCTGAAGCAGTACAGCATATTGACTGTGATATTGTGATCAATGTTCAGGGAGATGAACCTTTCCTTAAACTGGAACCTTTACATCAGCTGATTGAAGTTTTTAAACATGATGATCAGCAGGAAATATCCTTAGCTTCTTTAAAAATACAGCTGCATGAAAAAGAAGAAATTGAAAACCCTAATAATGTAAAAGTTATTACAGATAATAATGGTTTCGCTTTGTATTTCAGCCGTTCTGCAATTCCTTTTCACAGAGAGGTTTCTTATGATGTAAGTTATTTTAAACATATTGGAGTATATGCTTTCAGAAAAGAAGCATTGCTGCAGTTTTCAAAACTGGCTATGAAACCATTGGAAATATCCGAAAAGATTGAATGTATCCGCTATCTTGAATATGGAATGAAAATCAAAATGATAGAAACCAATTTCGTAGGAGTAGGTATTGATACGCCTGAAGATCTGGAAAAAGCCCGAAAGTTAATTTAAAATCATCGGAGGCAGCAGAGCAAATTTGCCCATCAGCCTTTTTTGCAATTTTACATAAATCCCCCTATATTTGAATTTATAAATAAAATTAATGAAGAAGTTATTATTCGTATTTGGACTGATATTTTCACATGTGATATTCGGACAGACCGCAAAGGAAATTATAGATAAAAACATTGAATTATCCGGAGGGTTAACCAATTGGAAACTATTGAATTCAGTATTGCTTCAGGGAAAAGTGGTATTGGGAATCAAAGATGAATATCCAATAAGAATTTTTCAACAGCGTCCAAATCTTACTAAAACATTGATTACTACCGGAGGAAAAGAAACTGCTATTGAAGGTTTTGACGGTTCCAAAGGATATGCCATGAACTATGCCGCCAATAAACTTCAGGAGTATCCTGAATATGTGCCGGAAAGTTTTGATAATGACTTCATAGACTGGGAAAATAAAGGATTTGATGCCAAATACCTTGGAAAAGAAAAAGTAGGAGAGATCTACTGCCATAAAGTGGAACTTACCAAGAATGTCAATAAGAATATGTATTACTTTGATACAAAGACTTATATGCTGATAAAAGAAGTGAAAAAAGATGAGACGCTTGTCTATTCTGATTTTAAAAAAGTAGGAAGCCTTACAATGCCTTTCAGAATAGAATCTTCCAGTACTAAAAAAGATGGAGATTATGTGATGCTATTAAACAGAATAGACATCAACAAAGTATTTCCGGCTAATATTTTCAAGTTTTAATACAACTGCAGTTCGCGGTACAAAATAATAAAAAATGAAAAAGATTTTTTTAATGCTGCTTTCTTTCATGGCATGCCTGCAAAGCTGCACCAATCAAAAAAGTGAAATTTCAAAAGCTAAAACCAACGAACTTATGGGAAAAACAATTTACGACTTCAAAGTAGAAAGTCTTGACGGTAAAGAGATCAATT
Source organism: Chryseobacterium culicis (assembly GCF_002979755.1). Classification (NCBI taxonomy): domain Bacteria; kingdom Pseudomonadati; phylum Bacteroidota; class Flavobacteriia; order Flavobacteriales; family Weeksellaceae; genus Chryseobacterium; species Chryseobacterium culicis. The sequence goes on along the minus strand of NZ_PCPP01000001.1, from coordinate 919,665 downwards.
TTGCAGATTTTAAAGGGAAGAAAATCCTGATTGTCAATACTGCTTCAGAATGTGGATTTACACCACAGTATGCAGATCTTGAAAAGGTGTATGAAGAATATAAAGACAAACTGGTAGTGGTAGGTTTCCCTGCTAATAACTTCGGAGGACAGGAGCCTGGAACCAACACTGAAATCGGAACTTTCTGCCAGAAAAACTATGGAGTAACATTCCCAATGGCTGCTAAAGTTTCTGTAAAAGGGGATGATACTGCACCTATCTTTAAATATTTAACAGAACAGGAATTAAACGGAGTAAAGAATACAAGCATCCTTTGGAACTTCACTAAATTTCTGGTGGACGAAAACGGAAAACTGATTGATTCTTTTGTAAGTACTACAAAGCCTACTGATGTGGCGATTACAAAGTATCTGAAATAATAGATTATTACATGGATTCTTTGGATCAGTTTGAAGCTTGTATCATTAGCGGAGCAATTGGAGATGCCTGGGGAAGCAGCTATGAAAATGAAGTAGAAACTGATGATTCACATATTTATTATTTAGGAAAAAGGAGCATAAAGCAAAGAGTCTGGAGTATTACGGATGATACACAAATGACTTTGGCAACTTGTGAGGTTTTGTCTGAGAGTAGCTTTACCCCTGAAAATCTTATCAATAAATTTATAGAATATTATAGAAGCCGTAAATTAACAGGAATTGGCGCTTCTACACTTAAGGCAATTTTAGATACTGAAGCTGGTATTCATTGGAGCCAGGCTGGACGAATTGGAGAATTTGCCGCAGGAAACGGAGGAGCGATGAGAATTGCTCCTTTTGCTTTTTTCTCAGATATTACAAGACAAAATATTTACGAAGCATGTAAGGTTACCCATAGAAATGATGAAGCCTTTTCTGGAGCTTTAGCTGTTTTTCTTTCCATAAAAGCAATCCTAAATTCTGAATGGAATGGAAACAATAATCTTTTTGATATTATTATTCCGGAAATTCCTGATACAAATATAAAAGACAGATTAATCGAAATTAATTCAGCAGGAAATAACTCTTCAATTTCAGAAATATCAAAATTGGGCAATAATGGTTATGTTGTTAATTCAGTTCCTTTTGCAATTTACTGTTCAACCAAAATTATTGATTTAGGTATGGAAGAAATGTTTAAACAAATTATCAGTTCGGGAGGAGATACAGATACCAATGCTTCAATTGCCGGACAAATTGCGGGAACATTGATTGGAACTAAAGATATCCCTCAAGAATTAATTTCGAAACTAAAAAAATTACCGGATTACCAATGGATCAAGCAGATTATCGATACAACAAAACAGAAAATCAGTTAAAATATTATTCATTGCTTTTCTCTGCAAAACAGAAAATATTTCCAAGCTTTATACTGGAATAGCCATTGCTTTTTATTTTCGAAGAATTAATCATGGCCTTTGCCAGAATATCAGTGGGCAGAGGCTTCTGACTTTCCAATAATCCCAGTTTATTGGCAAACTTTATAATCCGGCTGCCTAAAACTTCTCCTGTTCTTTCAGAATTTTTTCGTTCAAGCATTCCCGGTTTAAAAATAGTAATCTTATTGAAATGCAGTTGTTTTACAGCTTCTTCCAGCTCACCTTTCATCTTGGAATAGAAAATTTTGGATTGTGGATTGGCTCCATAAGCGGATACCAGAATATAATCTTCTACTTCATTCTCTTTCGCTGCTTTCGCAAATTCATACTGGTAATCAAAGTCTACTTTCTTCTGAGCTTCCTTACTTCCGGCATCCTTTAAAGTAGTTCCCAGACACGAAAATGCAACATCTCCCTTCACCATATCTTTCCATTCTTCGGGTTTTTCAAAATTCACAACATGAACTTTAAGCTTATCATTCTGAATATCGATAGGTTTTCTGACAAAAATATCCACTTCATCAAACTCTTTGTCATTCAATAACTGATTGACAAGATCTTTTCCTGTGGCGCCTGTAGCACCTATTACCAGAGCTTTCATAATAATTGTGATTTTGTGAGATTATTTCTTTCTTAAATTTACTAAATTTGAATTAAAGATTAAAGAATTATATCATTTAATCATTACTAATTACTTATCACTCATTACTTATATTTGATATGGATGCCAACGAAATTTTAGATTACTGTCTTGCTAAAAAAGGAACTACGGAAAGTTTTCCGTTTGATAATGAAACACTTGTCATCAAAGTAGATACTAAAATATTTTTACTGATGGGGCTTGAAAGACAGCCGTTAGGTGTTAATGTAAAAACAGATCCGGAGTGGAGTGCAGAGCTTCGTGAGCAATATCCTCAGATCACAGGAGCTTACCATATGAATAAAACCCATTGGAATTCTGTAACAATCGATGGTTTGAAAAGAGATTTGATCTTTAAATTGATTGACCACTCGTATGATCTGGTTTTTAAATCCCTGACCAAGAAAGCTCAGAATGAAGTGAATTCTTTATAAAAAATAAAAAAGATTGAGGTACGAAATTTGTTATCTGTTATCAGTGAAATATACATTTAATAGTAATAAAATAAAGAACAAATGAGAAACCACCTTTTATTATTCGCCGCAGCAGGGACATTAATGTGGTCAAGCTGCACCAAGCCACAAAGCAAAAGCACTGCTGACAACCCAACTTCGGCTGTCTCAGCTTCTGAGACTTCTTCCGAAAACATTAAACTGGAATTTTCAGGTACAGAGAATTTTACCATTAAAAATCCAAAACTTAAAGTAAGTTTATACGGAATGGATGAAAAACTGGCTGACGCTCCTGCCAGCTTAATTACGGAAAAAGAATTTGAGCAGAAATCAGTGCCATTCACCATTGATCTTCCGGTACCAAAAGATGCTGAAAGCAAGATTAATCCAAAACCTGCCGGTCCTGCAAAATATTATGTAACCATAAGCTGGGACTCTGACGGAAACGGAAAAGCAGATGAAAAAGGAGATATCTTTATTGATTACGACAAACAGTTCCCGAATGTGAAACTGAATAATGAGACCCAAAAAATCTACTTAAAAGTATTAAAATAAGCAAAAAGGCTATTCGGTGAGAATAGCCTTTTTTGTTAATAAATCTTTATATCCTAATGCTTTCTTTTCAATCAGATGCCAGGAAGCATATCCCAGCAGAATAGATAGCGGTAATGAAAATATAAATAACATCGCTGTATCCAGTTTAAAAAAGTACACCAGCGTTTGCTGTATGGGGAAAGAATAAATATAAATCCCGTAAGAAGTATCCCCAATAGTGTCTCCAACTTTATTAAGATATCGGGTAGAGCTTTTCCCAAGCAGAATAACCAGTAGAGGAAGAGTAATATAGCAGGTATAGTGCGAAATATTTAAATATATACTGGCAATAAAAACAATGGAAGAAAGTATAATAAGGATGTTTTCTGTTCTTTTATTGGTGTTAAGATAAGTCATGATCATTCCTCCGACAAAAAAACACATCAGATTATAAAAATGATTGCTTCCCAGTTCCATCTTCATAAATAATCCGTGAAGGAAATAGGGATGGAAAAGACTGAAGGCATAGCTCGATATGAATAACAGAGTTACAATAATTTTCAGATAAGTTTTTTCCCTGATAAAGAAAAGTAGAGAGACCATCACATACATGCTGAATTCATAGCATATTGTCCACAAACTCCCATTGATACTGTACTTATAAGGATTACTTTCAAAAACTCCATCAATACCTTTCTGGCGGAAAAATAAAGTGATATTTTGAGGAATATAAGTATATACAGAGGTATTCTTTAAATAAGGAACGGAACTTTCATAGACTGCAGGTGCCAGAAAAACGGTAAGAAAGAGAACGACCAATAGTGCCGGAAAAAGTCTTAAAAGTCTTTTCCAGTAAAAATCGGGAAGACCTTTGCAACGCAGGAGACTTTTGAAAATTAAATATCCTGAGATAATGAAAAAACCATGAACTCCCAGATAAGAAAATTCCATCTGGCCGTTGGTAAGTTGTGACAGAGGATCACCGTGGGCGGCCCCTGAAAGAGCATAGGAATGAGAAATGACAACAAAGCTTGCAAAAACAAGCCTTAGAAAGTCAAAATTATTACTCCTTGAAATCATATATTTGTGTTATTCTTTTATCCTCATCCAGTCTTTCAATCAATTTGTCAAGACCTTCGAATTTGATTTCATCATGAAGAAAATCCCTGAAACTTACCGTAATCTTTTCATCATAAATATCATCATCAAAATCAAGGATATAAACTTCCACAGTTAGTTTTTCTCCGTTTACGGTTGGATTGGTTCCTACACTCAGCATTCCTTTATATTGGTTGCCTTTTACGAATACTTCTACAATATAAGCTCCTTTTTTAGGTAAAAGCTTGATGGATTCTGTTTCAATATTGGCTGTTGGATATCCGATGGTTCTTCCGATTTTCTTCCCGTGAACCACAGTTCCGGAAACAGAGTAGGTGTACCCCAGCATTTCGTTGGCCTCTTTAATATTTCCTGTTAAAAGCGCATTACGTACTTTCGTAGAACTGATATTATTTTCATGGATATTGATTGCTTCCATTTGTTCTACCTCAAAATCAAGTTCTTTCGATAGTTTTTGAAGAAGCTCAAAATTTCCACTTTTGTTTTTTCCAAAAGAATGGTCATATCCTATAATAAGGTATTTTACATTCAGTTTATCAATTAAAATCTGACGTACAAATTCTTCTCCGGTAAGATTTCTGAATTCTTCATCAAATTCTTTCAGGAACAAATTATCAATGCCATATTTCTCAACCAGCTGTTTTTTTTCTTCCAGCGTATTCAGAAGCTTTAAATCTTCATTAGGATTAAAAACAAATCTTGGATGCGGCCAAAAAGTAAGGATAGCAGTTTCCAGATTGTTTTCTGTACCTATTTTAGCCAGTTCATCGATAATACTCTTGTGCCCTAGATGCACCCCGTCAAACATACCTAAAGACAATGCTAGAGGCTTCTGTGAGGAGTAATCTGTAAAATTCTTGAAAACTTTCAAAACGGAAAAATTTTGATTGCAAATATAAAACCTTTATTTTTAATGTAACCGAGGGAATTTGAAAATTTGAAAATGAAAAATTTTGAAAAATATCCTACATTATATTATACTATAATAATGACAAACGGCTGAATTACCAATTTGCTGTTAAATATAATGATAAATATTGAATTTTACATAGTATAGCGTAAACTCATTCATCTCTTAAAAAGCATGATAAAAATCTTTTTTTTACCAATTGCGGGTTTATGAAGAATCACTATATTTGCACCAAGAAAAAATTTAGCAATGGCAAACCAAATTAAAGGTAAAATTTCTCAAATTATTGGTCCGGTAATCGACGTTGTCTTCACAGATGTGGAAGCTGTTCCAGCAATCTATGACGCGTTAGAAATTACAAAAGAAAACGGTGAAAAAGTAGTTTTAGAGGTAGAACAACATATTGGCGAAGATACAGTAAGATGTATTGCAATGGACGCTACTGATGGTCTTAAGAGAGGTCAAGATGTAATTGGATATGGAAATCCTATTATGATGCCAATCGGAGAGGCTGTAAACGGAAGACTATTCAACGTTGTTGGTGATGCTATCGACGGACTTCAAAATATTTCTAAGGATGGTGGTCTTCCAATTCACAGACCAGCTCCAAAATTTGATCAACTTTCAACTTCTGCAGAAGTTTTATTTACAGGTATTAAAGTAATCGACTTAGTTGAGCCTTACGCAAAAGGAGGTAAAATTGGATTGTTCGGTGGTGCTGGTGTAGGTAAAACAGTATTGATCCAGGAGTTGATTAACAATATTGCAAAAGGACACGGAGGTCTTTCTGTATTCGCCGGAGTAGGTGAAAGAACGAGAGAAGGAAATGACCTTTTGAGAGAGATGTTGGAATCAGGTATTATCAAGTATGGTGATGATTTCATGCACTCTATGGAAAACGGAGGTTGGGATCTTTCTAAAGTAGACTTAGAAGCTATGAAAGATTCAAAAGCTGCATTCGTTTTCGGACAGATGAACGAGCCGCCAGGTGCAAGAGCTAGAGTAGCACTTTCTGGTCTTACATTAGCTGAGTACTACAGAGATGGTGGAGAAAGCGGACAAGGTAGAGATGTACTTTTCTTCGTAGACAACATCTTCCGTTTTACACAGGCTGGTTCTGAGGTATCTGCACTTCTTGGTCGTATGCCATCAGCGGTAGGTTACCAACCAACTCTTGCTTCTGAAATGGGTGCGATGCAGGAAAGAATTACTTCAACTAAAAATGGTTCAATTACTTCAGTACAAGCGGTATACGTACCTGCGGATGACTTAACTGACCCGGCTCCTGCAACTACGTTTGCTCACTTGGATGCAACTACGGTACTTGACAGAAAGATTGCTTCATTAGGTATCTATCCAGCGGTAGATCCATTAGCTTCTACTTCAAGAATCCTTGCTCCGGAAGTTATCGGTCACGATCACTACAACTGTGCTCAAAGAGTAAAAGAAATCCTTCAAAGATATAAGGCACTTCAGGATATCATCGCAATCCTTGGTATGGAAGAACTTTCTGAGGAAGATAAATCAGTTGTTTACCGTGCAAGAAAAGTTCAGAGATTCTTATCTCAGCCTTTCCACGTAGCAGAACAGTTTACAGGTATCCCAGGATCATTGGTAGACATCAAAGATACTATCAAAGGATTCAACATGATTATGGATGGTGAATTAGATCACTTACCAGAAGCAGCTTTCAACTTGAAAGGAACCATCGAAGAAGCTATCGAAGCAGGACAAAAAATGTTAGCTGAAAACGCTTAATAATTAGACATAAGATTTTTAGACATGAGATGAGAGACATATAATGTTTGTCAAAAATCTTTTAATCTTCAATCTTTTAATCTTTTAATCTAAATTAAATGAATATAAAAATTTTAACACCAGAATACGTAGTTTTTGAAGGAGAAGTAGACTCAGTATTATTGCCTGGAAAAAATGGTGAATTTCACATCATGAAAAACCACGCAGGAATTGTTTCTTCTTTAATCGGAGGTGATGTAAAGCTTTTTGCTAATTCTATTGATGAAGCTTTTGCTAAAAATTTCACTAAAGAAACTGGAAAAGACTCTGTTTTTGCTTATGCTATCAAAAGCGGTGTTGTAGAATTTAATCATAATAAAGGCATTATCCTTTGTGAATAATTAAATGAAAAGCTAAATATATTTTCAAGAAAGTGTAACTTTGTGTTACACTTTTTTTATTTGTAAAAGTCTGATTGTATGAAGAAAGGCATAATCATATTATTTACAGTTCTGGGTGTTTTCCTCCATGCCCAGAATATCAAAACCAAGAGAGGAATTATTAATCTTGACGGTATTCCGGTAGCTAAGCTTTCCAACAAATCCAGTGAATATACTTTTATGGATCTGAAGGAAACTCCGATGTATACTATAAAATTCATTGATAAAAGTATCGTTGATTCTGTTCGCGACAGCTATATCAGTGTCAACAGGGTATATAACAGGGACAAAACAATCGAAATTGATTATTCATCACCTTCTGCATTTTCCGGAGAAGAGAGGTCTGCGGTATTTACTTCAGTGAAGGATCTTAAGATAATTGATAATAAAGGAATCAATGTTAAAAACCTTGATGAGCTTTTTTCCAATGTACCTAAGAGAAAACTGGATGCTAAAACGAAAGATGCTTATACTATCCGAAAGAAGATAGATAAGATGAATATTGAGGTTAATAAAGTGGGAGAGATCCTTAGTAACGGTGTTCCGGTAGGATATTTTACCAATTTACCTGTAAGTTTCGGCTCAGAAGAAACAATCATGGATAAAACTCCAATTGATATTGAGATCTATGATGCCAAAAGCAAGCTTATCGGAAGATATATCACGACTACAAAACAGCTGAAAACAGCTGGAGGAAAATCTTTTACCATCTACAAGGAAATGTCAGGAAGAGCTTCTATTCTAAAATTTCCAACCTATAAAGCATTGGCGGAACGTATGGCTATTATGGATCCAAACTTTATTAAAATACAGGAAAAAGTATCTGTAGGTACCGTAACAAAAGAAACACCTAATTAAATCTGATAAAAAGGAATGGCTTATTATCAATAGAAACGGGCTTTAGCCCGTTTATTTATTAAGGATCAAATTTCCATTGGCTTTAGCCAAAACTTATATTATTAAACCACCCCGTCAAAAATTCTTTGAATTTTCGCCACCCCTCCGGAGGAGGGGAATATTTTGTCGGTTTATATAGGGGTAGTTAAAAAATATGGACATGATTCTTTCGAAATGAAAAAAAACTTTATTCCTTAAATAAAAATCTGTGTAAATCCGCGTAATCTGTGGGAGATTATAATTCTATAGAAACAGATGTTATTCGTTCAGAAAAAGAAAAATTTATAAAAAATTATGTCTTTTTAAAATCCCTGAGAAAAAAATGAAAATTTTTATAAACTTAAAATGACTCCATTTTCCTTCAATTGCTGCATCGGTTTTGAAAACCAGAATAACTCAAAATCTTCAAAACTTTCTTCAAATTGATTCTTAAGTTGTTGAATAGTAGGTTTTTTTGAATTTTCAATAGCGTTTTCTTCCAGCACATTCATCAGCCATTCTGCCTTTTCCTGTTCCAGCTCAACCTTCACAATATTGGTTTTTAAGTGGAATGTAAGTAACGTATATGTACCAGAATATTTCTTTTTATTTTTTACGCGATTCTCAGCGATTACATTTTTGGTTAAAAAGACCACTTTGGAATTTCCTTTCAGACTAAACTGCCCATCTTCCAAAAGACAGTCGTGAATGTAATCCGGATGGATGGATGTTCTTGGAATTTTAAAATCAAACCATTCCTGAAGAGGGAGTTCAAAATTTACTCCATGCATATAATTGAACAGTGATTTTTTTAATCCGAAACTAAATTTGTTATGATCAATTCCGGTTTTATCTTTAAAGTCGATGTCGTTATTGGCAAACAAAATTTCCTGCTTCACGGGAATCACTCCAAAATCTTCCGGGCTTATTCCAACAGGTGAGTGGGCTGTCATGGCAAACTGATGCCAGAAACCACTTTGAAGAATTCCCATCTCAAACATCTGCCGAACCATTTCCAGAGAATCAACAGTTTCCTGAACCGTTTGGGTAGGGTAGCCATACATCAGATAAGCATGAACCATAACACCGGCTTCTGTAAAATTTCTTGTTACGTTGGCAACCTGTTCCACAGAAACTCCTTTGTCAATTAATTTCAGCAATCGGTCACTGGCCACTTCAAGTCCTCCGGAAACAGCAACGCATCCCGAAAGCTTCAGAAGATAACATAAATCACGGGTGAAACTTTTTTCAAAACGAATATTGGTCCACCAGGTAACAACAAGATTTCTTCTGAGAATTTCCAGAGCCACTTCTCTCATTAAAGCTGGTGGTGCTGCTTCATCCACAAAATGGAATCCGGTTTCACCTGTTGTTCGGATCAATTCTTCAATTCTGTCTACCAGAATTTTAGCAGAAATAGGTTCGTAGATCTTGATATAATCTAAAGAAATATCACAGAATGTACATTTTCCCCAATAGCATCCATGCGCCATCGTCAGTTTATTCCATCTGCCGTCACTCCATAAACTATGCATGGGATTGGCGATTTCGATAACGGAAATATATTGATCCAGTTTTAAATTTGTATAATCAGGCGTTCCTATTTCAGATTGTTTAAAATCGTGCCTTTTAGAATTATTCTTATAAACAACTTCATTATTTTCGATAAGAAAAGTTCTTTTAAATTCTCCTTTCTCAGCGGAAATTTCTAAATTTTGATAAAGAAGTTCTAATGGAAGTTCACCATCATCTAAGGTAATAAAGTCAAAAAATTCAAATACTCTCTGATCTTTAACTTCTCTTAATTCTGTATTGGGAAATCCGCCTCCCATAGCCGTTTTAATATGGGGATAATGTTTTTTAATCCATTGGGCGCATTTAAAACCGGAATACAGATTACCAGGAAATGGTATTGAAAAACAAACCAGCTTTGGCTGAACCGTTTCTATTTTTTCTTGAAGAATTTTTAAGGTAAACGCATCGATAAATGTAGGTTCACCAGATAATTTTGAATATAATTCATCAAAAGAATTGGCACTTTTTCCAAGACGTTCTGCATATCTGCTGAAACCAAAATCAGCATCAATGTTTTCTACAATATAATCGGAAATATCTTCTAAATATAAAGTCGCCAGATGTTTGGCTTTATCCTGAAGACCCATATTTCCAAAAGCAAACTCCATATCATCCAGCTGGTTGAAGCGGGAAGCTTCGGGAAGGAAGTTCATGCTGCAGATCTGCCTTGCCAGTGTAGGTGTTTTTCCTTGTAAAAAAGGGATGACCTGATCAATAGTCTTTAAATATTCTTCTCTTAGAGCATAAATTCTCTTAGAGTTTTCAGAGGTGTTCTGAAGATGAATTTCTTTATTAAAAACCTTCTGAATTCCTTCTTTTGAAAATAAATCCAAAATAACATCGATCCCCAAATCTACCTGATAGCTGGAAATATTTTTGGTATTTAAAAATCCTTTAATATAAGCCGTTGCAGGATAAGGAGTATTAAGTTGGGTAAAAGGCGGAGTAATAAGAAGCAGGTCTTTCAACAGAAATTTTTTGCAAAGTTATTCTAAAGTTTTTTTAGAAAAAAATTTTTTCTCCTGATTATAAACAGTGAAGAAAAAGTCTTTAGAATTCTGCTTTATGACTATCTCAATGACAAAGAGTTTCTGTTAAAACAAATGAGTCGGTTTATTAAACAAAGCATCCGGAGAATTTCTGTCAATAAAATTTAAAAAAGAATCTTCATCAAAATATCCGTCTTCATCAAGGATTTCGTCTTTTAATAATCCAATTTCACTAGGTTTCTCAAGGTTGATATTCTCAATAAATTTTCCGGTCTTTCCGATTATCTCATTATGAAAACTGATTAAGTATCTGGAATATATATTTCCTTCAGCCACTGTATAATGCCCGTTTTCTGCAATGAGTGAGGTCATAATACTTCCTCCAATATAGGTTTCATTATCATTGCCCGATGCTCCGAATACTACTTTGGAGGTAACATTTCCGGAGCAGTACAATGAACCGTTCACAATAATATTTTCTGCCTGTATATTTCCTGTAACAATAAGGACAATGTAATCTTCAACAAACAATTTTTTGGATAAGTGAAGGTTACCTTCTATAAGAACGATTTTATAGCCTTCGCCTTCACCGGTAATCAGTTCAAGAGAAGTATTGATATCATTTTCTATAAGAATAATTTCGGGAGCGTCATCTTCATTATTGATGTGAAGGGAAGCTTCTTTTATTTTTTCTGCGGTTTCATCATCCAGCATTTCGAGAAATTCTGCAAGACTTTCTTCATCTAAAGCGCTTTCATTGAAAAAATTGTTTTCCAGAGCTTCATGGGTGATGTTGTATAAGTTTTCTGATTTCTCTTTAATTCTATTATATAATTGATCTTTAGTAAGTTTCTGTAATTCTTTCATAGGCTTTTATAATAAATGTATATATCTGTTATAGAAGGGGAACACCTATCAATAGACAGCTGCAATATAGTCAGATAAATTTTGTTATACCAGAGGCCGGAAGGGATTATTGAATATTTTTTTCAATCAGACCAATAGATATGAATGGTTACTTTTTAATCAGATTGTATGATCTTATTTATATCATTTTTGAAATTTCCTGCCGAGTAAAAAGATACTGTACTAAAGAATTCCAGAGTATAATTTATGCGTGGTTTAGTTTTTTACGATCCGTAATTACATTTAAAGTTACTCCCAACAGGATCAGTGTTATTCCGATCAATAAGTTATTGGTGAATTTTTCATGAAACATCAAGACACTGATCAATACCGCTACTACCGGTTCCAAAGCACCCAGAATTGCAACAGGTGTAGAACCTATATATTTAATGGCATACACCAGACAAAGACTGGAGATAACCGTAGTGAGAAATGCAAAAATAAGGAAACTCAGAAAGACAGACATTGAAGGAATAGCAAATGATTCGTGTCCGATCATTGCTTTAGTCATGAAAAACATAGAAGTGAAAAACATGGAAAAAAAAGTAAGTTTAAATCCTGATACTTTCAGATTTGACTTGTTCACAATAACCATATAAAGTGCATAAAAAAGAGAACTTAGCATTACAATTCCCAAACCTGCAAAATTAATTTCTAAGCCGTTTCCTTTTAAGCATAAAACAATAACTCCAGCAAAGGCAAGAAGTAATGAAAATACCGAGAGCCTGGTAAGCCTTTCCTTATAAAAGAAAAACATAATCAGGGCTACAATGACAGGATATATAAACAGTACGGTAGATGCTATTCCTGGAGTCAGAAAATCATAACCCAGAAACAGAAACTCTGAAGAAAGCGCATAGCATATTCCCAGAATAGCCAATATAAGGGTTTCTTTTTTATTGAGTCTGAAGTTTTGTCGGGAATAAATCAGATAACCACCCACCATTAAAGCTGAAAAGAAAAACCTGTAAAACAAGGTTATATCCATAGAAAAGTGAGCCTGTTTGACAGGCAGAATAAAAATCGGAATCAGACCATAAGAAACAGCCGACAGAATTCCCAATGTGTAACCTCTAAGTTTCATTTGCTTTATAGTTATTAAACAAAAAAGCCACTGAATCAATCAGTGGCTTTTTTTTATTTTTTAAGATTAAATCGGTTTAAAACTTAATCCTTGTTCCTGCAGTAATTTTTGTTCCTGCTCTTTGTAGTAGCCACCTACTAATTTATCATGAATTGCTTCAAACGCTGCCAGAGTTTCGTTGATCTCTGCATCCGTATGGGAAGCGGTAGGAATCAGTCTTAAAAGAATCATTCCCTTCGGAATGACCGGATATACCACTACAGAAGTGAAAATACCGTAATTCTCTCTTAAATCTTTTACCAATAGAGTAGCCTCTACCGGAGTTCCCTGCATCATTACCGGAGTTACACAAGTATTGGTATCTCCAATGTTGAATCCTCTTTCTTTAAGTCCGTTTTGAAGTTTGTAAACATTCTCCCAAAGTTTAGCTTTGATCTCAGGTCTTGTTCTCAATAGCTCCAGTCTTTTCAATCCTCCGATTACCATTGGCATTGTAAGAGATTTTGCGAAGATTTGTGATCTCAGGTTGAATTTCAGATATCTGATGATTTCTTTGTCACCCGCAAGGAATGCTCCGAAACCTGCCATTGATTTAGCAAAAGTAGAGAAATATACATCAATCTGATCATTACAGTCCTGCTCTTCACCTACACCGGCACCTGTTTTACCAAGTGTCCCGAAACCATGAGCATCATCTACCAATAATCTGAACTGGTATTTTGATTTAAGATCACAAATTTCTTTGATTTTTCCCTGCTGACCTCTCATCCCGAAAACTCCTTCCGTAATCACAAGAATACCTCCTCCGGTTTCTTCAGCTACCTTAGTTGCTCTCTGAAGGTTTTTCTCAAGACTTTCCATATCGTTATGCTTGTAGGTAAATCTTTTACCGGCATGAAGTCTTACTCCATCTACGATGCAGGCATGAGAATCCATATCATAAACAATAACATCATTTCTGCTTACCAGAGCATCAATGGTAGAAACCATTCCCTGGTAACCGAAATTCAATAAGTATGCTGATTCTTTTTGTACGAAGTCTGCTAATTCTCTTTCCAGCTGAAGGTGTTGATCTGTTTCTCCAGACATTGCTCTTGCTCCCATTGGATAGAACATTCCGTATTCTGCAGCCGCTTTTGCATCTGCTTCAATAACTTCAGGATGATTACACAGTCCTAAATAGTCATTAGCACTCCAGAAAATTACTTCTCTACCCTGAAACTGCATTCTAGGGCCGATGGGTCCCTCTAATCTTGGGAAAATAAAATAGCCTTCACCATAATCTGCAAATTGTCCAAGTGGTCCTGGATTTTCTTTTATTCTTTCAAAAATATCCAACATTGTATCGTAATTTTTAAGTAACAAAGCCTTTTTTGTCAGAATACGCAAAAGGCTTTATTTGTATCGTGATTTTATTCGTTCTTATTTGATAAACTCAGTTTTGAAAACTTCGTCATAGTTGTGAACACAGTTGTTAACAAATCCCTGTTCGGCCATCCATTTATCACTGTATACTTTAGTGATGTATCGGGAACCATGGTCAGGATATATTAAAACAACCACGTCATTTTCTGTAAGCTCATGAGACTGGGCATACTGCATTAATCCCTGTGTTACAGCTCCGGTAGTATAACCACCCATAATAGCTTCTTTCAAAGCAATTTCGCGGGTTCTGTACGCGGACATTTCATCATTTACCCTTACAAACTCATCCACCTTGTCAAAAAGCAGGGCAGAAGGGATCAGGTTTTTACCCATTCCTTCAATCTGATAAGGATGTACATCTTCTTTGTGTATTTCTCCTGTTTCGTGATAGCTTTTAAGGATAGAACCATCTGCATCTACACCGATGATTTTGATGTCGGGGTTCTTTTCTTTTAAAAACTTGGCAGAACCAGACAATGTACCCCCTGTTCCGGTGCAGGCAAAAAGGTGAGTGATCTTACCTTCCGTCTGTTCCCAGATCTCAGGACCTGTAGTCTGATAGTGTGCATCAATATTAAGCTCGTTAAAATATTGATTGATGTAAATAGAATTAGGAGTTTCCTGAGCGATTCTTTTAGCTACTTCATAGTATGATCTTGGATCATCAGCCGGTACATTGGCCGGGCATATATACACCACAGCACCCAACGCTTTCAGATAAGCAATTTTTTCTGGTTTAGTTTTATCACTTACTGCAAGAATACATTTATATCCCTTAATGATACATACCATCGCAATAGAAAACCCAGTATTACCGGAAGTAGTTTCTACAACTACAGAATCTTCTTTTAAAAGGCCTTTCTTCTCTGCGTTCTCTATAATATGAAGTGCAATTCGGTCTTTAGTGGAATGTCCAGGATTATATGATTCTAACTTGGCATAAACGGTTGCTGGAATATCTTTTGTAACAGTATTTAGCTTCACCATAGGAGTGTGTCCTATTAGGCCAAGAATATTATCGTAAACATTACTCATTATTTGTTATTTTCAATAAAAATCTGACTGCAAAAATACAAAAAAATAAATAATTACTAAACTTTTGTTTGATTTCTAGGGCATAGTTTGTAAAAAAAAATTTTAGTATTTTCAGTTTTGACAGCAGTATAATCGCAAATACTACGCCAAATTTTTTAAATTTTGTTAAAACCCGCATAAAATAAGATAAAAGCCTTATTTTCGCATAATTGATTTAATACTATGAAAAATTGGACTTTTAGGCAATGGAACACCGTTTCAGGATGGGTGGTTTTCGTTATTGCTTTTTTCACGTACTTGTCCACCATAGAACCCAATTTCAGTTTTTGGGATTGTGGCGAGTACATTTCTTCTGCAGTAAAACTTGAAGTAACGCACGCTCCCGGAGCTGCTTTATTCCAGATAGTGGGTGCCGTGGCAGCCATTTTTGCATTAGGGAAAGGCGAAAACTATTCTATCGTGATCAACGCGATGTCTGCATTGTTCAGTGCGCTGACTATTTTATTTTTGTTCTGGACGATCACACACTTTGTGAGAAGACTTCTAAACAAAGATTTTGAAGAAATTACAAAACATCAGGAAATCTCTATTTTATTTGCCGGAGCTATAGGAGCACTTTGCTTTACGTTCTCAGATACATTCTGGTTTTCGGCAGTAGAAGGAGAGGTTTACTCTATGGCTTCAATGTTTATCGCGCTTTTGGTCTGGTTGATTACCAAATGGGAGAATGAGTATAAAGCGGGAGACAGTGAAAGATGGATTATTCTTATTTTCTTTGTTTTAGGACTTTCTGTGGGAGTACACATGATGTGTATGCTGGCGATTCCTGCAGTGTGTCTGGTTTACTATGCAAGAAATTACAAATTTACCTGGAAAAACTTTATCTGGGCAAACCTTATTACACTGGGGATTTTGATTATTGTTTTCAAAATTATCTTCCCTTTAATTATGACCATGTTCGGAAGACTTGAAATTTTCTTCGTGAATGGTCTTGGACTTCCTTTCCACTCGGGAACGATTGTAGCTTTTGTGCTGATGGTAGCGATCTGCTATTTCTTAATTAAGTATGCAAGAAAAGCCAAAAGAAACATTTATCAGACCGCTGCATTATCTGTAGTTTTCATGATGATCGGATTCTCTTGCTGGATGGTTATTCCTATCAGAGCCAATGCAAATCCACCGATGAACCTTAATGATCCGGATACGGCAATTGGTATGCTGGATTATTATAACAGAGAGCAGTATGGTGACTGGCCTACAATCTACGGGCAAAACTACACAGCATTCCTTGACGCTAACGGAATTGAAAAGAATGAAGACGGAAGTTTTAAAACACAAAAAACCGGAGAGATCTACGAAAAAGATGAAAAAACCGGAACGTACAGAAAAACCGGAGACCGCTTCAATTACGTATTCAATAAGTCTCAGGTAAGCTTAATGCCAAGAATGTTTAATGAGGATAAGGATGTAATGGCGAACTATATTTCTATGTATGGTGCTCCTGATTTTACCTTCAATTATGCTAACGAAGATGTGGCAGACAATCCACAGGCTAAGCAGATTTTTGATGAGCTGAGAGCTAAATATGAAGACAAATCCATTACAGCTTCAGATTATCTGAAAGTAAAACCTTATAACTTAATCAATGTTCAGAAGCCTTCATTACTTCAGAATATGGATTACTTTATTACTTTCCAAAACGGATACTACTTTGTAAGATATCTGATGTGGAACTTCGTAGGAAGACAGAATGATCTTGAAGGAAATATGGAGAGTACAAAAGGAAACTGGATTTCCGGAATTCCTTTTGTAGATAATGCTGTAGTTGGAAATCAGGATAAAATGCCTGCTAAATTCAAGAATGAAAGTACCGTAAAATTCTTCTTCCTTCCATTAATCCTAGGTTTGATTGGATTCTTTTTCCAGTTAAACAGAGACTTCGGAAGATTCTATGCCCTATTATCTTTATTTATTTTAACAAGTGTAGGAATTGTTTTCTATACAGGGGTAAAACCTTTTGAACCGAGAGAAAGAGATTATGCAATGGTAGGTTCATTCTATGCATTTGCCATCTGGATTGGTTTGGGAGCCGGAGCAATCTTGTGGTTCTTACAATCTAAAATAAAATCAAACGGAGCGAACATCGCTTTAGGAGTGGTTTTATTAGGTGTTCCTTTCATGATGGGCTTCCAGAACTACAATGTTCATGACAGAAGCAACAGATATACAGCTTATGATTATGCATATTCTGTTTTAAAATCATTACCGAAAAACGATATCCTTTTCGTGTACGGAGATAATGATACTTATCCGGTTTGGGCTATTCAGGAAACAGAGCAGTTCAGAGATGATGTGAAGGTGGTAAACTTTACCCTTGCTTCAACACCATGGAATCTGGATCAGGTGAAAAGAAGAACTTACAATGCTATGGGTATTCCTAGCCAGTTGACACACGATGATTACAGAGATGGAGTAAATGACCAGATCTATATGATGAAGAAGGAAGATTGGGAAGGTGTTTTCTCTATGTTGAAAGAGCAGGGAGCTCCGGAAACAGAATTCCAGTCTTTCAGAAAATATCTTACTCAGGATTCTTTAACATTGAAACAAGCGATTGAATTCATTAAATTCAAATCTCCTGAAAAAGACGAATTATTAAAAATGTACTTCGGGGAAGAGAAATTTGAAAAATATAATATCCTTCCGGTAAACAAATTCATCCTTCCTGTTAATAAAGAAAATGCTTTAAAAGCTGGAATCATTAATAAAGAAGATCTTCCAAACGTAGCCAATCAGATCATGATTACTTACAAAGGAAACACGCTTTATAAGAACAACCTTATCCTGATGGATCTTTTGGCGAACTTCGACTGGAAGCGTCCAATCAACTTCTCATCAGGAGGTATTTATGACAGTGAAAATATTTTCTATCTGAACGATTACCTTCAGTTTGACGGATTCAGTTACAGATTAATCCCTATCCAAACGCCTCCAACGGCAGATGGTGATATGGGAAGAGTAGATGCTAATTCTCTTTATAATGTAGTGAAAAGCTTCAGATGGGGGAACTTCAAAAACTTAAATGCTCACTTTGATGAAACGGCTACTTCTAATATCATCAGCTACAGAATGTCAGCAAGCAGAGCAGCGTCAGCACTTGCATTAAGCGGACAGAAAGCTAAAGCAATAGAAATTCTGGATCTTGCAGCAAAAGAAATTCCTGCAGAGAAATATAATGATCCTCGTTCGTTAAGTTCAATTGTATCAGGATATATTATTGCAGGCCAGGAGCAGAAAGGTCTTCAGATTGCTGAAGTACTTAAAAAAGGAATCTTTGAAGAGTATGATTATTATTTAAGCCTTTCCAAAGCAGACCAAAGCTACCTGAGAAGACAAATGAGAACAAAACCTATGGAATATTCTCTTGTTGTTTCAGCAGTAACAGATGCTTATACTAAGATCGGACAGAAAGAAAAAGCGTATGCTTATCTGGTAAAATCCATAGAGCCGATTGATAAGAAGTTCAATGTATTTATCAGAGATCTTCAGGAAATGGGCAGAGATAAGGCGATGAAAGAGTCTGAAAATGTTCAGCAGATTGCGCCATTCTACCAGTACTTATTTGATGTCATGGAGCCTTATGATTCCACTTATTCAAAAGAAAAGGAAAATCAAATTACCACAGCGATTATCAAAGCAACAAAATAAAATACTTTAAAACGGAACTTCGGTTCCGTTTTTTTATTATTGGGAATCCTGAATTTTAAGGTTATATTTGTGAAAGTAAAAATACATAATGTCCGAAACACAAAATAGCAAATTCCCAATCTATGCCGTAATGGCTACGGTTCTTTTTAAACTTCTTTTTTTATTGACGCACTACATACAGGAAGATGCATTTATTACCTGGAGGGTTGCTCAGAACCTGTTGGACTATGGAGTAATCGGCTTCAACGGAGACACTAAGATTTCTGCTTCTACAACACATCTGTATGTTTTTGTATCTTATATTTTCAATCTTGTTTTTGGAAAAGAAAACTTTATTGAACCTCTTTTGATTTTTAATTCTATCCTGTTTACGATAGGAACTTTATGGCTTTCTCATCTTGTTCTTAAAAATCCATGGCATAAAGCCATCTTTATATTTCTGATCGGTATTTTGCCGCCAGCTATTAAAATTTCAATTCTCGGAATGGAGTATGGAATTCTGTTTTTCCTGGAGATGGCATTATTGTATTATGGTTTCCATAAAGGGAAAAAATGGGTCTTGACACTTCTTCCCGTTTTAATCATGTTTACAAGAATTGATACGGTAATATTCCTGGGAATTGTCTTTCTTGTAGATCTGTTCTGGAATAAAAAAATCAGATGGAATTATATTTTTGGCGGAATTCTGGGCGTTTTATTCACGGTAGCTTTCAATTGGTTTTATTTTGATGAATGGGTGAACAATACCATTACAGCCAAAAAACTCCTTTACAGCGAAAACTTTACCATCCAGCAGCATATCGGATATTTTTTCAAAAGCTTTGGAAACTTCTGGGGAATGCTGAAAGTTCCGGGAGATTTTAATCCTCTCACCATTGTAGTCTTGATTTTTGAACTGCTTTGCTTTATTTATCTGATCAGACAACGAGAGAAGCGAAACTACTTTTTGTGGATGATTTTTCTTTTCGGATGGGCAAAACAAATAATCTTTATTTCTCAAAAAAGTTTGTTCGACTGGTATTACTGGGTGCCACAGCTTTTGCTTTTTGTTCCTATTCTTATTTTTGTATTGGAACAGAAAGAAAAGAGAAATCTATGGCTGTCATTATTGATTATATTTTATATTTTCCCAATGCTTGTTTTCCAGACTGTTCACTGTATTGCAACAGGAAACGGGGAATGGAACTACCGCAGAACAATTGGTACATTTTTACATCAATATGAAAAAGATAAAAATCAATGGATTCTGCTTGAACCAGCAGGTTATGTTCCTTATTTTTCAGGATTAAAAACGATTGATGAGGTTGGGCTGGTAGATAAACAAATTCAGGAGGAAATAAAAAAAGATAAGGTAAATTACTGGATCAATACCGTAAAGACAAGAAAACCGAAATATCTTCTTTCTTACCAGAATCTGTACGAAGGAAATACAGCAAATTCATTGTATTATCAAACCCATTATAGACTTTTAAAAGAATTCAGAGTGAAGGATCATCTGAAAAGTGACAATAAGATTTTAGAAAAAATTTACCACCTGAAACCTTCAGGAACAGACTATAATTTGTACATTAGAGTTGATTAAAAGATTGAAATATTTAAGCATTTAAAGATTAAAAAATAAGGAGTTCTTATAACTTTTTCACTCTCAAACTTACAACCTATCATCTAATCCCTAATCCCTGAAAAAATGAAATACTGTGCTTTTCTCCGTGGTGTCAACGTAAAAGGAACGAATATGAAAATGGCTGATGTCTGCCAGGTTTTTAAAGATGCCGGAATGAAAGACGTGAGTTCAATACTGGCTTCCGGAAATATTGTATTTTCTTCAGATAAAAGTATTGGAGATTTAAAGGTCATTCTGGAAAAAGCAATGTCAGATTACTTTTCTTATGAAGCCTTTTTGTTTGTAAAATCTCAGGAAGAAACAGAAGTTTTCTGGAATAGTATTCCTTTCGAAAAAAATGATGAACTTCATATTTATGGTTTTGTTGGAATTCCAGGGGTGGAAAAAGTTCTGATGGAAGAATTTCAGAAAGCTGCACAGGCAGAAAATGAAAAGGCAGAGATTATCAATGATATATTTTACTGGCAGGTGCCGAAGGGCAATACCCTGGATTCTACCTTTGGAAAAGTACTGGGCAAAAAAAGTCTTAAAGATCAGTTTACCAGCAGGAATGTGAATACGTTTGAGAAGGTTCTGAAAAAGTTCTGATGCCTGGGATATTGATTTATTTAATAGCGATGTTCGCCATTGCTAATTTCTATTATTACGTTTTTAAAAATCCCTTAAAGATTTTTAAGTTTTTTAGCCTTTTCTTTATCCTTGTTTCCATTATTTCGATAGTGATTTCACTTAATTATTCAGAAAGTGTATGGGAAGGTTTTATTACATTCAGCGGGTATTATACTTTGCTTTTTGGAATACATTTATTATTGAGAAAAGTGTTTAAAATCAATAACTATCTTTTTTATATCATTGCTTTTTTCCTTGCTTCATTTTTGATTACAGTTTTCTTTGCAGCATTGATGCAGGATATCTTTAATTACTCTTAGAGTCAAATAATTTCCATTTGTGAAACTTTCTCAGTATTTTTACTGAACTTTTTAATTACAACAAAATGATTCAGTATTTAGATAATATTTCGCACAAAGATTCAAAGAACTTTTTCCTTATTGCCGGACCTTGTATTATTGAGGGGGAAGATATGGCATTAAGAATTGCTGAAAAAGTAATCAATATCACAGATAAATATAACATCCCTTATATTTTCAAAGGAAGCTTCAAAAAGGCTAACAGAAGCCGTGTAGATTCTTTCACAACCATTGGTGAAGAGAAATCTCTTGAAATCCTTAAAAAAGTAGGAGAGACGTTCAACATTCCTACAACAACAGATATTCATGAAAATGAACATGCAGCGCTGGCAGCACAGTATGTAGATGTTCTGCAGATTCCTGCATTCCTTGTTCGTCAAACTGATTTATTAATCGCAGCAGCAAAAACAGGAAAATGTGTTACCCTGAAAAAAGGACAGTTCCTTTCACCGGAAGCCATGAAATTTGCTGTTCAGAAAGTGACTGATTCTGATAACCAGAAAGTAGCCATTATTGAAAGAGGAAATTCTTTCGGATATACAGACCTTATCGTGGATTACAGAGGAATTCCTACCATGAGAGAATATGCTCCTGTGATTTTAGATGTTACCCACTCTCTGCAGCAGCCTAATCAGAATTCAGGGGTTACAGGTGGAAGACCGGACCTTATTGAAACTGTTGCCAAAGCAGGAATTGCAGTAGGTGCAGACGGAATCTTCATTGAAACACATCCTACACCGGAAACGGCTTTATCTGATGGTGCCAACATGTTAAGATTAGATTTATTAGAAGATTTGTTACAAAAATTGACAAGAATTAGAGAATCAATTTTGTAATTGTTAAAAAAACATTAATTTTAGAAATTCTAAAACATTTCTTTTGAAAAAACTAGTTTTACCGCTAAGCCTTATGGTCCCTTTTCTGATTTTCTCCCAACAAAGAAAAAAGGATACAGCGACCACTAAAGTAACCGATATAGAGGAAGTTGTCTTCCAGAAAAAAGCAACAGGAAGAACCAATGACCTTACCAACGTAAGAATTTCAGCGAAAGAAGCGAAATCAGTAGCTTCTATTAATGGAGGAATTGAAGGATTGCTTAAAACACTACCTTCCGTAAACTCCAATACCGAGCTGTCTTCACAATATATGGTTCGTGGTGGAAACTATGACGAAAACCTTATCTACATTAATGATATTGAGATCTACAGACCTTTCCTGATCAGAAATTCTCAACAGGAGGGAATGAGTATTATCAATCCGGATATGGTTTCTGCAGTGAATTTTTCTGCAGGTGGATTTGAAGCCAAGTATGGTGATAAAATGTCTTCTGCTTTAAATATTTATTACCGTGAACCTGAAAAATTTGAACTTTCGGGAGAGGCCAGTTTAATTGGAGGTAGATTGACAACAGGTCTGGCTTCTAAAAATAAAAAATTTACAGCCTTATTTTCCGGTAGATACAGAAATACCAATCTTGTTCTTAACACCTTAAAAGAAGATACAGATTTTAACCCAACGTATTGGGATTTCCAGTCTTATCTGAATTATCATGTGAGTGATAAATTCACGATGTCATTCATCGGATATTATTCCAAGAATGATTATGAGATGATTCCAAGAGCAAAAAGTGTTACGTTCGGAAGTCTTCAACAGCCTATTACCGTGAATATAGGCTATGGAGGTAAAGAAAATGACCAGTATAAAAATATGATGGGTACATTTTCCATGAACTATAAGCCGACAGATAAATGGAAGCTTACATTGGATGCCTTTGCCTATCAGAACAGAGAAAGAGAATATTATACAATACAGTCCCAGTATGAATTACAGACCTTTGATCCTGTGACACAGCAGCCTGTGACATCTTTTGACGTTGGAGGTCAGATTGAGCATGCAAGAAATGACTTATTTGTAAGAACATACGGAACACAGTTCAGAGCGAAATTTTCTCCTAATGTAAATACTGATTTTGAGTTTGGATTTAAATATGAAAAAGAGAATCTGAAAGATCTTACTAATGAATGGAAATTGGTAGATGCAGCAGGATACAGTATTCCAAGACCGGAAATAATTGATCCGAGAACCGGAACTACAGGGGATCTTAAGCTTGCTTACTATATTGCCGGACAAAATAATATTGAGCCTACAAGGCTTTCTGCCTATGCACAGTATTCTCAAAAGTTCTACTGGGGAGCCAGTAAAGTATTCGTGAATGCGGGAGTACGTGTAGCCAACTGGAGTTTTAATAAAGAAACAATATTCTCCCCAAGAGCTCAGTTCGCCATTAAACCGGATTGGGACAGCGATATGTTGTTCAAAATTTCAGGGGGAATCTATTATCAGTCTCCTTTCTATAAAGAGATCAAAGATTTAGACGGTAATTTTAACTCTAATATAAAATCGCAGCGTTCTATCCAGGTAATTCTTGCCAACGATTATGAGTTCCAGATGTATGACAGACCCTTTAAGCTGACTACAGAACTTTATTATAAGAAAATGGATAACCTGATTCCATATTATATGGATAATGTAAGGATTCGTTATTCAGGGCAGAATAATTCCAAAGGATATGCCTACGGTATTGATACAAGATTATTCGGAGAATTTGTACCAGGTGTAGATTCATGGTTATCTGCGAGTTATGCCAGAGTATATGAAAATATTGATGGACGAGGAGATATTCCGAGACCTACGGATCAGAGATTGAGATTTGCTATGTTCTATCAGGATTATATGCCAAGTTTTCCGTCTATGCGTGTGAATCTTACTTTAGTCTATGCTATGGGATTGCCTACAGGAGCACCTGTAATGTTTAATAGCAACGGACAGCCGGACTTTGGTTCTGCTTATAATTACCAGCAGACTCTTCCTGCCTATAAAAGAGTAGATTTAGGATTGACTAAAGTATTCATTGATCCGAAAGAAAAAAATAAAAGATCAGGTTTCTGGGGTAACTTTGAGGAGCTGACATTAGGTGTTCAGGTTTTCAACGCCTTTAACATCAATAATACGGTAGCCAATCAATGGATTACAGATTATAATACCAATTATATGTATCCTGTTCCCGTACGTCTTACAGGACGTTTCTTTAATGTGAAACTGGAATTCAAACTATAAAAATTAAAAGATGAGGTTGATTGTAATCTCTCAAAGAATAAATAAAAGCTTTCGGAAATTTTCGGAAGCTTTTTCATTTTCCTGAATTTTATAACAACATTACCAAATTCTATAACAACGGTTTCAGAGATATTTTTACCTTTGTCTTACCAATGAAAAAGATTCTTGCCATATTGTTTTCTATTTTCTATTTCGGATTTTCTTCCGGAGCAGCTTTTAGCATTCATTATTGTATGAAAGAATTGGTTTCTGTAAGCCAGAAAGTAGATGATATCTGTGCAAAATGCGGTGTTAAAGAGAAAAAAGGATGCTGCAAAACAGAGATTAAACTAGTAAAAGTAGATGATTCCCAGAAATCTGATCTTCTGAACATTGATTTTTTAAGTTCAGTTTCAGAAATCCCGGTGAAACACCAGTTTACTGTGGTTGACAAGTCTTTTTCTGCTACCAAGTTTACTCAGATTCAGATCAATGGACCGCCTGAATATCGGCCTGTACCTATCTACATCAATCATTGTAATTTTAGAATTTAGAATTATTCAGTCGCTTTTGGTATCATTATATTTTATAGTGTTACAGGCAACATGTTCTGACGCATTTACACATGCGTTCCCCTTTATTCTTTATTAAAAATTAATTCTAAAATTTAAAACAATGAAAAAATATATCATCACAGCAGCCTTATCTTTATTCTCAGTTATTTCACTATCAGCACAATCTAAAAAGGATGCTCAGGTTTCTAAACTGTACCAGAATTATATTGCGATCAAATCTGCTTTAGCTTCAGATGATGCCGACAAAACCTCAAAAGCTGCAACAGAATTCATTAAAACAGCTTCTACGATTGATTATAAAGTAGTTTCTGAAGGAAATATCAATGTTCTTAGAAAAGATGCTTCTGCTATTTCCGATGCAAGAAATGTTGCTGCACAAAGAGAAACTTTTTTAAATCTTTCAGACAATATGATTGCTTTAACCAAGCAGTTTAAACTTTCTGATAAACCAGTATACGTTCAATATTGCCCAATGGCGGACGGAAGCTGGCTAAGCGATGAAAAACAGATCGTTAATCCCTATTACGGAAAGTCTATGCTTTCATGTGGAAGTGTAAAGTCGGAAATTAAATAATTACCGTACTATTCTTTAAAATAATAAGTTGCATGGCTTAAATTATAATTAACTTTAAGCTGTGCGACTTCTAAAAGTTCGAAATATTATGAAAAAGATAATAATGTTTCTGGTACTTTTGTTCTCTGTATTTACTTTCGCTCAAACAACAAAAAACCTTTATACTTGTCCGATGCACCCAGAAGTGGTGTCCTCTCAACCTGGAGACTGCCCGAAATGCGGAATGACTCTAGAGAAGAAAACTGTTGCCCTAAAGTCAAAAGCAGCGGTGAAACCGGAAGCGAAATCTACAGCAGAAACAAAAATAAAACCCTCAGAAACAAAAATAAATAAGGGTAAAGTCGAAAAAATAGATAATAAAAATGCAAATAGTTATGCATGTCCAATGCATCCGGAAGTAGTTTCAGACAAGCCGGGAAAATGTCCTAAATGCGGGATGGAACTTGAGGAGAAAGAGGATCATTCACATACTGATAAACCGAAGGCAGAAGGTTCTGTTTTAAAAAGAAATTCTGAAAATGGAAGAATTACCTTCGGAGGAAAAACAGTTCGTTATGATCTGTATGTAAAAGATACCATTGTCAATTTCACCGGAAAAAACAGAAGGGCAATTGCAATCAACGGTAAACTCCAGTCTCCAACCTTATATTTTACGGAAGGAGATACCGCTGAGATTTATCTTCACAATATGCTTAAGGAAAATACAGGGCTTCACTGGCACGGTGTGATTCTTCCCAATGAACATGACG
The DNA here is from genome assembly GCF_002979755.1 of Chryseobacterium culicis. Classification (NCBI taxonomy): domain Bacteria; kingdom Pseudomonadati; phylum Bacteroidota; class Flavobacteriia; order Flavobacteriales; family Weeksellaceae; genus Chryseobacterium; species Chryseobacterium culicis. Next base: position 893,253 of record NZ_PCPP01000001.1, on the reverse strand, counting down.
GAGTTCCCTACCTTACGACAAAACCTGTAAAACCCGGAGAAACCCATCTGTACAAATTCACAGTTTCTCAAAACGGAACCTATTGGTACCATTCTCACGAAGCCCTTCAGGAGCAGATAGGAATGAATGGTATTTTGGTGTTCAAAAAAAGAGAAGGTGAACCCAAAACGGAATACAATGCTGAAATTCCTGTATTGCTGGGAGATTGGAGCGATGATGATCCGATGCAGATTGCAAGAAGACTTCATATGGCCAATACTGACTGGTATGCGGTAAAGAAAAATGCAGTACAGAGTTATTGGGAAGCCATTAAATCCGGAAATTTTGGAACAAAAGCCCTGAATGAATGGAAGAGGATGGAAGCCATGGATGTGAGTGATGTCTATTATGATAAATTTTTGATTAACGGAGTTCCCAGCTCGGGTTATTCAAATTTAAAAGCTGGAGATAAAGTGAGACTCAGAGTAGCCAACGGAGGTTCATCTACTTATTTTTGGCTGAATTATGGAGGCGGAAAGATAAAAGTAGTAGGAAATGACGGTAATGATGTGGTACCCGTAGAGGTTGACCGTCTGATTGTAGGAGTTTCTGAAACGTATGACATAGAAGTCACCATTCCTGAAAATAAAAGTTTTGAATTCAGAGCTACTTCAGAGGACAGGATAGGGCATGCTTCCCTTTGGCTGGGTTCAGGCGAAAAGATGGAAGCTCCCAACCTTCCAAGGCTGATGCTATTTGAAGGAATGAAAATGATGAACGGCATGATGGAGATGAGCGGAAATATGAAACCGATGAATATGACGATGGGAAATCAGATGATGGATATGAATGAAGTAATGTACCCGGAATTATCTGAAAATCAAAGAAAAACTACAGCAAAACATATCAATGAGATGATGGGAATAAAAACCAAAGAAGATAAAAAAGAGGATCATTCTCAACATTCAGAAATGGATATGAAAGAAGAAAAAACAATCAAAAGATTGTCTTATAATATCTTAAAATCTCCGGAAAAAACGATTCTTCCTACAGACAGCCTCCGTGAAATGAAATTTACACTGGAAGGAAATATGAATCATTATCTGTGGACGCTGGACAATAAAACCGTAACGGAGACGGATAAGATTCTGATCAAAAAAGGAGAAGTTCTTAGAGTTAAAATGTATAACAATTCTATGATGCGCCACCCAATGCATCTTCACGGTCATGATTTCAGATTAATCAATGCAAAAGGAGAATATTCTCCACTGAAAAATGTAGTGGATATTATGCCGATGGAAACGGTGACCATTGAGTTTGCAGCCAATCAGGATGGTGACTGGTTCTTCCACTGTCATATCCTGTACCATATGATGGCAGGAATGGGAAGAATCTTCAGTTATGAAAATTCAAAACCTAATCCTCAGCTACCCAATAGAAAACTGGCCTGGAAAAACTTTATTCAGGATAATAAAATGACCAGTTCAATGGCAATGCTGGATATAGCAAGCAATAAGATTCATGCAGAAACCATGACAATGTTCGGACCCAGATGGGCAAACCTGAATGAGTTTCACTCCAACTGGAATTTTGATCATTTCGAGGGAAGTGCAAAAGTAGGACGCTTCTTAGGAAAATTCCAATGGGCACTTCCTTATGCAGGATTCAGGGTTCAAAAGAATCACGAGATCATGGAGAGACAGATGGCAGAAGATATGGGAATGGATTTCCTTGGCAAAAAGACCTGGTTCGGACAGCAGAAAGCCTCAAAAAACAGATTGGCATTTATGGTGGGTATGCAGTACGTATTGCCAATGTTGATTACCGCTGATGCAAGTGTTGATCAAAACGGGAAAGTATTGTTAGAGCTGAGTCGTGAAGATATACCGCTTTCCAGAAGACTGAGAGGAAACTTCAGCGTCAATTCAGATGGTGAATTCTCAACAGGGGTGAGATACATTGTTCAGAAATGGCTATCCCTTTCCGGAAATTATGATAATGAAATGGGCTGGGGTGCAGGTGTTACCTTAACTTATTAAATAAAACTAAATTATATTCAAAAAGCTGTCTCATTGAGGCAGCTTTTTTAGTCAGGTAAATACTCGTTATAGGTGATTTTTTTTAACGCAAAGAATAGATAATTGAAATGTTTAATTTTAGGAGGCAAAGAGCGGCGACTTTGTTGCGGATGAAGCTTAAGTAATACATTCGCTTAGAAAAATCAATGAAATTGATTCTTGCTTTGCTCCCTTAAAATTTTACTATTCAAAAGTGAAACCTTTGCGTTTTACATATTTTCGTACAAATTTTAAAATTCATGATTTTGGCTAAAAAACAAAAACCACCTCATTTTCACGAGATGGCTTTATATAATTGATACAAGTGCTTTTATTTAGAAGCTCCTGTAGCTTTTTCAGTTTTTGCCGGAGTATATGTTACTTTTGAAATATCAACCGTCATTTCCTTCAGACGTTTTGCCACATTTTCAGGCATCTCTTTCTGATATCTTCCTCCAATTACTTCAGCAAGGAATTTCTCTGTTTCAGCATACATCGCCATGCTGTTTACAGGTTTACGGAATCCGTGGCCTTCATCATCTGCCAAAATATAATTCACCTTTTTACCTTTATCGCGAAGAGCAATGACAATCTGATCTGCTTCTGCCTGCTTTACTCTCGGATCATTGGCTCCCTGAACAATCAGTAAGGGTTTATTGATTTTATCTACACTGAACAATGGACTGGCATCATGCATACGTTTTTTACCATCCTCTGTCTTAGGATCACCTACCATACCATACAGGAAAGCACGTGCGGCCTCCCAATAAGCAGGAACAGAATTCAGTAACGTAAATAGGTTACTTGGTCCTACAATATCTACTCCTGCAGCATATACATCCGGAGTGAATGCTAAACCGGCCAGTGTTGCATATCCACCGTAGCTTCCTCCCATGATCACTACTTTGCTTTTGTCTGCAATTCCCTGATCGATAAGGTATTTAACACCCCAGGTGATATCATCCTGCATCAGTTTTCCCCACTGAAGATCTCCGCCATTCTGGAACTTTTTACCATATCCGCCGCTTGCTCTGAAGTTGGGCTGTAATACTGCATATCCTCTGTTGGCCAGAAACTGTACTGTTGAGTTATATCCCCAGTAATCCCTTGGTCCTTTCGGGCCTCCATGAACCAATACGACTACAGGAACATTTTTGCCGGATGAACCTACAGGTAAAGTCAGATAAGCCGGAATTTCAAGACCATCACTGCTTTTATAGCTGATAGGAGTCATTGCAGCCAGGTATTTTTCAACTTTTTTCAATTCTGTTCTTGGTGTATACTGGAAAATCAGCTGTTTTGTCTTTGCATCAAAGAAATAGGCTTCAGAAGCATATTGAGCACCTCCAACAGCAACTAAGGATTTAGAATAATCATTGGTAGAGCTTGAAAAATTAACTTCTCTTCCAGGAAACTTACTTTGCAGAAATTTATAATTTTCCTCCCATGTTTTATCTTTCCAGTAATATTCTGTTTTATCTCCGGTGTAAGAGGTGTAGATCATCTTTCTGGTATTTCTGTCCAGAAAAAGCCCTCCGAAATCTACTTTATCTTTAGGGTCGCTTTCTACTTTGGTGATTTGTTTGGTTTTGGGATCCATCAGGAATAAGGTAGACTTGTCAAGATCTCCTTTATTGGTCACCAGATAAAACTTAGAATTATCTTCATTCCAGTTAGAGATATAAGCATTTTCCGTTACCAGTGTTTCGTAAATAGGAGTCAGTTTATCTCCTTCTTTGTAAAAGAACTGTGTGGTTCCTTTATCATCAGTTTTCGACAGTACTCTCAGTTTTTCATCCCAGTCAAAATTATAGCTTGTGATACGGTCTGTATTCTCGTAGATCTTTTTCAGTTCTCCTGTAGAAATTTTCAATGAATATAAATCATGCCATGCTTTATCACGATTATTCAGTCCAATCATCAGCAAGTCAGGATCTTTTCTGCTTGCCAGATAAATATTTGCAGTTACTTCCTTAAGTGGAGTTAAATTCCTTGATTCCGGAACTCCATTCTTTGCTTTAGCCATAGGATCTACTGCAAAAATATTCATGTTTTCATCACCATTACTATCTTTTACATACAGAATGTATTTTCCGTCTTCTGTCCAGAAGTAGCCACTCATTGGGCGTTTACTGTCTGTTAATGGACGGGCTTTTTCAAAGGGCTCATCAATTTTTTTTACCCATATATTCATGATACCGCCATATTCTTTCATAAATGAAATCCATTTTCCATCCGGGCTCAACTGTCCTCCGGCAATTTCAGGGTTACCAAAAAATAAACCCCTGTCCAGTACCGGAACCTCCTGTGCTTGTGCCACATGAACTCCTATCAGTAAGAGCAATACATAAAAGATTTTTTTCATGTTTTTAATTTTTAGTTGTTATTAATACATCGAATATAATTTTTAAAATTTTATCTTTTCTTACGATTATAAACTCTACATTTCCAGTTCTATAATTTTTTTTGCCATTTTTTGATTGATACTTTCAGGAATCAGTCCTATCAGAAAATTTCGTATTGAATTTCCTCTTTCCCATTGAGAAACCTTTCCGATACTGCGGCTTGTATTGACAATATAATCTACTTTCTTTCGTCTGATATTTTGAAATTTTCCGAAAATCATATTGAAGTCAGTATTCTTTTCCAGCAGCTTTCCGATGATATAAGCATCTTCAATTGCCTGGCAGGCACCCTGTCCCATATTAGGTGTCGTTGCGTGGGCTGCATCTCCAATCAGGCAGAGGTTTTCAGCATGCCATTGAGGAATAGGAGCGAGGTCTGATATGGTATTACAAATAATATTTTCATTGGCCGTAGCCTTAATAAGTTGTAAAACCAAAGGATCAAAATCATGAAAAATCTCCGCAATTCCCTGATATCTGCCAAAACTTTTCTCATTGACGCAGGCGTACCAGTACACTTTTTTATCAGAAATTTTTACGAAACCGAACCGTTTTCCTTTTCCCCACATCTCAAAAGCTTCCTGATGGTGTTTCTCAGGTAAGTCGAATTCCACCAGACCACGCCAGCATTTCTGTCCGGAATTCCGTATAGTTCCTGTTTTTAAAATCTGATTGCGGATAGGAGATTTTATGCCGTCTGCTCCAAAAACAATTCTACTTTCAATCTGGTTTCCATTTTCAAAATCTAAAATATAGTTTTCCTCTTTTCTTATTTTTTGTAATGAATGGTTCAGATGTATAGAACCGGGATTTAAATTTTCTGCCAGAATTTTCTGAAGCTCTGCCCGGTGAATAGCAACATTGCAAGAGTTGTACTGAGTTTCCAGGTCTAAAATTTCTGTTTTTGAAATAGTTCTCAGAGATTCATCAGCGATAACAATTCTGTGAATTTTATTACCCGCATTTTCAATTTTTTCTTTTAAACCCAAACGGTCAAAAACCTGCATTGCATTGACGGCCATCATAATTCCGGCGCCTACAGGTTTTATTTCTGGGGCAGATTCGTAGATGGTAAAATCATATTGATGCTGTTTCAGTACATTTCCGAGGGTAAGTCCGCCGATTCCTGCTCCGATGATTGAAATGGTGTTCATAAGGTTTATTTTTTTTGAAAACATACATTGTGAAAGATGCCTATTGCTTGAGGCATTTGCCTTAGATATGTCATTCTGAAAGAAATGGAATGTAGTGAAGAATCTCAGTTAATTGTCCATTGAAATAGATGTCTTCTTTACATCATCTAATTTAAATTGTTAAAATATAACTCTCTGATACTTTTTTGAAACCATATCTGCTGAAAAAATTGTGAGCACCGTGATTGTTGACTCCGCTTTCCAGCAAAATAAAACTGATGTTCCAGTTTTTAGATTCATGAATGGCTTTCTCCAGGAGTGTACTTCCAAGAGATTGACCTCTTACAGACTGATCCAGAAGCATATCCTCTAAAATTGCATACTTTTTAAAAGGACTGTTGATCACATTGAAAACCATCATTCCCACAATTTCCTCATTTTCGTTTTCTGCAATTAAAATATTCAGTTTAGAATTGCCATCAGAATTAAAATCAGTAATCAGCTGTTCGGTAAGAATCAGTTCAAGATCTGGATTCCAGTGATGGGAATCAATAGCTCTGCCGGACATCATTTCGCCATGGGAAATATAAGAATCTGTCTTATGGGTAATGAAAAAGTCTACGAGTTCTTTGATACGGGCTTTATCAGTAAGCCATTGGGTGGTATATTTCATGATGCGTAATGGTGTTTATTTTAATTTTTCAATTCTTCCAGCAAGGCATTCTGCTTATTGATGAATTGATTGAGACTGTCTGTTTTCAGTGGATGAGCGTTTTGATACTTTTCAATTTCAGGAAGGGTTTTTCTGATTTTGAGTGCAGTATATACACTGTAAATACTTTGTTTATTCCTATTAATCTTGCTCTTAAGTTCTTTTATTTTTTGAACTTTCAGATAATACTTGTCTGAACTTTCTGTGATGAGGTTCATCATTTCTTTTCTTAAAATGGAATCATTAATAGATTTTGCCTCATTTTTTGCAATCAAATAGTAATCTTCTGAATTAGAAATGATGTTGCTATATATACTTTGCATTTTATGAGCATCTTCTTGCATTAAAGATATTTTTTCATCTACTTTTTTAATTTCTTTATCGTTTTTGATTTTTTCATAATAGATGCCATTAAATATATCCTGAGTTTTACTTAGTCGTTTTATAGGAATACTGGATTCTGTGTTTTCAGCAGCTTTTTCTACGATGTCATTTTGCGATTTGTTTTCTCCGCAGGAAAGCAGAGATAAAGCCAGAATAGAGGCGAAAAGTATTTTTTTCATAGTATGTTTTATTTTGGTTGAAAATCAGCATTATCCCAACAACTAAAATTACTCATTTAGATTTTAATGCAAATGAGGAAAGGATATGATTTTAATTAGTTGAACAAACGGTGAAAAATGTTACATCCATAATACTACAGCGTATAAATAATTTGTTTTACTAATGAATGATAATAAAAAAACGGAGCCTGAAAACAGACTCCGCCTATAAATTTTTTTACGCTAAAATTATTTACCCAGGTAAGATTTAAGAATCTTGCTTCTGGTATTGTGTTTTAGTCTCTTAATTGCTTTTTCTTTGATCTGACGAACTCTCTCTCTTGTAAGATCAAAAGTTTCACCAATTTCTTCTAAAGTCATTGGGTGTTTTCCGTTCAGTCCGAAGTATAATCTTACCAAATCAGCCTCTCTCGGCGTTAAAGTATTCAATGCTCTTTCAATCTCAATTTGTAGAGATTCAAGCATCAGATCTTTATCAGGACTTGGTGATTCTCCTGAACGTAATACATCATAAAGATTAGAATCTTCACCTTCTACTAAAGGAGCATCCATAGACAGGTGTCTTCCGGAGTTTTTCATAGATTCTTTGATATCTTCCTCGCTCATGTCAAGAACTTCAGCCAATTCTTCCGGAGAAGGTGGTCTTTCATTTTCCTGCTCAAGGTGAGCGTATGCTTTATTGATTTTGTTGATAGAACCAATTTTGTTCAATGGTAATCTTACAATTCTTGACTGCTCAGCCAATGCCTGTAAAATTGATTGACGGATCCACCATACTGCATAAGAGATAAATTTGAAACCTCTAGTTTCATCGTACCTTTTTGCCGCTTTCATTAATCCTAAGTTACCTTCATTGATCAAATCGGGTAAAGAAAGACCTTGATTTTGGTATTGTTTAGATACAGAAACTACGAAACGAAGGTTGGCTTTGATTAATTTCTCAAGTGCGGCTCTGTCGCCTGCACGTATTCTTTGTGCCAATTCTACTTCCTCGTCCGCAGTGATCAGTTCCACTTTACCAATTTCCTGCAAATACTTGTCTAATGAAGCAGTTTCCCTGTTGGTAACCTGCTTAGTGATTTTTAATTGTCTCATTTATTTTATCCTCAAAAAAAGAGTTACTATAATATATACGTATGAAAAGGTAAAAAGGTTACACAAGTTTTATTTTTTTGTGAAAAGAAACGTGTTAAAATAATGATAATTTTCTTAAAAACAATATATACTACTGGTATTCAATCGCTTGTGGTTTGCTCTGGACTGGAAATAAAATATACATAAATAACAAAAAGACCATACCTTATTTGAGAATTCTGTAATTTCCCTAAACCCTAAACCCTAAACCCTAAACCCTAAACCCTAAACCCTAAACCCTAAACAAAAAAAACGAAACCGAAGTTCCGTTTTTATATCTAAGAGTACTATTTTAAGTTTGGGTTTGTGAACCTTCAAACTCGCAATTCGTAACTAAAAAAGCTCATTTAATACTTTCGCCAGTCTTAATCCTCCATATAGAAGCTGTCTTTCCATTGTTTCATTGAACTTATACTGATAGTCGTAAGATAACTTGGAATCGTTAGGAGTCTGTGCGTAAATTTTGTTGGCTATTTTATGAGAATCATACAACCAGTCTTCCAGTGTTCCGGATTGAATCTGTGCTACTTCGTCTTTAGATTTGATATCTAAAAGCTTAGAATATTCTGTGTAGCTGTATTTTTGAGAATCTACTAATTTCCCGTCCCAAACGGAGTGTAAATTGGTTTTTTCTCCGAAATAAGTAACATTGATTTTGTTTCCTCCTAAATCCTCTGCTCTTCCTACGTGTAGAGGCTGAGCAAGATCTCCCATAATGTGGATAAGGAAGATTAAAGCAATTTTTCTGTCTTTTTCAGAGGTGTTTTTGTCTTTGATCTGGCTAGACAAGGTATTGACCTGAGTATAAAGACTTGGGCCTGCCTGTGCTTTCAGGTTTTGTTCAAAAGCTTTAAAGTCAGTCATCGGATCGATGTTTACATAATGCCATGATGAAGCCTGCTTCCATGCCCCTGTGGTATCAGATTTGATAAAATCCGGCCAGTTAGCCCAGTAAGCCAGACGCTCTTTTCCCATGATCTTTTTAATCTCTCTTCTTGCTTTGCGGGAAAGGTGGTTTTGTGCAATGTCTGCAATCACTCGGTGTCCCGTTAATCCCCACGCATAAGAATAAAGTGAAGAGGCCATGAATGCTAAAATCAGAATTTTAGAATAAATACTTTTCATTTTAAATAACAATTTTCAGTCTGCAAAGATACGGCCCGCTTTCGGAATGAGCATACATTATCCTGAATTTATTCTATAAGATGATGTTAATAAAATTTAATTTAAATAAATACATAATAATGTTAGGTTTGAAAAGAATAGAAAGCAGCGAGCGTAAAGACATAAAACTCTTCATATAATACATAAAAGCAAAAGTAAAACCTTATCACAACCTTAAACTTTAAACCTTGAATCTCAAATTCTAAACGCTTGATTCTGAATAGTTAATTTTAAATTCAAAAAAGCAAATAAACTTTCTATTTACCGTATTTTCACGGAATTTGTAGAAAATTATTCCTATTAATGTCAATAAATTATTATTTTTAGGATAAAATTGTTGTTAAAATATTTTTTCAAACTTATGAGATATATTATCTTTACAAGTCATAATCAGAGGAAACACTATGTATGAGAGTAATATTGTAGATATGCATTACAATAAGCTGCAGACAGACTTTAAGGCTGAAGCTGTAGCTGTTAACCTTTTGAAATACCACCGTGCGGTAAGCAATATATTCATAGAGAGGGTTGGTGTAAACGACCGTGCTTACCTGAAAGACATTAAAAGTATTTCAAGCAGTTATTTAGGATTTGACGAAGAAGTCTTTACCATAGAGAGTTACAGAGAGGGGATTTACGATTACCTTCCGGAAGGACTATTCCATCCACCTTCTCTTGGGGCTTCAAGAAAGAATGTAGATACTGTGGTAAGGGAAATCCGAAAGCAGAAAAGGGTAGAAGATGATGCCCGTAAATTTTTCCGTCCTTTTGAACTGGAAGTATTTTTTACGGAAATCAGTGCTTTGCTTAAAGAATCAGAATTTGACATTACAAGCAATACAGATGCTTTACTTGACACGGTAAGTGAGCTGTGGCCTATGATAAAAATGCTGGACAAACAGAGTGCTTATATCTTTATGCATATTTTACCGTTTTTCCATCAGATCAGAGGGGACAAGAGATGGTTTGAAAGATGTATGACTGCTTTCCTGCAGGTACCGGTACAAGTAACTTTTTCACCTAATATTATTGACGGAATTGAGAAAAACGATGATTCCATGTTATTAGGAAATTCCCGATTGGGGGTAACCTATATTCCAAGTGGGCCTCATATGGACGGACAACGAAACTGGGTGGTCAACATTGGCCCTATTCCTTACGGAGATATGAAGAAGTATATCCCGGGAAGTCCTTTCAGAAATGTACTCCAGGCACTCTATGACTATTTTCTTCCCGTAACAGTGGATGTGGAGGAAAATTTTGTCACAGAAAAAGAGGAATATTCTTTCAGCCTTGAGGATGAGGAAAGAAATGCCAGCCGCCTTGGATACTCTACATTCCTCTAAATTATTTTATTATATTTACAACTACCAACAAAGTATAAATTCGAAAAGAAACAAATGGAAATTTCTTCAGTAAAAGGTATTTTTTTAAGGTATATCTTAATGCCTTTAATCGCAATTATTATGATGGTTATACTCGGTGTAATCAGGAGAAATAAACCTGCGATAAAAATTAAAGTCATTATTATATACGTATTGCTGTGCAGTTTATGCCTGGCTATCCCGGGCGTTTTTGGATTTGCCGGAAATCTTTTTAACCCATACTGGTATCTCATTGCACAGATCATCTACCTTATTTTTGGGATTATTCATGTGAATCTGCTGCATAAATATTTCAAAAAGCATATCGATTCTCTGGCTATGAGTATTCTGTTTGAATCTATACTTTCATTAACGTGCATAGCTTTGGGAGGATATCTTTTCACCCTGATTTTTAACTGGATGAGCAAAGGAACAGGATATGCGGTAATGGCAGCAACAAGTATGGTTATCTTTGTGGTTCCTATGGTGTTTTACTACTGCTATATCCAGTTTATCAGTATTCCTTTTGATATTTATAAAACTTGGAGATATTCGCCGGAACAGAAACTGCCTGATTTTGAAGGAGCAGATTTTGACAGATTAATGGTACTGAATGTTGAACTGAGCAAAAAATTAGAAGATACAAACCGTTTCAGAATTAAAGCGAAAACACTTCCGACAGGAGTTACTTTCGGAGATTGGTTCTACAGAGTAGTGGATGATTACAACCATAAAAATCCGGGTTCAATTATTCATCTTTCAGACGAAGGAAATGAGCCTTATTACTGGATCTTTTATACTAAAAAATCGTTTTTCAGCTTTAGAAAATATATAGATTTCGACCACGACATTACGACAAACAGCATTTCTGAAAATGAAGTGGTGATTTGTAAGAGAGTTATTCAGCATGAAGAGGAGGGAGTCACAAGAAAATCATAAACACAAAAATTAAAAAGTATTAAACATGATACAGCCTATTAAACATTTTGCAATCAATTGGGTGGATGGGATGAAGGTTTCCCAGAGGCACCTTAATGATCAGGATAATTTCTTAATTGATACCATCAGAGATTCCAATTCCCTTGGAATTACTACATATAACTACGGACTTTTGCCCATTTCCAATGAATTTACAGACCGTACCATTTTTGATGTTCATAACACGGCAACGAACGATGTACAGCTTGTCATTAAGCGCTGCAGTGCTGTTACGATGGCAGGATACCGTATTGAGCTGACGGACAGAAGAATCAGCGTAAAATCTTTGGCGAAATCAATGAATGAAGAGCAGGCAGATGGAGATTATTATATCTTAATCTCTGTAAATCCTTTTGATAAAGTTCCTTTTGGAGATATTGATCCTGAGGAAATTCCGCCACGCCATCCAAGTGCACAGCCTAATCACCATATTGAACTGCTTCCTGTAACGTCTTTGAACAGCAGCTATTCAGGAGGAAATTATCTTATTATTGGTAAGGTAGATTTAAAAGGAAATATTGCACAGGTTGATTCGAACTTTATTCCGCCTTGTACTTCTGTACAGAGTCATCCGGCTTTGGTAGATTACTACAGCAGCTATGCGAAGTCTATCGGAAACCTTCAGCAGTATGCTTTTAAAATTATTCAGAAAGCATCCCATAAAAACCAAAATACAGCTTTAGCCCAAAACGTTAAGTTTTTGTGTACTACAATGGTGAATACTTTTGGAGATATGTATTTCCAGTTTAGAAATATTACCCCTTGGCAACCGCCTGTATTTTTAATTGAATCTTTTGCAAGACTGGCCCTTCATTTATACAACTCAACGCAGCTTCTTGTTCCTGCTGAGTTGGAAGAAATGCTGAACTACAGCCTTGAGTGGAGCGAAATTGCCCCTCATACCTTATTAAACCAACTTTCTATTGTTGCAGAAACCAATTATGATCACCATAACTGTGGTGAGCCATTGCTTTACATTCAACAGATGTTGAGAAGCCTTGAAATCATTTTCTCTAAACTGAGCGAGCTTGATTACATCGGTCAGAGAAAAGAAAATATCATTGTTAATGAGCAGGAAGTTTCTACCAACACGAATCCTAAAAGAGGTTGGAGTGTTTTAGATTAAAATCATTGAGTAAAAATAGAGTCCCGGATGAAAATTCGGGATTTTTTATAGACGTATATAGAAAAAAATAAAAGTAAATTTGTTATAAGGATTGATAAAATGAATTTAGAGGTTATAAGACAGGATACTCCGGGATGTTCGGATAAGATATTTTTAAACAGTGCAGGGTCATCATTAATGCCGAAGCCCGTTGTAGAGGCCACTATTAAGTTTTTATATGAAGAACAGGAGCTTGGAGGTTATGCCGCTGCGGTAGAAAATTCAGGTCTTATCAGCCAGTTTTATGAAGAGGTTGCGAAACTTATTAATACCAGGTCTTCCAATATCGCATTTGTAGGCAGCTCAACAGATGGGTATGCAAAAGCTTTATCCAGCATTTCTTTTAAAGAAGGCGATTGTATTATTACCACCAATGATGATTATATCTCCAATCAGATTGCTTTTATTTCTTTGCAGAAAAGATATCATATTGAAATCATCAGGGTTGCCAATCTGCCTGACCATGAGCTAGATCTTGAGGATTTTGAAAATTTAATCAAAAAACATCATCCTAAATTAATAGCGGTCACTCATATTCCTACCAATTCCGGTTTGATTCAGAATATAGAAAGAGTAGGAAGGTTGTGCAAACAATATGATGTCCTTTATCTTGTGGATGCCTGCCAGTCTGTGGGACAGATTGTGGTGGATGTTGAAAAAATCCATTGTGATTTTCTGACGGCAACCGGAAGGAAATTTATGCGTGGACCGAGAGGAACAGGTTTTTTGTATGTTTCTGATAAAGCCTTAAACCAGAAAATGTATCCTCTGTTTTTAGATAGTATTGGAGCTAGGTGGACGGCGTTTGATGATTATCAGCTTAATGATACAGCCAAAAGATTTGAACTTTTTGAAAGACCCTATGCTGCTTTACTGGGATTTGCAGAAGCTTTACGCTATGCCAATACGATTGGAATGAATCAAATTGAGCATTACAATCGCACGTTGGCAGATACTTTAAGAATCAACCTGCAGAATAATGGTTTCAGAATTTTGGATAAAGGAAATAGATTAAGCAGTATTGTTACTTTTTGTCAGGCTGATGGAAAGGTTGAAAAGATCCATAAGATTCTGAGTGATCATAAGGTATTTTTTAAGGAAAACCGCAGAGAGGATGCCTTAATAGATTTTACCTCTAAAAATGTAGACCATGCGATCCGTTTATCTCCTCATTACTTCAATACGATCGAAGAAATTGAAAAAGTATCACAGCTTTTAGAAAATATAAACCTTTAAAATGTGGTTTAAAATAGTAGCGCCCTGGCATTCGCCAGGGCGCTACTATTTTATTTTTTATTCAGAAGATCAAGAGTGTGCTCTACATGTCCGCCTCCTTTCCATTCATCATGTCCCGGAATAATCAGAGTTGCCTGGGCGTATTTGGATTTCAGTTTTTCCATGGTTTTTGGCCATTGAGCAACATTGGCTTCTCCGGTGTAACCAAGATCAACAGCTGCTTTACTTTTTACCAGACACCCTCCGTCCAGTATTTTGTATTGTGGAAACCATACCACTACATTGTCAACAGTGTGTCCTTCACCAAGAAAATCCACTACAAATTTCTCACCGCCAAAACGGTACGTTTTTCCTGTTTCTATAAGTTCTGTAGAAGTAGCTTTTCCTTCTTTCTTCAATAATTCGTTGGTTTTGGCAGTTGCATATGTTTTGATTCCTTTGTTATTATAAAAGCTCAAATCTCCGGCTCTGTCTTCATGTGAATGGGTAGCAAACACTGCAATAACAGGCAGGTTATGGCGTTTCTGGATGGTATCCAGCAGGCTTTGATATTGTGTTTTCTGCCATGGAACATCGAACAAAACAACTCCTTTTTTGGTCACCAGATAAACGGCATTCGTCGAATATTCTTTTCCTCCGAATACTCCGAAAGTTTTATAAATATAAAAATTAGGCTTAATCTGTGGCTCAATCACAAAATCTCTTACCTGAGTGGTTTGAGCATTGGCCAATGGACTTAATAGCATCGAAATAATAAAAAAAGAAAGGCTTTTTTTCATAATTTTTTAAGTAATAATTAAAGATTTTTATTTGTCGGAAAAGACAAACTCTGTAGGTTGTTTTGCAAACCTAACTAAAAATTAATTTTGGGGTATTCAGAGAAGGAAAGTTTAACCGTTTTTTAACAGTTTGAGGAATAGACTAAATGCAGATCTGTATGAATATCATACCTTACAGGTTTTTAAAACCTGTAAGGTATATTTTTTCAGTTGTAAGGATTTATTTCTTAACCAATATTTTTTCAGTCGCTTTTTTGCTTAAAATTTCTGTTTTACCATCAATTTCTATGGTCATTGATTTATCAAAACTTTCAATTTTAATGATTTTCACTTTAGTATTAAGCAGCAGTTTCCTGTCATTCAGATAAGTCAGGAAAGCATCATCAGAAAGCGTTACCGAAGCGAAAGTAACATCTTCACCAGGTTCGCAATGGCTCAACTTTTGCAGATCCTGGGAAATAATATTTCCGTCTTTATCAGGAATAGGCTCCCCATGAGGATCGAATTTAGGATGGTCCAGAATTTCATCCATTTTATCAAAAAAGATTTGAGAATGTACATGCTCAAGCTGTTCCGCAATCTCATGAACGTTTTCCCAGCCGAAATTCATTTTTTTAACCAGGAACATTTCGGTAAGCCTGTGTTTACGAACCACCAAAGCAGCTTCACGTCTTCCGCTTTCTGTAACGATTAATGGTTTGTAAGTCTCATAAATGACCCACTTTTTCTCGGCAAATTTCTTCATCATGTTATTAACACTCGGCATTTTTACATTTAAAAATTTACTGAGCTCATTAATCGTAACCTTTCCTTCATTGTCAACTAAATGAAACAAAGCTTTCAGGTAATTCTCTTCTGTTAGGGTTGTTTTCAAAATGTTAGATGATTTTCAATACAAATCTAACAAAATAAAATGAAAAGTTAGCTCTTGTTATTTTAACTTTTTTTACTTTTACTCTATGAAATTTTCATTCAAAAACGATTATTCTGAGGGATGCCATCCTAATATTTTACAGGCTCTTTTACAGTATAATCTTGATCAGCAGGCCGGATATGGAGAAGATGAGTATTCATTAAAAGCGAAGACATTAATCAAAGAAAAAATCAACAACCCACATTCGGAAGTCTTTTTAGTTTCAGGAGGAACGCAGGCTAACTTAATTGTTATTTCTGCCATCTTGAAACCTTATCAATGCGTAATTTCTGCCGCTCCCGGACATATCCTGAATAATGAAACCGGTGCCATCGAAGCTACAGGTCATAAAATATTGAGCATTGAAACCGAAGACGGTAAAATAAAACCATCAGATATTATCCCTATTTTAGAAGGACATCGTAATGTACCCCATCAGGTAATGCCTAAGCTGGTTTATATTTCCAATTCTACAGAGCTGGGAACCATCTATCAGGCAAAAGAACTGGAAGAGCTTTCTGCATTTTGTAAGGAGAATAAATTATATCTGTTTATGGATGGAGCCAGGCTGGGACATGGTCTCACAGCGGAAATCAGTGATCTTACTCTGGAGAAAGTGGCTGCTCTTACCGATATTTTCTATCTTGGAGGAACTAAGAACGGTGCGTTGATTGGTGAAGCAATCATTATTAATAATCCTGTTCTTCAGGAAGATTTTGCTTTTAATATCAAACAAAAAGGAGCATTATTAGCAAAGGGAAGATTGCTGGGAATTCAGTTTATGGAACTGATGAAAGACGACCTGTATTTTGATCTGGCCCGACACGCCAATCAGCAGGCCATGAAAATTAAGAATGCGTTGCAGAATAAAGGGATTGCTTTTCTTTCCGATACCTATACCAATCAGATTTTTCCTATTCTGAACAATCATCTTATTGAAGTGTTATCCGAGAATTTTGAGTTCTATGTCTGGAAAAAAGTAGATGAGAATCTTTCTGCCATTCGTCTTATTACTTCATGGAGTACAGGAGATGAAGCGGTAAACCAATTTATTGAAATTATAGAAAGAGAACTATAGTAACAAAAAAATTGTCTCAAAAGTCAAGTAGTTTGACTTTTGAGACAACTTTTTGTTTATAACGGAGTGTTATTTTACAGCTTTGTTCACTACTTTGCAATCTGCAGTATTCAACTTCTGCCCGTCTTTATAGCTTATTTTATTCTCGTTAGCATATTTAGACTGTCCGTCTTCTTCTTTATGATCGCCAATTCCTTCTGTTAAAGCATTATCTTTTTGAAGGAAATAGATATCTCTTTTACTTTTTTTGCCTTCAGCAGTAAATTCGTAAGTCAGTTTCAATGTATCTCCTGATTTGAAACCCGTTACATCACCTTTTGAACTGTCTTTTTCACTGTTTTTATATGATAATTTTCCGGTGATGGTTCCCAGATTATCATCAATAGAAGCAAAAACACTGTCTTTTCCTGTTACCCCGATATAACAGAACGATTTTGGTCCAAGCGTATCTATTACGGGTTCTTCTACAGCAATGGTATCTGCTTCCACTTTGGGAGCCGGTGCCTCAGTTTTTTTATTGCAATTGATTAAAAAAGCTGATACAGCGCCCAATAAGATTAATTTTTTCATATCCTTAATTGTTAAATCAAATTTTTGAAGCTCAAAAATAATAAACTATTTATATAATAAAGAATATTGTTCATAAATAAGAATAATTTTCTAAAATGCATTAGCCGGAATATTTTAGGCACGGAAAATGATCTACCTTGCAAAATTGATTGTAATGAAAAAGATGACCAAAGCGCTGGGATTGGGATTATTTATGCTTGGTTTACATTGGATGTCAGGGCAAGCTCCTCAGAATTATATTTATACATCTTCGGGAGACCTTAAGAACATAGAAAAAATGATTACTCGCCAGGATATTGGAGGAGTACAGATTGTTTATAACTGGAAAGCTTTGGAAACTTCAAAAGATGTGTATGATTTTTCTGTTATTGAAAAAGATCTGGAATATTTAACTTCCATCAACAGAAAATTATTTATTCAGCTTCAGGACAGATTTTTTGAGCCACAGGCCAGATATATTCCCGATTATCTTTTGAATGATAAAGAGTATACGGGAGGACTGGTTCCTCAATATGATAATCCTGGTGAGAATAAACCTGTGGGAAGCGGATGGGTTACCCAGCAATGGAATCCTGCTGTCCGAATGAGATTCCAGAAGCTTATAGGAGCGCTGGCAGAGAAGTTTGACGGTAAAATTCAAGGGATTAATCTTCCTGAAACATCCATAGATATAGAAATGAAAGCCGATAAAACAGGCTTTAGCTGTGACCGCTATTTTCAGGCTGAATTAGAAAATCTGAAGTTCGCAAAAAATGCTTTCCGTCAATCCAACGTATTGCAATATGTCAATTTTTTTCCCTGTGAGTGGGATAATGATCATCAATACATGTCCAGATTGTTTGATTTTGCTTATAAAAATAATATAGGGCTGGGAGGACCTGATATTGTTCCCAATAAAAAAGGTCAGATGAAAAACTCTTATCCATTTTTTAATCAATACAAAGGAAAGCTTTCTCTTGTTGCCATGGCGGTTCAGGAACCGACTCTGACCTATAAAAATCCGAAAACTAAAAAACCTTTTACCAAAGAAGAATTTACAGAATATGCTGAAAACTATCTGGGTGTTAACATTATTTTCTGGAGTGTGGAATCTCCCTGGTTGAGAGATCCCAGTTAATAATTCTCCCTTATATTTTTAATAATCCCCTAAATCCTCTCGCTGCATAATAAGAATCTGCGCCATTGTGATAGGTGAATACAGTGTTGTATCGTCTGTCACAGAAGAGAGCACCTCCAAGCTCTCGTATTTGAGGTGGTGTCTTGATCCAGCTTGAAGTCTTTTGATCAAACTTTCCTAATTCCTGAAGATGGCGGTATTGTTCTTCTGTCAAAAGTTCAATACCCATTTCAGAAGCGGTATCAATGACATTGCTTTCGGGTTTATTGGCTTTTCTGGCATCCCAGGCCTGATAATCATAACATAAACTTCTGCGTTTTGGACTTTCCGGAGAGCAGTCCACAAAGGAATATTCATCCGTTTTTTTATTATAATCTACTACATCTGGTTCTCCTTCTGTAGTTTCCATTTCGTATAAAGACCATATTTTTTCAGGGTTGGCTTCCAGTTTTTGCTGGATTTTTTCCCATTTCATATCCTTATGACGGTTCATATTTTTTTCAAAACGGGTTTTTAGTGTTTTTAAAAGTTCGTTGATTTGTTCCTGGGTGAGTTTCTTTTTCATGTCAAATTTTGTTTTGTTATGTTGATGGGTGTTGTTGGAAATCGCGAAGACGTAAATTTTATTAATAATGGCTTGTTTAAAGGCGCAAGGATTTTATCTGCGATAAAATTTCTGACTCTTTATCTTTAAAAATGATTTTATAAAAAAATTGTTTAAACTTATCAAAAAATACTTAATACATATTGAACCATTAAGAAGGATTTAAGAAATAAAGTATAGTTAAGATAAATCATTCTGATTTTTAAGTTTAAAGCATAGCTTATCTTAATAATCTTAACAACTTAATACAATCTTACTGTTTCAAAAATAAAAGTTTAAACAACTTTTAATATTAAAATTATTAATCAGTAATGGTGATTTTTCTGTCTGCAGGTCTGAAATACCATGAAATAAGAACCAATACCAATAATAATACGGCCGGAAAAGTTCTGCCAACTGTATCACCCACGATAAGATGAGAGATTACAGCGCCTGACATGACAAAGAAAAATCCTGCATAGGCCCATTCTTTCAGGATCAGACGCTTAGGAATCAGTAGGGCAATAACGCCCAGAATTTTCCATACTCCAATGATGGTCATCAGATAAGAAGGGTAGCCGAGGTTGGTAAAATTGGCCAGTTCATCTTTGTTTTTCATAAGTTGGACAATGGCTGTTGAAACCATTCCCAGTGCCATCCAGAGGGTGAATATCCAATAGATGATTTTTGTTCTTTTTTGTGAGGGTTGTGGTGTGTTCATGATTTGTTGTATTTATAATTAGTCGTTTAATCCTATTCCGTCCATGATTTGTGGAATGCTTTTTTCAATGCGGGCTTCACGGGTTTTGGACTGTTTGGCAGAAGAAAAGTGGAGTAGGTAAGCTCTTTGTCTTCCCGGAGTTAATGCTTTGAAAGCTTCCTGTAATGCTGGGCTTTGATCCAGTTTCTCTTGAAATTCTTCAGCCATTTCAAACTCTTTTGTTTTCTTCATTTCCACTTTAGCACCTGACTCTTCAATTTCAACGGCTTCAAACATGTAAGAACGAAGAACTTCCTCCAAGTCATTGATTTGTGCTGCCTCCGTGAAGCGGATCTGTCTTGCAGCCTGTACGTTTTTGGACTGCTGAATCAAAATGTTGTCCGGATCTTTCATCAGCGCTCCTTTAAAGAAAAGAAGAGCACAATATTCTTTAAAACCGTGGATCAGGAAAATATTTTTCCCTTCATACGTATAACATGGACATCCCCATTTTACATCTTCTGCAAGTTCGGTGCTTAGAGCAATGGCTCTTAATTTTTCAAATTCTTCCTGCCATTGTCCGGCATTTTCGAAGAAAAAATTAACTTTTGGATTCATATGTTTTGGGTTTGAGGGTTTCTTGAGGGTTGGAGAGTATAAGGGTTCAATGTTTAACGTTTAAAGTTGTTATTCTTTCCCTGATCATTGACGATTCACTTGCAAAGCAAAATTCACTATTGACATTGATTTTCACAATTTAAACTATGGCATCCATGTCCCTCATCTTTTCCTCTATTCCTCTATTATCTTTTATCTGCTACCTGCCACCTAACATCTCCTGTAAACGGTTATGCGCCATATTAATGCCCTGGGCGAATGGCATTTTCAGATGCTGATCTCTGAAGTCTACAGATTTATAAATGGTTTGGATGGTAATCTTGCTGGTGGTATCCGTTAACTTTTCAAATGCTAAAAACTCAATCTGAACCGGAAAAGGAGTATTTTCCATCTGGAAAGTTCTTATAATTTTCTCATTCTGAACAATTTCATGAATCGTTCCATTGGCACTGAAAACCACATCGCCCTGAGGATTTAACGTTTCGAAACGGTAACTTCCGTGTTGTTTGTTTTCGAATTTGGTCACCTTAGTTCCCATCCATTGCTCGAAAAGTTCTGCTTCTGTATACGCTTTGAAAAGCAATTCTACAGGAAGATCAAATTCTCTGATAATGAAAATTTCCTGTTTGCCGTCTTCAGCGTGGATTTTTGTTTTAAGTTCCATGATGTTGGTGTTTGAGGGTTTCTTGGGTTTGAGAGTATTAGAGTGGGAGAGTAGAAGCGTTCAAGGTTTAAAGTTTTTAGCTAAGTTACTGGTTGCTGTTTGCTGGTTGCTTTTGTTGCAAGTTTATTTCGTTGATGCTTAAAATTAAAGATAGACGTTCTAACTCTATTAAAAAATTCACCATTCACTTGCAAAGCAAAATTCACTATTGACAAGATTTTCAAAATTTAAACTTTGACGTCCATTGTCTCTTATCTCTTATCATTATTGTTCTGATACGCTTTCATTACACTTTCCAGCTTGTTGAATTTCTCGTCCCACATTTTGCGGAAAGGTTCTATAAAATCAGCTATTTCTTTCATTTTATCGGGATTTAGGTGATAGATTATTTCTCGGCCGTTTTGTTCAGATCTCAGCAGTTCACATTCTGTAAGGATCTGGAGATGCTTTGAAACGGTAGGTCTCGCCGTATCAAAATTAGAAGCAATGGCTCCCGCTGTCATCGACTGTGCCGCCACCAACATCAATATAGACCGTCTTGTAGGATCTGCTATCGCCTGAAATACATCTCTTCTTAAATTCATCGTGTAGTTATTTGACTACAAATATATGTGTAGTTATTTAGCTACGCAAGTTTTTTTTTGAAAATTTTTATTAATTAATTGTAAGTATGCTTTTTAAAAGAAAAATGGAGAACTTAATGCTCTCCATTTTATTATTTAAATATTGACTTAGATTGTTAGTTACTCAGGAACTATTAATTTTAAAAACCAGATTATTTTGGAAAGGGAAGTAAATGATGAGTGAAAGGATTAATTTTTTTTTAACCATTAAAGTTCCTTAAAAACTTTCTTTCTGCTTTTTGACGCAAAGTTTTAATGATAAGAGTTTTTATTTTAGGGAGCAAAGACTGGACAAGCAGGCTTGTCCGATGAAGCGGGCGAATAGTTTTCCGCAGATTTTTTGAGTATTAATAATCCGCGGATGATTATTGTTTTACAAAAATACCGATGTATTTCCCATTGTATTCTACAACAAAGGTGCTGACATTCATTCTGTTGCAAAAATCCTGATAGGCGGAATTGTCGCCAATATCATCACTGATAAACACGGCACCAGGTCTCAGTCTTTTATAGATCTGATGATAAGCCCACATTCTTCCGTGGTAACTTTTGTCAGAATCATAATGGAAAACATCAAAAGAGGAAACTTTTTTTAAAATTTTAGGTAAAGATTCTCTGTCTGCAAAACGGAATAGTTGCCAGTACTTTTTAAGATTTTCAGGAACAACACAGCCTACATACTGATCACCATCCTGAGCAAGATAAGGCATATCTGAGCTATAGAGTGTACCATTTCTTTTTTGAAGCGAAAGCAATATCGCTAAAGAAGACCATCCATAAGCCACACCTGTTTCAAGAACGTTTTGTGCTTTGGTGAATTCGCAGGCGTAATAAATAAGCTCCAGTGCACCAGCGCCACCCATTTTAATAGGGCATTCTTTTTCTTTTGCATTGGCTTTTTCCAGAATGTCAGCATAGGCAGATCTAAAATTGTCAGTATCCATTGAGAAAAGCCTGGAGATCACTTCTTTTTGTGAAACGGCTATGGATGCGGCCCAGTAATTTGTTTTTGCTTTTCCTTTGAAAGGACTTCTTCTGCTTACCGTATTTTTAATGATTTTTCTGCCCAGTTCAGGATAAAGAGCAGGTCTTTTAAGATAAGCTACAAATGTTTTGAGAACTGTTGACATTGCATTGATGGTATTAAAATTACAAGACAAATGTATTTTTTTTAAAACCATATTGCATTGAGACAATATTAACTTTACGAGTAAATCTGTTTAAGATTTTTTAATCTAAAAATAAAGTGCTAAAATGATAAAATGAATTATTTCAGGAAGTTAGGGATAGGTAGGAGAATTGCTGTGAAGATTTTTTTACAGGGTAATCTGCAAAATAGGTCTGCTCCACGAAAGATCGTATTCTTTGATTTTTACAACAAGGATATCAAATTGTTTTTCAATGACTTAAGGTAGAAGTCATTTCTTTGTATTTGAGGAAATACTTTTATTTTTTCCTTTACAAAAATGTCTGTCCAAAAATATATGGAGTACGGTCATAAAAACGGCTATACTTTTCTGCTTTTTCACTAGGGTAGGTATTTTTTTAACACACTTTTTAGTGTGTTGTTTGCAAATGTATAAAATAATTGGATAAACCAAAAGAAAAATAAGACGAAATTGTTCTAATGATTTAATAATTTTTACAATAAATACATTTGAGAGAAATATAAAAGCCTATTATGATAAGCAGAAAAGTTCACAATCTATCGTATCTTCTTCATAGGAAATGATTGTCTGGCCATTTTTCCGTTCATGATTCCGGAAATTTCTGCCCATAAAGAATCCTTACCCATTTTTTTATATTTTATAGTTTGGGGGAAATCATGCTGAAGATTTTCGAAGACGAGCAAAGCTGGATCTTTGATGAGGTTTGAGCTAAAATCTACAGGCTGTTCATTATTCTGATTCTTTACAGAAACAATGTAATGCAGCTTTTTATCTATCTCTACAAGCCGGACAGATTCAAACAAGACGGTGTCTTTTTGTTTCAGGTAATAGCTTTTTCCCTGAAATTCTGTTGTACTTTTTCGGGTCCATGTTTCATAGAGGTTTCCTTTGGAGGTTTTGGTTTCCCAGGTACCGAGAAGCCATTCAATTTTTTTCATTTCATGTTGTTGAGGTGTCCTGCTGCTTGTGATGGATAGGCCGATCATTGCAAGGATTAATGTTGTTTTCATTGCCCAATCATTTTATTTCAGTAAAATTCTGGATAAAAACTTTTTTAAAATTGTAAAAATGCGACATCAGGATTCTTTTCCATAAAACAGGAAAGACATCGTAAGACTTTCACCATAAAATTCTTTAGGAGTAAGCCCTGTAAACTCTTTGAAATCTTTGATGAAATGAGCCTGATCATAATATTCGGAATCATAAGCAAGCGTTGTAAGACTAGTATATTCTTTATTGAGAAGATGTTTGAGGGTAGTTTGAAGCCGTATGGTTTTTGAAAGTTGCTTCGGGCTTAATCCGATAGCCGAAGAAAATTTGCGCTCCAGCTGTCTTCTGTTGATATTTGTTTGTCTCGAAAGTTCATGAACTGAAATCTTTCCGTCCACGTTCAATAGCAGATCTACAGTAGATTGTACAATCCTGTCAATGGTTTCTGTATCAAGCCTTCCCCGTAAAAAGGTCTCTATGATATCTATTTTTTCCTGTACTGTAATAGCTTGTAAAATGTTTTTTTCCAGTTCAGTCCCATGAATTTCAAAGAGTTTTTCTAACGGAACTGCCTGATTATCCATGTCTTTAATAGGAATTGTGGCAAAAGGAATAAAACCATCATGATGGAAACGGACAGAGAAAATACCGGTGATTCCTGTAGGTTCTATTTGTAAAGGCTGGGTCAACTGTCCGAAAACACAGCTTCTTGGCTGCAAAATAGCCTTTCCGTCAATGTATTGATTGTAAAGATCACCATAATGAAAGATCATTTCCATACAGCCGTCCGGAACAATGGTCTGTACCTGCGGGTTCATTTCTGCCGGGCTGTCCAGCGTCCAGTAGCATTTTATAAAGGAAGCCAGCTCGGGCTGTGGCTGATAGGTTTGGTAATTCATGGTGTACTATATTCTGATGTTATAAAATTATTAAATAAAAAATGAAATAGTCTTAAGCCGCTGAAATATAGTCTGGAAAGCAATATTCAGGAAATGTCTACCTTTGCAAATTCGATGTTTTCTATACATTAATCAATATTATTTGAAGATGAAATTTTTACTTGACCTTTTATTTCGTGTTATTCAGCTTTTTACAGAACCTTATTTCTTAGTATTTCTTGCAATAGTTATCATCGCATTACTAAAAAGAAAAAATAAGCGTAAAAATCTAAGGATAGGAGTTGGCTTTTTTGCCGTTGTAATGATCATTTTTATAGGAAATGGTTTTCTGGGGAAACTTACTTCGGGATATCTGCAGAAAAGTTATGTTAATACGATTATGAATAAAAATAAGACTTCACAGAATCCTGTTATCGTTGTATTGGGTGGCGGAGTTGTAGACTTTGACAATACGGAGAAGCTGCATACAATGTCTTATTCCAGACTCGTAACCGCTTATCAGCTTTATCATGAATATAAGATGAATAATCTGCCTTGTAAAATAGTAATCTCCGGAAAGGGAAGAGGACAAAAAAGTGAAGCAGAATTATTCAGTGAAAATTTTAAAAAAATGGGAGTATCAGAGACAGATCTCATTAAAGAAGATAAAAGTATGAACACCTATGAAAATGCAAAATATTCCAGCAAGATATTGAAACAGATGGCTCCTTCGGATGTATATCTGGTTACTTCCGGGTTTCATATGAAAAGGTCTGTTGCTTTGTTTCATACCTTTGGATTAGATCCTGTTCCACAGGCATCAGACTTTATAGATACAGAAATCACTTTGTTTCCTAACAGCTA
This sequence comes from Chryseobacterium culicis, assembly GCF_002979755.1. Taxonomy (NCBI): domain Bacteria; kingdom Pseudomonadati; phylum Bacteroidota; class Flavobacteriia; order Flavobacteriales; family Weeksellaceae; genus Chryseobacterium; species Chryseobacterium culicis. Next base: position 867,817 of record NZ_PCPP01000001.1, on the reverse strand, counting down.
TAATGCTGCCTTTACCTTTGTTATGCTTAAAGAGGTACTGGGAATATGGCAGGTGCAGCTGTATAATAGTTTGGGATTGAATGGGTAATATTTAAAAACTTATTATATAAAAACCGGACACTTAAATTAGTTTAAGTGTCCGGTTTTGTTTTAAACAGCTTTAGCTGTTATTTTGCTTTCTTCAGTGAAATTAATGTCTGTAAAACCACAGAAGCAATAATAAAAATCAATCCTATATAAAAAGACAGATTGACTTCCTTACTTTCTCCAAAAAATAAAAATGCCATAATAATAGCGTACACGGGTTCCAAATTGTAGGTGAGATTAACGGTAAAGGCAGGAATTTTCTTTAAAACCTCTGCAAAGATCACATATAAGCCAACGGTACAAAAAAGTGATAAAATGCCCAAATAAGCCGTGTTTTTTAAGTCAGGAACTATGCTATCTGACGGGAAATAGAGGAGATATAGGGCAAAAACGCTCCCCAGCATAAAGTACCGGCAATCATCTGATAATAGTTGATAACTTTGGTATCAAAATGGTGCACCAGACGTTTGTTGTAGATGGTATAAAGGGCTCCAAATGCTGATGAAAAGATACCTAAAATAATTCCAAGCTGATAGGAAGTATCAAAATGAAAAATTAAGCTTATTCCCAGAATAGTTAATGTGCTGAGAAGCAATTCTGAAAGTTTGAATTTCTCTTTATCAATAACAGGTTTAAATACCGCTGTAAAAAAACTGGTCAGGCAGTAGCATACAACACCAATAGATATATTCGCGTATTTTATACTCGCATAGAATAGAAGCCAGTGTAGCGTAATGAGCAATCCGGCTTTTGAAATCTGAATTTTTCCCCGGAGAGGAATATCTGCTGGAATTCTAAACAGTTTTAAAATAAAGAATAAAATAATAGAGGAGAAGAGGAGTCTGTACCAGACTAGCAATCCTTCATTAAGTGTGATTAATTTCCCGAATACCCCTGTAAATCCGGCCAGAATTACGGCCAGATGTAATAATAAATATGATTTTTTCATTGAGAATGAACTGTATAAAAGATTTTAAATTATTTTGCTGAAATAGAAGCATAACTAAAAAGACCGATAAAAATTTATCAGCAGCAATACTTCAAATTACAATTTGAAAATATTAAAATCTTGGTGGGGAGATACAGCTCGCGATGTTCATATTTATTCGTTGAAGCTCAAATATAGGGAAAAATATTGTATAATTTTACATAAAAAATACATTAAACTTGTGTCCGTCCGGATCTGCAAATACAAAACCATAATAGTTTTCGCCAAAACTTTCAGGTTCTGAAACAATGGTTCCGCCAGCATTTCTTACTTCTTCAGCCCATTCATCCACCTGGTTTTTACTGTCTGCAGAAAGGGTGAATATAATTTCATTGGAACTTTGAGGGTCTCCGAATTTCATGCTTTTCAGGTTGTTTTCTATAACATTTTTTAAGAAAAAGTGAATAATGAATTCATTTCCAGCCATAAAAAAGCTTACCAGTTCATTGGAACTGTGCGGATTATTGGGTTTGAATCCCAGCTCAGTATAGAATTTTTGGGTGCGTTCAAGGTTGGCTACTGCCAGATTGGCCCAGATCATTTTAGGTTTCATATGCGTGATATTTTGGTTAGGATAAAGGTATTTTGTTTTTACAGAATAAAAACTGTCATGAGGCAAGATTTTGTATTTTTAAGAACTATTAGAGACTTTGGAATCGTTTCAATTTAACATAATATATTAGTGAATTATAACACATGAATAAAAGTATTGCAAAGAAAATTAAACAGCTAGGAGGAAATATAGTGGGCTTACATGCAGATAAAAGTTTTATTGAAAACTGGCAGAGTCTCAGCTTCAGCCATTATCTTTATGACAAAGATTGGGATGTTTATGGAATAGATCAGTATTATGAACAATACAAAGATTTGTATATAGAAGATCAGAAAAGTTTTTATGAGAACTTGCTGGAACATTATTTTTCTGACCATGAATTGCCGTATGGTCAATATTTTTTCAAAGATTGGATTTTCACGCCATTTAAAGAAAATTCCGAGGATTATGAAGAGCTGGACGGACTTGTAGAGGAATGCGAAGTAAAAAAAATCGTACAAGGCAAAGAGATGGATTTTATGTGTATATTTTATTCTTACGGATATCCTGATCATTTTTTTGTTTGCACAACAGATCCTGATCAAAATAATCCAACGGTGTACAGTACAGATCATGAAATATATTTTCAGGAAATTGAGAATGAAGGAAACCTGGATGAGTTTCTGGATCGTTTTATGACCCAAGAAGAGTTCTTAGAAATCGTTATAGAATATTTGGATGGGAAATATTCAAAATAAGGGATTCTGAGGGAGTTAATACTCTATTTCAGTTGGATAATAAAAATCCTATAATTTATATTATGTTAAATAATAAATAATATTTATCTTTTTTTTAAAAATTAATATTTTAATATAGCTTATTAACCTTGCTATTACTTTTACAAGATCACCCTATAAAGAGTAATAAAAAATTAAGTATTTTTTGAGGTTAAATTATTAATATCTATATCGTTTTTACTTTAAATTCAGCATTTTACTTACACATATTTATGCGGTTGGAATTAATTAATTACCTTTGTAGCGTTAGTTCATAAAGACTAATATAAAAACACAATTAAAATAATGAAAAAAAACTTATCTACAGCTTTTGCTGTATTGTTCTCGGCGTTCCTGTATTCTCAGGTTGGAATCAATAACAAGAACCCAAAGTCTACCTTTGATATCATGGCTAACACCACAGACGGAAGCAAACCGGAGGGACTTATTACTCCCAGACTGACCGGAGACCAGATCAGGACTGCTAACAACCAGTATGGTGTGGATCAGAAAGGTGCTATTGTATATGCCACATCAGCCGATTCTGTTCCAGGAATCAAAACAACCAACATCAATGCAGAAGGCTATTACTTTTTTGATGGAAGTGTATGGCAAAAAATGGGATCTAAGGCATATACTGCTGGCAACGGGCTTACCCTATCTGAGAATAATGTAAAACTGGGAGGTCCCCTTACCGAAGCTACGGCTATATCCAATGTAACGACAATCAATAAACTCACCGTTACCGCAACAGGAACTGACGCTATCAATTTTGATTCCAATACACTGAGTGTGGATGCTTCCAATGATAGAATCGGGATTGGAACTTCCTCACCGGGAGCCAAACTGGAAATTAAGTCAGGATCAAATGGTGTTTCAGGACTAAAATTTACCGATTTTAATGCTTCTTCCCCTACAGGAAATGGACAGGCATTAGGTGTAGATGCCAATGGGAATGTCATCACTGTTCCTAATCCAACAACAGCAAGTGTAAGCACTTCGGAAGCTTATCTGAACGGAAATGGCTCGTATTCCAACGTATATAATGTAAATGATTTAGTGTGGACTAAGGTGCCATCATCTAATCAAACCATCAGTATTCCAGCAGGCGGCAAAGCTTTATTTTTAAGTTTTATGCTTGGAATAGACTATGTAGGTAATTTAGCAGGTTCCGGTGCTGGCTACTATACCGCAAGGCTTTTTATTGATGATAACCCTACGAATGTATTCTTAACCACTCAAGAACCGGGGCCAGATGCGCAAACCCAATACAGTATAAGCGCCGTAAAATTCTTATCCTCCGGAAATCATGCGGTTGATGTAAGAATGCAAAGAACATTTAATAATGGAACGGCCAGCGGGGCAAATATGAATTGTGGAGTAATGTCTATGAGCTTTAATGCAAGTTATATCAATTAAAGTCTGAAATTTTTTAGAAAGACAAAAAGGCTTTTAAGCTTAATACATAGTAATTTAAAAAAATTACTTAATAATATATTTATAAAACGAGACCGTTTCATTTCAAAAATGGCGGATTAAGGAATCTTTCAATTAAGCCTTAATCCGCCATTTTTGCAAACTGCTGTGAGCAGACGTTTTTTCTATTTATTTAATTTTTCTAATTCGGGTAATTCTTTTTTATACTTTTCAACGTCCCAAACTAAATTCCAATTTTTAAGATAATCAGAGATTGGACCTAAGCCAACTTCTGTTCTTCTTTTATCTACATTGTCAGGATCAATTAAAGGTGAAACATAGAAAGTATTATTACTCTGAATGATTCCTATCTGACTTCCGTATATTTGTTTTCTACCTTCCCGAATTTCTATTCTGTCAATTAACAATGCTAAAGAGCCTGGACTTGCATTTCCTTTTGCTACCGCTTCTTTCATCATGGGCAAATATTTTTTCTGCGTTTCCAAATCTGAATGCTGAATAACCAGGAATAATGCACTATTGGCTTGTGCGCCTACTTTGTCTTTGCCAACCCAACCTTTTTCATCTAGTATTTTTTTTACTTTTAATAGATTAATTGAGTCTTTTTGATTGGTTACTCTCCAAAGATCATTCATTTCTTTAGAATTTGGACCGAATTTTTTTTGAGTTTCATTCATTTGCACCCTGTATTTTTGGTCTTCTTCAAGAATTGCCAATAATTCAGCCTGCAATGGTTTGTCATAATTTGCTTCTATTAAAGCTAATTTTTTTTCTAACTTTTCAATTGTTTTCCCCCACTCTTTTTTTGAATGTAAATTTTCTAAATCAGTATCAGAGTTTAAGTGCTTTAGATTGGTCCAACCTTTTTCTATGGATAAGTTCAACCATTTAAATGCTTTTTTTGTATTTCCTGCTAAAGAAGATGAACATGCGCCATTATATAAGTGACTTGGATTTTCGCTTTCGATTTTAAACGCTTTATCATATAAATCTGCAGACATTTTATAATCTTTTGTTTCATATAATTTATTTGCTTCACTTATTAATTTTGAATATTCCTGAGCATTAATGCTTGTGAATAAAAATAATAGTAATAAGGTATAAATAGTGTTCCTCATTTTTTTCTGTATTTAACTGTTGAATTTTAGATGGTTATGTTCTGTTTTAAAATATCTGCTAGTTTTCAAATATACACATTGGAGTCAATCTGATGTATGTAACTTCGGTAAAGCCATTGATGCTACGAATATAAAATTTATTTTGATGATTGGTTTGTTAAGAGATCATAAAAAAATAATCCTAAGTTTTCCATGGATTGACGAATTTTGTTGTTTTTAAATTAAATATTCATTTTGAATAAATATTGGTAAGAATTTTCTTTATCAATAAAACGGCATCTTCAAGTTCTTTCTCATTCATTGAAGCAAAGCCTAATCGAAAAGCATTTTCTTCTTCATCTATTCGTTTGATTTGCAATTGTGAATGGGTTTTCAATGTATTAACGCTGTATGGAGATTTTAGCTGTATCCAAACCGCCAGACCTCCGTCTGGTAAAGTAAAAGAAATATAAGACCTCAGATGTTGCTGCAAAAGTATATTCAGGTAATCTCTGCGCTGATGGTAACATTTTTTTGCTTTCTTCAGATACCTTCCTAAATCACCACTTCTAATCAATTCTGCTAATGCATTTTGCATATATCCATCCCCTCCTACATCAATTGCTTTTCGTAAAATAAGAGCTTCCTGAATGAAGTTTTTAGGCGCTACCATAAAACCAATACGAAGGGAAGAACCTAATATTTTTGAAAATGAACCTATATAAATAATGTTCCCCTTATGCGTTCCACTTGCTAAAGGTAGATAGGGTGAAGAGGAGTAATGATAATCGTAATCGTAATCATCCTCAATAATAGCAAACGAATATTGATTGGAAAGCTCCAACAGTTTCATTCTTCTTTCAACGCTCAAAGTGACCGTTGTAGGATAATGATGATGAGGAATGAGATATACAGCTGTTATTTTTTTCTTTTTACATATTTTTTCTAGAACATGGATGTCCAGCCCATTTTCGTCTACAGGAACTTCTATCACAGACGCTTTTGTTTTTTCAAATGCACTGTTCGCAATAGGATATCCTGGTTTTCCGGAAATAATAATGTCTCCTGGCTGTAAAAGCAATTGAGCTGCCAGATAAATGCTCATTTGTGCACCATGGGTAACCAATAGATTATCTGCGGAAATATTCAGTCCTCTTGTTACAGATAGGTATCTCGATAACTCTTCTCTTAGTTTTAGCGTACCTTGAGTTGTCCCGACCACTGATTTTTTAATGGTAAAGCTTCTTGATGTATAGCTACGGTAAATTTTCAACAGCTCGTCTACAGGAGAAAGCCGAATATCAGGATGTCCATCATCAATAAAAACCTCAGGAAGAACAGTCAGTTCCCGTTGTGACGAATCTTTCTTCGAAATATGAAGCGGAAGATCAAAACTGTTTTCATAGGATACAGAGGAGTTTTGAGCATGCCACTTTTGAGGCTTTAGAGTGGGAATATGTTCAGATACTCTAACCTGTTTTCGGGGAACAATCAGGATCCAATCCTGGGAATTGAGTTCTTCATAGGCTGCGATTACCGTCTTACGATGTACACCTAGTGTTTTTGCAAGTTCTCTGGTACCGGGAAGGGGCATTCCAGCTTTTAAATTACCATTTCTTATCGCATTAATAATAGAGATTGCTATCTGTCTGTAAACAGGAAGCTTTTTTTCTTTATCAATACTGATGATATGTTCAAACGGAAACATTCTGGACTACTCTATATGTTTAATCTGGAATACAAATGTAGTCCAAAATACAGGTAAGTTTGTTCTGTGAATCAAATAAATTTTAATTAAAAGTATGATCGCTGTAATATTTGAAGTTCTTCCTGAAGAAGGAAAAAAAGATGAATACCTGGATATAGCAAGTTCACTAAAATCAGAGTTGGAAATAATTCCTGGTTTTATTTCGATTGAACGATTTCAAAGTCTTGTAAATCCAAAAAAAATCCTTTCTCTGTCCTTTTGGGAAGATGAGAATAGTATAAAAGAATGGCGCAACAGAACCACACACAGAAAAGCACAACAGGCAGGAAGGAATTCTGTATTTGAAGATTACAGATTGCGTGTAGCTGCGGTAATAAGGGATTATGGGATGTCTGAAAGACAGGAAGCTCCTACAGATCGTATTTTTTAAAATAATAATAAAAAAAATAAAAAATGATTACGTACCAAATTGAAGAAAAAATTGGAATAGAAGAATTTATCGAGGTGTTGGTAAACTCTACATTAGGAGAAAGACGCCCGGTAAACGAACCGGAAAGAATAACAGAGATGCTGCAGCATGCCAATCTTATTGCAACAGCCCGGGATAATGGTAAATTAATTGGAATATCAAGATCGTTAACCGATTTTGCCTTCTGTACTTATCTTTCAGATTTGGCTGTTGATGAGAATTATCAAAAGAAAGGGATTGGAAAAGAATTAATCCGATTGACAAAAGAACACACTCCCAAAGCCACCTTGATTCTATTGGCAGCACCAAAAGCTGTAGCCTACTATCCTAAAATCGGGATGAAACAGTGGGAACAGTGTTATATACTGAACAATGTGGAGGATTTGAAATAAAATACCCCAGAAAATAAGAAGACATGTAGTTTAGGTACATGTCTTCTTTCAAGATAATAACTTGGTCGATATCGTTATTTTTACACTGGCTGAATATTAAGTGGACTTAGAAATTTTAACTGAGAATTGTTTGAGTTCGTTATTTTATTCTGGTAGTTATTGTATCAAATTTTTTAAGCAATAGTAAATTATAAAGTTCTGTGACTTCGTTCCAATCTGTAGCCTGATATCTGGTTTGTTTTCCTTCAAAAATTACGAAAAGTGATAAATCTTTATTTACTTCAATTATATTTTCATTATCAGTTATAACTGAAACCCAAAATGCTCCATGCTCTTCATCCATTAATTGAATGTCTGATATGGCTTTTATTATATCCTTTTCATCAATATTGTCTTTTTGATAACCGTCAGCATATTGAATATAATTTTCCGTCATATTATTGTTTTTGAGATTTAATTTATCCATTATTGACTTTCTCTATTTTACAAAAAAAGCTCAATAGGATTACAAATTACAATTGTTGAACATTGAAGCTCTCGACAATCTTGCTGCCTTTTCCGTTGTCTTTTTAGTTTCTATTTTCATTATCCAAATTAAAACGTAAAATGCAGAAATCTATAATTTCTTTTCTTCGGTTATCTACATTTGTTTTATCAAAATTTCCTTTTTGTATTTGCCCTGCTAAATTTGTTATTTCTGTATTTGTTGATTTTAAATAACCATCAACTTTGTTTATTGGTGGAAGATTTCCTAATCCAATATTTAACCCTCTCTCTAAAAGCGAAAGATTTCCTAATCTATTTTTTTCATAATCGTAATCTCCTGCAAATCCATATGAAGTTGCATCGTAATTTGGATCTTTACTAAATATGTGCTCTACTTGATAGTCTTTGTAAGTTTCAATATCATGATTATCATTGCAATATTCTGAAAGTATATATTTTACTGCACCATTTGCATAAATAGCTCCATCAAGGTAGGTCCTAAAAACGTGATTGTTTACAAATTTTTCACTGAATCCTATCAGATATTCTCTAATTTCTTCAACAGTTAAATTCTGTTCAGAAATATGAGAACTCAACCAATACATATCTGCAATAGGGTTTGTTCCCCTTAATTTGTAGACTCTAACTTCAATAGTTTCCAAATTTGGTAATAATTCATTAAGTTTACCTTGCATATAAAGTCTTACCAACAAGGGATATAATGTTGCTGTAAACTCCAAATATCTAAAAGGTTTTTGATAAATATCTTTTGTCTCGACTTCTTTTATGAGGTTAGAGTAACTAACAGCAAACCTTTCAAAATCTTCTAAATATTCTGAAACAAAAAGTTTCAATTCGTCTGGTCGTTCTTTTAGTTCTTCGCATCTTACTTTTAGATTGTCAAATATTGTGTCCGCACCATCTCTGTTGTTCCAAGTTGAAGAAAATAATTTTTTTGAGGAATAGTAATGTTGGGTAAAAATTGTGTTTTCTTCAAGTCTGCTCAATATTCCTAATTTGTCTCTTCTGACTAAAAGGTCATCATAAGCATCAAATATTTTTTCAAAACTATTATTTATATTGTCGTTAAGCTCTTCTTTTAAATGTAGTGTTGAAAAAAGCATTAAAATACTTTTAGTTTTATCTAAAATTCGCAATGGCAAACCTCTGTCGTTTATAATTGAAAACATTTTAACGGCCTGTGCTTGGCTCTCAACATTAAAAACCAAAACTTCAATATTATCACGTATAAAAATTATTCGTTGTTCAATTTCAGTAGCTGTCAAAGAGTTTGAAAATGCAGTGAATAATTTCTTTGCTGAAAACATAAACCTTTGACTTCTTCTGTTTATTATTTCAGCATCTATTGTTTCTGGTTCAAAAAGAAGTTGATTTAAAAATTCACCATCAATTCCAAGTGGTTGAAGTTTTAAGCTATTTTTACTACCAATGAATGCTAATAATTGACTTTTTTTAAGATCTTCATCTGAAATTTTGTCAATAAGAACTTTTAGTAGTATGAATATTGTAGTTATACGTTGTTGCCCATCAATAATTTCATATATTGTGTCAGTTGATAATCCACTCGATTTATTTTCTTTAAATGAAAGTGTTCCAACAAAATGTTTCATCTCGTCTTTTATACTTTCTTCAATGTCTTGCCATAATGCTTTTATTTCTGTATGTGTCCAACTATATTTACGCTGATATGATGGAATAATAAATCTATTTCCATTGAAAATAGAGCCAATTTTTTCTGTCTGACTTTTTGTTATTGACATATTGAATTTAAGTATATTATTGGTTATGTGTCTATATTTATACCTTTGTATTGACAATTTTTTTCTTTCAATTAAGGTTGGATTGATCAAATATAATTATTCTAATCTGTAACAAATTACGGGATACCATAAGAATTATTTAAGTCGCTCTTGTCGAGTACTGCTATTTCAATTTAGCTCGTTTTTAATCTCAATTTTATGATAAGCAATCCATCGTTTTAAATTCCCCACCATTCTTTTTAAATGATCTTCATTCAGGAAAATATTGGTCCAATATTCAAATCTGTCACACTGAACACTTATATAATAGTTCATAATGGCCAGACATGCGTAAGGTAAAAACTTTTTTTCTTCATCATTAATTTTAGTTACAGTTTCGTAGCCTCTTATGAAACTGTCAGCTTTTGCCTCATATTCCTCTTCGTTAAGATGGGTTGTAAATAACTGAAATAGAAAGTAAGAAATATCAAAGCATAAATAACCGTTACCACAAAAATCAAAGTCAAAAAAGGTTACTTCTTTTTCATCGTCAATGTGCAAATTGTCAAACCAAACATCAAGATGAACTGCTCCATATCTCATATGCTGTTTGTCTGCATTTTCCATTTTTAGCGTTAAAAAATCAGAGAGATTTTCCAAAAATTCAATTTCGCTGGTATTTTTACTATAGAATTCTTTTGTTCTTAGAACAGGATTTTTGAGTAGGTTTTGAGTATTGTAGGACATTCTCATCAGTTCGACATTTTCTGTTGATTGATGAATTTTAGCTAATGCTTGTCCAATCAGAAAACTTGTTTCGGATGAAAATTTTGCTGTCTTTATACCTTTAGCATATGAAAATAAAACACCAAATCTTGTCCCTTCCGGAGCTTCAATTTCCTGGATAAATTGGTTTGATTGATCAGCTATAGGAAAAGCAATTTGTCGGTTTGCTTCTTTGAGATGATTGAGAAGTCTTAATTCTTCTTCAATTTCTAATAGAGTTCGCCAATGATGCGTGTACACTCTAAAAACGTATTTGTTTTTACTATCATGAACGATGTATAAATGGTTCATAGCGAGCCGAAATATATTGCATTTTGTTTTGTCGGTTAGCCCATATTTTTCTTGAATAAGTTGACCAAGTTTATGAGGTGAAAGTGTACTGTTTATTGTCGGAAATTTCTCTGTCATTTAATTCTTGTTCGTTTCTGGTTATAGAGTGATGCAATTTCGGTAACATTTTTCGATTTCACTCATAAAAAGCTCCAAAATCCGTAGATTTAATGCTTGATTATTTTAGTGAAAACAGTATCATCTTTTAAGAAATAGTTCCCTAATGGATATTCAGTAAGATCCATCATGCTTTTCCCTTTTCTGAACATCATATTTTTAATGAGATTTCCATTGATATTTTTAATTAATTTTTGTGTAAATAAATTGGGTAGAAATCACAAAAAATGAGTTGTGTACTAAAACTGATTTTGAATAGATAACATAAAAAATCTGCAGCTATGAATTAATAATAACTGCAGAAATATAATTGATTTATATAGTGATTTTCATACCGACTGAAATATTAATTCCGGGCAGCGGACTTAGAAATTTTAACTGAGAATTCTGAAGTCGAGCCTCGGTGTTCAGAAGATTATTTCCAATAATATAATATTCCAGTTCACCAAAGCCTAAGCTGTTGTCTTTATAGGCTAAACGGGCATTTAGCAACGAAAATGCAGGCATAGGAAGCTCCGGATTAATATTTTTTCCTAAATATTTTTGTTGTAAATAATGATCTAAACTTAGATTCAGGCTAAAGTTCTGCAGAGTGCCTTCCAGATTGAATCCAAAACGGCTGGTAGGCATATTAGGCATATAATCACCATCACTCCATTTTCTTATGGAACTGTCGGCAACGCTTATATTCCTTACCAAGTCATAATATCCGCCTATCTCCCACTTTCCTAATTTTCCAAGATCGGCTTTATAGGCGGCTTCAGCTTCAATTCCGTTGATTTCTGTATCATCGGAGCGCCATTCTTTTACCAGAAAAACTTCTCTCGAAATTCCGGTATGGGCAAGGTAAATATAATTCTTATAAGAAGTATTGTACCAACTGGCAGATATTCGAAGGTTCTTCAGGTTAACTCCAGTTCCGATTTCAATGGTGTTTGCCGTTTCCTTATCCAGCTTGTCATCACCATTTTCCTCTGTCAGAATAGCAAAATGATTGTTTCCTGAATAAAGCTCATTCACTTCCGGTGCTCTTTCCGAGTGATTGTATTGTACTTTCAGATATCCTTTTTTAAAGATATTCCATTGAGCAGAACTGTGGAATTGATGAAGGGTAAAGTCTCTGTCGCTGAGTTTTCCCCCGGAAAGTCCGCGGCTTCTGACATATTTTTGATCTGCTTCCGCCCTGCGTTGTACATGATCATTTCTATATCCAAGATCTATCTGAATACTATTAAAATCAAGATGCTGCATGGTAAAAACTCCAATTTCACGGCTTATATTATTGGGTAAATATCTCTGCCCGCCATTTCCTTCCATTTCTCTGTATTGAATGTCAAGGCCAGTGGTTCCCGTAAGAAATTTTAATTTCTGCTGCGTAATTTCCATACGTCCGTTGTGTTGATTTACAGCAAACTGATTGGCGCGGTAACGATCAAGAAGTTCTGCATTTTTTGAGAATACTCCCATATAATTCAGTTTTATGCTTGAAATCGGAGAATTTGTAAATCGGTAACCAGATTCAAACATGGCTTTATGTGATAAACTTCTGATGTTGATCGGAAGATATTCTATTTTTTGCGATGGTTTTCCATGAGTATGTTTGGGTATTTTAGGGATTGCATATCCCGGAACTCCAAAATAAGAGTAAGAATTCTGATAGGCTCCTCCTGCATAAAACGATTTTCCTATATAACTGGTTCCTACATAGAATGAATTGCTTTCTGAATGACTATTGGGAATGATTCCGTCTTTTGTTTCCACATAATCCCTGATTCCGTTTACTTCACTTCTGTAACGGTCTTTCACAGCATCCTGACCAGGAACATAAAGATCATTCTTTGGATTGGGATAATGTTTGCCGTCAGCAGGATTATAATACGTGGAATTGAAGGTGTAAAGATCATCTTCCGACAGTTCATATTCTATCATATGATCTTTGGCAAACTGGCTGATGTAAGGGAAAAGACTTTTGTTGAGTACCCGTCTTGAATCCACATCTATCTGGCAAAGTGACTGTAAAATACTGTTGAAACCTACCAGATTGGGATCATAACATCTGCTGTCTTTTGATTTTCCCGGAATTCTGACCATTTCCTGCTTCTGATTGGATGCTCCTACCGTCCAAACCCAGTTTTTAGCAATAGTACCTTTAGCTGAAAAGGCCTGTTTCTGACCACTATTGCTTCCTCCTTCCAAAAGCCCGCGAAAATTTATCTTTTTATCCGGCAATTGTGTGGCAATATAATCTGTTTCAATATCTATTGCGCCCCCAATAGCTTTTCCTCCATATAAAACCGATGCAGAGTTTTTGTAAATCGTAATATTCTGAACATTGTTCATCTCTATATCCGTATTAAAATCAGGACTTATTCCGGAAAGATCATTAACTGCCGTTCCGTTTTCCAATATTTTTACACGGTTTCCGCTAAGGCTTCTGATAACGGGAGCTCCGGAGTTGGGCCCATATCCCGAATTTTGAATTCCGGGAATTTTACTCAATGTTTCTCCCAGTGTGTTAGACTGAATAAAATCCAGTTTTTTTCTTGAAATATTTGCAGAGTTATAATTTGTTTTTCCCTGTACCCTGACAGATTCTATATCCTTTACCACTTTTTTATCAGGAGTAATTTTCTGAGATTTCAGAATAGATGGTGAATACATAAGTGTGCTTCCCACCAAAAAATAGACGGTCCTTTTCATGTGCATATACTTTAATGATCCGGCAAAGCTAGAAAATTAAAATATTTAATGCAACATTGTTGCTTTATTGAAATTATTAAATTTTTTCTTATAAAGCGAATAGGTTAAATGGATTGTATTGTAGCGTTTTCCTTGAATTATTTTTTCAGAGACCTAAAAAAACCGCTCTTTTTCAGAGCGGTATAATCTTTTTAATTCAATGCTTTTTGACTAGCAAGTTGAACCACACTCAAGTAATTTGATGTGGATAACACCGTTTACTACACATTGTGTTTGGCATAACGCGTTCGTTACAACAGTGCTTACACCGCCAACTACTCCACCTACTGTAGATCCTACGCCAGTAACTACGCCACCAACGATAGTACCTACACCGCCTACTACTCCACCAACTACACCTCCTAGTCCACCTAGAAGTCCGCCGATTGGATCTAGTAATCCGTTACCTGAAATAGCTTTTAATTCGTTTCTGTCCAATTTTTTTAAGTTTTTCATAACTATAATTTTATATGATTATTACATCACGAATATATGAATAATAATAATACCATTGCAAATTATTTTCAATAAATTAATTATATGTTTTTATTATTTAATATTTCATTAATATAAGTGTATTTTAATGAAAATAATATTTTCACTTATATGTGATTGATTTACTAAATGTTAAAACTAATAACTCAATTTATGAAATTTAGAGTTATTGGTTTTGTATTAAATACTGATTATTTATGGTTATTATTCAATGGTTATAAGGGCTTTTAACTGAGCTTAAAAAACGCTTACTGCAGTGGCGAATGTTGAGTATTTTACGGTTGAGACTACCCTATTTCAGGAAAAATGGACAGAAGTTGAATAAAATTCTGTAGAATGTATGGGAAAACCTGTTTCATTCGTTGATAAAAGAGGTCAAATTTTGTATTTTTGCTGACATACTTTTATCAATGTCAGTTTTTTCAAATAATATACGCTTTTTAAGAGCCAGAAGAAAGCTCTCTCAACAAAATGTAGCCGACGAATTGTTGATTTCAAGAGTTCGGTATTCAAAATATGAAAACGGAATATCCGAACCTCCTATCGAGCTGCTGGTAAAAATTTCCAAATATTTTCATGTAAGTATTGACCTTATGCTTTCTGTAGATATTGAGAAGCATCCTATGGATGAGATGCTGAAACTTCCTGATAACAGAATCGTTCTTCCGGTTGCAGTAGATACGCATGGAAATGATACGATAGAAATTATTCCGCAGAAAGCCTCAATGGGATATCTGGAAGGCTATAGCGATATAGAATACATTGAAAGTCTTCAGCGTATTGCTCTTCCTTTCCTTACCAATGGAAAATACAGGGCTTTTCCTGCGGATGGTGATTCTATGCCTCCGTTCAGAAACGGATCTTATATTGTAGGAAAATATGTAGAAGGAATTAATGAGCTTAAGGAAGGTAAAACCTATGTTTTTGTTACCTTAAATGACGGAATTACCTACAAAAGATTTAAAGAAAGAAAAGAAACGGCAATCAGTGTAAGTGCTGATAATTCATTTTATGAACCTTACGATATTCCTTTTGAAGAAGTGGTGGAAATCTGGCAGTATGCTTCAGGGATTTTTCCGGAAGATTTTGAACCGGGTGATTATGAAAGCTACAATTTTAAAGAGATGTTCCGTGAGCTGAGACAGGATATCAGGGATCTGGATAAAAAAGTTTCAGGCCGTCGCCGTAAGCAATCTTAATCTGTAAAATACTTATTATATATATACTCCTGATTTTTCGCGGGAGTATATTTTATATGAACTTCTGTCATTACAGATGATCCGATAGTTCAATCCAAACAGGAGCATGATCACTGCTTTTTTCCCAGCCCCGTACATGGCTGTCTACTCCACCCGATAACAGTCTGGGTTGTAGATAAGGACTTAATAAAATATGATCAAGTCTCATTCCTGCATTACGGTCGTAAGCTTTATATAAATAATCCCAGAAGGTATAAATTTTCTCATCAGGATAAAGACTTCGTATAGAATCAAGCCAGCCTTTTTTCTGAAGGTCCTTAAATGCTTTTCTTACTTCTGTTCTGTATAGCGCATCATTTTCCCAACGTTCAGGTTTATAAACATCCATAGGTTCCGGTATAATATTGAAATCACCGATCAGTATGGCGGGAAGTTCCATTTTGATGAGCTGGTTGGTTCGTCTTTTAAAACGCTTAATCCAGGATAATTTATAATCAAATTTGGGCCCGGGATAAGGATTTCCATTGGGAAGATACAGGCAGCAGATTACCATTTGATCAATAATAGCTTCTATATAACGGCTCTGAACATCGTCTGTATCACCTGGTAAAGATCTTTGTACTTCAGTTATTTCTCTGTTTTTTGCCAGTATGGCTACTCCGTTCCAGCTTTTTTGTCCGTTCCATATGGCCTGATATCCTGCGTTATTAATATCCTGTAATGGAAAGCGTTCCTGTGGGGCTTTTAATTCCTGAAGGCAGACAATATCCGGTGACGTTTCTTTCAGCCATTTCAGTAAAACAGGAAGACGGCCATTGATTCCGTTCACATTATAGGTTGCTATTTTCATGATGTAGGTTTTTTAGAAAATCAATTCTTTTTAATTACGACAATAATTATTCCATCATAAATATCTACTATTTGATATTTTATGGAATAATAATCTCAAAAAAATAAGTTTTAATGAATAATCTCTGGTTTGAGAAATAAAAGTTCAATATATTTGTGATACCAGATGTAGCTCATTAATAATAAACTTCGATGAAAAGATATCCGACCTTTTTATTAGCAATACTTTTTCCAATTACCCTATACAGCCAGCAGAATCTTACTGCTGATGAATTGTTTGTTAAAGCCCGTACTACTGCTTTTGAACAGAAAGATTATACTACATCTATAGCACTCGCCAAAGAAGCATTGGAAAAAGCACCCAATTATACAGATATTTCAGTTTTTCTGGGAAGGCTATATACCTGGAACAAAGATCTGGCTGCAGCAAGAGCTGTGTTTGAAGATCTTGGAAAAAGAGAGGTTCAGGATGAAGATTATTTTCTGGCCTATGCGTCATTGGAATACTGGAATGATCAGAATACAAAGGCTATTGAAATTATAGATAAAGGACTTTCCTACCATTCTAAATCTGAAGCATTACTGTTGTTGAAGGCAAAAGTATATTTTGGTATGGATAATTATGAGGAAGCCGACAAAGCTGTAAAAACTCTTTTATCCATCAATCCTAAAAATACTGAGGCAAGGGCTCTTGCGGTAAGAATAAATGATCTTTCTTCTAAAAATGCGATAGGAATTGTTTATAATTATTCTCATTTTGACAAACAGTTTGATGACGACTGGCATATCGTGGGCGTAAGCTATAAAAGAATCACACCGATTGGTTCTGTGATCCTTCGGGGTAATTATGCCAATAAGTTTGCACAGGGCGGCACACAGATTGAGTTGGAAGCCTATCCAAGACTTTCCAAAATGTTCTATCTGTACGTTGGCGGAGGATATTCTGACGATGTTGGTCTGTTTCCGAAATACCGCACCGGCGTTTCTTTAAATGCGAATCTTCCTCATAGTTTTGAGGCAGAGCTGGGCTACCGTCAGCTTTATTTCAGCAACAGTATCTGGATGTTTACTGCTGCTGTAGGTAAATATTATAAAAATTTCTGGTTCAATCTGCGTACTTACATTACGCCTGACAGCAAGAATATTTCACATTCTTATACAGGAACGGTACGATATTATACAAAAGGAGCCCAGGACTATTTTGCTTTTCAGATCGGAACAGGTATAAGCCCTGAAGAGTACCGTAATAACCTTCTGGAAAACGAAACTTTTAAGCTTAAAACCTTTAAAGTAGGAGCTGAATATAATTTTTCTTACCGCTCTGTCAATCTTTTTTCTGTGGGAACGATGTATTATAATCAGGAATTCCGTCCGGGTGAGAAAGGAAATCAGTTTGATCTTACTTTAGGCTACACCCGAAAGTTTTAAAATCTTGATTTCGTTTTTTTCTTAAAATTGACCATTACCGAATCCGGCATTAGCTTTTTCGTAGAATAAAACTTGGCATTCATACTTTTGTATTGATTGAATCTGCCATTGATTTTATTCATGGCTGCCGCATCATTGTCCGCGCCCTCCTCCATATTTTTCAGTGTGAAAAGTTGTCCGTCATGGATGTAATACTTTTCAGATACAAAGTCAATCAGTTGGTTTTTACTCTGCATCATAGGAATTCCGGTTTTGCTTATCTCAGAATCTGCAGAAAAGCCTCTTCCTACCCATGTTACTGTAGAAGGAGTACTAATTTTATAATTATTTCTGTAGTATGCTAAAATAGAAGGTGCAATATCAAAATGACTGACTGTTTTGTGAAAACGTTTTGATTCTTTTAATAAGGGAGAATAGATCAATAAGGGTACGTGGAACCTGTCAATTTTGGCTTGTAATGTAATTTCAGGCATACTGTGATCTCCCGTGATGACAAAAATTGTGTTTTTGAAATCCGGTCGTTTGCTGTAGTTTTCAAAGAAACCTTTCATGGCATCATCTGCATTCAATACTGAAATGAGCTGATCTTTGTGAGCGGCTGCCCATTTTTTCTGTTCAGCAGTTAAAATCCCTGAATTAAGCCTTTGATTGTATAGCTTTTCATAATAATTTTTATTGTTGATTAAAAAAGGATTATGTGTTGAAAGCGTAAGGATCATATTGAAATACGGCTGATTCTGTGGTTTCTGTTGCTGCTGTACTTTATCTAAGACAGCCTGATCCTCATATCCCCAGCTTTCTCCGTTGTTGGCGGGAAGTTTACGGTAAGGGCTGCTGAATGAAGCTTCATCTACGATATGATCTACTCCACTGTATTCCAGAAATTCACGGTAGCGGTCAAAGGATGCGTGACCTCCATAATAAAATCCAGTTTCAAATCCGTTGGCTTTAAGGATGTTATAAAGATTGAAATTCTCTGGTGTTTTCTCTATTTCAAGGAAGCCGTTCTTTCCGAAAGGAAGTGACCCTGTCAGTGATGGCAATGCTCCAAATGTTCTTCCTGCTGAGCTTAAGCTGTTTTCCCAGAATAATCCTTTACCTGATAAAGAATCAAGATAAGGGGTGAAATTCCCGATATATCCTTTTGGAGAGGTATAAGCATGTCCAAAACCTTCCATAACAAGGAAAACGAGATTAGGAATCTTCTCAGACTTGTTAAGATAAGACCCTAAGAAATCCTGTGTATTTTCTTTTCTCCAGAACGGAAAGTTTTTATCAATCATTTCTGCGTTGGCTGCAAAATCTTCATTTTCGCTCAGTAATTCAGTCAGTTCCGGATGATCGCTGATGAAATTATCTTCATTGGATTTAAAGAAATAGGCCCATTTACTTTTTGCTGCATTTTGGTTAAATTCACTCTCAGAACCTAAGATCTTAGATCCTGCTATATCAGATGGAATGAAAAATGCCGCCAGCCCAAAGATTAATAATACCAATCCGGGATAGATTGATTTTAAAGCTGTTTTACCTGCAATCCATAAAGGAATGAGAGAAGCGGTTATTAAAATTCCCAGTAATGCAAAGTTTTTGAAGTTGAGCATTCCGCTTGCCTGTAGAATCTGTTTCATCTCTTCTTTGCTGTAGTATAAAAGATCTGCCCCCAATACATTACGGCTTTCAGAAAAATACAGGAACAAGATATATTGGGTAACCGCTACAATAAGCAACGTTATCATTCCCAAAGTCCTTGCCCAGCCTTCTTTGATAAAATTGATGATCAGATACACGATCCCAATACAGAATATCAGTTTAAACGCAAATAAAATATTTTCTACGAAAAGATTACCAATAATGGCAGATGTTTCAAATTTTGGAAAAGTATATTGGTACCACAATGATTCTGCGGCAACTCCTATTAAAAATAAAGCAAAGAAAACCAGCGCCAGCATTCCCCATTTTTTCAGTCCTGCCTGAAGAATAGCATATATTCTTTCTTTTAGAGGTAAGTGCTGTGTACTCTGATTGAAACCCTGTCTCGTCATTTCGCCCCAGCCATGGGATTTTTTGAAATAATCTATAAATCCGTTTACCCCTGCTTTTACTACAATAGGATGGAAATAAAAAGGTTCGGAAAAAGCGGTGAAAATCAATCTAAGGAAATCTTTTCTTTTGGTATAGACCTGATGGCTTACGAGATCCACTAGTATCGCATAGATGGAATATAAGAATCCCATTGATATAACGAGAGCAAACAGAACGATAAAGAAAGGCCAGTTGATAATTCCAAGCAATAAAAAGATAATGAAGATAATGTAGCCCGAAAATTCGATGAGTGGCCCCAGAAATTCAAAGAAGAACCAATAAGGAAGACTGATCATTCCCAGTTTTTTATACTTCGGATTGAACATGAGTTTTCTGTGTTTCCACAAGGTTTCCATGGTTCCGCGCATCCATCTGTTTCTTTGTTTTCTAAGAATATCTTTGGATTCGGGAACTTCTGTCCAGCATAGAGGATCCGGAATGGTAAGCACTTCGTAAGGCTCATTCTTTTCCTCCATGTATTTTCTCATTCTTACCACCAGCTCCATGTCCTCTCCTACGTTATTTTTATCATAACCTCCGCATGCCAGTACAATTTTTCTGTCAAATACTCCAAAAGCACCAGAGATCAGGATTAACCCTGAGGCGCGGGACCATGCCATACGTCCGAGTACAAAAGCCCGTATATATTCCAATGCCTGAGTTCTTCCCAGAAGAGTTTTCGGCATGTTGACACTGACTACTTTTCCGTTTTCAATGACACAATTGTTGGCCAGACGAATCACTCCACCGCATGCAATGAACTTTTTATCAGTCTGCTCCAGCATGGGTTTTGCAAGTTTTAAAATAGAATCCTGCTCCAGAATACAGTCAACATCAATGCAGACCAGATATTCGCCGGAAGAAATATTCACTCCAACATTTAAAGCATCTGCTTTTCCTCCGTTTTCTTTATCAACAACAATCAGTTTTTTAAAGGCCGGATTTTTACTTTTATAAACGCCTCTTACCGCATTAGTTTCTATTTTTCCCTGAATGAAATAAGCCATGGATTCCAGTTCATAAGCTTCGATGAGCTTTTGCATTGAATCGTCCTTACTTCCATCATTGACAATAATGATTTCCAGATTATGATAGTAAAGAGATAACAGGGAACGTACATTTTCCACAATGGTCATTCCTTCATTATAGGCCGGAGCAATAACACTGAATACAGGGGCATTGGGGTTGGCTGCAATAATGCTGTAATCTGTAAATGTATTTTCTTTTTTATAACGCAATACGGCACCCAGCGCATAAATTCCTATCCAGCCATAGATAAGGGTTACTGCTGTTCCATAAATCAGAAACACCCAAATAACAACTTCATAGATGATGTGTGAGAATTCTAACATACTTTTTCCTGTAATGCGTATTTAATGATTTGAATTAATTCTTCAGAAGAGTTTTCCTTTTGGGAGAGTTCTGTCAGGTATTCCTGTTTTTCCAAAGCACATAAAGCTTCTGCAGCATGCACTTTTATTCCAGAATCAGGAGTGTTCAATAATTGATCTTTCAGAAAATCTGTACAGCACTGGTCTTTTGACTTTTTCATGACTTTAAGGATTTCTTTCTGTACTTCAATCGGCTGATGCAGATACACTTCCATAAGATCACTAATGGTAGATGAATTTTCCAGTGATAATAAAGTCTGAACTGCCTGTACCCGTATATCAACAGAAGGATGATCCAATAAATCAGTTACGGTAGAATAGAGAGATAATACCTGAAATTTTCTTAATAGTTTAAGGGTGAAAATAACTACGGAGTCATTAGAACTTTCCATCCAGATTTTAATACTTTCTCCGGAATTTTCAGGAATATTGGTAATTGAAATCAACAAACGAAGCTGTTGCCATTCTGATATTTTTGATGAAATGCTGTTCAGGAAATGAAGACCTTCAAATCCCTTAAAATTCACCATTGCATATTGTGCTTCCTGGTATACCTGAGCTGAAGGATGGGTTAAAAATGTAGAAATTTTAGGTAAGGCTTCTTCTACTTGCATAGCCGTAAGCTCCTGTATTCCTCCTGCAATGATATGTTCTTTCTTTTGAGTCAGTTTTTTCAATGCTTCTTCCTGAAGGCTGTATTCCTGAAATAAGTCTTTAAGTTTATTCTGTGCTGCTCCGGAAAATTTCTTCTCGGATTCTGCCAGTTTCTGAAGGAATAAATTTCTGAATGAGGCACTGCCGGAAGCTGCTGAAAAGTTACTGTTTACAGGTATTTCCTCTTCACCATATACAATCACTTCTGAGATTTTTTTATTGATCACTTCAGACCATCTGAAAGCCTGAAGAGATTCTCTGTACTGATAAAAGCTGTAGATCAGTACCGCTATGATCAGTAAAAGTACTAAAGATAGCATTCCCAGAAAAACAAGAAAGAGAAAATGCACAGAAGTGGTGAGAAACATGGCTGTAGTTTATTTTGAAGAAAATCTTTTTATTCTTAATATCAATTCATTGGGACTGAATGGTTTTATGATGAAATCGGCTGCTCCCAGATCAAAAGCATTCAGTACCACTTCTTCCTGCCCCATACTGGAAAGCATAATCACCGGGATCTGCTTACCCATGGTTTTAATGGCTGAAAGTATTTCAATTCCGGATGCAAATGGCATCATGATATCTGTGATAGCCAGATCTACATCTTTGGTTTTCAAGGTTTCAATAGCATCTTTCCCGTTACGGGTCAGGATCACTTCATGCCCCTCTTTTAATAATTTATGTTCAATCGTTTTTAGAATCAGTTCGTCGTCTTCGGCGATTAGAATCAGCATAATTTTAGTTTTTTATTGTATTAAATTTTTTATTAATTGTAATCCTGTTGTTATTTCCTGGATCATTTCTTTTTCCATGGAAGGAAAATCCATGTTGGGTTCTGTTTTGCTTTCCCAGTGGACGGTACGTTCTGTAAGTCTTACCAACCCTGCTGTTCCTGCTGTTCCTTTGAGCTTGTGAAGAATCAATTTCAGATTGGTACTGTCTTTTTCTGCTGTGCTTTTTTTGATATTTTCTTCAGCCTGGGTAAGTTGATCTACTACAAGGTTCAGGAATATTTTTCTGAAATCCTCGTCGTCATCACCTATTTGTTCGTTCAGAACATTGATATCAAGATAATTTGGCTTACTGGCCGAATCTTCAGATGGGATATTGATAGGGTTTTCATTAATGATGTACTTTTTTAGCATTTCCAGCAAATCTGCCTGTCTTAAAGGTTTAGGAAGGAAGTCATTCATTCCGGAATCCAGACATTTTTCTTTCTCACCCAATACATTTCCTGCGGTTACCCCAATAATCGGAATATTATGATAATCAGGCAATAATCGGATTTGTTTTGTGGCTTCAATACCATCCATTACCGGCATCTGAACATCCATTAAAATAATATTGAATGTTTTTCCTTTACACAGCTGAAATGCCTGAAGGCCGTCTGTAGCTTCTGTAAGCTGTGCATCCGGGATTAATGAACGCATCATTTTATTATTCAGCACCATATTCACCGGGTTGTCATCTACCAATAAAACCTCCGGCGACTGCATGAGTATTGAGGTTTCTGTTTCCGGCTGTGAACTGTGGGTGATCTCTTTTTCAGTATTTTTTACCGCCCGTCTCAAGGTTTTGTAAAGCTCTTCAGATTTGATAGGCTTCAGCAGGAAGTATGAATTGTTTTCCTGACGGAAAGAATTAATGACATCATGTTCTTCAGAAGACGTGTGAAGGATAATCAGAGGAGAAGATTCATTTTGTGTATTAAACAGTTCCTTGATTTTTTCTATGGTTTCCAGTCCGGAAATAATCGGCATGTGATAATCCATCAGAATGACATCAAAACGTTCTCCAGCAAGTAGTATCTGAAGTGCTTCCATTCCATTGGCCGCAAGTTTTGAATCCACATTTTTATAGGCAAGCATATGCTGGATAATAATCCTGTTGGCTTCATTATCATCTACAATAAGTACCTTGCTTATTTTCAGGTCATCATCCTCACGGTGATCAGACATTTCATAAGGAACTTCGAGGTCAAAATAGAAAACGGAACCTTTCTGAAGTTCGCTTACCAATGACAGCTTGCTTCCCATGTAATTCAGGATATTATTGGAAATGGTCAATCCAAGACCTGTTCCTCCATACTGTTTGCTGATAGAGCTGTTTTCCTGGGTAAAGGCATTGAAAATATGCTGTTGTTTTTCCTTAGGAATCCCAATTCCGGTATCTCTTACGGAAAATCTGAGTTTGATATTTTTGCTGTCCAGATTCAGCTTTTCTACTTTAAGTTCTATTTCCCCCTGTGTTGTAAATTTTACTGCATTTCCAAGGAGGTTGATCAAAATTTGTTTCAGTCTTGATTCATCAAGCCAAATCGTTTCAGGAAGTCCCTGTTCTATATTTAACAGTAATTCTATATTCTTTTTCTGCGACTGGTAAAGGATAACATTGATTACCTGGCTTACCATGTCATAAATATTAGATTTCTCAATAATAAGATCCATTTTTCCGGATTCTACCTTGGAAAAATCAAGTATATCGTTGATGATATTCAATAAATTCTCTCCTGATTCATTGATATAATTGAGGTATTGGGTCTGTATATCGTTCAATGGCGTTTTTAAAAGAAGGTCGGAAAAACCAATAACCCCGTTCAGTGGAGTTCGGATTTCATGGCTCATGTTAGCTAAGAATTCAGATTTTGCTTTGCTGGCAATATCTGCCATTTTCTTGGCATTTTTCAGTTCTCTGTTGATTTTTACAGATGCTGTAATATTTTGGGCAGAAACAATAATTCCCCCGATAACATTATTGGAAAGATACCATGGCGTGACCTCTACGCTGTAATGCTGAATAATTCCTTTACCCGGAACTTCTATTGCCATGTCTTCATTTTTGTAAGCCTTTCCTGCCAGTGCGTCCTGATATATTTTTAATCTTTCATCGGGTACATTGGGAGAAATTTTAAACATATTTTCACCAATAAGCCTGATATCGTTCATCTGAAACTCATCTTTCCAGCTTCTGCTTACAGAAACATAATTAAGATCTTTGTCGAACATGGCTACTGTAGAAGGGACATATTTTACGAAAGACTGTAGCATAGCCTCTTTTTTGGCCAGTTCAAGATAAACTTTTTTGAAGGTATCAATATTCTGAATGATTCCGTAGACTCTGGTGCATACTCCATCTTCAAATTCCGGGATACCTTTTACCCTTACCCAAATCATTACCCCATCATTTTGTACAAGCTGTAATTCTTCATCGTAGGGAATGCCTTCTTTTACAGTCTTTTCGAATAAGAATTCCAGTCTTTCCCTGCTTTTTTCAGTGTAGAAACCCAGGGCATTGTCAAAATTAGGCTGAAAATCCTTATCTATTTTATGTATTTCTCTGGTAGACTGTGACCAAGTGACGGTATTGTTTTTCAGATTCACTTCCCATCCTCCTACCTGGGCAACAGCACTGGTCTGTTCCAGCATTTTTTTGGTATGCACCAGATCTTTTTCCAAACTCACTCTTTCAGTAACATTCAGTGCGGTGCTGACCACATAAGGTTTTCCTTCCTTATTGATCTCCACAAGATTGTGATACATCCAGATCATTTCTTCACCTCCTTTTGCTTTCAGAATCATGGTTCCGAAATCTTCCTGGTTTTTGTTAATCCGCTCGAGGTATTGCTCAAGAAGAGGCCAGTTTTTTTTAGGAACAAGGTCTTTTAAATTCAAGCCTTCTACTTCTTCTGCTGAATATTGCAGGATTTCTCTTCCTTTTTCGTTAACAGCAATGATATTTCCATCCATATCATGCATACTCATCAATCCAATGGCGTTTTCGAAGAAGCTTCTGAAACGGCGTTCAGAGCTTTCCAGTTTTAATTTTTCTTCGATGCGTTGGGTAATATTGATTCCGAAGCAAAAAATCTCAGTGTGATTTTTATTGAGTTTTAAATACCATTCCACAATAATGGTTTGGGCATCCTCTATTTTTGTTGAAGTGGTAAAGGTTACTTCTTCATCGGTATGGGGAAGATTTTTGGAAAGTAATTGCAGTTGGGAATTATGATGACCTATCAGATCCAGGAAATTATGATCAAGAACCTGGCTCTTATCCAATTGAAATGTATTCTCAAAAGCCGGGTTAATATCTTTCAGCGTTAAGTCTTTATCCAGTACGCAGATCAGGTTATTGGAAATGGCAAAGGTCTGTTGAAAATATTCAGCCTGGATATTTTTCTTTTTTCCAGTCAGGATTTTTGTGATGGCCTCTCCTATTTTTTTCAGGGTTGAAATCTGATCGTCTGTTATCGTTTTGGGCTTATAGTCAATAACACAGATGGTTCCTAATACAAACCCTTCCTCATCAATCAAAGGAACTCCTGCATAAAACCGGATTCCCCCTGCAAGAATAAGTGGGTTATCAGAAGATCTTTCATCCAGTAATGTATCATTAATGATGACAACATCTCCACTTGCAATAGAATACTGGCATAAGGTACTTTTCCGGTCTACAAAATCCAGGGCAAGCCCCACACAGCTCTGGATAGTTTGGGTTTCACTTTCCATCATGGCGATGAGCGCTGCGGGGCAGTCGGTCAACAGACATGCTGTTTCTGCAAAAATGTCTAACTGGGGATCTTTTTCAAGGTTTAAAAGATTAAAATACTCCAGTTTCTTCATTCTCCCTTCTTCATTCGCAGGAATTGGATACTTCTTCATATGTTATTTCAACGATTAGAGACTATTCTTTTATTATTATTAAAAAATGATAATCAATGCCTTAAAGTTTATATTTTAAACATTTTTAAGTACTTTAAATTATTATTTTAATAAGTAAACCAAAGTACGAAATAATTTTGTATTCTATTGCGGTAAATTTGTTAATAAAGCTATATGTATATTTATTTTAAACTAGTTTATAAGAATCCTATATTTATATGGAAGTAATGAGCATTATGAAAATAAAAAGTACCCTCTGTAAAATAGGGTACTTAATGGATGAACCGGGATGATATAAGTTGTTCATAATGTGTTTTCTTAAGGCCTGACGATTGATTGTTTATAAAAGTCCATTCCCGGAAAATACGGAAATGGACTCACCACTTATCATCATCCAAATCACAACTAAACTATAAAGAGTGAAGCAATAGCCTGTGCATCGCTACCACTTAAAATTTCGTCATAAGCTGCAGAACCTGCTGCAGCCCCAAATAGTGTTCCTGTGTTGTAACCGGCCTGATTGGTATTATCTTCTCCTGCATACACCGGATTGGTTGCCGATGGCATATTTCCTCCGTCAGCAAGCTCTATCCATCCTTTGTTGGCTCTCATTCTTCTTACCTGTGAGGCATGTCTGGCTTCCACGGAATGAATTTGTAATGCTGCCTGAAGTACCACTTTATTGGACATTACATTTCCGGCCTGCCCTTTATACGCCCTTACTCCGGTATCTTCAAAGGCTTGAGCAAGGATAAGAAATTGGTTATAATCTGTAAAAGGCATAAAGTTTCCGCTGGCTGTGAAATCAAAAGTAGGTTTATTCCCCGGGGTTGTCCCTAGAGAAGTCAGGGTGCTTTTCAGAAAGCTTACATGGGCGGATTCATGTTTTGAAATCTGCATAAAAACAGTTCTGTCTGCATTGGGGATCAGTCCTGGTGTTGACAGTCCTATGCTGTAATACTCATTTTCCAGATATTCCAGTACCAATGCCAGCTGTAAAGCATCTGTCAATGTGCTTTTTAAAGCAGTACCTGTTAATACTGGTTTGGGAGTCTCTGCTTTGGCTGAAGTAGCCATCAATGTGCCTAATCCAAGAGGAACAGCTGCTGTAGCGGCTTTTTTCCCGAATGAGGATATATTCGTAAGGGTTTCTAATCTTGAAGCTTCTGTGGTAAAAAATTTATCATGTGAAAGCTTATCCAGTAATCTAAGAATATTCATAATGTAAGTTTTTTAAGATGAATGATTAATTGATACCTCTTTCTTTCCAGGTAAAAGGTGTTTTGATAAATGCTCCTGCGGCCATTACAATGTCTTTGGGCTCTTTGGCAAGATCAAGACCGTTGGCATCTATCACATCATCTCCTGAAAAATCTGCAGATCCCGGATTGATTAAATTTCTGATGGCAGAAGCATGTCTGGCTTCCACTGAAACTATTTTTCCGGCAATGACAAGATAAGCAGGATTGGAAATATATTTTCCGGCACCATTATACGCTGCCACGCCTGTATCTTCTAATGCTTTTGCAGTGGCCAATACCGAATTTCTGTCATTAAAATTCACATTCGGATACTGGAATTCAAGTTTTGGAAGTACATGATCTGTAGCTCCGCTAATGGCTGCTTTGAAAAAATCCCGATGGATGACCTCATGATGGTAGAGATCAGTAAAGACCTCTTTTTCAATACTGGAAATTCCCGTATAAAAATTGTTGACCACTTTTGTATAAAAATCTGCTTCAAGCTGTTCCAGTGCATAGGCATAATTCAATACGCCTACATCTCCTGTTCCCAAATCATACTTGGATTCTTCTATAATCTGGAAGTCATCATCATCATTACATCCGATAATGGTAAGGCCTGCAATGGCTAATCCTACTCCACCTAATTTTAAAAAGTTTCTTCTGCTGGTATCAAGGGTAGCACCCTGATTAGAAACCTGAATTGTTTTTTTCATACTATTAATTTTTTAGTGTTAGATATGCAAAGAAGTAAAAACAGCATATTGGAATATGCTGTTTGAAATCTTAGAAATTGTTATGGCATTAAAACCGTATCTATTACATGAATTACTCCGTTAGATTGGTTCACATCAGCAATAGTCACTTTGGCACTGTTTCCTTTTGCATCTTTAATGTAAAGGTCTTTTCCTTTGGTCCAGAATGTAAGATCCTCTCCCTGTACAGTTTTCATCATGCTTTTTCCGTTTCCTGCTTTTACAGCAGCCCAGATTTCTTTGGCACTGTATCTTCCTGGTAGAACGTGATAAGTAAGGATGCTCGTAAGTGTTGCTTTATTCTCAGGTTTTACAAGACTTTCTACTGTTCCTTTCGGAAGTTTTGCAAAGGCAGCATCGGTAGGTGCCAATACAGTAAAAGGACCTGCTCCCTGTAATGTTTCTACTAAACCTGCAGCTTTTACTGCTGCAACAAGGGTTTTGTGATCTTTAGAGTTAACAGCATTTTCAATAATGTTTTTGGATGGATACATTGGAGCTCCTCCCACCATTACTGTTTTTTCTTTCATCGTTTGTGCAGTTACCTTTCCGCTGAAAGCAAATGATAAAGCTACCATTGCTAAAACTGTGATTTTTGACTGTGTGTTCATTGTGTTGATTTTTTTATTAATTATATTTAATATGTGTCTTTAATGTCATTTACGAGGTTGGTTTTATTTTAGATTGAAAAAAAATAAAATAAATTATAATTAATTGATTTTCAAATGGTTATTTTTTACCCGGGATGAATTCAAGACAGATAGAATTCATACAAAATCGTTTTCCTGTAGGTTTTGGACCATCATCGAAGACATGTCCAAGATGAGAATCGCATCTTCCACATAATACTTCTGTACGTTCCATATGATAAGAAGTATCTTTTCTGTATTTGACACTATTTTTACGGATAGGTTGATAAAAGGAAGGCCAGCCGCAAGTAGTGGCAAATTTGGAAGTTGAAATGAAAAGAGGGTTTCCACAGACAGCACAATAATAAGTTCCCTTTTCATCAAATTCATAATATTTACCGGTAAAAGCTGTTTCTGTAGCTCCTTCCCTTGCGACCTGATAGAGCTCAGGTTTTAAAATCTTTTTCCATTCACTATTGCTTACTTTCAGTGTATTTTCTGCAGTGTGGGAGTAATAAGGATTTTTATTTTTAAAAAGTGTACTTTGTGCATGATAGGTTCCGAAAAATAGTGCCATGCAAAAAGTGGATATTGTTTTTGAAGCTAATGTTTTCATATTTACTATTTTTTAATTATTTTCTTAAAATCATGTACGATATAAAAGTTGAGATAGATTTTTTTGGGAATATGTTTTATTTTATTACATTTGGATAGAAAAATAAATACTATTAAAACAACCTATTCTGAAGAGGAACTTATCGTTTTACTAAAAGAAAAAAACGAAAATGGTTTTCATTATCTGTATGACCACTATTCCGGTGCGCTGTACGGAATCATTCTTCGAATCGTTCAGTCTAAAGAATATACTGAAGAAATTATACAGGATGTTTTTGTTAAAATTTGGAACTCTATTCATCAATATGATGCTTCAAAAGGAAGGTTTTATACCTGGATGATCAATATTGCCAGGAATACTGCTATCGATTATTTAAAATCAAAAGCATTCCAGAACGAACTTAAAAACCAATCACTTCCGGATTTCGTATATAATACTGCAGAGCTTTCAACAACGAATAATTCTTCCGATTATATTGGATTTAATAACGTACTTGAAGGTTTGGAAACAGACAAGCAGGAGCTTATTGATCTTGCGTATTATCAGGGATATACCCAACATGAAATATCCGAAAAACTGAAGATACCGCTGGGAACGGTAAAAACGAAAATGCGGAATGCATTGATGAAATTAAAAGATTTGCTAAAAGATTATCAATAAATTGAACACTAAAGAATACATATCATCCGGAATTATAGAATCTTATATTCTTGGCCATGCTTCTCCTGAGGAAGCAGGGATTTTGGA
This sequence comes from Chryseobacterium culicis, assembly GCF_002979755.1. Lineage (NCBI taxonomy): Bacteria > Pseudomonadati > Bacteroidota > Flavobacteriia > Flavobacteriales > Weeksellaceae > Chryseobacterium > Chryseobacterium culicis. The sequence goes on along the minus strand of NZ_PCPP01000001.1, from coordinate 837,366 downwards.
GTGTGTGATGAAGAATAATGCTGAAGTAAAGGCGGCTTTTGAAGAAGCACAAAAGACTTTGGAACATCTTGCTACAGCAAAAGCTGTAACACCTCCAAGCGAGTTGAGATCTAAGATCTGGAATAAGATTCAACAGGAACAGAATGTTGAAGAAGTAAGTCCTACCCTTTCAACAAATATTCCTGAAATTAAAGATCATAGAGAATCCACTGAAAGAGTAAATATTCAAAAGAATACCAATTGGAAACCGTATGCAATAGCGGCTTCTGTACTGTTCCTGATCAGTGTTGGCGGAAACTTGTTCATGATGAATACACAATCTTCTGATAAAAAGGAAATGGCTTTACTGACTGCTGATAAAAAGGTTCAGGCTCAGGCCATGGAAAGAATGAATCTGAAGATTGATATGTTCTCTAATCCTGATATGCAGATGGTGATGCTGAAGGGGGTTGAAAAGCATACAGAAGCTAAAGCAATGGTTTTCTGGGATAAAAAAACAAAAGAAGTCTATCTGAATGCAGAAAAACTTCCTAAAGCTCCTGAAGGAATGCAGTATCAGCTTTGGGCAATAGAAGACGGAAAACCGGTAAATGCTGGAATGTACACGGAAGATAAAGACAGCAGAATTGCTTTGGCCAGTATTCCTCAAGCGCAGGCTTTTGCCATTACTCTTGAAAAAGAAGGGGGAAGCACTATTCCTACCATGGAAAATATGTTTGTAATGGGAGAAATCTAAAATCTCTTATGGACAAAAAAACAAGGCGGACACAATCAATCCGCCTCGTATCTCCCAAATAATTGAATATGAAAAAAAATATGAATGTCTATATCAAACAGGCTTTCAGCATCAGATCATGCAGGTCTGTATTTTTAATGAAAGGCTGTAAAAGTTCGTTTCCAGGACCATAGGCTGCAACTTCCACATAATCTCCGGAATGGTCCATACTGATCCATCCTACAGAATTTCTGCTTTTCTGAATGTCTGAGTACAGTTTAAAGGGCAGTTTTTTATAATTATAAAGTCCTTCTTCCTCTTTCTCAAGCCCGTTGTAAAAACTCAGCATATGCTTGGCCTCTTCATCATTCAGAACAATTTTATTAGCCTCATAAATCCAGTCTTTAATATCTTTTACCGAATGCTCTTTCTGAATCTTGTTCAGAATATATTCATTGGTATATTGATAGTCTGAAATACTGTTAAAATTCTTGGTGGCCTCTGTTCCATAAATCGTTCCGGGGTTGGCATTTCCATGATCTGTGGTAATAATCACGAGGGTATTTCCATCTTTTTCAGCAAAATCTATGGCTGTTTTTACCGCTTCATCAAACGCCAGCTGATCGTGTATCAACGCTGCTACGTCATTGGCATGGGCTGCCCAGTCTACTTTCCCTGCTTCTACCTGAAGGACAAAACCTTCGGGATGATCTTTCATCTGATGGATGGCTGTATGGGCCATTTCAGCCAGCGTTGGTGTATTTTTGAATTCCTGGAGATGAGCTCTGTCAATACTATAAGGCAATGCACCTGTATTAAAAATACCCAGGAGTTTCTCCCCTTTTCTGATTTCTTTCAGATCATTTTGTGTTTTTAGAATCCGGTATCCTTTTTGGCGATAAACAGAATAAAGATCTTTTTTGTCTTCTCTTTTGGAAGGGTTGAAAAACTCATCTCCTCCTCCTAACAGTACATCGAGTTCCAGATCAGCGTACATTTCAACAATTTGAGGCTCGGCATTTCTTCTGGAAGAATTCACACAGAATCCGGCAGGAGTAGCATGAGTAATGGTTACAGAGGTCACACAACCAGCTTTCTTTCCTGCTTTTTTATATTGCTGCCATATGGGAAGATGTTTCTCTCCGTT